>NZ_KE383833.1:0-63291 GCF_000422425.1 Oceanospirillum beijerinckii DSM 7166
ACACTGACGGTCGTATTGCCGTAGGTGTAATCATCCCCTGTTGTCGCGGTTCCGTCCGTAAAGCTGACATTCACGGTGCCCGTAGGTTGTTCTGCTAATGGCTGACCATCTGCTCCCACCGCTTTCACTACGTAGTAGGCCGTGGTATCCCCGTTATTGCCATCCTCATGGATCTCGGATGAGTCGTTGATAATATTGCCGTTAGCGTCTGCGGCAAACAGCTTCAGCGTAAAGGCGCTGTCATTATCACCCGGGGTGGCCGGATCGTTATCTGTCTCATCCAGAATGGTGGTGGTCACCGTATCCGGTGCATACTCTACGGTTTCGTATCTTTCCGCATCACTGAAGCTGCCCTGATCCAGAGAAACCACAAAATTTTCGCCGTTATCGGAGAAGGCGTCATCAATAGAGGTCGCACTGAAAGCACTCCCTACTTCGACCGTCGTATTACCGAAGGTATAATCGACTCCGGTGGTTGCACTATCATCAGTAAAACCAACGTTAACAGTACCTGCTGGCTGGTTGCTCAGAGGATTCCCTTCTGCATCAACAGCTTTAACGACATAATATGCTGTCGTATCACCATTATTCCCATCTTCATGGATCTCTGATGGACCACTGAGAATATTGCCGTCAGCATCCGACAAAAAGAGCTTTAGGGTAAAGGCGCTATCATTGTCCTCTGGAGTGGCTGGATCATTATCGGTCTCATCCCGAATAGTAGTAGTAACACTGGCATTACCGTAACTGACTTCATCAAAATCTGAAGGATTGCTCCAGTCATCATTCAATGTCAGAGTAAAAGACTCATCATTATCAGCCAGGTGATCATCTTTAGCTGCGATATTGAAGACTTCACCTACCGTAACCGATAGCTCTGATGCAGACTCGTAATCGTCTCCAATAGTCGCACTATCACCTGTCGCGCCGACACTGATTGTGACGGTTCCACCTGGCTGATCTGGCATTATGTTGCCAAGATTATCAAACGCCAAAACAACGTAGTTTCCGGTATCCGGGAAAATGCCCTCACCATTACCTTGGAATCCCGGCTCATAAATGGTGTTAACCGCAACATATTCACCATCAACAACGGCAAAAAGTCCTAAACTTACTTCTGTTATCGGTTCCGGTACATCTGAATCGCTGTCAGCATCAGCATCAGCATCAGCATCAGCATCAGCATCGGCATCGGCATCGGCATCAGCATCAGCATCAGCATCAGCATCGGCATCGGCATCGGCATCGGCATCGGCATCGGCATCGGCATCGGCATCGGCATCGGCATCGGCATCAGCATCCGCATCGGCATCCGCATCGGCATCCGCATCCGCATCCGCATCCGCATCGGCATCCGCATCCGCATCCGCATCCGCATCCGCATCCGCATCAGCGTCAGCATCCGCATCCGCGTCAGCATCCGCGTCAGCATCCGCATCCGCATCCGCATCCGCATCCGCGTCCGCGTCAGCATCCGCATCTGTATCATCATCGGCAGCATTAAGTTGCTCTATCGAAGCGCTACCCTCTTGCTCAAAAGAATTAGCATTCGCTTCGGAATCAACCGCTGTACTCTCAAGCTCCTTGCTGTTTTCCTGAACAACACGCCCCTGGGGGAGAGGACTTGATACGGGAGGAACAGCTTCCTGACCACCATTACTGCGATCACTACCAGTGCCGACTTCAACAGAGGAAGGCTCAAGCGACTCAGTATCGCTTAATTCTTCTTCTGTACTTCTGCCGGAGGCAAATGTCTGAGCAATCAGTGAAACGTTTTCGGGAGTGTCAGTTTGAATATTCTCATTACCTGATTCATCTGCTATTCCAGCCACTTCAGAACTATCGATGACTTCCTCTTCATCACTTTCCTCTTCGGTACGGCTAAGAATTGTCGATTCATCGAACAATAGAGCTTCATCACTTTCACCGTTTTGCTCAGGCTTATTTTCAAACTGATCAGCCATATCATCTACTCCCTAAGATCCATACATGCAAAATATTTTTCCAGAATAACTACTCTAATCGTACCGCCTTTCAAGCTTATAGAGAACCTGATCAAAGGTTATATACATTACTCTTATTTAAAGAATTAGAGCCAAAGGCCTAACTCATTACTAAAGCGCAAAAACACGCGACTGGACCGCTCAAACAATATATCCCTGACTACATAACGCAACATTTTGATAACTAAAGTGACATATATTGTCATCTGGCAACAGAAAAGCCGCTATGTAATATAAAAAAGTCTTCTTTTCTGATTTGTAACCTGCCATATACATCATAGAGCAAGAGTTCTAATATCAACGTCATGCTCAACGCTCAAAAGGCAGGTTAGAGCACCATTTGATGGACCACTGAGGATGGAACAATGCGTGCGGAATATCTCAACCCCATGCTGTTATCGGTGATGGAAACTCTGACCCAGATCACTCACCATGAACCTTGCCCCGGCAAGCTCAAAGTAAAAAAACACGAACTGGCCCATGGTGCAGTCACTGGGTTAGTTAACCTGCAAATTAATGATCAGGTAGGCTCTCTGGCATTGAGCTTCAGTCGAGATCTTATTTTGAATATCGCATCAGAAGTCACTCATACTCCCCATCGACATATCGACAATACTGTACTGAATCTAGCGGGGCGTCTGACTTATATGGCCTGCAGAGGGGCACAACAATATATGTCCGATAAAAATGTGGTTATGATGCTGACTAACCCTCAGGTATTCCAAGGATTTAGAAAACGGGTACAGCATGCAGTGAACAATAATAAGTTTATGCTGCAGTTTGAAACTCCAGCCGGTATCTGCTTCTCCGAATTCTCATTTTCCCGCCTGCGG
This sequence comes from Oceanospirillum beijerinckii DSM 7166, assembly GCF_000422425.1. GTDB lineage: Bacteria > Pseudomonadota > Gammaproteobacteria > Pseudomonadales > Halomonadaceae > Oceanospirillum > Oceanospirillum beijerinckii. The sequence continues at coordinate 2,837 of NZ_KE383833.1, forward strand.
GATGAGCTGGAGATTCGGCATTAAGCGCTATTTATGCTCTGATTGACTGTCAACATCAGCAGCAGTAAAAAGGCTTAATGCCAGAGGTATAAGAGTTATGTAAACAGGCGATCAGTGGACGTTATACGCCTGCATGATCACCGCAGAAAGGGTTGCTGCGACGCTCCTGACCAAAGGTCGACATAGGACCATGACCCGGAATAAAACGCACATCGTCACCCAGCGGGAATAACTTGTCACGAATGGAGCTAATCAGTGTTTTGTGATCTCCTTTCGGAAAATCGGTACGACCGATAGAGCCCTGGAACAACACATCCCCCACCAGCGCCAGCTGCTCACCGGAATGATAAAACACCACATGACCCGGCGTATGACCTGGGCAGTGCAGGACATCAAACACTTCCTCACCGATCTGCACCTGATCACCATCCGTTAACCAACGGCTTGGTTCAAACACTTCACAGCTTGGAAAGTTAAACATACGGCTTTGTTCTGGCAGGCCCTGAATCCAGAAATCATCTTCCTGATGCGGCCCTTCAATGGATAACCCTAACGCTTTCGCCAGTGCAGAAGTACCACCGGCATGATCAATATGAGCATGGGTCAACCAGATCTGCTTGATACTGACACCTAGCTTATCGGCACGTTGTTGAATGCGGTCAATATCACCACCAGGATCGACTACGGCAGCTTCTTTACTTTTGTCGCACCACACCAGGGTGCAGTTCTGTTGAAACCCGGTTACGGGAATAATCTCAAATTGCATGTCTTCAGGCTCCCTTGTAATAGCGGCAAGCCTATAACCTGAGTTTTCCTGTGGCAAGTGGGTTTTACTGTGGCAAGTCATTTCCACAAGCCCGTGTCGACCTTGAACCATAACTTGGTGCGTCATCGTGGCTTTAGACAAAGAAGTCGCTCACAAATAAAGACTTACAACAATCATACAAATTAATGACACCTATTTTGTTTGCAACTTTTTCTACATGAGTTAGTCTGAGAAGGTAAGCCAAAGAAAAAGGGTCATTAAGACCATCAATCTGGCCTATGTTTGAGGCCTTACGGCAAAGCGCTCAGTCTGCAGCTATCTGAAAACCATCAGGTAGCCTATCTGGACAAGATGTTTATTTGCCAAGTTAAATTAGCTTTAGGAGTACTCCCCCATGGCAGTTGAACTGATGATTTCTACAATTTTAACGCTTGTTGTTGCTGTCGGGATGTGGATTCACTTTCAACGGACGGCACAAGACCTGAAACCGATTCGTATTAAAGCTGAGTATCGCAAAAAGGATCGTTGGGATAATCCAAATCCAAAAGACTGAATTCAGATCGGACTACGATGATGTAGAGCGTATGATCTGATATTCACCTGCATCGAAAAGCCGAGCCGATGTGTTCGGTTTTTTTGTACCTCTTTTTCTTCTGAATAGCTTTTGCCTAAAGAGAAAAGCCTCAAACAAAAAAAGGCACCCGGGCTCAATCGGGTACCCCTAAAAGCATGACAAAAAGTCATGAAATCACATCACACTGTTTTTACAAACTGCCATAGAGATGACGGCTTGTTTGGATATTAAGGCGTCTCACCCGCCTGCAGGCGCAGCTGGATCTCTTCCAGACAAGGCACTACATCCGCAATAGAATCAACCACATAGTGCGCACCGGCTTGATAGAAACGCTTGTACGCTGCCTGACGACGGATCTCCTGCTCTTCTTCAGACAGGGCATTCCACTCATCCAGAGGCAGACCGACTTCATTACCGCTCACTGCCACCCCGATGGTCCACATACCGCCGCTCAGGCCTTCATCAATACCGGTCAGCGTATCGTCGATCTTCACACAGGCTTTTACATCGCTTACACCCAGCTCAATCGCGTTGCGCAGACACATATGCGGGAATGGACGACCTTTAGGCACATCTGTTGCGCATACACTGCTCTGTGGTTTGTAGCCTTGCTCGGCAGCATTCGCCAACAGGCCGCCGATCATACGATCCGCATAACCGGTGTTGGCACCGATGGCGATATTGTTCTCTTCACACCAGGCCAGCGTATCGGTCAGGCCAGGGATCAGTTGACCGCACTGAGCAATTGCTTCGATCTGCAGAGGCACAAACTCCTCGTACATACGATCGATATCAGCATCAGTCGGATACTCGCCATGGGCTTCTTTCCAGGCATCACGTACACGAGGCATTATGGTCAGCTGACGAATATGCTCACGTTTTTCGGTACCCATAGGTGCACGGGCTTCAGCAATAGTGATCGGAGTTTGGTTCGCAGCAAACAGATTCTGGAAAGCACGAATCGGAGCCATGGAACCAAAATCAACTGTGGTACCCGCCCAATCCATAATAATGGCTTGCAGAGGGCCTACATAATGACGGGTATAGTGATAGTCGCGGCTATACTGGTACATTCTTAATATCCTGTCTTAAGTCTTAACTGGTATTAACCAGTAAAAATATTTAAAAGCATTTAAAGCGTGTTAAATCACTGCTGGGATAGCCCGTGACGCTTAAGCAGTGACTTCGTTTTCTTCAGTCAGCACCGCGTGACCGCTTTCGATACCCATCTCATCCAGTACCGCAGCAATGGCCACCAGCACCTGATCGATCTGTTCATCGTACAGTTGACCGATGCAACCCAAACGGAAGCTATCAACCACAGTCAGCTTGCCCGGATAAATCACAAAACCATGGGCCTTAATGCGGTCGTAGAATTCGGTAAAGTCAAAACGCTCATTCTGTGGCGACAGGAAGGTCACAATAATCGGGGACAGCCACTTTTCATTCAGTAGTGTACGAAAGCCTAAATCTTTCATACCGGCAACCAGACGTTGCTGGTTACGCTGGTAGCGCGCCAGACGGCCTGCAACACCACCTTCAGCAGCATGTTCCACCATCGCCTGCAGGAAAGCCGCCACGATATGAGTCGGCGGAGTGAAACGCCATTGGCCGGTTTTCTCCAGATAAAGCCACTGATCGTACAGGTCCAGGCTCAGAGAGTGGGCATTGCCTTCACACTGTTCCAGTGCGCTACGACGAATAATGCTAAAGCCAAAACCCGGTACGCCTTCAAAGCATTTGTTGGCGGAAGAGATGATGGCATCAAACGGCAGCTGTTGCGCATCCACAGGAATGGCACCGAAAGCACTCATGGAATCGATAATCAGACTGCGACCATGACGAGCCACAACCTCTGCTATTTCTGGCACCGGGTTCAGAATACCGGAGCTGGTTTCACAGTGGATCACGGTGACGTGGGTGATGGTTTTGTCATTAGCCAGAATCTCATCCACCTCTTCCGGCATCGGTGGCAGATAGTCACCTTTATCCAGAGTCACATAGGCGCGCTGCAGGTAACCCAGTGTTTTAGCCAGACGCTGGCCATAGGCGCCGTTCATCAGCACCAGTACCTTGCCCTCTTTCGGGATCAGGGTGCCCAGTGTCGCTTCAACCGCAAAGGTACCGCTACCTTGAACAGGGACACAAACGTGAGTCTCAGACGCGTTGGCAACTGCCAGTAACTGATCACACAGCTGTTTGGTCATGGCACGGAAATCACCATCCCAGGAGCCCCAGTCACGCAACATGGCTTCTTTTACCGTGTCGGTTGTGGTGATAGGACCCGGTGTTAACAAGTAAGGCGGCTTACCTTGTGCTACTGGATTTTTGATATCTGACATATCACTTTTCTCTTAAATTAGTATCAGCTCAAATTCATATCAATTTAAGTTGCCATCAACCTAGATTGAGATATTTCGAAGTTTCTTTAACTGCATCTTCAGCGTTTTATCAGACTGGTATATACCAGAGTTTAATTTAAAAAAATGTCGCTGACCAGATGCGTTATCTTTTTTCTTTCAATCGCTTAACCAACACACGCTTAACCAAAAAAGCCTTGTTGGCTGAGCATGGCACCCATCCTGTGGCTGCCATGCTCATTGGCATCAGTCGTCCATCCCGTTTTAACGGGTACGCCAGCCCTGAGTCACCGTTAACAGCTTCTGAGACAGCAACCAGTGCACACCTTTAACGGTTAAACAGGTCAGCAGAATCATCACGGCCATCGCTGCAGCAGAGGCGGTATTGCCCGCTTCATCCATATTCATCACAGAGATAGAGGCCAGCATGGTATCGGTGGAGTAGAGGAAAACAACGGCCGATACGGTAGTCATGGCATTAACAAACAGATAGACCGAGATCTCCAGTACTGCAGGCAGAGATACCGGCAGAGTGACCTTCCAGAAAGTGACATAGAAGGGTACTTTCAGAGAAGAGGACACCGATTCAAACTCACCATCAATCTGTTTCAGCGCGGTCACCGAGGTCAGGTGACAGACGGTATAGAAGTGCACCACGCTGTTCAGCACCAGAATCGCCATAGTGGCATAGACCACATTCAACGGGTTACCCGGTTCGTTAAAGAAGAAGATATAAGACAGACCCAGCACCATGCCAGGTACCGCCATCGGGATCATCGCCATCAGGTGCAACAGATTACGTACCGGCTCAAAGGCACGCCCCTTCTCCACCAGATAAGCGTTAAAGAACACCACTGCCGTACCGATCACCGCAACCCAAGCCGCCATCTCCAGGGAATTGAAGTAGAAGTCCCAACTAGCACCCACTTCTTCAAAGTTGTAGTTATTGAATGTCAGTGCCGTGCTGTAAGGCCAGAAGGTGATAAAGGAAGCGTAAAACGCCATACCAATCACCAGCAGGATCGCGGTGACAATCAGGCCACAGATAACAAAGAACAGACGATCCTTCAGTTTGTTGGGCTCAGGCACAAAAGGCACAGCACGGGCAGACAGCATCGCGACCTGTTTCTTCTGTACGATACGGTCAGCCATAAAGGAGATCACCGCAGGCAACAGCAGTACAACGGATACCACAGCCCCCATCTGGAAGTTTTGCTGACCGACAACCTGCTTATAGATATCCGTGGCCAGGACATTAAACTCACCGCCAATCACCTTAGGCACACCAAAGTCGGTGATTACCAGGGTAAAGGCTACAAAGCTGGCACTGATCAGACCGTATTTGGCTGATGGCAACGTGACGGTAAAGAAGGTGCGCACCGGTGAAGCCTTCATCACACGGGCCGCTTCATACAAACGAGCATCGGAGTTGGAGAGCGCCGTGACCATAATCATCAGTACATGGGGGAAGACCCAGAAACACATACCGATCACAATGCCAATAGGACCATAAACCGACTCGCCAAACAGTACGCCTTTAAAGATACCCTGATTGCCCAGCAGATAGATCAAGCTGATCGCAGGCAGCAAAGAGGGGGCAAACAGTGGCAGCAAGGTCAGTGCACGCAGGGTCTTTTTACCCGGCATACAGGTCCGTGTCATACCGTAGGCAAATAAGAATGCCATTACGATCACAATAAACGTGGACGTAAATGCAATTTGCAGCGAGTTTGTTATCGACTCAAACAGTACCGGATTGCTGAAATAGTTAACAAAGTTGCTTAGGCCAACAAACTCACCGTCGGCATTCTCCAGACTTTTCACCAGCATGGAGCTTAACGGCATCAGCAGAGCGACAAATAGGAAAGCCACCGCCAATAAAATCACACCGCGCTGGATATAATCCTCACGCCCCAGGCGGACCTTATCCGCCGGGTTTACGTTACGATTAAGAACCCCAATCATGATGCAGCTCCAGCGGTTTGTTTGCCTGTGCTACTGGTATTATTTGCACTAGTATTAGTACCTGTATTAGCAGGGCTATTGCCTTCGTAACGCTTATAGACTTGCAGGTTATTAACCGCAACACAGACTTCAACATCCTGACCAGGGCAGCAGTGCTTCAGGTTGGCATCCTGAGTGCTGACATCAATCTTCACAACCTGATCGGCCTTCATCAATGCTACTTCAACCCGCAGGAAGTTGCCCAGGAATTCCGTATTCATTACGGTACCGGCAAAACATTCGAGGTCCGCTTCGTTACCCCGCAAAGACGCTTTGCTATCACCAGTAGCAACCAGTTGCGCTACTTCAGGACGGAAGGCTAACCAGGTCGCATCCATACTCTCAGCCTTGTAGTGCATACAGCGAATAATGCGATCCGCCATACGCACTTGCTGATTGCTGGATGCCTTGGTTGGCAGCAGATTCATGGTGCCGACAAAGTTAGCGACAAACGCATTGGCCGGACGACGATACACCTCTTCTGGTGTACCCACCTGCTCAATCACACCGTGGTTCATTACCACAATACGATCAGCCATCGACAGGGCTTCTTCCTGATCGTGGGTCACCATAATGGTGGTAATGCCCAGTTGACGTTGCAGGTTACGGATCTCCTGGCGCAGGTGCAGACGAACGCGGGCATCCAGCGCAGACAGCGGCTCATCCAGCAGTAACAGGCTTGGTTCTGTCGCCAGCGCTCGGGCCAGTGCGATACGCTGCTGCTGACCACCGGACAGTTGAGCCGGGTACTTTTTCGCCACATCCGGCAGACCAATGGTATCCAGCAGATCACGTACTTTAAGATCGACTTTCTGACGGCTCATATTCTGGCTATGCAGACCGTAAGCGATATTGTCAGCGACACTCAGATTCGGGAACAAAGCATAAGACTGGAAAACAATGCCGAAGTCACGCTGCTCCGGTGGCAGACGAGAGATATTGCTACCGCCCTGGAAGATCTCACCTTTGCTTTGCGGGTCCAGACCCGCAATGGCGCGCAGCAATGTGGTTTTACCGCAACCGGAAGGGCCTAAGAAACAAACAAATTCACCCTCATTGATCTCCAGAGAGATCTCTTTTAACGCAGCAAAGTTGCCGTAGTGCTTCCAAAGTTTATTCACCTGAAGATAAGGTACACCCAGCTTACGGGAACCTTGCGGCCCGGTATGTGGAAGCGGTTGCTGAACTAACGCCGTCATAGGAGTCTCCAAAATGTCGTCCACAGGTTAAACCTGTCTGCTGTAATTTTTAGTGCTGCATGGGATAAAGCCCGCCTCGATAAGAAACTGACTTTATGCCGCAGTGCTGATCAGCACGATTTTTCTATCAATACGGTGAAAACCGAACACGCCATATGGATAGAAAAAGAGCCTGATCTATTCATTGAGCTAAGTAATGTCGTAGATCGGAAAAGCCGGGGGCACCTTCCGACACTAACCTAAGATCAGTGTCGGATGGCGCTTCGCTTATCCAACCTACGGCCTAACTTTTGGTTCACACCAGATCTAAAGCGATTGAATGATCGGTCCAGAACCGAGTTAGTCGTTCTTGGATTCACGCAATAAGTGCAATCCAATTACTTTGGATCGCTCTTACCGTCGTAACGTGTCTGCCAGGTCGCCAGGATCTCTTTACGCTTGCCTGCAGCCCATTCGAAGTTGTTGTTGATCATCAGCTCTTCAGCATTGCTTGGGTAGTGAGGGATTGGCTTAGCCACACCTGGGTAACCGACAACAGCGAAACTCTTGTTGTACATCTGGTTCGCTTGTTTAGTGATCGCGAAGTCCATCAGCTTCTGAGCGGCTTCCAGCTTATCCGTACCTTTTACGATAGCGGCCGCTTCCATATCCCAACCCAGGCCTTCCTGAGGGAATACCAGATCCAGCGGTGCACCTTTCTTCTTCAGGTTCGCACCTTTATATGCGAAGGAGATACCAATTGCCGTTTCACCTGCCGCAGCCAGCTTACATGGCTTGGAACCGGAGTGAGTGTAACGAGCGATGTTGTTGTGCAGACGGTCCATGTAGTCCCAACCCTTGTCTTCACCGAACATCTGCAACCAGGACGATACGTCCAGGAAGCCAGTGCCGGAAGACGCTGGATTAGGCATGATCACATGACCTTTGTAGATTGGCTTAGTCAGATCTTCCCAGCTGGTTGGTTTTGGCAGACCATGCCTTTTCGCTTCAATCGTGTTGAAACACAGTGCGCCCATCCAAGCGTCCATTCCCACCCAAGATGGTGTTGCATCGTTATCACGGAACTTAGGAGACAGCTTTTCAACCCCTTGCGGTGCGTATGGCTGCAGCATGTTTTGCTCTTTCAGTACCAACAGGCTGGTCGCTGCCAGGCCCCATACCACATCAGCCTGAGGATTATTCTTTTCAGCCAGCAGCTTGGCAGTTACGATACCGGTGGAGTCGCGAACCCACTTAATTTTGATATCCGGGTATTGCTTGTTGAACCCTTTTGCATAGGGTTTTAACTGCTCTGTTTCCAGCGCGGTGTAAACTTTCAGCTCGGTTTGAGCTTGTGCAACAGAAGCTGCTAATAGCAGCGAGCCCGTCAGGCCCAGAGAGATCTTCTTAATCAGGTTTACCGCTTTCATCTGTAACGTCCTCAACATTGTATTTGGTATATACCAAAAACTAACAAGCAAATATTTCAATTCGATTAACAAAACATGAATGGAGAATGAAAACTTTATGGCGGCTACCATCCTCCGAGTCAGAATGGCTACAGCACTTCTCCCTTTACGTGCTTTAACTTATTGCCAATACTGTTTTTTTTTAGATGACCTCAGGACTAACCACTGCGTTTACCACAACGAGCCAGTGCACATTGCCGTTGAAAATTTTCATCCAGAGGATCAATAGCACCGAAACGCTCTATCGCTAAGGGCGTGAGATCGGTATAGGCCTGCTGACCCAAAGCCAACTCCGACACTAAACGTCCCATACCACCGGACATGCCGATCCCTCCGCCGGAGCAACCTGTCATAGCAATAAAGCCCTCTAACAGCATCTTGCCTTGGCTATCTTTCAGGAAACCAATTAATGGTGCGCCATCCGGGGTATAGCTGGAGATGCTGGAGATATAATGCTCAATGCCGGTTTGGTTCAGACCAGGAAAAAAACGACTAAGAGCCTCATAACCGTCTTCTAACGCTTCCCAACCCTGTTCATCCTGACCAAAGCTAAAACCCGCCAGATCTTGCGGCAGCTTGTCCGGGCTGGCGTATATTGGGTGATAATCCCGTAGACCAAACAGCAGATGACCCACCTCTGGGCGGGCATAAGCTCTGGCATCGGGCAGAGTCACCATCGGGGAATCTTTAGGTACGCTATCAAGCGCTTCGGTGATCCAGTAATGACTGCGTACCGGAGCCATTGCCAGGTTAATACCCACCTGACGGGCCAGCATGGTAGACCAAGGGCCTGCGGCATCAATCACAACATCAGCAAAGACTTGCTCACCGTTTGCCAGCTCAATACCCATCACTTTGTCGCCTTGCTGCAGGATTTTCTCAACCCGACAATTCTGGTGAATTTCCAGACTGGAGCTACTCTCTGGCTGACGGGTTAACGTCTTAGCACCCTGAGCATAAGCAATGGCTAACTGGTAGGGATCGATAAAACCATCATCAGGCAGCAAAGCAGCCAGGGTATCTTCCGGCAGATCCAACCAGGGACATAGCTCCATTACCTGATGGGACGATAACCAATCCACACGCAGATTTTGCTGAGCGGCAATCTGAGCCATCTGCTCAACCTGCTGGCGGGATTCAGGCTCGGAGCCCAAATGCAAACTACCCACTGGGTTATAAGGCAGTTTCTGACCTAATAGCTGATCCAGTTCTTCAATCGCGGTAAAGGTTTCCCGCACCAGATCGGCAATCACGGTTTTCTGACGGGCACGGGTCAGCAGAGCTGCGGCATAACTGGTCGTTGCTGCTGCCAGAGTATTGCTCTCAAACAGGGTAATCTGACAATTCGGCTGCTTGCTTAGCGCATAAGCTGCGGAGCAACCTAAAATACCGCCACCGATAATAATAATCTTGCGTTGATCAGACATAATTCACTCTCGCCAATCTGGTATATACCAGATTGTAAAAAGATTTTATGTCATTTTCTTGACAGTTTTGCGACTAAGAGAAAGTTTTTGATAAAAACCAGAGTAGATTTAAATGGGCACAGGAGATTAAAAAGGGATAAGAACAACACAAAATGGATGAACACCATCTTGTGCTGTTCTACATAAACTACAGACTTTTTGAACTTACTTGCACCACAACCTTCATAGCGTTGTGCAGCCAAAATTCTTCGTCGATCTCCAGAAACTCACCGTTTTGGTCGCGACAGACACGACGAATATAAAGCCCCGTTGAGCCGGTATTCACACCCAAAGCTTCAGCAACAGGTGCATCCAGTGTTTGCGGATAGATCTCCAGGTCTCGCTCTGCCGGGTCCAGTTGATATTCCGTACGCAATAGATGCCATAATGACTGATTCAGCGAATGTTGCAAAAGCCCCGGACAGTTTTTAGGATTCAGGTAGATCTTCTCGATCAGGCAAGGACGCTCATTAATGTAACGGCGACGTAAGATCTCATAAACAGGCGTACCGCGGGCAATACCACCAGCATCGGCCACCCAGTCTGGTACCTCAACCAGTGTTTTACTCAGTGTTTCGGTACGGGCACTAAACCCTTGCTCTTCCACATAACTGACAAAACCGATATCCCGACTTGGGTCGTAATTGATACGCTGAGGAGTAACAAACCAGCCACGTCGATTAGAACGAAAAATCAGCCCTTCAGCCTCCAGCTGAACCAAAGCCTGGCGCGCCGTTACCCGGGTAATACTAAATTGCTCAGACAGCTGTCGTTCCGCTGGTAACTTCTCATTAGCCTGCCAGATACCCGAGACAATTTTATCTGCTAACTCATCTCTTACCCGCAGATAAACCGGACGCTTTTCCATGGTGTTCATCATTACTGATCCGAAAAACCCTTTAAGATTGGTGTATATGGTATGACTTTGCTGTGACATTGCCATGACACTATAGCAGTACAAAGCGCTAACTGATTGATATCATGGAAAAACCAAGAGAATTAATCAAATGAGCGCGGATAGATTATAGATAAATCAAGTACTCTGTATACAGCTGCCTTTTGGCCCTGAAGCATAAGGTGAAATGAAAGAAGATAGAGCATCTGAATGCAACAAGCCCCACTATCAGGGATAGCAGGGCTTGAAACAGCTTTAAGCAAATGAAAAGAGTGCCTCAATGGGTTATCGGGCAATACTCTGCATAATTAGTTTCACGTTATTAATCAGGTTATTAGACGCTTCTTTGGTGCGAATCGAAGACTCAGTTGCTTCTGCCGCTGCAGCATTTACAGAATCCAGATTGTTACGAATCTCTTCTGATGCCGCACTTTGCTCTGTGGCTGCGGCTGCAATCATCTGACTCATGTCTGTGATGGACTGCATGGTGCTGCTGATGGCATCCAGAGTTTCACCGGCCACTTGTGCCTGCTCGACACAGCCTTTCGCACTTTGCTGACTGGACCTCATCACCTTAACGACCTCTTCAGTCTCTTTCTTCAGACGTTCCAATGTGCCATAGATTTCACCGGTCGAATCCTGTGTGCGTTGTGCCAGTGTACGCACTTCATCCGCGCCCACTGCAAAACCACGGCCTTGTTCGCCAGCACGGGCAGCCTCAATCGCAGCATTCAGCGCAAGTAAATTGGTTTGATCTGCAATCTCAGTAATCACACTGATGGCAGAGGAGATATCGTCCGTTGCCTGATGCAGGCTGGTTACCTGAGTGGAAGCACTTTCAATCGCAGAAGCCAACTCATTGATCGCATTAGCAGTATCGCTTACCACTGCTTTACCCTGATGAGCCAGCTCATTAGCCTGATGAGTGGCATCGGATGCACTATTGGCATTTTGTGCCACATCATCAATGGCACCGGACAATTCACTGATGACTGTAGCGATCTGCTCAACCTCAGCAGCCTGGCGGTTAATGGCTTCAGATGCATGATCGGCAATACGAGTGGTTTCATCGCCTAAGGCATAAAGCTCAGTCGCCGAGTGACTGATACGTGTAGTCATAGCTCGGACATTAGCTTCACGCATCACGGCTGCAAGATACAACTGACCGGCTTCAGCAGTACAGTTACCGTACATCTCTTTTAGCAACTCACTGTCTACATAATCTTTGGCTCGACGAGTTGCCATTTTCAAAGGGCGCAGGAAGAAATTCACCAACAGAATAGCAAAGACGGATATCATGGCTGATATGCCGAAAACGACTTCGTGTGATAGTTTGAAGATCCAATCGATAGCAGCTGGCAACAAAGCTGCTAACAGGGCAATAATCGGCATACTGACTGATAAGTTAACGTCATAAATACTAAAACGTTTTTTACCAGAGTTAACACGCTGGTAGATCTCTTCAGCACGACGAACCTGGTTTGCTTTTGGCTTGGAGCGTACGGATTGGTAGCCAATAACTTGACCACTTTCCAGAATGGGAGTCACAAATGCATTGACCCAGTAATGATCACCATTACTACAACGGTTTTTTACGATACCCATCCAAGGTTTGCCTTTTTGCAGTGTCTTCCACATGTCAGCAAACACAGGCGGTGGTACATCCGGATGGCGAACCATATTGTGGGGTTGTCCCATCAACTCTTCACGAGTGAAGCCGGAAACATCCACAAAAGCATCGTTTACGAAGGTAATTTGCCCTTTCAGATTGGTGGTCGACACCAGAGGCACATTATCAGGGTATGATCTTTCAACCTGGGTGACTGGCAGGTTTTTTTTCATAATTGAGACTTCCTGTTACTCAAAAAATACCTGATCCGCATAACATAGCAGATAAGGTTGATTGCGACGTTTTCTATTGCTCCCGGAAAGGGCTATCGACAGCCGACAACGTGCAAATCACGGGACAAAACCACATTGTCCGTAATTCATCAACAACCTATGGAAGCAACTTACTTATCATTTTTATAGTGAAAGCATAACAAAATGTTACATTTTGTAAATATTCTACTTTTTTTATCTGGGTTAGTCATCAGAAAAAGATGTAACTAAATGAGAAGTTTTACAAGAAATAACTCGTCCTAAGTCTGCGCACAAAAAGTGCTATCGGCAAGTTTTTTTGAGCTGGTAAATAAGAGTAAAAGATCGAGACTTTGATGGTTTTAGCTGGATATAACAGCCAAATCGACGAGAAAACCTGCTATTTTTTAGCCTTGCTTGACACTTAACCTGCTTTTCATTTAATTAAAGTTCACATGTGTTATGCTGGGCCTCTAAGCTAATTAAAACTTCATAGCTAAGAGATGTTATTCATGCAAATTCAAGACAATGCCGTTGCATCTATTCATTACACCTTGACCAATGAAGCGGGTGACACCATTGACAGCTCCGAAGGTGCCGAGCCATTAGCATATCTGCACGGCGCTGCGAACATTATTCCTGGACTGGAAAATGCTCTGCTGGGCAAAACCGTTGGTGACAAGCTGAATGTACAAGTCTCTCCTGAAGACGGGTACGGCGAACACGTCGCTGAGCTGGTTCAACAAGTGCCTCAGGAGATGTTCCAAGGTGTTGATCAGGTTGAGATTGGTATGGAATTCCATGCTGAATCCAATACAGGTCAACCCATCGCAGTTACCGTAACAGAAGTAAAAGAGGGTATGGTGACGATTGATGCCAACCACCCTCTGGCTGGTGTTACCCTAAACTTTGACGTTGAAATCGTTGAAGTGCGCGAAGCAACTGCCGAGGAGCAGGAGCACGGTCATGCCCACGGTGCGGGTGGCCATCACCACTAATCGCTGGCAGCATGCACCTGCGATGGCATCGTTCAAGATAGGAATATGATGCGACCGTGTTAGTAGGCAATAGCGATAAGATAATGCTTTAAACGGATAGAAAGCTTTCCTGCTCATTTCAGAATGAGTGGTGCGACTCAGGGAAGAAGAAAAAACGGCATTATCAAAATACCGGTGCCCAGTGACTCTCACGAGAACTGTGTTCAGGTGGAAAAATCCCGCGTATCTCAGATAATTAAGAAACGCGGGATTTTTTTATGTCACCGGATCAACTTTATCGGGTGACATTGTTTCTGGATACAACCTTTAAGCCTTATTGGATTCAAGTAATCAGTGCAATCCACTTTAAGGCAACGCCTTAGAAACCACTTCAAACAGATCTTTCGACAGGTCGGCTTCTGCAATGCGCTTAAGCTCAGCCTGCATCAATTGCTGACGTTGCTCGTCAAACTTCTGCCAGCGTGTCAGCGGCGTAATCAAACGAGATGCGATCTGCGGATTCATCCGGTCCAGCTCCAGCACTACATCTGCCAGGAAACGATAGCTGTGACCGTCCAGACTATGGAAATTAACCCGGTTCTGGTTGCAGTACACACCAATCAATGAACGCACTTTGTTCGGGTTCTTCAGGCTGAAAGCATTATGCTCCATCAGAGCCTTAACCCGTGCCAGCGCATCAGGGTGCGGTCGACTGGCCTGAACCTGGAACCACTGATCCATCACCAGAGCATCCTGTTGCCATTCCTGCTCAAACTTATCCAGCGCCGCTTTGGCCTTATCATCCTGATTGGAGTGCACCAGTTGTACCAGAGCTGCCTGCACATCTGTCATATTATCTGAGCGTTCAAATTGCTGCCAGCAGGACGCCACGATATCGGAATGTTCCAGCACCATAAGGTAGGACAAGCAGGTATTTTTCAGGCAACGTTTACCGATATCTTTCGCAGTAGGACGATAGTCGCCAGGCAGCTGATTTTCTGTCAGACACTGCCTTAATTCAGCCTCCAAAGCTTTAGCCAGTGTTTTACGTGCCAACTTGCGACAAGCGTGAATGGCATCTACCGGCACCACTGCATATTGCTCACCGATATAAGCTTCACTGGGCAGTGCCAGCATCGCGGCCAGAATGGCAGGAGACAGTTGAGCATTAAACAGACTGCGATAAGCCTCTACCAGAGTTGAGCCTAGTTCCGGCACGTGACCGGCTTCAAATTGACAAATCATCGCTTTCAAAGCATCTAACGCTAAACGTTGACCTGCATCCCAACGGTTAAAGCCATCGCTGTCGTGACGCATCAGGTGCAGCAGTTGCTCCTGACTATAGGCAAAGTCCAGTTTTACCGGCGCAGAGAAACCTCTTAGCAATGACGGCACAGGTGCGTTGGTGATCTGATCAAAAACAAAAGTCTGTTCTGCTGCTCTCAGGTGCAATACCCGGCTGTTATCACCCTGCTCACCAGAGGCCTCCCCTTCTGACAGAATCAGTGGCAGGTCACTGCCCTGGGCATCTAAGAGACCGACTTTCACCGGGATATGCAATGGCAGCTTCTCTTCCTGGCCTTTAGTCGCTGGTGTGCTCTGTTTGATGGTCAGACGATACTGTTGTGAGTCTGAATCATAAGCATCGCTCACGCTAAGCTCCGGCGTACCGGCCTGACTGTACCAGCGCATAAACTGAGAGAAATCGATACCAGACACATCAGCCATAGCTGCGACAAAATCCTCTACCGTTACCGCCTGACCATCATGACGCTCAAAGTAGAGATCACTGCCCTTACGGAACAGATCTGGGCCCAGCAGATTGGCGATCATACGCACAATTTCCGCCCCCTTCTCATAAATGGTCAGAGTGTAAAAATTAGAGATTTCAATAAAGTGATCGGGACGCACCGGGTGTGCCGTAGGCCCCGCATCTTCGGCAAACTGAGCCGTACGCAACATGGCAACATCTTCAATACGTTTCACTGCCGCATCATTCAGATCTGCGGAAAAACTCTGGTCACGAAAAACCGTAAAACCTTCTTTCAGAGACAGTTGGAACCAATCTCGACAGGTGACCCGGTTACCGGACCAGTTATGGAAGTATTCGTGTGCCACTACCGCTTCAATGCGCTGGAAAGCGCCATCGGTTGCCGTATCAGGGCGGGCCAGTACGCAGGAGGAATTAAAGATATTTAAGCCCTTGTTCTCCATCGCACCCATATTAAAGTCATTCACCGCCACGATCATATAGATATCCAGATCGTATTCACGACCATAGACTTCTTCGTCCCATTTCATCGCCGCTTTTAGCGAGCCCATGGCATGATCACACTTAGTGATATTCTCCGGCTCTACCCATATCTCCAGTGCGACCTCACGCCCCGTCATCGTAGTGAAACTGTCTTTCACTACCTGCAGATCACCTGCGACCAATGCAAATAGGTAAGCGGGCTTGCGGAACGGGTCCAGCCAGGTAACAAAATGTCGGTTGTTATCCAGTTCACCGCGTTCGATAGGATTACCGTTAGATAATAGAACCGGATACTCATCCTTATCCGCAATCACCTTGGTGGTAAACGCTGCCATCACATCCGGACGGTCCGGGTAATAAGTGATCTTACGAAAGCCTTCAGCCTCACACTGGGTGCAAAACATGGTATTGGAGCGATATAGCCCCTCCAGTGAAGTATTATTGGCCGGATCAATCTCTACTTCTGCTTCCAGGACAAATTCATCAGGAACCTTGGGGATCACCAGCAGCTCGTCACTGATCAGATACTCATTGTCGTTCAAAGTACCGCCATCAATATTCAGACTGATCAGTTTCAAATCACTTCCGTGCAACTCAAGCGGCAAATCGACTTCACGCTCTGGATTGCGCTTAAAGCTTATTTTAGAGTGCACCCGGGTTTGATTCGCAGACAGATCGAAACAGAGTTCCACTTGCTCAACCCAGAACGCAGGGGCCAGATAATCTTTCAGGTAGATCACACTATTGGATGGTTGCATCGTCATAACATACTCAAACTTAAATAATTCACTTTGACTAAACCCTTTTTAGCCGTGCAACTTTGGCACCCTGCACTCAAGCAAAATAATTGCAGTGTTATATCAGGGTAGCCTATAACAATTTCCGCTTCCTAATCTCTTGTGATGCCACTGAGCACTCTCACCCCGGAAACCGGCCAAAAAAACTGGACTTATATGTTGGAATACTTAACCTATTCTATATTAATAAAGACCGTGACTGTCTTATGATGACTACAGCCAGATTGGTATATGTGTTTTTTAAAGCCAGACACTACAGGAAACCCTATCATTATAAAGCATCATATGTTATCCATGTTATATCTGAATAAAACGACAATACTCGCAGTTTAAAGAGATCTTATTACCTATATGTCAGATCAGCCAGTCCGGCCCCAGCCAAGTATCAACTTCATGTCCATTAGGGTAGCCGCCATTTATATGGCGTTCTCACTGCTGTGGATCTACTTTTCTGACCGCCTTCTGAATAAGCTGGTTCAGGATCCGGAGTTGATTCTGCAGTTGCAAACATACAAAGGCTGGGCATTTGTATGCATTTCCGGCTTGCTGATCTATAGCCTGACCCATTTGGGAATGCGGCATAAGCATAATATTGAACATCAGCTGAATCAGAAGTCAAAACACCTACAACAGGTTTTGAGTAATATCTCGCACAGTATTGTCCAATACTCTCTTGATGGCCGGATCGGCTATGTCAACCCTGCAGCCTGTCGTCTTTACTGTATTGATTCTAACAACACTTTACCCCATTTAGATCAGCTTTGTATTCAGCCTGAAGATGTCCATCGCCTAACATCTTCCTTGCTTAATCTCTCCAAAGAGGGGCAGAACAGTGGTCAGCTACGGCTAGGACAACAGGATCTAAATGGCCAGCGCTTTACTGCTTCGTTTGACTGGACCGTACAGAAAGATGCTCAGGGGCTGATTATAGGCTTTATCGCTGCGATTACAGATATCAGTGAGCAACAACGCTACCAGCAACAATTAGACCAGGCTGCCTTGGTATTTGATATCGCCGACGAAGGCTACATGATCACCGATGCGAAGGGGTGTATTCTAAGTGTAAATCCTTCGTTCTGCCGTATCACTGGCTTTTCCACGGAACAGATGCTTGGTCAGACTCCCGCTATGCTCAGTTCGGGTCAGCATGATAAAGCGTTCTATCAAGCATTATGGGATCAACTGTTGCGTACCGGCCACTGGCAGGGAGAGTTTGTGAACAAAAATGCAGCAGGTGAAGAGCAACATATCTGGCAAAAAATATACGCGCTGAAAGATACCCAGGGGATTGTACAGAAGTATGTCTCGATACTTTATGAGATTAACAACCTGAAACAGACCGGCTTAGATGATCTGACCCAATTACCTAACCTGCCCCAATTGAGAGATCGCTTGAGTGCTCTTATACCTGAGGCAGAGAAACGGCGGGAACATTTCTGTATCGCTTATGTTGATCTGGATAACTTCCAGGGAATTAACGACAGTTTTGGTCACCAAACTGGCGATCAACTGGTACAGGAGGTTGCCTGCCGCCTGGCCGAACTGATAGGCCCGGAGGATATTCTGGCTCGTCAGGGGGGAGATGAGTTTATTGTATTGGGCCGAAATATGACGCCAATACAAGGCAATCTGGATTTTGCCGACAAGCTACTGGCCAGTTTTAATGAACCTTTTGAGCTGCAAGGACAAAAGCTGTTTATTACTGCCAGTATCGGCTTATGCTGCTATCCAGAAGATGGCGAGAACACAAGTACTCTGTTAAGAAATGCGGATACAGCCCTGTTCCGCGCCAAAGACACCGGCAAGAACAATTACCAGTTTTATACTGCCCAGCTGACCAATAATGCCGTACAAAAGATGGAAGTTGAGATTGATCTGCGTCGTGCAATCACAGAGTCACCTCAAGAGTTTGTCGTCTTTTATCAACCCCAGATCAACCTTGAAACCGGCATGATTGCCAGTGCTGAAGCTCTGGTACGCTGGCAGCACCCGGATGGTAAACGAATAGGCCCAGATCAGTTTATCCCTGCTGCCGAATCGACCGGTTTGATTATTCCATTGGGCAAACAGATTCTGGAACAAGCTTGTTTAGATTTCCTCGCTTGGCAAGCAGCAGGACTGCCGCTGGAACGAGTCTGTGTTAACGTTTCCATGGTTCAGCTGTTAAGAAGCAATTTCCGTGATGATGTGCTGGAGGTGTTGCAAACCACAGGACTGGCGGCGCAATACCTGGAACTGGAAGTCACGGAAACGGCTCTGATGAAGGAAAATGAACAGGTCGCCGAAATTCTTTCACAACTGCAATCTCTGGGAGTCGCTATTGCAATTGATGACTTTGGTACCGGTTACTCTTCACTGGGCCGCCTGCAAAGTCTACCTGTAGATCGCTTAAAGATTGACCGCAGTTTCATGCCGGAAAGCGCCAATGATCACCATGATCACGCCTTGATCACATCAGTACTTTCCCTGGCTAAGAACCTGGATCTGGAAGTAATCGCGGAAGGGGTTGAGACGGAGTATCAGGCTGAACTGCTTATCAAAAACCGCTGTCAGCTGGCACAGGGTTATCTCTATAGCCCTCCGGTCAGCCAGGTGGAGTTTATTCGCTGGGCCAGTATGTACTCTCAGGTTATGAGTGCCTGATAGCCTCACAGATCCTGTATAGCTATCAGGCGACAATTCCCACCTAAACTAACCTCTTATCTGACAAGGAAAAAGCCAGCAGAGCAAAAGCAGTCAACAAAAACTACTCTGACGCTTCCAGCTCAACCAGATAGGAACCGTATTTACGGATATTGATCACTCCGGTATCCAGGATCAGATACTGCCCCTTAATCCCCTTCAACACCCCTTCAACCTCAGGCGTTTTATCCAGATTATGAGTACTCACCTTGGTTGGGTGCTCCAATACCGGATAACTGAAGACAAAAGGCTGAGCATCCGGCAAGGTGTAAATCGCATCAACACCGTGTTCTTCCTGCAGCTTTTGCAGATCATCGGCACACAGCGCTAACAGGCGATCGCGCTCTGCCAGCAGGTCGATCTCCTCGTATACACCTTTCAGCATATTGCGCCAGTTGGTTCGATCTGAGGTGTGTTTACGAATAGCATCTTCCACCAGACCGGATTGCAGACGGGTTTTCACTCGCAGAATCGGTAATGCGGTCATCGCGCCCTGATCCATCCAACGGGTAGGGATCTGTGTCTCACGGGTGATCCCCACTTTCAAACCGGAAGAGTTGGCCAGATAGACGATGTGATCCTGAAAACAGAACTGCTCCCCCCACTCTGGCTCACGACAAGTGCCGGCATGGAAGTGACACTTTTCCGGACTCATAATGCAGGTATCGCAGCGGGCCAGCTTGGTGAAACAGGGATAACAGTAACCCTGAGAGTAACTCTTTTTCGTTTTGCGGCCACAATGGCTGCAATTGATCGTACCGCTAAAGTTCAGACGAATCTTTTTGCCCAACAGATCGTTCATCGTGATCATCTGATCACCCAGTTCCAGTTGGTAGCGCACAGGTTGATCGTCCTGAGTGTGCATCTTATACAGATGCCCGGAATACACGGTCATGGTCATACCTTAGAAAATAGCTCAGAGAGGCAGTGGGCATCCATACACAGTGGAAGCCCTTATTATAGACAAGCCTTAAATCACGTTTTAGGTGTTAGCAGTACAAGCTGCACACCACTAATCGTTGTTAAGCACTTACACAAAAGTTTCTCTTTAGCGAATGGCTTCATGCTTCAGCCATTGACCAAAAAATATAGCAACACTGTTGTGTAAGTGTGTATTGATCAGTGCATAATCTTGATGATATCCGCGTGATCTTTATCGCTTTCACACTGATCTTCCATAAAGCCCACGCGATCCTGGGCTGGCAGGTCATGCTGGAACTCGTAACGAATCACCGCTTCCATGCAGATCTCAACCTGTTCTTCGGTCAGCTTTACACCGTTTGGCCATTTTCTCAGCTCTACAGCCTGGCGTAGGTTAGCGTAAATGTCCGGTGTCATATTCTGAATTAGATCTTGCAGGGTCATGGAACCTCCAGTCATAGAAATAGGCCGTACGACCTGAATACCTGATAGCAGGCGTAGGATTATAATGATTTCAAACCATTTACCCAACGCCTACTTTTAGACCATCCCTGAGGGATGTTAACGCAGTGAATCGATTTTTTGTTCAGACAATCCGCCCAGGCGGAGCCCCTTCACCCACCAGTTGGATACGCAACCAGGCCAGTAAAGTACCGGCGATCAAACCACCAATATGAGCGGCATTGGCAATATTGCCTAACCCCAGTACACCAGCACCGCCGACCAGACAGAATACCAACCAGATCATCAAAGCGATAAAGACCGCTTTACGTACATGAAAACGGGGCACACGGGCAAACTTGTCCCAGAACCAGCAGTACCCTAACAAGGCATAGACCACACCGGACAAACCGCCAAACAGTACATCACCGACCATATACTGGGCGAAGTTAGCAGCCAAACCACTGATGACCACCACCAGCAGTAATCCTCTGCTTTTCTGATGTTCTTCAATCATTCGCCCCAGCTCCCACACCCAGAGACTGTTAAAGGCCAGATGCAGAATGCCAAAGTGCAAAAACATGGGACTGATAAAACGCCATAGCTCCCCAGACTCCAGTACCTGTTGTAAAGAACCGTGTATCAACTGCTGATTTTGCATACCGACGGGGACAAAGGTCATAGTGCTGAAAATAGCACCACTGGTTTCCAAAAATATTCCTGCGGTAACCAGAGCGCTGACCAACAATAAGACAATGGTCAGCGGCCAAGCTCTTAAACCATAACCGACACGATCCAACATACTTCGACGATTAACCACCACCTGAGTATTGGCCAGATTACCCTGCTGCCAATCACGAATCATCTGCAACAGTTCCGGGAAGTAAGCAGGATCTGCCAGCCAGATCTCCTGATAATCGCCTTTATGTCGAATCTGGTGACCAATACTTCTGGCCCAAAGCTCTCGACTGAGCTCAGAAAGATCCTGCTCTACGGGTACATCTAACACTTTAATCATGAGGTTAAGTGTCCTTAACGGGTACTAAAAATCTGAACAGCCCTAAACCTGTTTTGCCTCAACCTGAGAATCGACGGACAGTACGCTTATACCATTCCCGATAAGTTTCTTGATATCAGAGTAGGTTGGATAAGCGAAGCGCCATCCGACTCTGACTCCGATACGGGATAATTGTCGAAAGGCGCCTTGCGGCTTTTCCGACCTACAGCAACTTATCTAGTTTGGTATTATACGAGGAAATTCAATGTTTAGCTTAGTGGCTGATAAAGGATATCACCGCAAAAGTTAACCAGCGGCCATCAGGTCAGTTGAGATTTTCATCTCCCAGAAACTAAAAATCCGGCAGCCTTGGGAGGTGCTGCCGGATCAACTCGCTGGAGGAACATCCTGTTACTCGGTGTTCTGGTTTTGGGATAACCATATACTTAGTATGCGGTCATTTAGCAAAGTTCCAAGCCCTTTTGACAAAACTTCACAAAAAAATGTCCAAATCACTTAAAACCAAGTGTTTCAGGTCATTTTTTCAGTGTTATTTATCCACTCACAACATGCTTCCCCTTGAGACAATTCCTTGCCCATTACCAGAAGGACTCCAATCACAGAATTAACTTTCATCCCGCTCCACAGAAACCCAAACAAAGTTATTGGCATCCAACTGCGACTCACCACTAAAGCGATAACTCACCAACTTGCCATACTTCACCGCACTATAATCCAGACAAGCAATATTTGGCGTCACCAGGGCAGGCACGCCCTCACACCAGTAGTGGCCAATGAACAACGGCCGCTCATCTCTGCCGTAGTAATGCAGCTGAGATTTTTCCAGCTCGGTCAACGCACGGTCCTCCAGAGACCCAGGCAGATTATCTGGTTGGAATACCACATCGCCATAGGTTTCCGGATCTTTGGCCCAGAAGTGTGTTCTGAAAGTACGGCGGGTAAAACCATCACCACTATGGATCTCGATACCCTCTGGCAGATTCATATGGGTGCCCCGGGTCAGCTTCTCCATCAAAGAGAAACCAAAGGTTTCACGCTGTACTGATTCGATCAACAGAGATTCGTCCAGCAGAGCCGTACCTGTACGCTGAGTCAGCCCTTCAATCAGGTCGTGTTGCCAACAGGCATGGACCACCCGAAACTGTTCATGCTCCAGATAAAGAGGCAGAGACTTGAACCACTCCAAATACATCTCCCACTCTTGCGGGTAGTCTTCAAACTGCTCCAGAGTTTCTTTAATCAGGCGATTATGGCGCTCGGTGTGAGTACGTAGATGCTCACTACCAAACCCTTCCGGTGCTTTGGTGCAATAGGTCAGGTTATTATGCTCATGGTTGCCCATAATCATCGCTGCCTGATTACTTTGCACCATGTTGTATACAATCTGTAAGGCTTCACGAATCCTGGGGCCACGATCCACGATATCCCCCAGAAAGATCACCTTGCGTTCCAGGTGCTGCCAGACACCATCAATACAACGGTAATCCATCAAGGTTAACAGACGTTCAAGGGTATGAGCACAACCGTGCACATCTCCAATCAGGTCATAACCAGTAGCCTCCGGTATGACCTGAGATCTATCAGCATCAGTCGACAAAACTACTACTCCAACCTAACTTAGTACGGCAGATCTCGTAGAAATTGTGATCTACCGGATGAATTAAACGCAATTTGTAAGGGCGTTTTTTGACATATAGGACATCACCGGGCTTTGTCACCAGGTGTGTTTGACCATCACAGCTGACATGGGGATAAGCATCATTATCTTCGGAAATGATGATCTTCACCTCACTGTTGCCATCCACCACAATCGGACGACTACTTAAAGTGTGCGGAAACATCGGCACCAGAACGATAGCATCCAGTTTAGGATGCATAATAGGGCCACCACCTGACAGAGAATAAGCGGTAGAACCCGTTGGAGTAGAAACAATCAGACCATCGGAACGCTGGTTGTAGACGTACTGACCTTCGATGTAAAGATCAAACTCGATCATACGCGCGGACTTACCTGGGTGCAGTACGACATCGTTCAGGCCGACCGCATTCCCCACAGGCTCACCATTACGGTAAACCTCAGCGTCCAGCATAAAGCGCTCTTCGCTGATGTACTTACCATCCAGTACTTCGCCCACTTTGGTTTCCAACTCATCCGGCGAAATATCGGTCAGAAAGCCTAAACGGCCACGGTTGACACCCAGTACCGGAGTTTTGTATTTAGCAATGGCGCGTGCCGCTCCCAACAGGCTGCCATCACCACCCACAACTATCACCAGATCACTGATCTCACCAATCAGCTTACGGTTCGCTTCCTGCAAGCCATGCCCCGGCATTACTTCACCGATCTGGTCCTCAAGGATAATATGCAGGTTTCGCTCTTGCAGATAGCGAATCAAGCGCTTCATGGTGTCCACTACTTTGGTACTGCCCAGGCGCCCGATCAGGCCAATATTCTTAAATTGTTCCATCTGTCGTCTTTATATTCGTTGTGAGTCAGATAGCGACAGCTACTGCAGATTAAATCGTATCCAGAAAGATCCAATTAGATCCTGTCAGTGGCTCTACGCTTACCGGTTTATCAAACACTGAAACAAACATTTCTCTGGAAAATCCCCAAATGCCTCAGCCTCAGGCTGGTGCATACTGAGTATACACAGCAATGATTGGAGTAATCGTTTATCTCAGTATGTATGGTATCCACTCAGAGGTTGATGAACTATACACCTGACCATTCAGCGCCTCTCAGTCTCTACTCTTGGTTTTAATCTAGGTTTTAATCGCCAAATACAGGAGAATAGGGACAAATTAGTTTTGTTGCCTAGGCACCTGTCTAACCACGGACCTATCTAACCTAACCACGGACCTATCTAACCTAACCACGGGCCTATCTAACCTAACCACGGACCTATCTAATCAAAGATCCAAAGGCCCAGCATACGATAAATAAGCCAAAAGGCAGAAAATAAGCCAAAAGGCAGCTTTGTAAGCGCTTGTCTGGTCAAAACAAGTTACGCCTCAAAATCTATCATCTAAATAAAGCCTAACTATGTTAAATACCCATGAATTTCAAAATCAGACCGTTAGAGATCTTATTTGGTTATTAACCAGTCCAGCGTTATGCCATTGTACTGTAGAACAGTGGCAAATACCCAATCTTCACAGGGATACCTTGGTACAACTGGAGCAAGACTCTGGTCTATTAGAGCACTTTGTTGGTGTAGATAAGCCTCAACGTCTGGGGCATTACGTAGAGAAACTCTGGCAATTTTACCTCTGTCACCATTCAGATCTTCAGGTACTCAGCCATAACCAGATAGTCTATGACAAAAAAAGAACAGTAGGCGAGTTTGATCTGCTCCTGCTTGATCACAGAGATCAGCAAATCTGGCACCTGGAGCTGGCTATTAAATACTACCTGGGCCTGGAACAAGCCTGGGGAGCACCTGAATGTTGGACACACTGGCTAGGTCCGGGTTGCCGCGACAGCCTGGATCATAAATGGCATAAGTTGAGATATCAGCAATTGATACTTAGCCAACGTCCAGAATCTCAAGCCCTGCTGACTCAGCTACGTCAGCAATATGATCTGGACGATACGATTCCCCTGAACAGCGCCAGTCTGACCCGTGGTGTCTTGTTCTATCCTTTGGCAAACAATCAAAATCTGAGTTTACCAGCCCCAAGTCAAACCGAAGCCGCTCATGCCCGTGGCCACTGGTGTACCGTATCACACTGGTTAGAGCATGCCGAGAATAGCAGTGGCTGGCTCATTCTGAAAAAACCCCATTGGCTTGCACTACCCTACGCACCCAAATGGCAGGATAAACGCAGTATGACAAGCATAATCCAACAGGAGCTCACACGCGGCCCTGTCTATATAGTGGAAATATCAGATAAAAAGCAGGCAGAGGTGATTTGTGGGAGCAAGGCAGCAGAAACTGGTACTTGGTCAGATAGAGCGGCTTGTGACTGGTCGAACGAATATCAAGCAGAGCATATCAAGCGCTATTTTATCGTGCCAGATCAGTGGCCACACTATATGCCACTGCCTTGGCACCAGCTACACCCAGGGATGCCGCGCCTGGATGTAGCAGGACTGGATTGAGCGTCTAGCGAATGAGCTAACAGTGAGAGTGCTAAAAATTAGAAACGAAAACCCACACCGACATTGACCGAGTCCATGTCAAAGTTTGAAGTGGAGACATACTTGATATAGTCGGCATTGGCATAGACATCACGCCATACGTTTAATTCGGCCCCCAAACCAAAAGACACACTGGAGTAACTTTCACCCACTGCAGCGATATCAAACTGAGAAGCGGTATACCCCACCAGACCTTTCAGTTGCAGGCGATTCATTGGCAACATCCCCCTGATAAAGAGACCCAGGGTATGCTTCATCTTGACAGGTCCACCTGTAGCAGCCTTATCATTGCCACCAAGCCCAAACTGAACCTCAGCGGATACAAACTCATCAAAACGCTGACCAAAGGTAAAACGCGTGCCGCGATCAGAACCTTTAATCGTATTATCAGAGTTATTAAAGTTCCAGTTCATCATATCGATACCTGCGTAAGAGTAGGAATCCTGATAGATGTTAATGCGTGGAGCGGTATCACGACCCATGCTATACGCACCAGCGGCTTGAGCAGGCATATGGGTCAGAGTCGCCGAAACGGCCAGCACACTTGCTAATAAACGAAGTTTCATCAATCACCTCTGTTTCTGTCTTACATCCCAGGCAGGCTTAAAGTGCCTATCTGTCCCTTAGGTTGCCCTTATTTCAGCTTAGGTTAACATAAAACATCTTCAGATCCCCCACTGCACCATGACATCGCTGTTATGGCAAAACGGAATAACTTTTCTTTATTTCACCCTTGACCCTAAACTTAACTTCAGGGTTTAACATAACCTTAAGCAACAAAACCAAAGCATCTTGCAACAACGCTTTGCTTGAGCTGAGCATCATTGCTGAACATATCCTGGAGAAGAGAAATGGCCGCTTATCTACGTATTGGTGAGTTAGCGAAAAAAACCGGTGTATCCGTTGAAACCCTGCGTTTTTATGAGAAACAGCGCTTGCTGCAAACACCGCACCGCAGTGAGTCTGGCTACCGCTTATATGATCAGCAAACCCTAAAGCAGGTGTCGTTTATTCTACGAGCTAAAGCGGTGGGCTTTTCCCTGAAAGATATTGCAGACCTATTGGCTTTGGAAGTGAATCGGGAGCAGGAAACCTGTGAATCGGTAAAAAGCTTTGCCGAAGCCAAACTGCAAGAGATCGAAAACAAGCTGCTGGAGCTGCAACATATGCGCAATGCACTGCAGCAGATCACTGATGCCTGTTGCGGTGGAGAAAAACCCGCAACCCATTGCACTATTTTGACCGCACTGGCAGAAGGTGAAAAACGACAAGAGCACCACTAAACGGATAGCAATGATTTAGAAACCTCCAATTATTTAAAAACGTACGGATTAAAGCCAGTCACCATTTAAAATCAGGGCTCCACACCTTGCCGGAAATACTGGAATCACAGCAAGCACCGAGTATTAAACATGAACTTTTTAGCACACTTTTTTGATATTTTTTTGGATGCCGCCCCCTGGCTGATCGGTGGTTTAGTAGTTGCAGGACTGATCCATAGTTTTGTCCCCACACAGGCGCTGGCCAGACACCTGGGCCAGGATAACCTGACATCCAATATCAAGGCTGCCGTTTTTGGCGCACCTTTACCATTGTGTTCCTGTAGCGTGATCCCTGCTGCAATTAGCTTAAGACGCAGTGGCGCATCACGCAGCTCAACCGTATCATTTCTGGTTTCAACACCTGAAACTGGTGTCGACTCCATTGCAGTCTCTTATGCCTTATTAGGGCCTTTTATGGCCATTGTTCGCCCCGTTGCAGCGGTTATGAGTGCGATCAGTGCCGGCCTGCTGACCATTGCCTTACCTGAACAAAACAAATCAGAACAATCAGTCACTGAAAAAGAATCGTCATCTATAGAAACGGAAAATACGCTAACAGATAGCTGTTGTAGCAACACGAAATCAGAAGCGTCTCACTCACAAAATAAAACTAAGAGCAGCTGTTGTTCCAGTCAAAATAAAACAGAGTCCAAAGCAATTGATAACTGCTGTTCAAGCAAACAGGAAAACTCAGACAGCAATAATAGTCTTGTAGAAAAGTTTATTTCGGGCCAGAAATACGCCTTTGTTGATATTTTTAACGATATGGCAGGTTGGTTACTGGTCGGCTTAGTATTGGCTGCGGCAACCCTGACCTGGCTACCTGAAGACTTTCTCACCCGTTGGGGCGGCGGTTTTATTGCCATGCTAGTAATGGCGTTGGTCGGTATTCCTATGTATATCTGTGCCACGGCTTCAACACCCATTGCAGCTAGCTTGCTTATGGCAGGTATATCCCCCGGTGCGGTACTGGTTTTCCTGCTGGCAGGACCGGCCACCAATATGGCGACAATCGGAGTAGTTAACCGAGAGCTAGGCAGAAACGCAGTCATCTCCTATCTGGCGGGGGTATTAGGTGTTGCCTTTATTGCAGGTTTTATTACCAACGGGTTGGTGGGAGCACTGGAGATTGATATTCAGGCACAGCTGGCGGCAAGTCAGCACCTGTTGCCAGAATGGTTGATGTACCTGAGTGCAGCGCTGTTAGCCCTGATGATTATCCGTTATGCCAAACAGCAATTAGCGCCTAAAGCTGAGGCGGGCTGTTGTAACTAAACGGTCCTTACCACAACACAGGATAACGCTCTTATACCATTCCCGATAAGTTTCTTGATATCGAGCAGGTTGGATAAGCAAAGCGCCATCCGACACTGATACTCAGCTATTGTCGGAAGGCGCCTACGGCTTTTCCAACCGACAACAGCTTACCTGGATCTGTATTAGACCACTGACTCCGATCGAGTCAGTGGTTTACTCTCTGTCTAATGCCCTGCCAGCAGCAGTAATAGAACACCAGCAATGATCACCAACATGCCTAGAATCTCTCTTGCCGTTAAACGTTCACGGAAGAAGAGTACGGCGATAGCCAGGGTAAAGATAAACTCAATCTGGCCCACCGCTTTTACATAAGCCACTGGCTGTAAAGTCATTGCGGTAAACCAACCGACAGAACCTAAAACACTGGTCAGACCAACAAAAAAACAGGTGCGATGCTGAAGTGCCATAGCACGCCAATCCTGATCAGAACGCAATGCCAGATATACGACACCAGTCAAAGTTTGCATCAGCACCATAACCGCCAGGGTAAAAGCGGCACTGAGCTGAAAGTCAGATTCCAGGGTTAGACTGGCCTGGCGTAGAAACAGCGAAGTCAGCGCAAATAAACCACCAGCCAACAAACCAACACCGGCAGCAGGGTTAAACAGCAGCTGACTCAGTTTTTGCCCTATCGATTGAGTATGGCTATCTGCAGCAACCAAGCCTGCCCGACTACTGATCAATACAATTCCCAAGGCACCCAATAAAATACTGAACCAGCCGATTATAGACAGGGTTTCAGAAAACAATACGACACCCAATAATGCCGCCATCAGCGCTTCGGTTTTAACGTACATGCTGCCGATAGCAAAGTTACGAAAACGAAACAGCCATACCATTAAAGCCGTGGCGATCAACTGAGCAATACTCGCCAACAATGCAAACAGATAAAAACGCGTATTGCCTTCAGGTAACACACCTGGTGCACCGGATTGCCAATACACCAACCAGAATAGATACAGGGCAACAAATGGTAAACCATACAGATAGCGCACTACCGCAGCGCCAGCAGAGGACAAACCATGAGCCAATTGCTTCTGCCCTGCAGTTCTGATCGATTGCATCAAGGCTGCCATTACGGTCAGACCGATCCATAGCTCCACTAGTTTCCCCTCACAACCATTCATTCCCCGACAACTATTTTTCCCCTCACAGAAGGTTATACCGAAACCATTAAAAACCGTGGGACAGCTCGACCTTACCTGCTTCAGCATCATCTGCCAGTTGCAGCGCTCTGGCCCACTGAAAGACATTCAGCATCGCCATACCCGCTTCAGCCATATTGCGACCAAAGCTGATAATGCCATCTTCATGCCCCCCCATTGCCAGTACAGGAGCTGATTTCAGTTGACCACTCTGCCATAGCTGCTGCACCGCCTGAGCCATCCCGGGTGTGCCATACGGAATATCCATCGGCGTTACAGGCATTAATAATCTGTCCCGTAACGACCAAATTTCCGGGCTATGAACATGAATTACCGCTTGAATTTCTGGCGATAGAGCATAGATGGCACCATGGGTCAGCGCCTCGGAGGAAGGTTTGATCGGTCCCTGAGCAATAATATGATTTTCGATAGGGTCACACAGTTTAACCAGCGCATAGTGTTCCGGTGTTAACTCCGACAACTCACCCGTCTGAGTTCCACTGATAATAAAGCCTCGTGCAGTCTGAACGGCATCGGCAGAAATGCTATCCACCTCAGACCAAGACCGCTCTGGCAGGTCATCTATCGATTGACGGGTTGAAGTTGAGGACACAGCCTGACTGATATTACCATAACCCAAACCACCGTAACGTTCTGGGTCCTGGCCTATCAGGCCCAACTGATACAGTGTTAACCGCCACTGCTGCAAGGCCGTTAAAGCGCTCTCGTCCACAGCTCCAGCTGAAGTAAAATCCAGCCGATACTTAATGACACCTTCTTTCTCATGCACGATAGTATTCACTTTGATACTGACTGTTAGCCCGTCAATATATCAGGCTTAACGGTCAATATCAGTGCTCTGGCAACAGAGAAACCTGTAAAGCTTATGATAAGCCCTCTTCGCTAGCGTGATTTATTGCGGGAAAGCTGATCCAGCTCATGACAATACTCCTCAATAGAATGCACAAGGCTATGATGAGAGTGAATACAGGCATTCAACCCTGCAACCAGCTCTTGGATGTTGGTACCTTTAGCCAGCAGCTCAATCACTTTGGCACAATAAGCCTTCAGATGAATCGCGCCTACCATATCGGATGCGGTGTGCAGTTTCTGCATACGTGCCGACAAGCCTTCGCTCTGGCTACTATCCTGAGTATGCTGATAAAGGTGTTCAATAATAGATCGGCTACTGGCGATAAACTCACGATAAAATTGACTTAGCACGGAAGGATCATCTGAACCTATCATAGAGATCAAAACCCGTTTATCCCAGCCGACCACAACATCAGTTTCCAGCGCTAGCCCGTCTTGGTCCGTATGCGCCTCCCATTCAAGTAAAAAGGGTTCCAGGCACTGACTGAGCTCTTTCAGTGAGAAAGGCTTGGCCAGATAAGCATCCATACCCGCTGCATGGCATTTTTCTTTGGTGCCTTTTAGTGCATCTGCTGTAATCGCAATAATGGCAACTCTTCTCTGCCCTTGCTCAAGCTCTTCCTTGCGAATACAGCGGGAAAGTTCATAGCCATCCATTTCAGGCATATGGCAGTCGGTCAATATCAAGTTGTACTGATTACGCCGCCACATATCCAGTCCCTGTTTGCCATCCTGGGCCAAATCGGTCAGAAAACCCAGTCTCAATAGTTGTTGACTGATCACCTTCTGATTCGTTGAGTTATCATCAACCAATAAAGCCATCCGACGGTGAGCAACTGCCTGCTCAATCGTCACAGACAGCTCCGGCCTGTCGGCCATAGAAAAAGTAACGGGCTCTTTTAGCGTTTTGCAGGCCAGGTCATTTAAGGTCGTCATTAAACGATGATACGAAAGAGTGGACGGATGCATAATGACCCGGCCATCACGCTGAATCTCAAGATAATGTTCATCCTGGGCAGAAAATTCTGCTGAAAAGGTTACAAAATGAATATTACTGCCTGTCAATGTGGTCGGCAGACAACATTCGAGCCTTTCAGGTGTCACGGAAAAGTCGGCATAACAGTTCAGAATAATCAAACGAGAGCTGTGACGCTGACCTGCGGCTTGTAATGCCAGCGTAGCATCAGCAGAGTGGAGAACAAAAAAAGGCACATTGCCATATTTTAAGTAACGTACAAGAGATTCAGTCAGCAACCCCTCTCCAGCGCAGATAATGACAAAAACATCAGACAGATCGGCCTCCTTCTGACTCTCGCCCTGAGCCCCATATTCAAGGGGTAATGACACCGAAAATGAAGAACCTTCACCAGGAAAACTTAATACATCCAGCTCTCCGGACATCATATCTACCAAGCATTTAGTCAGTAGCAAACCTAACCCTGTACCACCAAATCGCTGTGAGATCTGATCATCTCCTTGTTCAAACGGCTGAAATAAGCGGGCTTTAAGCTTGTCAGAAATACCAATTCCATTGTCTCTAACCACAAACGTTAATACGCCACCGCTTTCATCCCGGGCCTTCATCTCTATATCCAGTACAACGGCCCCTTGCCGGTCAGGCAGATTCTGGGAGAACTTAATCGCATTCCCCATCAGGTTGTACAAAATCTGCTTAATGCGTACGCCATCAGCAGATACTACAGGCAGGGCAGGCGGGCAATTGACTCTTAAACGCACCCGCATTTTATCCGCCTGTCCAGACAGATTATCCACGACCTGAAAAATCGTTTCTTCCAGAGAGATATCCGTCTTATCCAGCTCCAATTTACCGGACTCAATCTTCGAAAAGTCCAGTACATCATCGATAATGACCTGTAGCATCCTGGCCGAGCTGTCTGCAGTCTCCAGTAAATCTCGATGCTCACTTTGCTGAAGGTCCCGCCGCAGCAAGTCTATTGTTGCGACAATACCATTCAGTGGCGTACGAATTTCATGACTCATTGCAGCCAGGAAACCAGACTTAGCCTGAGTCGCGGCGGTCGTTTTATCCAAGCTACGTTCCAATCTTTGCCTAAGGCGCCTTTCACTGACAAACAAGCGGTAAATACTTAGAAATAGCCCTACACTCATCAGCATATAAGCAAAAGCTTTTAGCATATGAGCCATATTGAAAGGGTTATCAAATAACTGAGTAGAGAAAGGCATAAACATTAATTGGCAGGTTAAGCTGACAATAATGGTCAGTAGCAACCAATATTCAAAATCATCCTCTTTCCATCCCCCCCGCATGTAAAACATACCGCCGGCAATCGCCATCATAAGCGCAGGAATAAGTTCCTCAGGGCGACTGATAATAAGCTCTGGATAATAGGCTCGGGGCAGGGGGTAAAAGGCAAAAAACAGGAAAGATAAAATAGCAAACGAGCTGCTGAACAGAATAATTTTATTATTGCTGATTCTATGTTCATAACGGGGCAATATCGCAAATGCCGCAACCAGAAAAGAAACCCCTAAGAAAAATCGTGATGCCACCCAGCTCCAGGGAATTAGAGAGGGCGGTGGACTGGGGAACAACAGATCAAAGAACTCAGAGGTAACCAACGCATGGTAAAAGTCCAATGCGGCGGTTCCCATAAAACCTATACCAATAATAAAAAACAGCTTATTGGATTCATGGGCAAAGTAATGCAAAAAACAGAGTATACCCACAAATGCCGCAACCAGGGTGGCTATCACTTCCATTAGGGTATGGAGTGTTTTATTGCCCTGCCACTCAAGTGCAGAGGTAAAAAATGCCAAGCCTGATAGGATAAAAATCATCAGCAGAAAAGATAACTGTCTCTGGTAGGCCGTAAACATAGTACGTACCCTCGCTCTTTAATGTTTAGTATGACCAGAAAGAACTTGTAGTCTTAGCTCCATCTCCCGCACAACCAAAGCAGCGAGATCACCAATGAGTTGTTTATCCTGTTCCGCAAAAGCTCTGGGCTTGAAGTCGATACAACACAGAGTGCCTACATTCACCCCTCGCACCGACAACGGGTAGCCTGCATAAAAGCGTATCCCCGGCTCTCCTGTTACGAGGGGGTTTGAGCAGAACCGCGAATCAGCCCGGGTATCCTCCACCAGAAAAATTTCATGAGTCATAATGGCATGACCACAAAATGAGATATCACGACTCGTTTGCCTGGCATCCAAACCTACCCGGGATTTAAACCACTGCCGACCGGCATCAACCAGACTGATCAACACCACAGGCACATCAAACGCTTTTTTTGCAATCCGGGTAATACGATCAAAGACTTCTTCCCTCTCTGTATCGAGAATGTTCAGACTTCTGAGTACCTCAAGGCGACCAGCTTCCCCTTCCGGAATACCTGGCAATTGATAAGATAGTCTCCCAAAAAGCTGATGGCGCAGCTCTGACCACTCCTCCAACCATACAGGTAAGCGAGCCATTGGCATGGGGCGGGCAAAATAATAACCTTGTACATAGTCCACCCCCATATCGCTGACCAACTCCATCTCCTGGCGTGTCTCAATCCCTTCAGCCACCACCGTCATATTGAGCTGTTTCGCCAAACTGATGCTGTTATTCAGAATGATCTGGGACTTGGAGTTATCCCATACAGAGCTTACAAAACTTTTATCCAGCTTTAATTCATCAAAAGGCAGATCTTTCAACTGCGTCAGATTGGAGTAGCCTGTTCCGAAATCATCAATGGACAGGGAGATACGCTTCAGCCTTAAACTGCTGAGAATATCCAGTACTTCAGCCATATCCCTGTTCAGGCAACTTTCAGTCACCTCAAACGTAAAGCGGCTATAGCTTTCGTTATGCTGTTTAAGAACATTTTCCAAAGCGATAAAAAAGCTACTCTTCTGCAGACTTTTCATCGATAGATTGATTGCGATATGAACATTGTCAAGCTGATGCCGATACCGCTGAAAAAAAGTAATAACCTGTTGCGTCAGTGACAACGTCATCTCATCAATCAAATCATGATGCTCAAGTAGGGGAATAAACTCATCAGGAAATACATTGCCCAGATCCGGAGCACTCCAGCGAGCCAATATTTCAACGCCAAAAGCCTCCTGACTCTTCAGATGAATTTTTGGCTGTACCCAAGGCTCCAGCTCTCCCTTTTGGATAGCCTGCTGCAAACGCTGTCTGGAGATATTCCGAGTGGCCGCTGGCTCATCGGCTTTTACCTCCACTGGAGGTCGTACATTCATTAAGACCTGTTTAAGCTGCTGACTATTCACTGGCTTACTGATCCGGGCCGCGACCGCCAGCCCTCGTGCCTGAGCCAGCTTTTCTACCGCTTCCAGGGTATACAGGTCCTCACCGCTAAACAGAATAATATGCCCTGGAAACTGCTGATCTGCCAGATATCGGATCATATCGACCCCCGTGATATCCGGCATATTCAGATCCAGAATCACCGCATCAATACCGTGCCCCGGTTGAGCTAGCAGTTGCAATGCATCATGGGCATTATCAAATGTCTGAACGTTATGACAGCCGATGCTCTTCACCTGGAAAGAGGTTGCTCTTAGTACAAAGTGATCATCATCTACGATGACAACATTTTTCATCACTGTCATAGCTTTCACCTAGTCAGAGGTTTGTAAAATATAATCCCTGATTAATGCAGCGGATCGTTCATAGACCTGAATCAGCTCTGAAGAGTCCCTCACCACGTTATCGGATATATTCTGCTTAACAGCCGTATTAATAGCTGTCGCTTTATCACTTAACTCCAAGGCACCGACCATACCTGCAGACGACTTTAACTGGTGAGTAGCACTGCCAATCAACGAGATATCACCATTATCCATACCCTGTTTTAGCCGGAGCACAACCTCCTCAGAGCTGTCCAGAAATTCCTGATAGAACTCCTGTAATACGGCTACATCATCACTTGAGATCAACTTCGGCAAGACAGAAAAATCAAGCAGTGCCGGAGAAGCACGCTTTTCTTCCTCGCATAGGGTTTCCTGTCCACTGATTTCCTGCACACCGTCTGTTGAATCGTTTTCACCAACCGTATATTCATTCACAGACATCGGGCCTTCTGGTGCAATAGTTTCAGCCACAGAGGCTATCAACGCCTGAGACAGGTCATCCTTTAAGAATAGAGCATCAGCTCTATCTGAACAGGCCACTTTAGATAATTCAGGTAGATTTCTCTGAATAGTTACCGCCAGCGTTTCCAGTTCCAGCGGCTTGGACAGACAGTCATTCATACCTGCTGCAAGGCACTGATCACGGACACCTTTCATCGCATCAGCTGTCAAAGCAATAATAGGAATGTGCTGGTATTGCGGGTACTGCCGTATCTTTTTGGCCAGAGTATAGCCATCCATGACTGGCATATGGCAATCGGTCAGTAACAGGCCAAAATCATACTGTAGCCAGCGATCAAGCGCCTGCTGCCCATCTTCAGCAACCTCATAGCTCAATCCCAACATAGCCAGCTGCTGGCCTATCACTTTTCGATTCATCCCATTATCATCCACCAGAAGCACCAGACCGACCCGATCACTCTCCAGATTCAAATGCTCTATGCATCCAGAGCCCGTAGAGATAGCATCATTAAATTGTTCAGGGAAACAACAATACTGAATCTCTCTGGATAGACTCTCACCATTAAGATAATAAAGATTCAAGTGAACATGTCGCAGTGGCAAAAATAGCTCCTCGGTGTCTGAGAAAAAGCCTGACTTGATAACACTGATATTTTGTCGGGAAGTCAGATCAGCCACACGGGAGTAATAAACTTCATCGGTAAGCACGATACAGTTACACTTATCGCACTGCTGAAGAGCCTGGCTAAGCGCTTCTTCACTTGGTATGTCTTGCCAGCGACCATGGGGATAACTGGTTTGAAAATACAGCTGTAAAGCCTCGCGGGAAAAGTCATCATTCAGGTAACAGAGCAGAGTTACTGTACTTAGAGAATCAATCTCGTTCTGAAAACTATGGATTAACCCTGCACTGCCAGGTGCTTCTGAAGGTTCTGTTTGACATAAAGGAATACGGACCGAAAAAGTACTGCCCACACCTTCTTCGCTGTCAACCGTAATGCTTCCCTGCATCATCTGAATAAGGCGTTGTGTGATCGCCAACCCCAAGCCAGAACCACCAAAACGACGGGTAATATCGCCATCTGCCTGAGAAAAAGGGCGGAATAAGCGGGATATCACCTCATCTGACATCCCAATACCATTATCAGTCACACTAAAATTCAACATCTGGCGTGTTGTATCATAATTCAGGCGTACGCATACCTGTCCTTTCCTGCCCTGCTGCTCCGAACTAAACTTCACCGCATTACTGACCAGATTGATAATGACCTGTTTGATTCTGACACTATCACCCTGCAGATAGGAGGCTTCAATCTCATCCAGAAACAGTAGGTGACAGCTTCTTTTTTGCGCTATAGGCCCGGTTACCATCTGAACTTCACGCACCAGCTGATGCATTGATAACGTGTGCTCGTTCAACTCAAGACTGTCCGCCTCAATGCGTGAGAAATCCAGTACATCATTGATAATCTGCATCAAACTAATCGCTGATGCATACGCCTGCTCGGTCAGCTCCAGTTGTTCTTTGGTAATCCCTTTAAAGCGCAACATATCGACCGAAGCAACAATGCCGTTGAGCGGTGTTCGTATCTCATGACTCATGGTTGCCAGGAAGGCAGACTTAGCCCGGTTTGCCGCTTCTGCTTCAGTGGTCGCTTTTTTCAAGCGGTTTTCTGCCGCCTTGCGCTCGGTAATATCCAGTACAAAAGCGACCAATAGCTCTTGCCCCGATAGCACCTGATACATCATGATGAGTTCAACCGGGATCAAGTGACCATTTTTTGATTGATGCACACTTTCGGTACGTAAAAAACCATTTTCACGCACCTGAGCCACTTGATCTTTAAAACTCTCTTCAGTGTGATAAAAATCTATACTGAGTAATGTTAAGCTTTTCAGCGTCTGCTCATCATACTCCAGGCGATTCAGCGCCACATTATTACTGTGTAAGATCCGTCCTGAACGACATTCAATCCATAGCTCTGCAATATCGGAGTTTTCCAAAGCGTCCCGGGTCACTTTTAAAGTTTCTGCGGCTTGCTCGGCTTTATCTTTTTCTAACTGAAGGCGAAACGAAAACGATTTCAGATCTTCATTCATCCGCTTGTAAGCCGAAATATCACGGATATACACCACGTAATATTCAGAATTTGCCCCCTCAACATCCCTGACCATCACCTGCACACCCAGCTTTTGCTGATTGGTCGATAGTAATTGAGTCTCCTGAGCTTGCTTGAGCTTACTTTTAACTCTGAGCCAATCGGTATAATCCATATCATCCCATTCAGGGAAAAAGGGTAAAAAAGCCTGACCATATAAAGACTTTAGAGGCGTATTTAACATAGATGACACTGCTTGATTGGCTCGAACTACCACCCCCTTACGATCAACCACGATAATACCTTCAGAAGAGACTTCGGATATGGTATGACTCAGAAATGCCTCAGCATCAGCCAACCGCCGGCTACGAAAGAATATGACACTGGTGAGTAACATCAGAAAGGCAGAGAAACATGCCGCCAGGAAGATAAGGCGGTTTGTATGATATAAGAGGCCAAAAGCTTCTTCCCGGGGCTGCTCTGTCGTAATGGCTACATCCATATCCGGCAACCAACGCCATGCACCAACAGCAAGTTCATTATGCACACCGATATAGCCCAACAGGTTAGAGGTTACACCAGACTGTAACTGATTTAGCTGTGTTGAAATATTTTTATTCAGCCGTCCCTGATCCATGAACTCGCTTGTATGCCCACGGGTCAGCCACTCTTTATCAATAGGTGATAGTAAATTGCCTTGATTATCAAAGGCGTAAGTGACACCTGATTCTCCGGAGCGTTCACGCTGTAATAATGGGAAGAAGGTCTTGTAGGGGTTCAGTCGTAGCATCAATGCTGCAGACACCTGCCCCTCGGTAAAAATAGGCACGACAACAAACATGGTGTACTTTTTGTCTAATCCAGAAGCTTTATCGACCCCCAGATCAACATCCGACAGCTGCACTCTGGAGATCATAGGAACCCCCTGCCATACCGGTTGCAAATGTTCAGACTGCTGCGATAACAGATTAAGCGTGCCCGTGTTGATGTCCCGGGAGGAAGCCAGTGACAGATAGTCCTGGTTGATAATAAAGAAGCCTTCAAAGATCTCTTTATTCAGTAAGGTTTGAAAATACCCCCTTACACCAATGTAGCGATTATCGATCAGCAGCTGCTCACGGCCCTTGTCTACATCCTGTAGCAAAATTTTGGTATAGCT
This sequence comes from Oceanospirillum beijerinckii DSM 7166, assembly GCF_000422425.1. Taxonomy (GTDB): domain Bacteria; phylum Pseudomonadota; class Gammaproteobacteria; order Pseudomonadales; family Halomonadaceae; genus Oceanospirillum; species Oceanospirillum beijerinckii. The sequence continues at coordinate 41,649 of NZ_KE383833.1, forward strand.
TTGCAACTCCTCATCTTCTGCCAAGGTGCTCGCATGAGTAATATGGTTCTCGGCCCATATACGCAACGCTTGCTCTGTACTGTCTAAAATCGTAGTGAAGCGCTGCAGAAGTTGTTGCTCATACTGAACACGGGTATCTGCCAGGATCAAATAGGTCACAGCAAACAGAGCCAGTATCGCCATTAATACGCCAAGGATACTGGACCGAACACTCTTTCTCACATGGCGCAACATGGCTCAGTCCTGCACCTTTAGTACAACTGTTTCAACGATATTGCCTTTACCTCTGTACTCCAGAGTATCAAAGCTGCTCATGCGGGCCATCGCAATCCCCCTGCCATTAGGATCAAATGCCCTCTCTGCCTGCAGCTCCAGGTAAGGCTCCCAGTCAAAGCCACTTCCCTGATCTTCCAGCTTAAATGTAATCCGGTCCGCCTGCCGGGATACCAAAATTCTGGCTTCCCGCCCGCCCCATTCTGAAGAGGTCTGCCGCTTCTCAATCTCTTCGGCCAAAGTACCTTCCAGTAAATAGGCTTTTTTCTCATCATAACTGATGCCTAGATTGCCATGCTCAATGGCGTTGATCATCAGTTCATGCAGACCTAAAGCGACCCGATTAGGGTCGGGATATAAGCGGGATAATGCTTTTGCCAGCTTAATGGCCTGATCATGAGTCTGAAAACGTATACTCAATTGCTCGACAGCGGAGAAGATCAATGCCAAGTCGTCAGAATCCGCCTTGACTGTGCTCAGTTGCTGATACTGCTGCACAGCTGCCTCAACCACCGTCAGCAGCAGCGTCTTGTCCAGAGGTTTTGTCAGATAATAGTGCGCTCCGGCACTCAAACCTTCTTTGATATCATCACGATCGGTCAGGCCCGTTTCCATAATCACCGGGATGGTGCTGTACTTCGGGTCAGACTTGAGCATTTTCAGTAACATCATGCCATCCATACCGGGAAGCTGACGATCCAGAACCACGAGATCATAAGTCCCTTCACTCTGGATCAACGCGGCCCAACCCTGCTCACCATCTGCAGTGTGATCAACCTGATACCCTACATCTGTGAGGACATGTGAGATCATCTTCGCAATAAATGTATCATCTTCGATCAGTAACACCCGGGGCATATACGCTCCTTAAATCCGGTACACCATAACGTAAATCTAGCAGCTGAACGCCTTTCTGCTACCCAGTTTGCGCTATCTCCACCAAAAAAATCAATAAAAATACATCTTTAAAGGGGAAAATAAGCCCAAAATAATATCTATGAAGGAGAGAAACATCAAAAGAGAAAAGACAGTTAAACTATAAGATAGCACTCGACATCCTGTCCGCTGTGAGAATATGACCTTTTCACTCCTTAAAAGGCAAGATACCCGCTATTTAAAAAATGGGATCGCCATTTCAATAGGCCAGTTTAAGCCCTTAACCTGCCACACTTCGCTCTGAGGCAATGGCTTACAGTGCGATGAACAACCACCTTTGTCACATTGACACTGCCAGGTGCGTCTCAGCCAGATCAGATGCTGGTAGTCCAGCTGCAAGCGCAGTTGTGATGATAAGGGCATCTCTAACACCTGCCCCATAAGCATACGGATAACCCCCAGATGGCTGATCAGAATGCCACCCTGACGCTGTTGTAGCCAAGCCTGCCAGGCTTTCAATACCCGCTGCTGAAGCTGTAAAGCCGACTCGCCACCATGAGCATCAAAACCAGATAGATTCTGCTGCCAGGCATCTATATCCGTTTTTGGAATACTGGACCACTTCAGACCTTCCCAGCGACCAAAATCGATCTCCTGCCAGGCGGCATCAAAGGTCGGATCGGTTAAGACCGCACCCGCCATCACCTGGGCCAGCTGTGCTGCCCGCTGTAATGGGCTGGAGAACAGTAGCGCCTGGGGATTGGTTGCAAAAAAATCAGCGGCTAAAACGGCACAGGCCGAATCAGGAACCTCTGCAGCAGGAAGGTCTAGCCTTCCGTAACAGATCCCTGATTCGGCCTGCGGTTTGAGATGACGTATCAACAGATAGTCTGCAGAACAGATCACGCGCTGCTCCTGTGATCAGACATTAAAACGCTCATCGCTCAAGCGGTCATCTCTTAAACATTCAGACTATAGGCAGACAGCGCCAGATAAGTCATCGCCTCAGCCAGCTGCTGAGCACCACCCAGACAATCACCGGTATAACCGCCAATGCGCTTATTCCAGTACCAGGTCAGCCAGGTTTTCAGCGCCCACAGCGGCAACAGCATCATCAGAATCGGCGGCATAACACGCTCGGCATAACCAAAGCCCAGAATGATCGCTAATACGGACAAGCCACCCATCAGCCAGACAAATACCAGCTCTGAGTTGTACATACCGGAAGACTGACCCTCAAATTTGCTGTCTTCATCATTACGCACATAGTCCATGGAATGGATAAAGCTGGCAGAGAAGCTGCGACTCAGCACGTAACCCAGAATCAGCACCATAGGGATCTGCTCTGGCGTAAACAGGAACAGTGCGCTCAGTTTCACAGTCAGCAGCAGTGCCAGACCGATCACGCCGTAAGAACCCAGACGGGAATCCTTCATCACACTCAGGATACGCTCTTTAGAGCAGCTGGCACCAAAGCCATCACAGGTATCCGCAAAACCGTCTTCGTGGAAAGCACCGGTCAGGAATACGCCCACAATGGTCGTCAGCACAATAGCCATCCAGCTACCATCCCAGATCGCATAGAACAGACAGAAGCTCAGTGCGGCAATCACACCCAGAATCAGACCGACAACCGGTAGGAAGCGCGCGGCACGATTTGGCTGCAGTGCCCACTGAGGCACATTTACACCGACTGGAATACGGGAAAAGATCACCAAAGCTCCCAGCAGATACCAGAACTGCTGATGCCAGAAGCTCAGATTATCAGGGTCCTGGATACGCTCGGCATCAAAAGTATGATCCCACTTGGCCTTATAAGCGCACGCCTTAGCCATTAAAGGGCGCTTAATGCTGAGTTCGTACTGGCCACGCACAATGCGCCCCACCGTACACAGCTGTTGTTTTAACGTTTGTATCATGTTCACGCTCTATAGGGTCTCCAGTTATCAGCCCCGCAAGGGACCATTTATCTGTCAAATAATGACTATTTTTTAAAACCAAAGTGTTTTCAATAAAGCCTTAAATTTGATAACACCCAGGTTTTATAAAGACTCTGTTAACCAATAACGGCCATCTTCAGTTAGCCAATTATCAACGATCACTCACTACGCTGGCTGACCGCAGCCTCTTCAAAGGAAGCCATCTCATTCAAAAAAGCCAGCGCAGAGCAAAGCAAAGGATAGGCCACAGCGACACCACTGCCCTCGCCCAAGCGCATATTCAGCTTCAGCAGAGGCTCCAATCCTAAATAATCCAGCAATTTGCGGTGGCCCTGCTCATCGGATTGATGGCAGGCCACACAATAATCCAGTATTTCCGGGTAAAGACTATGCGCAATTAGCAGGGCACTGCTGGCGATAAACCCGTCCACCAGTACTATCATGTTCAATTCTGCCGCCTTTAACACGGCACCGCAGATCATCGCGACCTCAAAACCACCAAAGGTAGCCAGCGTCTGCAACGGATTATGACTCTGCTCATGCTGATTTGCAGCCTTTTGCAGTATCGCAAGTTTACGCAACAAACCCTGTTCATCAAGTCCTGTTCCGCGCCCCACACACTCTGCAAGAGCAATTCCCGTCATTTTGTGCATTAGCAGCGCCGCTGATGAGGTATTGCCAATGCCCATTTCACCGAAACCGATCACATTACAACCGGACTCAGCAGCATATTTTACCTGCTCAGCCCCCCTTTGCATCGCCTCTTCAGCCTGATGTAAGGTCATCGCAGGCTGCTGCAGAAAGCTCTTTGTCCCTGCTCCCATAGAGGCATCAATCAGCAATGGGTGTTCGGGCAGTCCACCGGCTACACCGGCGTTTACGACTTTCAGCTCGATCTTATGCTGCTGACAAAACACATTGATAGCAGCCCCTCCGTGCAGAAAGTTCAGCACCATCTGCTGCGTCACTTCCTGAGGATAAGGGCTCACCCCCTCTTTAGCGATACCGTGATCACCAGCAAACACCAGTATATGAGGTTTATTCAGGCTTGGAGTCAGACTCTGCTGAATCAACCCGGCCTGTTTTGCGATACGCTCCAGCTGCCCCAAAGCCCCAACGGGTTTGGTCTTCAGATCGATCTTTTCCTGCAGCGCATCGGCCAGGCGCTTGTCTGTAGAGTTAATGGTAAACATATCTTTTATCGGCACAGTGTTTCTAAGAGTGTGTGTTTGGAATCAATCATCATCCTGATCTCTATTTTTCTTCGCCGCATCATTCAGTGACCACGGCAGGCCTTTCAGGCTCTTCAGGCTTTCTTTTACCTGCTCTTCACTGGCCTGCTTCTCTTGCTCATCATCTTCGATCATCGCCTGATAGAAGCTGGCAGAATAGCGTTTATTACTGCTGGTAGCCGGTGGCTGATCATCCATGCGTACCTGCTCCGGGGTTGTATCCACTGGTGTATCCGGCTTAGGTTCATCAATCTCAGGATTAACCTCAATCATCTCATCACTCAGCGGCGTATATTTCAGCTCGGAACGGGTTGAATTACGTTCCTCTTCTTCCGCTGCCAGGCGAGCCGCTTCTTCTTCGATACGCTGGGCACGCAGACGCTCAGCTTCTGCTGCTGCCCCTACATACTGCGTCAAAAATTCCCGTGAAGGGGCAAATAACGCAGCCCCCGTTACCGCCTGGGTATACTTCATCAGGTGATCGAAACTACCCTCGGCATCACTGTAAATCATACTCGCCAGCATACGGGTGAAGTTATCGGCAAAGCGGCAATAGGAAACAAAATACAATCCCTGCTCCTTCAGGTCACCATAAGGCATACTCTGGCGCAGAATTTCCACCGCATCCCCGCCTTCATCTTTAATACCGGAACGTTTGATATGGGAACACATCGGCTTGTTGACGCCGGTAAACTCCACATTATCGGTTTTACTGCGGCCGATCACCTGTTCCTGTTCAGTGACTTCCAGATTGTTCCAAACCGCCAGATTATGCACATAACGCTGGATATGCACATAGCTACCACCGACAAAGTTTCTGTCTTCCTGACCCACAATCGCCACTTTTTCCCGATGTTCACCCTCTGGGTTTTCCGTACCATCGACAAAGCCGGTCAGATCGCGGTTATCCAGATAACGGAAGGTAGGGATCGACTCCTGCAAAATCGCCAACTCCCCCAGCAGGGCATCCACACGACGAGCCACAACAAAGTTAATATCCTGACGCTCACAACGAATCTGGAAAAAGAGATCACAAGGCGTTTCCGGCGCACTGCGGGTATCCTGCTTCATCGCCGGGAACGGCTTTAATGCAATCGGCTTGGCTTCGGGATACAAGCGGTTCCACGCCTCGGCACCAATAGCGACCACCCCGGACAATGACGGCACATCAAACACTCGCTTACACTCATCGATCATTGCCGGGAACCGGCCCAACACATCTTTGATCAACGGCAGGTAATCATCCTCGGAGTTCAGGGTATAGGTGATGTAATAACCGTGAGCAGTACTCTCTGCCAGAATACCATCTTGATAGGTGCCCACCGCAGGCTCCAGCGGAATTTCCGGTTCTTCGGCTTGCGCCATCTCCTGAGCAGATTCAGCTGAATCCTCAGTCTCTTGCTCATTTTCACCCGTAGAGTTGGCACCTGGAGAGAGAGCAACCACAGAGTCAGTCGCTGCAGCCGGGTCGGTTTCAACCTGAAGTGGCTCTGTAGCTCCTGACGCCGAACCACTTAAACCACCTTCGCTGACATCCACTTCATCTAAGCCCTGTTCATTTAAAGTAGAACGACTTAAAGCGGAGCCGCTTAAATCAGAATCACCGGTTCCTACATTCATCAGAGTGCCCGCCACATCCTGAATACCTTGCTGGCCGATCTGCTCAGATTGCAGCTCTGATACGTCCAGTTCAATCTTTGGTTGTGCCCCTTCTTCACCACTCTGATCCTGCATATCTCTATCCTGTCTAATCAGTTAGATCGCCGGTTCGCCGCCGGTTAGTCCACTAAACGTGTCACAAAAGCCAAAAGTTTCACTAAAAGCCGATAACGATATTACGCGCTGCCCATGATACCCCAGCACACCATGAGGATAAATCGTAAGCCTATGTGATATATCAAGTTTTATAACACCTGGCGAATGAAAGCAGCTTTGCCGCCCAATCAACCTGCAAACCAGGGCAGACCAAAGCCCCGTCGCCCCTGTAAACCGCCAGAGTGTAACAACACAACACGACTTCCCGCAGCGACTGCCCCTATCTCACCTTCAGGCAGTTCAAGCCCCTGAAAAAAGCGATACAGCAACTTGCCGGTATATATCGGATCTAACGGCACACCGGTATCCTGATAAAACTGATTGATCCACCGCACCAGCTCAGGGCTGACTTTACCATAACCACCAAGATGCCCATCAGTGATCAGGGTAAAATCACGGTGATCCAGAACACGGCTATCTGAACCCGCTGAACCTGAAGAGCTCGCCTGGGCGCTACCAGAAGGGTAAACAGACTGAGCCAACTTCTGTTCCACCTCCTGGCGCAGAAAATCACCGCCCTTCAATACCGGCATGCCCAGCATCTGGTAATTTTGAGTACGCGCCGCTAACAGCCCGGCAAAGGTTCCGCCCGTGCCCATGGCACACCACAGCTGATCAATGGCAACCGGCTCAGCCTGCAACTGCTGTTCAAGCTCCTGCCCCGGCTCCACCAAACCCAATTCAGCCAGCGCACTGCTGCCGCCCTCCGGCACCAGCAAATACCCCGGATAAGACTGCATCAACTGTTGCAACCAGTCCTCATTTTCACGCTGACGATACTCAGCACGGGTGACAAAATGGAGCTGCATGCCCCACTGGGCCGCATCCTGCAACATCTGGCTTTTGTCGATCAGCTCCGGCTCACCACGGATCACCGCTGTCACCGGCAGTTGCAGCTCACAACAGGCTGCCGCCAAAGCATGCAGATGATTGGACCAAGCCCCACCAAAGGAGACAATACCCTTCGCTCCCTGTCGCAACGCGGCTACCAGATTGTATTTCAGCTTGTACCACTTATTGCCCGAAATCACCGGGTGTAACAGATCCGTACGCTTTATCCATAATTGCACATCCTTCTGTGTTAACAACGGATGCTCAACAAGCTGTAAAGGTGGGGTTTGAAAGCCCTGCTCCAGCCGCTGAATCGGCTCAGGCACAGGGCTATTCAGCAAATGCTCTATAAATGGTGTCATTTAGTCTGCTTAAGGTATTTACGACTATTTAAGGTGCTTGGCAAGAAAACGATCCAGGGCATTACCAAACTCCTGACGATCCCGCTGACTTAACGCCGCAGGCCCACCGGTCTGAATGCCGCTGCTGCGCAGATCTGACATAAAATCACGCATCATCAGACGCTCACGGATATTGTTTACCGTATACAGCTCGCCTCTTGGATTCAGAGCATGGCCGCCCTCTTCCAATACCTCTGCCGCCAGAGGAATATCCGCTGTAATCACCAGGTCACCCGGCTTTACCTGCTGCACGATATAGTTATCCGCCACATCAAAACCCTGCTGCACCTGAATAGCATTAATCAGGGAAGATGGCGGTACAGCCACCGACTGATTCGCCACCAGTGTTAACGGCAACGACAGACGCTGCGAGGCACGAAACAAAATCTCTTTAATCACTTTGGGGCAGGCATCGGCATCAACCCAGATATGCATATCAACATCCACTTAACAGAGGGCAGGAAACACAAGCTTATAGTCTTGTTATCTAAGACCTTCTATTATCAATGAAAAGGGTTGCTGATTTAAGAGGCTAAACCTTCAAAGACAGTAATTTAAAGGCTGATCTGCAAGAAGAGTTTTCAAAGAGTCTGCGTTAAAAAATCGTAGTTCAATGGCTAATATTTTACTTGCCAAAAATCTGATATACCCCGACACAACAATGACGAACAAGATAAAGCCTGGACTCAGGCTGTACGGATCAAGCTAATGACGCACGCCCATCGAAAAAGCCTGCTACTTTCTCTGCTATTTGCACTTTTTGCCCTGTGCTTATCTGTCTATTACATCTACAGCTCCTATCAGGATGCTCATCAGCAGATTAAAACCCGGCTGGAAAACGACAGCTTTCTGATTGCCGAATGGATCAAGGGCGGCTTTACCAGCTCTGACTACTTACTGCGTGATGTCATCAGCCAGGTGGATCTGAGCGAACTACATTACCCACCCAAAGACCCGGAACAACACGCCAAACGAAAAGCCTTTCTGCGGGATAAGCTCAGCACTCTGCCCAATGGCATGTTAATGGGACTGTTTAACAGCCAATGCCTGGTGACCCATACCAACGCCAAAGATGGCTTTGATGCCAGTGACAGAGATTACTGCAAAGCCATGATGACCGAACCCGAGCGCAAGACCGTCGTCAGTCAGGCTTATACCGCCAATAATGGCCAGCTGAATATCACCCAAGGGCGCAAGTTTGATTTTGACCAGCCCGGCTTTAAAGGCATGGCTGCCCTCGCCATCAACCCCAGCTTTTTTGCCGACCTGATGACACCGCTGAATTACGGTAAGCAAAGCAATATCACCATCTTTGATAGCAACCTAACCTTGCTAGCGCGTAAACCTGCCGTCCCAGAAAAAATCGGCAGCAGAATTCACCAACCCCATGCCGAAGCCTTTCTCAAAACCCGACAGAGCCATATGTTTTTGGATATAGACTCCCCAGTAGATGGCCTGAAACGCCTGTTTATCCTTCGCAACGTTGATGACCTACCCTTTCTGATTATCATCGGCGCAGCCCACCAAGAGTGGCAGGCCAACTGGCGACAACGCACAGGTATTATCCTTGTAGCCCTGTTCCTGATCCTGTTACTGGCTGCTTTTGGTCTATACAGCTACTGGTCGGTATTGCGCCACCTGAAAGAACTGGAACGGATGAAAAGCGAAGCAGAGCAACTGGCCCGTGTCGATATGCTCACCGGCGTCTCTAACCGCCGCGACTTTACCGAAAAAGCCGAGATCTGCTTTGCCCACTTTAAACGCCATAATAATCCGCTGTCAGTGATTATGCTGGACGCCGATCACTTTAAACACATCAACGACCACTACGGCCACCATGTCGGCGATCAGGTATTACAACAACTGGGCAGCACACTAAAAAACACCCTACGCACCAGTGATATCAACGGCCGTTTAGGCGGCGAAGAGTTTGCTGCCGTCTTACCCGATACCAGCCTGGAACAAGCTCAATTACTGGCTGAACGCCTAAGAAGTAAAATCGAGGAAATCAGCATCGACACAGATCAAGGCCCGGTACACTGCACCGCCAGCTTTGGTGTTGCTCAGGCGAATAACGATGATAGTTTCCATACCCTATTTAAACGCGCTGATGATGCGATGTATCGCGCAAAAGCCAAGGGAAGGAATCGGGTTGAGGTTGAGGTAGTGGATAGAGTTGTAGGGTAGATAATCCACAAGGCATTTAAGCATGGAGGCAGTATCGATATTGATACTATAATAGCAATGTAAAACCTAAGGATATTCTTAAGCAGATGAGAAACAGCCCTCAAGATGTGCGTTTCTCAGATCTATGCAAAATATGTGATCTCTACTTTGGCCCAGCCAGACAATCAGGCTCTAGTCATAGAGTGTATAAAACGCCTTGGCCCGGAGATCCCAGAGTAAATATCCAAAACACCAAAGGCAAAGCAAAGCCTTATCAGGTCAAACAGGTGCTACTGGCTATTAAACGTCTGGAGGAAACAAAACATGGCTAACTTTGTTGACCACTATGCCTATCGCGTGATCTGGTCGGAAGAAGATCAGGAACATGTCGGGCTATGTACAGAGTTCCCCAGCTTAAGCTGGCTGGCTGATAGCCCAGAAGCCGCTTTGTCAGGCATACGTCAATTAGTGAGTGACTGCGTTGAAGATATGCAGGCCAATAATGAAACCATTCCCGAAGTGATTTCAACAAAGCAATACAGCGGCAAGTTTATGGTACGCATTCCACCGGAAACCCACCGCCTATTGGCAATGCAAGCCGCTGAATCTGGTATTAGCTTAAATAGATTGGTTGCCAGTAAGTTACAGTAAAAATTTCCGCCGCGGCACCCGGTATCAGGCCTATTCGCTGCTCCGCTACGCTCACCGGCCCGAACCTGGGCTTGCGGCCTTTTCGGCTACGCCTCACTGTAGCTCAGGACCCAGGGACAAACGAAAGCCGATGCTGTCGCTACGGTGACCAGCCGGGTCGCGGTTGCGGTAGGCCGAACGGCAGCGACGGCCGTCATAAGACCAGGAGCCGCCACGGCCAACAAAGCTCTGCTGTTTTTTCTGCTCTTGTTCTTCTTCCTCACTACTCTGGTGAGCCTGCGCTACCAATTGCAGCGACTGATTTTGCAGTTCTGGTTGATCCTGACCGACCGTTACACGAATAGGCTCTATACCTAAATTTTCCTGCCAAGGATCTAAGCACCACTCCCAGACATTACCGTGCATATCGTATAACCCCCAGGGGTTTACCGGATAATCCCCCTTGGCATTGGTTTGCTTGCGCGCCTGCTCAGGATTATCCCATTCTGTTTTCTCTCCCCAATTCCACTCTCCATCATAGTTCACCCATGACAAATCCAACGAATCACCAAACCAGAAAGCGCTGTCTGTACCCGCCCGGCAAGCATACTCCCACTGGCTTTCCATGGGCAGATAAGCATTAAGCGCAGGGTGAGCTTGATTCAGTGTTGCAATAAATTTTTGAGCATCTAGCCAACTGACCGTTTCAACCGGTAGAAGAGTGCTATTTTCTGCTTGTTGAAACTTACTGGGGTTCTCGCCCATCACGGCCTGATATAACGCTTGAGTAACCGGGAAATCCCCCAGCCAAAAGCCTTCGGTAAAAGTGACTTGATGTAGATCTTCCCAGTTAAATCGGCCTTTCTCATCTTCAGGTGAACCCATCATAAAACGGCCCGGTGGAATCCAGCGGAAGATGTAATCAATGCCTTTGTAACACAGGCTCATCCATAACCCGTATTGATCCTGCCCCCATTCCTTAGCCCAAGGTGCGGGAAATATGGGTGGAGCTTTGGGGTGTCTAGACATAGTAAAAGTCCTTATTCATGAAGTTTCTTAGCTCTGCTTCCCCAATTCTTCCGCTCATCTAGAAGCTATTTATACCAAGACCCCTTTGGCTCATTCTTTTCTTCAATTAGTCCTTACTGGCTTTCAGCTCGGCAACTCAAGACCTAGGGTCAAACGAAAGCCGATGACGCCGTGACAGAGATCTGCCGGGTCATCGAAGCGGCAGGCCGAACGGCAGTGACGGCCGTTAACAGCCCAGGAGCCGCCGCGGCTAGGATGCCATACTGCTTCATCTTTATTTAACCAGCCGAACTCCTGTTGGCCTGGATCACTTACAGCACTGCCAGCTTGATACTTTCGCAGACCATTATCCTGACACCATTCCCAGAGATTACCGTGCATCTCATACAACCCCCAAGGATTCTCCGGTAAGCTTTTCACGGGTACTGTTTTCCCACGGTCTTGGCTTTTTTCGCCTTGGTTATAAGGACTGGAACCATCAAAGTTCACCTGTTCCGAGTGGATCTGCTCACCAAAACTAAAAGGTGTTGTGGTCCCCGCCCGACAAGCATATTCCCATTGCGCTTCTGTCGGTAAGCTGATGTTAAGCGCGGGATATTGGGCTTTGACCTTCTGGATAAACTGCCAGCAATTGAGCCAACTGACTGAATCCACCGGGTTCTGTTCACCTTCAAAATGGCTGGGGTTATCGCCCATAACCGCTTGCCACAATGCTTGTGTGGTACAGGTATCTGCCAGCCAGTAGCCCTGAGTTAAAGTGACCTGGTGTTGGGTTTCATTATCTTCTCGTTCTGCTTCTTCAGCGGGAGAACCCATCATAAAAGTACCGGGCTCGATATAACGGAAGCGTTGGGTAATGCCAAAGAGATTAAGGTCCGCATAAAGGCCGTATTGGTCGCTGTTAAGACTAACGGTATCATTTAACAGCTGATCTGAAACCAGATCTTGTCGCCACATAGAAAAGGATTCACGTGTCAATTTTCCACTAACCTTACCGGTTACACCGAGGCCATGGGTTATGTGAGCTTCATCCTCTCGAACTGTAGAAAATGATTCTGAAGGGATTTCTTTAGAGGGTTGAAGCGGCATATCTACTTTAGAAATCTCCCCCCCATACACCATTGTAAAGTCAGCCCCATTAAGGGTTAACCCTGCTTTTAAGCTGTGATTGAGAAAACCAATTTGATTAGCCCAAGTTGGCTTTTCGATTGGCTTATAGGCCCTTTTTTCTACACCAGTGTCTAGCAAAAAGCTTTGAAGACCATAATGCCCCTCAGTAACCGGTAACTTGTAGTCCGCGAGAGAAGCAAACTCAATAAAAAGCCTTTTCTCATCGTCACTATAAAATAAACGGGATCTGTAACAGTCAAACTCATCAATCCTGACGCCCCGAGTAAGATCACTCTCAACCTCATTAACGTAATCTTTCTTCCTTAACCACACATCAGAGCCCAATAGCCAAACTTCAAGGTGGTAAGTGCCTGACTGTTCTGCCGTTAACGACTGGATAATATCAGTGTTATATTCCGGTGGAATTGACTGACCTTGCTTAATGCGCTCCTGTTCTGCTGCAACGTAGAGCACTGTAGCGTAGTCATTCTCTTTTTTGCTACTGGTAGATAACCGGGAAAGGTGGCGGTGGGCATAGCTTGTAAGATTACTGCTTTGACCTGAGTAAGAGGTATGAGCAAGGCGCTGCATAAACCCCTTTGCCCAATCAATTTCAGCTTGCCAATCCTTGCTAGCCAAACCTGTTATAGCATCCAAGTTAATCAGCTCTTCCGCCCATACACCTTTAAATTGATTACGGTGATGTTTTGCGATGCAGTTTAGTACTGCATTGCGAAGGTTATGTTTTTCTTGGGCAAAAAGCTGCTGATAGTATTCTTTTCGATCTGCCTTGATGGCTAATGCCGTGTAGCCAAATTGAATCTCTGGATGGTTTGCGATCAGGGCTTCTATACCTGATTCAAGATCCAATAACTGGATCACTTCACGCAATAACTCAGGTTCTATATGAGTGGTAATAGACAGTGCAGACAAGACACGCTGTACATCAGACAATGTCTTGTCTTTAGCAACAAGGCTGGGATTAGCCACAAGCGGGCCACGATTACACCAGATGACCTGTTTAACGTATTGTCTAATACGCGAGCATTGGTAACTCTGGGGAATTGGGCTTAATGCAACTGGTACGATACCCTGTTGATTAAGGTGCTGTAAAAAGCTTAACCAGCTACGACGAGTACGGCTATCGGCGTCTGTTAATTGCCCCATATCACTTAGGATCAGCACTTCGGCATCACTATCCAGCCTTTGCCAACTATCCCGGTAGCTGTCGTCTTCGTGATCGTTTTTACCTAACGGCCAAAGGTTATAACTCTCGCCTGGTAGATCTTTAAACTCCCTGATCTCCAACCCCATTGCGCCCATTACCTTGATAATACCCTGACATAACAGGGCCATATCATAGTGATAGTTGATCAAGCGGTTACTGGTATCGGCTAAAACATATAAACGACTGGCTGGTACTTGATGACGTTGATAGGGCAGAGAATACAGTGGTTGGCATTGAGAAACCTGGCGGATAAGGCGTTTAATATCTAAGCGCTTACCCAGGTTATGAGTTAAAAAGCGGCGGATAAAATCCCGTTGACGGCTTTTATTGAATATGGGCTGAAAGGGTATCGTTTCTGCACTGCTATCAATGGCAAGATCATCATCGGTAAGGCCTTGCTCACCAATGATATGGTTGATTTTCTGCTCAGGACTTTGTTTCAGATCGCCATACACTTCTACAGAATTCAGCGCCAGAAAAGACCAGTTAAAATCTGTCTCTTCATTCTCGGTTTCTATCTGATCAATCAGCTCTTGATCTGTGACCTCTGTATCTGGCGAGTTATCCTCGAAAGGCATTTCAGGCAATAGGGATAGTAAATCATCCAAAGTGGGGACAGCATCTATACGCTCAAATCCCAGTGTCTTAAGCACATTATCTGGCAGATCATTCTGCCCTGAACGCGCTAAAGCACGTACCAGTTCTCCGCGATAACACTGAGCACCCTTCGCCTGATATTTGGTCGCCATTAGTTTGCCTTATTGAGCACAAATTTCTGGATATTTTGTAGCAGACTCAACTGCTCATTGGAGCGTTCGGGCTCACCTTTTATATCAACCATTTCATCCAATGCGGATAACAGATCAAGATACTCGGCCAAACCCGGCTTCACAGCCAAAGCCTTTTGTCGGTCTTCAATCAGCTGCTGGGCGGCTTTGCTTAATACCTCATCGCTACAAGCATCTTGATCAAAGTGAACACGAGCCCGCTGGGCTAACCACTCTTCGGTGTTGTCTTTATCAATTTTCAGATGCAGAACCAAACAGCGGCGCAGGAAGGCTGGAGGCAATTCACGCTCATCATTGGTGGTGATAATGACTAAAGGCTGCTTTGCCTTATCTTCGGTATGAATGGTGTCACCGGTTTGAGGTACGGTAAAACCGCCATTACCCAATACTTCCAGCAAGCTATTCGGTAGAGAGGGGTCAGCTTTATCAATCTCGTCGATCAGTAGTACCACGCCTTGATCGGCTTTCTCTTCATCTGCCATTTTGGGCTTAAAGACCTTGTGGCGGCATTTTTCGTATTGCACTGAAGCGTGTTGCCAGTTAAACGCCCACCACAATACACCGGGGTTGAGATAGTTATTGGGGTTTAGGGCATCGCCTCTTTTTACGATAGTCTTATCAGCTTTCGGGTTTGTACTTTCCTTTTGTAGATCTGAGCTTTCAGACTGAGTTTCGTCTTCGTTAACTGCACAGAAATCACTGCCAAGCTGGGCGTCATTTAAACGAGAAACCAGATCCATACGCCACAATAGATCCTGCCCTTCGGTATTTACGTTAATCACTTCGGCAATAAAAGCTCTACCCAACTCGGCAGCAGCTGCACGGGCTAGATAACTTTTCCCCAAACCCGGTTCGCCTTTTACTAACAATGGGCGGCCTGTAGCTAAAGCCATTTCTAAGGCATAGGCGGAGTCTTTGCATAACAGGTATGAGCTGTTAGGCCAGGAGCCGCAGGTGGGGATTTCTATCTCTTGACCGGGTTTAAACTCTTTGAGAATTTTCACTGTTCAGCTCCATTTAACAATTCATGAAAGTCCATAATGATATTGATCAACTCCATTTCATCCTCTGTCGGACTTAAGTCATACTCACCAATAGGTACATCAGGAAGCTTCTCTTCCAGCTTTAGCTTCACACTATCATCGATGAGGGATTTTCTATCACTAAGATTTCGAGCTAGGTAATAAAAGCCGGTCTTTCTCTTATGCTTACGTTTAATCTGCTTATTAAGCATATCAGCAATTTTTTTGTTACTACTATCAGCTAAACTTAATCTACTGCCATTTACCTTTTCATGTAACAGGCTGGTTGCCTTATCAATTGTTGCAACGATTTCATTAGCAATATCATCATCTATAAACCCGGCCTCTACATTAATTTCTCTGCAGGTTATCGCTCTAACACCTTTCACTTTTTCCAGGTTATTTTCATTTTCTCTCACCTGTAACTCAGGCAAGAGATCATAAAGATGAGATAATTTAATTTCCAATATAGCCAAGGTAGAGCAAGCTTCACTTTCATGTTTGCACTCTACTAACCCAGCGTGATACAGGTATGCAACTGAGCACTTTAATATTTCGCTAACAAAGCTTATGACACCCGAATAGCGACTCTTTATCAGCTTACTAGAAAAATCCAAAAACTGATCCAATGCACTAGCCCAGTTATGATTTATCTCATTACAATAATGTTCTCCTGAGGCTCCATTTCGACCAACAAAAAACTGATCAAACACCTCCAAAAACACCGTATCATTATGCTTATCAAAGACTTCTATTATTTGATTGTAGTAACGTTTGCCATCTTCACAACTATCAGATGATATCAGCAGTTCAAACTCAGGTATTTTTTCTATTAGATAGGGAATGGAAACAGAATAAAGCGTGCTATCACTAACCGCTAGCTCTTTTCCATTTTCATCTTTATAGGTAGAAGGCGTTGAAATAATAATAGCAGCCAGCTTTTGTGTCTCTCTATCAATTATTGGAGCACCTGACATTCCCCGCCAGAATTCACACCTAGATTTTCCAACTACTTCAAGCTTTTGTATATAGTCATGTTCGTCATGATCAAAAAATTTACCTTTTTCTGTTTCCCCCAGCCTTTGTCCTGCATCACTTTTTCTAGATGACCGGGGAAAGCCATAACTATCCCATGGTTTATCAGCAATTGGGTATCGCCTTAAAACTTTTGCATAGCCCGGCGTATAATCAGGAAACTTACTACATAAAATGATAGCTATATCTTTAGCAACATCAGAAAATATTTTTTCTAATATTTCACCTTTACATATAGCTACACTTTCATCATTATTTTTCCAAATAACCTTGGAGCCTAATAAAATAGCATTATCTTCTGGTAATACATGGTTTGCGGTAATAAGTAACCTATCCCCAATAGGGTATGCCGTACCCACCCTATATTTTCCATTCTCTTTTTTTATTTTTAGCTTTGCGACCCAGCGATTATCCATATTTATACCTGATTAGTCTTCTTCATCCCCTGCTTCATCATCGTTCAGGTCCATAGGTTTACTTACCCCTGTTTCGGGATCTTTCTGCATTGCTTTTAAAGTCATTTTTATTTTCTGGGTACAAATAGCATTATGTTTGCCATTTGCTTCTATACCTGTATCCCAAAAAGGTACTTTCAAAGAGAACTTACCACCTTTTTCTCTAGTTACGGCTGAAGTCAGCTCTATTTCAATATCACCAACTTGCAGATCTAGATTAGGGTCTTTCCCATCCTGGGCCTTTAGTAACTCTTTACGAATACCAGCAACAACATCTGCTAATGGTACAAAAAGGTCCTGATCTTTTTCCTGATTGCCTGTCATTTCAACCGCCTATCTAAAGCACTGATAACTAGCAAGATACTAAATACAAAAACGTTCAACATCAATTAGTTAATAGTATATCAGCACACCCAAGCCAAAGTAACAAGACATATAAGTTCGCAATATTTGTTTTTTTATATAAAAAACAATGAAAAACAACATCAGAAAACGCATGATATTGCACAGCAGACAACACTACCAACCCGCCTCCCTATAAGCTCACGTCCACTGGATTTTGATCTGTTTCAGCAGCCAGAACAGCAAAATCTGGCACTCTGGTGTTTTGAAATGCGCGATAGTGTCTTACCTGAGGTAAAATTAGGTGATGAGCTGCAGCTCAATATTATCGAACTGCGTAAAGCCGACAGACTTCAGGTATGCTCTGAGTCTTTACAGGCGCTGATCACTTTCTTTGAACACTGGCAGGAGGAGCACATAATGGCAAACATTGACTATGAACCGGTTCAACAAGCCATGGAAAAGCTTAAGCAACTCAGTGCCGATGAAGAAACCCGCCATATGGCGTTTGTGCGTGAGAAAGCACTTAGAGATGAGGCGAGTTTGATTAATGATGCAGTTAAACGTGGCGAAGCTAATATCCTAACTCTGCTACTTAATCAACGCTTTGGTGAACTTCCAAGCTGGGTTAGTCAAAAGCTCTCAAATGCCACTTCTCAACAAATCGAAAGATGGTCTGGCAATGTACTTAATGCAGACTCGCTGGAACAGGTTTTCGAAAGCCACTAAACGGCTTTTTCTACAAACTAAGAACTATTCCAATCTCAAAAGAAAAGGGAGCCCCCAAGGCTCCCCGAATCAAATTGATTCCAATGGATTTTATCGCAACCAAAAATTCTCTAGCCTGCGGTACTCGTCAAGATAGTCGGTATCTATTACAGAGTAGCTGCCAGACGTAAACCCTGATCTATGGCACGCTTGGCATCCAACTCTGCGGCAACATCGGCACCGCCAATCAGGTGCGGATTTTTGCCCAGGGCTTTCAGACCTTCTTCCAGATCCCGACGCGGTTCCTGACCGGCACAGATAATAATGGTATCTACTGGCAGCAGCTGTTCTTCGCCATTCACTGTCAGATGCAAACCTGCATCATCAATTTTCTGATAGTCACAACCGGCCAGCATTTTTACATTACGCTTTTGCAGAGCGGCACGGTGAATCCAACCGGTGGTTTTACCCAGACCAGCACCCGGTTTACTGGTTTTACGTTGCAACAACCAAACCTGACGGGCCGCTTCAGGATTGTGAGCACTAACACCTTCAACACCGCCACGATTTTGCACGGTAAGATCGACACCCCATTCGCTCATAAACTCGTCGATGTTCAGACTGGCCGAAGGACCTTTCTGCGTCACCAGCTCAGAAACATCAAAGCCGATACCACCGGCACCAATGACCGCGACTTTTTCACCGATTGGCTTAGTTTCGGTAATCGCTTCGATATAGCTAATCACCTTAGGATGTTCTACGCCCTCAATCGCAGGTGTACGTGGTGAGATACCGGTTGCCAGGATTACCTCATCAAAGCTTTGCAGATCATCCGCTGCCACTGGCGTGTTTAGCTTCAGATCGACACCTGTCACTTCAATACGACGCTTAAAGTAGCGCAGGGTCTCATAAAATTCTTCTTTACCCGGAATACGTTTGGCGTAGTTAAACTGGCCGCCGATTTCGGAACCTGCATCAAACAGAGTGACGTTATGACCGCGTTCTGCAGCGATAGTGGCCGCTGACAAACCGGCTGGACCTGCACCAACGACGGCGATATTTTTCACTGTTTCGGCAGGCTTCACTTCAACCTCAGTTTCGTGACAGGCGCGAGGATTCACCAGACAGGAGGTCAGCTTCATCTGGAAGGTATGATCCAGGCAGGCTTGATTACAGCCGATACAGGTGTTGATCTCATCGGCACGATTTTCAGCGGCCTTGCTAACAAAGGCAGGATCGGCCAGGAAAGGACGCGCCATAGAAACCATATCCGCATGACCGTCTGCCAGTACCGACTCTGCAACTTCAGGGGTATTAATACGGTTGGTGGTAATCAGAGGAATCGACAATACCTGCTTCATCTGCTGAGTCACACGGGTAAAAGCGGCGCGGGGTACACTGGTAGCAATGGTAGGCACACGGGCTTCATGCCAGCCGATACCGGTATTGATCAGGGTGGCTCCGGCCGTTTCGATACGCTTGCCCAGCTCAACCACTTCCTCCCAGTCACTACCACCTTCAACCAGGTCCAGCATGGACAGGCGGAAGATAATAATAAAGTCAGTGCCCACTTTCTCACGCACCTGACGCACAATCTCAGTGGCAAAACGGGTACGGTTATCAAAGCTACCGCCCCACTCATCGGTTCTCTGGTTGGTCCGTGAAGCGATAAACTGGTTGATCAGGTAACCTTCAGAGCCCATGATCTCGACACCGTCGTAACCGGCTTGCTGAGCCAGCGCAGCACAGTTCACATAATCTGCGATCTGCTGCTCAACCTCTTCACCGGTCAATTCATGGGGTGAAAAAGGGTTAATCGGCGCTTGAATAGCAGAAGGTGCAACGGAACGCTGTGAATAAGCATAACGACCAGAGTGCAGAATCTGCATACAGATACGGCCGCCTTCATTATGTACCGCTTCGGTGATCAGCTTATGATGTTCGACTTCTTTTTCATTGGTTAACTTGGCTGAACCTTCAAATACTGCACCCTCTTTATTGGGTGCAATACCACCGGTCACAATCAGAGCCACACCATTACGGGCACGCTCAGCATAAAACACCGCTAAACGCTCAAAACCACCGGGGCTTTCTTCCAGGTTGGTGTGCATAGAGCCCATCAGAACACGGTTTGGCAGAGTGACAAAACCCAGATCCAGAGGTTGTAGCAAATTTGGATACGGATTTTGCTTATTGTTGTTGTCAGCTAATGCAGTCACGGTCACGCTCCATCAAGCAGTTTCAAACGGTTGTTTATTATCTATCTTTACTTTAGCCTAGCTGGCGATAAACACTATATCTTTAAATAACAGATTAATATCTATAGATAACAAAATACTCAACAATAGATCGAAGAAAGCGCTAAACAGGATGGCCTACCACCTCTTAGGAGACGTTCAGATATCAAGGAGTACCAGAAACCATGAAAACCAGGACAATATATGAAACTAGGTGATATTCAGGTTAATTTTCTGCAAAGCCTGCTGGCCGCTATTAAAAGCTGTCAGCTTGATCCCTGGCCACTATTTGCTGAGTTTGGGCTTGGAGATCTGTTAGGCAGTCATCCTGATCGTCATATTAGTATTCCCCGTTATATGCGCCTGGGTCATGGTGCAATTCAACTCACCGGAAGGGAAGATATCGGCTTATTGATGGGTCGTTATAATCAATGCCATCACTTTGGCTTATTGGGTTATTGTGCTCAAAGCGCTGAAACCTTGGGCCAAGTACTTTCGATATTGATTCAGTTCGAAAAACTATCCAGCAGAAATAGCCGTGGACATAGTCAGATTATTCATAAAGAAGGGATGACGGGCTTTCAGTTTTACTCCATCTCACCCTATAACCACTACAACCGCTTTGTGGTTGATGCAGTTTTAAGCGGTTGGCTTCAGATTATGTTGGATCTTGCCGGTGAAAAAGCAGTAAAAGCTTCCGGTGGAACGATTGAAATTGAATTTGAGCAACCCCCTTATAGTGATCGCTATCGCACATTGCCTATTCCTGTGTATTTCTCTCAGGCCAGTAATACGCTCTGGCTACCTAATGCCTTCTGTCAGCTGAAAAACCCGTTGGCCAATCCCATCAGTCATAAGCAACTGTTACAACTATGCCAACAACAACTGGATCAACTACAACAAGGATTAAACACCCGCCAACAAGTGGCTGAGTTAATTGCTATGGATCTGGCGGGTAAAACGCCAACTCTGAACGATATTGCCCAACAAATGCAGCTGGAACCCTGGACACTAAGGCGTCGCCTGCAACAGGAAGGCATTACCTTTAAGCAGTTGTTAGATGAAACACGTAATGGACTGGCGACACGTTATGTACGCGATACCCCGCTGGCATTAGGTGAAATCAGTTATTTAATGGGCTTTTCCACACCAGAAGCATTTCAACGGGCTTTTAAACGCTGGCATGGTATCGCACCGGGTCAATATAGATCAGGCCGATCTTAAATAGAGACAAATATGAAAAGAAAACGACAAACAACATAAGAGAAAGCAGAAGAACCCACAAATCAAAAGATAAAGCAGCTAAAGATATCCTGTGGATAAATCAGGTATAAGGTGTGTTTATACTGTGATTTGGCTGTGGTGAGCAAAAATATAACAAGAGAGATCGAGATTATAACTGACTGTACATTTTGAAAGGAGATATAAAAGCATCTGAGTAAAATGGCGGACCGGACGGGACTCGAACCCGCGACCCCCGGCGTGACAGGCCGGTATTCTAACCAACTGAACTACCGGTCCGCAT
>NZ_KE383833.1:64056-100880 GCF_000422425.1 Oceanospirillum beijerinckii DSM 7166
TGGTGGGTGGTACAGGGATCGAACCTGTGACCCCCAGCTTGTAAGGCTGGTGCTCTCCCAGCTGAGCTAACCACCCACTGGCTTGTAGCTTCTGATTAAAAAAACCAAAACAACTACAGGGAGATGCTTAATTATTTTTAAACTTAAGTGGCGGACCGGACGGGACTCGAACCCGCGACCCCCCGGCGTGACAGGCCGGTATTCTAACCAACTGAACTACCGGTCCACTATATAAGATTAAAAATCAAGCTAATCGCGCTGGCCAATATGCTTAAAGCAAAATTGGTGGGTGGTACAGGGATCGAACCTGTGACCCCCAGCTTGTAAGGCTGGTGCTCTCCCAGCTGAGCTAACCACCCAGCGCGTGATGAATTGGCGGACCGGACGGGACTCGAACCCGCGACCCCCGGCGTGACAGGCCGGTATTCTAACCAACTGAACTACCGGTCCGCATATCATCATTCAAGTTAACGGGCCACTCTTTAATTAAAAAGAATGGTGGGTGGTACAGGGATCGAACCTGTGACCCCCAGCTTGTAAGGCTGGCGCTCTCCCAGCTGAGCTAACCACCCCCTCAACTTGTGGCGCAAATTATATGCAGAATAATTTTTAAGTCAAATCTTTTTTCTAAAAAAATTAAATTATTTTTCATAGGCTTACGCAACCTATCTATTCAGCGGGGCTAGCGCGACAGTCAGAGAGAGAAACCCTTTCTTCAGACCTTTGTATAACGCCATTATGCTGGAAGACACAGATAAAAGAGGACAGATACCAACCAGATAAAGACGTCTAAAGTACACCCTTTTATCCGTAACACTATGATTAAAAAGGAAGCAAAGATCCAACAGTAACACTGAACACAAGAAACTCCAGATATAACGACCAGCACTGACTTCGAAAACAACCAGAATACTTTGCTTTGATCAAACAGCCTTTTCCCAAAAGATAGCTCCCCCATGACACTTAAGATTCTGAGCTCTCAATATTGCATGCTTACAGCACAAATCAGTCCGTAACTGAACGAGATTACAGGGTTTCATCACCTCATCTATTGCTTCATTTATATGGCAAAACACCATCATCACAACTATCCACTTAAGCAAGCACACATTCGGCCAACCCAAAACGGCAATAAATTGATCAAAATCAGTAAAAGATCAGCTTATTTACACATGCTCATTACCCCATACTTTTTATAAGACAACCAGGCCTAAAGACCGTAAGAACGGCTTTTCCCAGTATTATACTCAGGATTAAAAAACCCTACATAGGTCAACAAACCCCTATCACCATTGAGTTTTTGCTACTTTCGGCTATGCCATAAGCGCAAATTTGCTGTTAAAATTGCTGCGCTTCTTGTACCTACTATGAGGAAGTGGGTACACGAAGGATGACACTCTAACTCTCGGTTAATGCACGCGATTCAAAGCCCATGGTGCGGTGCGGCGAATTGTCGCGCATACCTTGATATGCGTCATTGCCAAGAGAGCCGTTGTTTAACAGACTTCGGCTGGATTCCTTTACTTTCTAACTCGCTGTTAATGGGAACCTGACATGAGCACAGCAACTGAACAACCGACCTACAATTATAAGGTGGTCCGGCAGTTCGCCATCATGACAGTCGTTTGGGGTATCGTCGGCATGGCCGTCGGTGTCTTAATCGCTGCTCAATTGGTGTGGCCGGCACTTAACTTTGACACTGCATGGCTTAGCTTTGGTCGTTTACGTCCATTGCATACTAACGCCGTGATTTTCGCCTTTGGTGGTAGCGCCCTGTTCGCAACCTCCTACTACGTAGTACAGCGTACCTGTCAGGTTCGCCTGTTCTCCGATACTCTGGCTTCCTTCACCTTCTGGGGTTGGCAGCTGATTATCGTTCTGGCGGCTATCTCTCTGCCACTGGGCATGACGTCCGGTAAAGAGTACGCCGAACTGGAATGGCCAATCGATATTCTGATCGCTGTGGTTTGGGTTGCTTACGCAATCAACTTCCTGGCGACAGTTAAGATCCGTAAAACCTCCCACATCTACGTGGCAAACTGGTTCTACGCGGCCTTTATTCTGACCGTTGCAATCCTGCACATTGTAAACAGTGCCGCTCTGCCAGTAAGCATGACTAAGTCTTACTCTGCATACGCCGGTGCTATCGATGCAATGGCACAGTGGTGGTATGGTCACAACGCTGTAGGCTTCTTCCTGACTGCGGGCTTCCTGGGTATGATGTACTACTTCGTACCTAAGCAGGCTGAGCGTCCGGTATACTCCTACCGCCTGTCCATCGTACACTTCTGGGCTCTGATCTGTACTTATATGTGGGCGGGTCCACACCACCTGCACTACACTGCTCTGCCTGACTGGACTCAGTCTCTGGGTATGATCATGTCTCTGATCCTGCTGGCTCCTTCCTGGGGTGGTATGATCAACGGTATGATGACCCTGTCTGGCGCATGGCACAAACTGCGTAACGATCCTATCCTGCGCTTCCTGGTTGTATCTCTGTCTTTCTACGGTATGTCTACCTTCGAAGGCCCGATGATGGCGATCAAGACTGTAAACGCCCTGTCTCACTACACTGACTGGACTATCGGTCACGTACATGCGGGTGCTCTGGGTTGGGTTGCGATGATCTCTATCGGTGCAACTTACCACCTGATTCCACGTGTATTCGGTAAAGAGGCTATGTACAGCTCTAACCTGATCAACGTTCACTTCTGGCTGTCCACCATCGGTACTGTACTGTACATCGCTGCGATGTGGGTTAACGGTATCCTGCAAGGTCTGATGTGGCGTGCAGTTAACGCTGACGGTACTCTGACTTACAGCTTCGTAGAAGCACTTGAAGCAAGTCACCCAGGTTTCTTCGTTCGCTGGATGGGCGGTGCATTCTGGGTACTGGGTATGCTGCTGATGGCCTACAACGTCTTCATGACTGTTCGTAGTGCTGAAGCCAAGCCTGTAGCACAGACTGCCTAAGGTAAGGATCTAGAGACATGAAACACGAAAACGTCGAAAAGAATATCGGCCTGATGATTGTACTGATCCTTGTTGTGGTCAGTTTCGGTGGTCTGGCTGAGATCGTACCTCTGTTTTTCCAAAAGCAAACCACGCAACCGGTTGAAGGCCTGAAGCCTTTGACTGCACTGCAGGTTGAAGGTCGTGACATCTACATCCGTGAAGGCTGTTATGTATGTCACTCTCAAATGGTTCGTCCGTTCCGCTCCGAAACCGAGCGCTATGGTCACTACTCTGTTGCTGGCGAATCTGTATGGGATCACCCATTCCAGTGGGGTTCCAAGCGTACAGGTCCTGATCTGGCTCGTGTAGGCGGTCGTTACTCTGACGATTGGCACCGCGCTCACCTGTACAACCCTCGTGACGTAGTACCTGAGTCTAAAATGCCATCTTACCCTTGGCTGTTCAGCAATACTCTTGACGGTAGCAATACTGCTAAGAAACTGGCGACTCTGCGTACACTGGGCGTGCCTTACACTGATGAAGATATCGAAAATGCTAAAGCTTCTGTTCAGGGCAAAACTGAAATCGAAGCAATGGTGGCCTATCTTCAGCAGCTGGGCACTGTGCTGAAAGACAAACGGTAAGGATTAATGGACATCAATACCTATCGCGGCATTTTAACCATTCTTGTAATGGTGGGCTTTATAAGCTTGATCTTTTGGGCTTATAGCAAACGACGGAAGAACGACTTCGATGAAGCCGCGAATCTGCCCTTTGCCGACGAAGATGACCATAACCTGAGAAAATCAGAATTGGAGAAAAAAGACCATGAGTAGCTTTTGGAGCGCATGGATCATCGTCATCACCTTAGGCGTGATCGCAGGATGCTGGTGGGTGCTGTTTGCCAACCGCTCAGCTGCACCTAAAGGTGAAGTGAAAACTATGGGTCACAGCTTCGATGGTATCGAAGAATATGATAACCCTATGCCGCGCTGGTGGTTCTTCATGTTTATTGGAACCATCATTTTCAGCCTGATCTACCTGGCTCTGTACCCAGGCCTGGGTAACTACAAAGGTGTTCTGGGCTGGACTCAGGAAGGCCAATGGGCTGAAGAAGTTGCTTACGCAGATGAGCACTACGCACCAATTTTCGAGCAATATGCAAAGATTCCAGTTGAACAACTGGCTAAAGATGCAGAAGCGATGAAAGTAGGTCAGCGCCTGTTCGCTAATAACTGTTCACTGTGTCACGGTTCAGATGGCCGCGGTGCATACGGTTTTCCAAACCTGACCGACAACGACTGGCTGTATGGCGGTACTGCCGAGGCAATCGAGCACACCATCATCAATGGTCGTAACGGCCAGATGCCAGCTTGGGGCGAAGTATTGGGCGACGAAGGTGTGAACCAGATGGTTCAATACGTTCTGAGCCTGAGCGGTAAAGAAACGGATGCGGCAGCTGCTAAAGTAGGTGGCGCAACCTTCGGCGCGATGTGCTCTGCATGTCACGGTGCTGACGGTAAAGGCGTTCAATTGCTGGGCGCACCTAACCTGACTGACGATACCTGGCTATACCTGAACCCTGAATGGGGTCTGGCAAAGTCTGTTGAACAGTCTATCCGCCTGGGCCGTAACGGTCACATGCCTGCACAGGCTCGTTACATCGGTGAAGACAAAGTTCACCTGGTAACCGCCTACGTTTACAGCCTGTCTCAAGGCAAGTAAACCTAAAGGAGTGCGACAGAGTGTCGCACTCCTTTTCCCTGCCCCCTGCCTGCAAAATCCCGTAAAATTAGTATCACCTGAACCTGTATTATAAAAACTTCCTGGTTCAACCTATTGGTACGAAAATAAGGTTGGTTAGTGAGATGACGGATAGAATTCCTACTCAGGACATTACCGATGCCGCCCAGAAGAAGGCAGCAGAGTTGCGCGCAGCAAAAGGGCGCAAGGAAGAGAAACTGCAAAACAGCGAAGATCTCTACCAAAAACGTAAGCATATTTATGTACGCAAAGCGATTGGCTTCTTCACCAATTTAAGAAACATCCTGAACTGGGTGATGCTGGTTGCCTACTTTACCTTCTCCTGGCTGCAATGGGATGGCAAACAAGCAATCCTATTTGACCTACCGAATCGCCAGTTCCACGTATTTGGTTACACCTTTTTCCCCCATGACTTTATGCTACTGTCATGGATTCTGATTATCTGCGCCTTCCTGCTGTTCTTTATGACCGTATTTGCCGGTCGGGTTTGGTGTGGCTACGCCTGTCCACAGAGTGTCTGGACCTTTCTGTATATCTGGGCAGAGCGCATCACGGAGGGGCCGCGCAACAAGCGTATGTCGCTGGATCGCAGCGAAATGACCAGTGAGAAATTGCGCAGAAAGACCGCTAAACACTTACTATGGCTCACTATCGCTCTGGCAACAGCTTTTGCCTTTGTCGGTTATTTCTCTCCCATAAGAGACCTGGGGCCGCGTATCCTGGAGATGGACCTGGGCCCTTGGGAGATGTGGTGGTTATTCTTCTTCACTGCGGCAACCTATATCAATGCAGGCTGGATGCGTGAGCAAGTCTGTATCTACATGTGTCCGTATGCACGCTTCCAGAGTGTAATGTTCGATCGTGATACACTGGTGGTATCCTACGATGCCGCTCGCGGTGAAAACCGTGGTCGCCGCAAGAAAGGTGCCGACTACAAAGCGGAAGGACTGGGTGACTGTATCGACTGCGGCGTCTGCGTTCAGGTATGTCCTGTGGGTATCGATATCCGTGACGGCCTGCAGTACGAGTGCATCACCTGCGCCGCCTGTATCGATGGCTGTGATGAAATGATGGACAAGATGGGCTACGACAGAGGCCTGGTCCGTTACACCACAGAAAATGAGCTGGAAGGCAAGAAAACTCATATTCTACGCCCTCGCCTGATCGGCTACTTTGTCGCTCTGATGGCAATGGTTATAGCCCTGGGCATTGCCGTGAATGATCGCGTACCTCTGGAGCTGGAGATCCTGCGTGATCGTAATCAGCTGTACCGTATGGATGTGAATGGCAATATCGAAAACAGCTATATCATTAAGATTGCCAATATGGACCAGAAAGAACATAACTATGCTCTGAGTGTAGAAGGTCTGGCCGGACTGGAACTCGTAGGCCAAACTGAAGTCTCAGTAAGCGCCGGCGAGGTGATCAACCTGCCTGTACGTATCATCCTTCACGAATCAAAGATGAACGTACCGAGCGCGGACATTCAGATTACAGTGAAATCTTCGGACAATTCAGGCCATGAAATGACCAAAGAATCACGCTTTATCAGTGCAGTACAACGGTAACTTTACATGCAAAACACGAATAGCAACTCCACTGTGTGGTACAAACAGTTTTGGCCCTGGTTCCTGCTGGTACCTCTCATAGTAACTGTCATTGTCGGCATTACCATGCTGACCCTGTCTATCAAGTTTTTTGATGGTACGGTGAATGACAACTACTACAAAGAAGGCCTGGCCATTAACCAGGTGCTCCAACGGGACCGTACCGCGGCAGAGCTGAATATGGCTGCCGATATGAAG
The DNA here is from genome assembly GCF_000422425.1 of Oceanospirillum beijerinckii DSM 7166. Taxonomy (GTDB): domain Bacteria; phylum Pseudomonadota; class Gammaproteobacteria; order Pseudomonadales; family Halomonadaceae; genus Oceanospirillum; species Oceanospirillum beijerinckii. Next base: position 70,581 of record NZ_KE383833.1, read on the forward strand.
GTGGATGAGCTAACCGGTGAAGTTGTACTCACCCTGGCAGGTCAGCTGCAAAGCTGGCCTGAACAGCTGAGACTGCAGATGATCAATCCAACCCGAGCAACACTGGACTATGAGATCGCTTTAAGCCAGATATCCAACAACCACTACCGTGGTCAACTGGAGAAAATTCCGCAGAATTTCTGGTATATGGATGTTTCACCCGTTGCAGACAACACCTGGCGCTTGAAAGGTGGCAGCAAGTTCCCTGCTACCGAAGCTATTATCTTTAAAGCCGGTGCTCAACAATAAAAAGCCCGGCAATGAAGTACATCGGGTTGAACAATAAGTAGGGCTGAAATGAGCTTATCCTGTTATCACTGCGGCGAACCGGTTCCTGCCGGTTCCAACTTCTCTGTTGTTATTGATAATGAAAAACACGATATGTGCTGCCTGGGCTGCGAAGCCGTAGCCCATGCCATTGTCAATGGTGGCTTAGAAAACTACTACCGTTTTCGGGATGGCCCTGCAGCCCGACCGGATGAACTCAGCGACGAACAGCAAGCTGCCTTTGCCCTTTATGATCGGGAGGACGTACAAAATAGCTTTGTGCGCACTCTCGATAATCATCATAAGGAAGCGTCCCTTGCTACCGAAGGCATTACCTGTGCGGCCTGTGTCTGGTTGATCGAACACCAGATCAGTAAAACCGCAGGCGTCGATAGCGTACGCGTTAACCTGAGTAACCACAGGGCCAGCCTGAGCTGGAACCCGGAACAGGTTGATCTCAGCAAACTGATGGCACTGTTCTCTGTCATCGGCTTCCAAGCTTTCCCTTATCAGGCCGACGAACAACAGGAACGCCTGGTTAAAGAAGAGAAAAAAACCATTCGTCGTTTGATCATTGCCGGTGTCGGTATGATGCAGGCGATGATGTTTGCCGTAATGCTTTACGCAGGTGCCTTTCAGGATATGGAGGAGCAGTATGTCATGCTGTTTCGCTGGTTATCCCTGGTCGTCTCTACACCTGTTATTCTTTATTCTGCACAACCATTTTTCCGCGCCGCTATTCGGGACTTCCGCAGTCGTCATCTCACTATGGATGTACCTGTTTCCCTGGCTATTGGCGTTGCCTTTGCTGCCAGCGCCTGGGCCACCATCACTAATAGTGGTGAGGTCTATTTTGACTCGGTGAGCATGTTCACCTTCTTCCTGCTCTTTGGCCGCTATCTTGAGATGCGTGCCCGGCACAGGATTGGTCGCAGTGGTAACGCCCTGAATACCCTGATTCCTACCAGTACCACCCGCCTGAATGAGCAGCAGGAAGAGGAAGTGGTACTGACCCGCGAGCTGGCCGAAGGCGATATCCTGCTGGTAAAACCCGGTCATACCGTACCGGCGGACGGCGAGATTATCGAAGGCCAGAGCAGCCTGAATGAATCTGCTCTGACCGGTGAATACATGCCAGTGTCCAAGCAAGCGGGCGACAAGGTACTGGCGGGCACCATGAATACCGAAAGCCCGCTGAAGATTCGCGTGGAAAAAACAGGTCAAAATGCCCGCGTGGCTAATATCGTACATCTACTGGATCGCGCCTTCTCCGAGCGCCCCAAAACCGCAGAGATCACCAACCGTGTAGCTCACTGGTTTGTATTTGGCGTATTAATATCCACCTGTGCCGTAGGCTTGTACTGGTGGCAGCACAAACCGGAAGATGCTTTCTGGATTGTGCTATCGGTACTGGTTGTGACCTGTCCTTGCGCGCTATCTCTGGCCACACCAACGGCACTGACCACTTCGACTAACGCTCTGCGTGAAAAAGGCCTTCTGGTTACCCGCGGTCATGTTGTCGAAACACTGGCACAAGCCACCCGTATTGTATTTGATAAAACCGGCACCCTGACAGAAGGTCGCTTAGTGCTAACCGAGACTCAAACCCTGGTTGACGATCTGGATGCAGATACAGCCCGTAAGCTGGCCGCCGCACTGGAACGCAGCTCCGAACACCCGATTGCCCGCGCCTTTGATGAATATCGCGGTTATTATCTGGCCGAACAGGTGACCTCTACACCGGGTAAAGGCCTGGAAGGTGAGATTCTGGGCGATAGCTACCGTATCGGTACACCTGAGTTTGTCACCGACCAAAGTGATGCCATTGCCCCCCCTTGCGCCGAAGGCCAGTGGCTGCTCCTTGGCAAAGAAAACCAACCGATTGCCTGGTTTGCTATCGGCGATCATATTCGTTCTGATGCAGCCCAAGCAGTGCAATCACTGCAAGCGCTGGGACTGGAAGTGGATCTTCTGTCCGGCGATCAATCCGGTGCAGTAAAAGCCGTTGCCGAACACACCGGTATCACCAATGTTCGCTCTGGTGCTACGCCAGAAGATAAACTGAGCTATATCCGAGAACTGCAAGCTCAGGGTGAAAGCATTATTATGGTCGGTGATGGCGTTAACGATGTACCGGTATTGGCCGGTGCAGATGTGTCTATTGCCATGAGTAATGCCACCGATCTGGCTAAAACCAGCGCCGATGCGCTATTGATGGCCAGTCACCTGCAACGTATTGCCGACAGCATTATCCTAAGCCGTAAAACACGCCGCGTAATACGCCAAAACTTAACTTGGTCATTAGCCTACAATTTGACAGCACTGCCATTGGCCGCAGCAGGGATTATTCCACCTTATCTGGCCGCCATCGGTATGTCGGCCAGCTCTCTGATTGTGGTGATGAATGCCCTGCGCCTAAATAAGGGCGCACCTAAACTGCAAACCAGTCAAACGGCGAATCAGGCCAAGCAAGCTTCGGTCACCGGTTAATCAGCAAATCATTTATACGAGATACCAAGATGAGTATTTTATTTCTGCTAATTCCACTATCTCTGATTTTGCTGGGCGTGGCGATCTGGGCATTTTTCTGGGCGGTGGACTCCAACCAATTTGATGATTTAAGCGGCCCGGCTTACAGCATTCTGTACGATGATGATGCCGAAGCCACAGAGAAAGCAGAAGCCCGTAAAGCCGCTGGCTTGGATGAGCCTGCTACGGAGCCTGCCCCACAAGAGACAGCACAAGCCCAGACAGAAAGTCACAACGAAAGTGATCGGTCAGGCTCTGATAATATGAATGCGGCAGAGAAAAAAGACAGCTGATCATGGAACACGCTGGACACCTAATGGAGTCGGTAAATCTCACAGCAGCCTTTCTGTTTGGCCTGATGGGCGGCGCTCATTGTATCGGTATGTGTGGCGGTATTATGAGCACCCTGGCTCTGGCCCGTAGTCAGCACAGCAGCCTGATAACTAATCTGTTGGCCTATAACTTCGGTCGCATCCTGACCTATACGCTCACCGGTGCTTTAGTGGCCTTTTTTGGCACCTTGCTGAGCGAACAACTGATTTCGATTGGCACCGCCTTACGCATCTTTGCCTCTGTTATGTTGATTATGATGGCACTCTACCTCGCCAACTGGTGGAAAGGCCTGGTGCATATCGAACGAATAGGACGCTATCTCTGGCGTTTTTTTCAACCTCTGGCCTCTAAACTAATGCCTGTACGTAATGCAGGACAGGCGCTGTTATTAGGTTTAGTATGGGGCTGGCTGCCTTGTGGCCTGATTTACAGTGTCTTAATCTGGACATTATCAGCCTCATCCCCCTTAGAAGGCGCACTGATTATGCTGGCCTTTGGTCTGGGCACCCTGCCTGCAATGATCCTCACTGGTGGTCTGGCCGCTCAATTTAAACAGCTCAGCCAATCACCTATTTTACGTTCAGCATCCGCAATATTGATCATCGTCTTTGCAATCTGGCAGCTGATGCCATTATTCTCTGGGGATCTGATCCACAGCGGCCATTAATACTGATTCGCTTTTAATTTTTAATAGCTTTGACTGATAGCTAACAGCCTGATCAAAGCCAGAAGTAGGTAATACCATGAGTAATCTGAGCCAAATTGAATGGGACCACGACCTGATTCAGCGTTATAACATCTCAGGCCCACGCTACACCTCCTATCCAACCGCCGTTCAGTTTACCGATCAGTTTGGTGAAAACGAGTATAACGCCGCGGTACAACGCAGCCGTGACGCCGACAGTCCTCTGTCGCTGTATTTCCATATCCCTTTCTGTGACACCATCTGTTTCTACTGTGGCTGCAACAAGATCGCCACAAAGGACACCGCAAAGGCTGAACCTTACCTGGAACGGGTCTACAAAGAGATTGCTATGCAAGCCGAACGAGCCGGTAGTAATGACCGCCTGGTAAAACAGCTGCACTGGGGTGGTGGTACGCCGACCTTTCTAAGCCATGAGCAGATGCGTGATCTGATGGCAGAAACCCGCAAGCATTTCCAACTACAGGGCGACGACGAAGGAGATTTCTCCATTGAAATCGATCCAAGGGAAGCCACGGGTCAAACCATGGAACTGCTGCGTGAATTGGGCTTTAACCGTGTCAGCCTGGGCGTGCAGGACTTTAACCCGGATGTGCAAAAAGCAGTTAACCGTATTCAATCAGAAGAGATGACACAGGATATTCTGGATCACGCCCGTCGTTTAGGTTTCCGCTCGCTGAATATCGATCTGATCTACGGCCTGCCCCTGCAAACAGTAGATACTTTTGCCGAAACGCTGGAGACCATTATCAAGATGAGCCCGGATCGTATCTCGGTCTTTAACTACGCTCATTTGCCGGAGCGCTTTAAGCCTCAACGTCGTATCAATAACGACGATTTACCCTCACCGGATACCAAGCTGCAGATTCTGGAACACACCATTAACCGCCTGGTTGAAGCCGGTTACGTTTATATCGGTATGGATCACTTTGCCAAACCTGACGATACTCTGGCAATCGCTCAGCGTGAAGGCAAGCTTCACCGTAACTTCCAGGGTTATACCACCCACTCCGACTGCGATCTGATCGCCATGGGTGTCTCTTCCATCAGCCAGCAGGCTAATACCTACAGTCAGAACGCTTATACCATCGAAGAGTATCAGTCTGCTATTGATGAAGGTCGTCTACCGGTGATCAAGGGCATTGAGCTGACCGAGGATGATATTCTGCGCCGTAGCGTTATTAACCAGATTATTTGCCACTTTGAACTGGATGGCGACCTGATTGGTGAACAGTTTAATATTGACTTTAATGCTTATTTTGCTGAAGAGCTGGAATTTTTAGAGCAGCATTGCCGTGATGGCCTGGTGACTCGCGAAGAAAACAGATTTACAGTCACTCCAGCAGGTCGCTTACTGGTACGAGCAGTATGTATGGCTTTTGATAAGTATCTTGATAAAAAAGCCTTAACGCAGTCGTATTCCCGCATTATTTAACTGGTTACTATAGAGTTATCACTTCAATTAAGAGTCAGCCTCACCCAGGCTGACTTTTTTGTTTCGATGAAATTTTGCTAATAAATCTGATATGCGTCAAAAAACCTTTGCGTAAAAAGGCAAAATGTTCATAATGAACTACGACCTAGATTGTCAACGATTATTAAAAAAGCCCGGAGTTCAGTCATGCCAAAAGGGCAACTAAAGGGAATCTGCTTTCACCCCAGCAAGGAAACCAAGTGCGTTACTTGCAGCTTAAGCTCACTGTGCCTGCCAATTTCCCTCAATTTTGAGGATATTGATCAGCTTGATAAAATCATTAAGCGCAGACAGCCGTTGAAAAAGGGTGAGCATCTGTTTCACCAGGGCGACCGTTTTGATTGTGTGTATGCGGTACGTTCAGGCAGCGTTAAAAACTACGCCATGACCAATGATGGTGAAGAGCAGATCACAAACTTCCATCTACCCAGCGAACTGGTGGGTCTGGATGGTATCGATTGTGATACCTACCCTGTTTCTGCCAAAGCGTTAGAAACCACCACCGTCTGTGAGATTCCTTTCTCACGCCTGGAAGAGCTGGCGAAAGAACTGCCAGAACTAAGGTCTCAGATTCTGCGTATCATGAGCCGCGAGTTACGTGATGATAAGCAGATGATGATGCTGCTGAGCAAGAAAAACGCTGAACAGCGTGTTGCAACCTTCCTGACCAACTTATCCACCCGTTTTAAACGCCGTGGCTACTCCCCTTACACTTTCCGCCTGCCCATGTCCCGTAACGAGATAGGTAACTATCTGGGTCTGGCAGTAGAAACCGTAAGCCGGGTATTTACACGCTTCCAAAACAGCGAACTGATTGCAGTTAACGGCAAAGAGGTCCATATTCTTAATATGGATGATTTAAGTGAGCTGGCTGGTTTACCGGATTTTGAAGCGCGACAGGTCGAAGTCACCAACGCGGCCGGATAACGAAGCACAACTGATCTGGATAACACTGGATAACATCAGGCCTGCTCACAGGGAATAACTGCCCCAGTGTAGGAGGCCTGTATGATTATCGATCAAGTCTATCTTAAGAATCTTGTTACCTGTGTGCCTGACTTTCCAAGTAAAGGGCACAAATTCAGAGACCTTTCCCCCTTATTAGCTGACCCCAAAGCCCTGCAGATTGCCTGCGACCTATTAATTCATCGTTATACCGGTTCTGATATCAGTGCAGTAGTTACTGTCAGTGATAGCGGTTTATTACCCGGATCTATTGTGGCCTATCGCTTACAAAAACCTCTGATTCGTATTCGACCACCACAAATGATTCCAGGTCCAAGCTTTGAGGAAAATGTCGATAATGCCTTGGGCCATCAAGCCGTTGCTTTAAGCGAAAGCGCCCTGAGTGCCGATGACAATGTTCTGCTGTTTGATGATGCCATCGCATCCGGTGAAAGCATGTTGGCTGCAGCGGCGCTAGTCAGACGCTTCTCCGCTCGTATTCATGAAGCCTGCACACTAATTGATCTGCCAGACGCGGGGGGACGGGAAAAGCTGATTGAGCAGGACGTGTCTTTTTACGCCTTAATGACATTTGAAGACTGAGGCTGGACAACAGTATTGAACAAAAACGGCAGATCAAAACAGATCTGCCGTTTTCTTTTATCAACTGATTTTTAACTTGCTGCATCCACAATTTCGATGCGATTCGCCATCATACTCAGCTGTTTCTGTTCCAGGTTTTTAAAATCAAACAGCTCATTATCTGCCAGCTGTGATGGCGCTACATTTTGCATAGCGCGGAACATAATCTCCAGGCGACCCGGATGTTGTTTTTCCCAACCCTGCAGCATCTCTTTAATCACCTGACGCTGCAGACCATCCTGAGAACCGCACAGGTTACACGGAATAATCGGGAACTGCTTCAGTTCGGCAAACTCAGCAATATCTTTCTCCGGGCAATAGGCCAGAGGGCGGATCACAATATTCTTGCCATCATCACTCAATAGCTTAGGCGGCATCGCCTTCATAGTGCCACCATAGAACATATTCAGAAACAGGGCTTCCAACATATCATCTCTACGGTGACCCAAAGCGATCTTGGTTGCACCGATCTCTTCCGCAAAGCCATACAGAGAACCACGACGTAGACGGGAGCACAGCGCGCAGGTGGTTTTGCCTTCCGGCACTTTCTCCTGCACGATGCTATAGGTATCACGCTCCAGAATGTGGTACTCCACATCCAGAGTTGCAAGATATTCCGGCAACACATGCTCAGGGAAGCCTGGCTGCTTCTGATCCAGATTCACCGCGACCAGCTCAAAGTTAACCGGTGCACTCTTCTGCAGATTCATCAGAATATCCAGCATGGTATAGGAATCTTTACCACCGGATAAACACACCATTACCTTGTCGCCTTCCTGGATCATGTTGAAATCAGCAATCGCCTGTCCCACATGACGACGTAAACGCTTTTGTAGCTTGTTGAATTCGCGTTTCTCTTTCGGTAATAGTTCCTGCATGATCGCTCCGGATGGATAAGATATATGGCATACATCCCCAAAAAAAGTACTTAGTTATATCACTAAGCTACAGCTAACAGAGAAAACAACTGTCGCTGTATGGAAACTTTTATTTGAGTGCGTTATAAAAACTGGCTCTTTTACCCAAATTCATCACATTTGTAAACTGAAATCAGGTAGAAAAAAACAGAAAATTGGCAACACTTTGATGTATAAAGCGTTTATGATAAACCTTCATTGTATAAATTGTTTTCCGCATAGATTTAGGTAACAGCGTCTAATGAATACTCTGCAACGATCTCGTCTGCTGGACACGCTGCAGCTGGTACTGGAGGCCCACCCTCAGGGGCTGAACGAACACGCTCTGATTAAAGCTCTTGGAGATGTGGGGGTGATAGAAGTCACAACCCAAACCTTCTCAGATACCATGACGCTGTTTCGCACCCATTTTCTGGTTTATAACGCACTTTATGAACTGAAAGATGAGTTAATCCGCAAAGCACATTGGATTCTTGAAATCTCTGCGGTCAATATCAAGCTGCACCCCTACGAATTCGGCCACCAGCTGTTGAGCCAAAAAGACCCCATGCGGGACTACTACCTTGATCTCAGCGCCCTTCAGGAAACCACTGAAGAAGAGCTGGATGACATGCTGCGCAATTTCTGGAAAAAGATCGATATTGAAGAGGAAAAACAGGTTACTCGTGGACTGAGTTCAAGAGCGTTAAAATGCCTGGATCTTGAAGAACCAATCACTTTTGCCGAAATAAAAAAGCAGTACCGGAAATTAGCCATGCAGCATCATCCGGACCGTGGCGGTGATGCCACTAAAATTCAGGAAATCAACGAAGCGATGGAAGTTCTTAAGGCGGCCTTTAGATGATCAAAGCTCTCAACAATAGACTCTGGCAACTCGTCCTACTACTTACAGCGGCGATCCTACCAGTCACTGAAGCCATAGCTGCACGCCATGCAGTCATCCTGCAATATCAACATATCAGTGATCGCACACCTCCCAGTAAAAGTGCCACATTAAAAGACTTTATCTCTCATCTGGATTATCTGGAACAGAATAACTACAAAGTCTGGCCATTGGAAAAAATTGTTCAGCGCATCCGCAATAAACAGAAGCTGCCTGATCGAACCGTAGCAATCACCTTTGATAACGCCTACAGCAGCGTTTATGAGAATGCCCTGCCTCAACTTGTTCGCCGAGGGTTACCCTTTACCATATTTGTAGCCGCCGCACCTATTATGAAAGAACATCCACTCTATATGAGCTGGGATCAGTTGACAGAAGCACACCGCCAAGGCGGTACTATTGGCTCCATGGGCCTGATGGCCACCAATATGGCCAAAACCCTACCCGGTGAATTTCCTGAACAGAAACAAGCGCGCCTGAAGCGCGAACTGGAAATGAATGAGAAAGCCCTTCAGAAGAAACTAGGCATTAAACCAACGCTGTTTGCCTACCCTGAGGGCCAAGCAGATAGCCAAGCAAAAAAGCTGATAAAACAGATGGGCTATACAGGCTTTGGCCTGCAGCAGGGCCCTGCGAGTCGCTTTAGCAGCACAACATACCAACCTCGTTTTGCTGCCACTGGCTCTGCTAAAAATATCCAGAACCTTAAAGTAAAACTAAGCAGTCTACCGATGCCTGTTCGTCGGGTGAAAGCAGGTAATAGTATTTTATTGCATGATAACAACCATCCTGAAGCCGTCGTCGAGCTGTATTCCGGCAGTTATGTATTAAGTGGTTTACGCTGTAAAAACGGTCAGGGCTTACCTGTTGATCATTACCTTCGAGGCTCAGAAAACAAGCCCAGCTTTATGCTTAAAAGCCGTCAGGGCGAAGATGTGGGCCTGGTGGAATACTATTGCACCGCACCACACGATAAGTCCTCACGTTTCTATTGGTTTTCTCATACCTGGATTCGCCCTAATGAGGATGGCAGCTGGTAAACCCACGCCAGTAGATGATGAACACTCACTTTCTCGATTCATATAGGGAAAGTGAGTACATAAATATTACCCTTTCTTCCTACCTTATCAGGAATATTCACCAGCTCCAGCTCCAGCTCCAGCTCCAGCTCCAGCTCCAGCTCCAGCTCCAGCTCCAGCCTTTTATCATCAGTTCGATTTAATCGAAAGATAAGCCTGTTTTTTGCTAATTTTCTTCTTAAATGGCTCTAGGTAAGCTAGTTAACAGTTAGCAAATATGAGGTTATAACTATGGGTTTATTAGTTGATGGGCAGTGGCAGGATAAATGGTACGACACCAAAAGCAGTCATGGACGTTTTATCAGAGAATCCGCCCAGTTTCGCGATACATTACCTTCTGAGCGATTTCCTTTAGAAGTAGGCCGCTATCATCTCTATATATCCCATGCCTGCCCCTGGGCTCATAGAGCCATGATTGTCAGACATCTAAAAGGACTGGAAGATTTAATCGACGTTACTGCAGTATCACCGGATATGCTGTCTGAGGGCTGGCAATATGATCAGCCAGAGCCTAACTATGGCTTTACCCGCCATCACCAGCTTTATAGTAAAGCGGATTCGGGTTACACCGGGCGCGTAACCGTACCGGTACTCTGGGATAAAGAGACACACACTATCGTCAATAACGAGTCCGCTGAGATTATCCGCACCTTCAACTCAGCCTTTGACGATCTGACAGATAACAAAATCGATCTTTACCCACAACACTTACAGCAAGAGATTGATGCCCTCAATGATGCGATTTATCCAAGCATTAATAACGGTGTCTATCGCTGTGGTTTCGCTACCAGCCAGGAAGCCTACGAAGAAGCCTTTCAGCAGCTGTTTACCCAACTGGATAAGTTGGAGGATCTTTTACAGGAAAATAACTACCTGACTGGCGACTACCTCACCGAAGCCGACATCCGCTTGTTTACCACTTTGATTCGCTTTGATCCGGTCTATTACGGTCATTTCAAGTGCAATCAAAAACGTCTGCAGGATTACCCGGCATTATGGGATTACACCAAGGCGATCTATCAGTTTAAAGGGATCAGCGAGACGGTACATTTTGATCATATCAAGCGTCATTACTACTACAGCCATGACACCATCAACCCAACCCGCGTTGTTCCTGTAGGGCCTGATTTAAGCGATTTGGAGATACCCGCTCTAAGACCTGAGCCAAAGCTATACAGAGGATAAAGCAAGCCAATCAGGCTGCACTTAAGAAAGAGCACAAGAAGAAACAGAGAAAAAATAAAGAAGGCCTGCAAGATATTGCAGGCCATAACAGTCTACAAAGTAGCACTGATTTTACGGAGATCTTATCATGCTGATATCAACACACTAAATATATCACTGCTTCCGCCACAACTATTGCAACAACCAGGTAGCATAGCAAAAGCTAATACCTGCTAAGTACCCGAAAATAAATATTCCGATATTTTCCGGCCGAAGCGGCCGGAAAATACGGGTTTTATACGGGAAAAGTACTGTGTGCTTACTTATGAACGAGAGACTCCCAACGATTATGACGTTGGTACAGGGCCTTTCAATAAGCGAACGTACATCAGCGCAGTCGTGGTGGCATCGCCAAGCGCACTGTGGCGCTGCCCCACCATAGGCACACCCAATTTCTCTGCAATCTTCTCAAAGTGCAGATCAGGTTGAAGCTCTGGGTTCGCACGCTTCACCTTATTCAAATAACGGTGTGACAGCTCAATGGTTTTATTCGGCAGACTAAAGCCAAAACGCGGGCGAATAAAACGGTTCAGCACCGTAATATCATAGTCGATGTAGTAACCCATAATTGGACGATTACCGACAAATTGAAGCAGCTGCTCCAGAGCATCCGGCAGCACCTCACCACCTCGCAGATCAACTCCACGAATACGATGAATCTTAATGGAGTCACCGGTCAGGCTCTCTGGCTTTTGCAACTTAATATCCAGTTTTTCACTGGTCAGCACCTGACTGCCTTTAATTTTACTGCAGCGATCGAAACCAGCTCCGCTTTTTGCGGGTCCAGATCTGTCATCTCACAGTCCAGAGCGATCACTTCATCGCCATCATACGGCTCAAACATAAAGGCGTAATCGCCATCTTTATGAGCCCATTTATCGGTAGCACTTCTTATTGTTTTTAAAACCATTTTGCTTACCTCACAGGAGACCTTGAATATTATTTTTATCGGTCGAGGTGATATCTATGTGACATCCTCGACTTAAATTCTTTCACCATGTGCAGCGCTTCGCGTAATAGATCCCGATCCAGCTTATTTAAACTCACCGCACTGACCATATTCCCCTCACCCAAGGAGGCTTGCCCGGTTTCAACTTTTAGCTGTTGCTGCAAACGCAGAGTGCTCAATACCACTAAAGCTTCTGCCAGATCATCAGCAAATTTGCGCTTCATCACACGCTTCTCTACCAACGCCTCTATACGTTCAAAGGTATTGGTTTCTTTAATTTTGAACTGTAATGCCATGGTACGAATACCATGTACAATTGGAAAAATACCACCCTTTTTGATATCCATGGCATCCGATTTTTTCAGACCACCAAAGAAGGTCAGCGGGGTACTGAAACGACGCAGCGGCATAGCAAAGTAAGAGTAAAATACCTCATTACCTTCCAGAGCACGGAACAGATCATCACGCAGCTTATTAAATAGACTGGTATTACCGGCAACAGCATGGCCATCCACAAAAATCGCCAGATTCATCAGACCGTTACCTTCTACCGAGGCCGTCCAGTTTTTCAGCGTTTTGCGCCACTCGGATTCACGCATCACCCACTCAGGGTTGGATACCATAATCTTGCCAGGACACAGCGGATAACCGAAATCCAGCAAGGTCGTGGTGAACTTATCCATCACCTTACTGCACTCATCCCAATCAAGATCATCCGCTATAATCAGAGCATTATCCTGATCAGTCTTCAGCACCTGCTCACCACGGCCTTCACTGCCCATCACCAGCAAACAGGTTTTCTTACGAATCTCTTCCGGCACCAGTTGTTCATAGGCCTTGGCAATAATACGGCCATTCAGGGCCGCTAACAGATCCATAGCAAAGCGCACTTTTACACCCTGAGCGACCAGGCCATTTACCAGCTCTGTTGTTCCCTTTGCCGCGACCGCCAGCTCTTCCAGATTATTCGCCCGCTCAATCTGCAAACCAATAACGTGGGATTGACTGGAGAAGAAACTCAGCACATCTGTCAGCTCAACAAGACCAGCCAACTCACCATCATCAAAGGCCACCACACGTTGAATTTTATGACGGGTCATCAGAACCAGTGCATTAAACAGGAAATCATCGGACTCTACTGTTAGCAGGTTATAACTGGCCAGATCACAAATATCGCCATCCAGCCCCATATCCTGCAACACGACACCTTCCAGCAGATCGGTCCGGGTCACCATGCCATACTGATCGCCTTTTTGAACCAGAAGGCAGTCAGCATGCTGTTCTCGCATGGTACGAGTGGCTTCAAGAATGGTTGTGCCAGAAGGCAAAACAACGGCTTCGCGCAGGACGGAATCTTTCACCATCGCCAGCATAAAGGAAGACATATCGCCGCCGCCCAACTTCTCACTGCGACGTTGCTCAAGCAGGCGCGCCTTCTCTGCCAGGGTATTCTGAAAATAAGCCGCAAAAGCCTCATTGGCCTCCAACAGCTCCAAAAAAACTTCTTTGGGTAGTTGCCAAGAAATCGTCTCTTCCAGAGCACGGAAAGTGTAACGACTGGAACCATTAATAATGGCAATCGCTCCAAACAGATCTTCATGGGCGTATTCACGAATCACACCGCCATCCGGATCTGATTCCTTAACTTTAGGATCTAACTCGGCAACTGCACCTTTTAACACCACATAGACAGACTCAGCCTCTTGACCCGCATCAAGGATCGTCTCGCCATCACCAAAGTAACCAATATCAAGGCGAGAAACCAACTTGCGCTGCTCTTCCGGGCTGAGCAAATCAAACGGCGGATGAGAAAGATCAAACTCACTGCTCATAGATTTTTTATCCTAATTATCAGAGCCTGTTATCACGGTATCAATAGTGTTTAGAGCTGGACTGGCCATTCTATAATGAATGGATAATAGGCCAACAATCACGTAGACCATCCCGGCCCCAACAACTAAACAACGCTATAGAATTATGCTATGGAACAATCTAGCAGACCCATTAGTCAGCTGTAAGCCGTACTTTAGTCTCAACGCTACAGCTGACTAAGAAAAGAACGAATAAAGCAGAAGTGATGAAATAAAAATCAGAGACAGACTTTGGATAACAAAGGGTCACTTGCCAGCAGCAAACGCTTCTGACTGACATCCAGAGAGCCCTTCTCATTTATCGGCAGTAACTCGCGGGAACCACAGTTCAGTACAAAGTGATTATTCGCAACACGGTCAGTGTAATGTTTCTCAAAACGGTACAACACAAACTCTGCTACGCGCTGATCACCAATCATACGGGTATCGATGGTTTTGGTGTCCAGTACCGTAAATGCAGAGGTCATCGGAAAGACGTAGGTCCACGGACGCCAGATCTTACCTGGAGCTTCAGAGGAAACGATATAGGACTCGGAAGGCAACTTCTCGAGTTTGTGCTCATACCAGCCATAATCCATATTGATTTGGTAAGCCAGCATTCCCGCTCCGGCAAACGCAGGGATAAACCATTTCGGAATAATACCCCGACTCAGTTTACGCAGTATCAAAGCGATACCTGCTGCCGCCAAACCTGCCGAAAATGCTGCTAATAAATGCCAGATCATAAAAACCTTTTCCTCAAAACGTATCCTGAAAGTAAAACGGGCTTCCTGTCATCCAGGAAGCCCGCTCTCACTTTATGTCCTTATGTAGAAAGAGTCTACATCCGGATCATTAGTGGTCAACTGCAGCGCCAGCACCTTTAGGGTAACGTACGCTTTCAACCAGATCTTGAATCTCTTGAGGTGGCTCTTCAGTCGCAGAGGATACTACGAATGCCACAGTGAAGTTGATGATCGCACCAATTGCACCGAAGGACAGAGGAGAGATACCCAGAATCCAGTTATCAGGATTATCAGGCAGGTTCGCAGTACCTGGGATGAAGAACCAACCTTTATACATGAAGATGTATACCAGAGTGATAATCAGACCAGACAGCATACCCGCAACCGCACCTTTGTTGTTGATGCGCTTGGAGAAGATACCCATCATCAGCACAGGGAAGATAGATGCTGCCGCAATACCGAACGCCAGTGCTACTACCTGAGCCGCGAAGCCGGGAGGGTTCATACCCAGATATGTTGCGACAGTGATTGCGACGGTCATAGAGGCCCGTGCCGCCATCAACTCGCCTTTCTCTGAGATATCCGGATTGATTGATTTCTTAATCAAATCGTGACTAATCGCAGAGGAGATAGCCAACAGCAGACCTGCAGCAGTGGACAGTGCAGCAGCCAGACCACCAGCAGCGATCAGACCGATTACCCAACCAGGCAGCTGTGCAATTTCAGGGTTAGCCAGTACCAGGATGTCGCGGTTGTAAGTCAGCTCGTTACCATTCCAACCACGGTCAGACATATCAGCCTTGCCGTTATAGAATTGGATGCGGCCGTCGCCATTCTTATCTTCAAATGTGATCAGCTTGGTTTCTTCCCAAGTCTTCATCCAGTCAGGACGCTCGTCGTACTTGATAGACTCAGCCTGTACACCATTCGGGTAAACAGTGTTGATCAGGTTCAGACGCGCCATAGAAGCTACCGCAGGAGCAGTCAGGTACAGCAGAGCGATGAAGATCAGCGCCCAACCCGCAGACCAACGTGCATCAGCAACTTTAGGTACAGTGAAGAAACGGATAATTACGTGTGGCAGACCTGCAGTACCGATCATCAGAGTCAGAGTAAACAGAACCATGTTCAGTTTATTCGGAACATCCGCGGTGTAGGCCGCAAAGCCAAGATCAATCACCAGCTGATCCAGTTTAGCCAGCAGAGGCATACCAGACTCAACATGATCACCGAACAAACCAAGCGCAGGGATTGGATTGCCGGTCAGCTCCATAGAGATGAAGATCGCAGGAATGGTGTAAGCGATGATCAGTACAACATACTGAGCAACCTGGGTGTAGGTAATACCTTTCATACCACCTAGTACTGCGTAGAAGAATACTACGACAGAAGCGATAACCAGACCGGTGTCTTTATCTACTTCCAGGAAGCGAGAGAATGCAATACCCGCACCCGCCATCTGACCAATTACGTAGGTCACAGAAGCAACAATCAGACACGCTACAGCAACCAGACGTGCAGTCTTGCTGTAGAAACGGTCACCGATGAAATCTGGCACAGTGAACTTACCAAACTTACGCAGGTAAGGAGCCAGAAGCATTGCCAGCAGTACGTAACCACCGGTCCAACCCATCAGGAAGGAAGAGTTTGCGTAACCACCAGCGGCCAGAAGACCAGCCATGGAGATGAAAGATGCTGCTGACATCCAGTCCGCCGCCGTTGCCATACCGTTAGCAACCGGGTGAACACCACCACCAGCAACATAGAACTCTTTCGTTGAACCCGCACGGGCCCAGATTGCGATACCAAAGTAGAGCGCGAAGGACGCACCTACAAAGAGTACGTTAATTAGAAACTGATCCATTACAGATTACTCCTCAAGTCCCATGTCACGATCCAGCTTATTCATTCTCCAGGCATAGTGGAAAATGATACCGATGAAAGTCAGAATTGAACCTTGCTGAGCAAACCAGAAACCAAGATCGGTACCACCGACTGAAATGCCAGCAAGCATAGGACGCAGAAGAATTCCAAGGCCGTAGGACGCGATAGCCCAAACGACCAGGCTGCCAATGATCAAGCGAACGTTCGCTTGCCAATAGGCAACTGCTTTGGATTTATCATCTACCATAGTGATGCTCTCCGTTTATTGTTATATAAGAGGTCAGGATATAAAGCCTGCAAATCATGAGGAGCCAGCAGCGGATATTGGTCAATGACACTCATTGTCATTTTTATAACCGATATACGCCTTTTTGCCTTATCCCCAGTTTATTGTTATGAAAGTTCCTGTTTTCAGGCACATTCGATTTTTAAAAATATCCCCTTCGATGTAATCCCCGACATTAGTATTAGACCCTAACAGACAAGCCCTGAAAACTTAAAAAATCCTTACAAAACAAAAAGATGCAACAAACATGCAAGCCAGAAAAAAACTCCGCTTTTTTGCTTTATACTATAAAGGTCTAATAGGTCAGAGGGAGTAAAATAGGGCGAATAGAACCAAATGGTCACAACTCAGCCAACAGAGCAAAGTATCTTAAGCTCCATAATGAAGATTAGAGACATTGTTTTGCTGCTACGCATATAAACGAGTGACTTATTTTGCTGCTATGCATATAAAGCAATTTTTTCTATCTTATTGCTTTACATATAAAAAAAGGAAAACATGTTGCTTTCCCTTTGAAAAAGAGCCAGATATTGAATACAAAATCAGTGCTCCTGAGCTGCTTCTGCACCTCTGGGAATACGAATATGATCGACCATGGCCTGAATCTCTTCCGGTGGTTCAGGCGTGGAATAAGACACCAAGAAAGCGACCACAAAGTTCATCATCATCCCCAGTGCACCGAAGCCTTCTGGGGAGATCCCCAGAATGAGATCCTCTGTCGCCCCACCCAGAAATTTAAAGTAGATAATATAGGCCAATGTAGAAATCAACCCAACCAGCATACCGGCAATCGCCCCCTGCTTATTGATCCGTTTAAAAAAGATACCCATGACTATCACAGGAAAGAAACTGGCTGCAGCCAACCCAAAGGCCAGAGCAACAGTAGCGGCCACATAATCAGGTGGATTCAGACCGAAGTAACCCGATATAAAAATCGCTGCAACAGAAGCCATACGGGCAGCAACCAGCTCCTGCCGCTCATTAATTTCGGGCAGCAGCGTCTTCTTTAACAGATCATGGGAGATCGCAGTTGAGATCACCAGCAACAAGCCCGCGGCAGTGGACAATGCCGCTGCAATCGCACCAGCGGCCACTAAAGCAACCACCCATTCCGGTAACTGGGCAATTTCGGGGTTAGCCAACACCATAATATCCCGATCCACAAACACCTCATTGGCATAGGGTTGCTGGCTGGGGTCAAAACCTGGAGCTACCGCACTATCGATAATCGGGTTCAGTGTTAAGCGCTGCCCCAGATCGCCATAATCATCCGTCAGTTCAGGCTTTCCACCGACAAAAGCTTCACCTGAGGCATACTGCACCTTGTTGTCCCCATTCCTGTCATTCCAAGCGATCAATCCTGACTGCTCCCAATTCTTAAACCACTGAGGCATAGCGGTATAGTCCGTACCCTCTCCCTCTTGCCCATTGATCGTATTGATCAGATTGAGTTGCCCAATGGCACCCACCGCCGGTACTGTCAGATAAAGAACCGCAATAAACATCAATGCCCAGGCAGCAGAAGCCCTGGCATCACGGACACTGGGCACAGTAAAAAAGCGCACAATTACGTGAGGTAATCCTGCAGTACCCGCCATCAGTGCAGCAGTGATAAAGAAAGTATCCAGGGTAGAACGTGAACCAGCCGTATACTCATGAAAGCCCAACTCCTGTACTACCTCATCTAACACAACGAGTACGGGTTTACCTGCCCAGATTGGATTCACGGACTCCTGCACCGTCGCCCCAAGCCCGGTCTGAGGCAGAATATGGCCCGTCACCTGCATGACCAAAAAGACCGCAGGGACAGTATAGGCAAAGATCAAAATACAATACTGAGCCACCTGAGTGTACGTGATCCCCTTCATACCACCTAAAACCGCATAGAAAAACACAATCACCATACCGATTAATACACCCCAATCGATACTGACATGCAGAAAGCGTGAAAATACTATCCCTGTACCACGCATCTGACCTGCAATATAAGTAAAAGAGATAAAGATGACGCAGATCACCGCTATGGTACGGGCCGTATTTGAGTAATAACGATCACCGATAAAGTCAGGTACAGTAAACTTGCCAAACTTACGCAGATAGGGGGCTAACAACATTGCCAAAATGACATAACCGCCGGTCCAGCCCATCAAATAACCCGAAGCATCATAACCCGCAAAAGAGACAATACCCGCCAGAGAGATAAACGAAGCCGCCGACATCCAGTCCGCAGCGGTTGCCATACCGTTAGCAGCAGGATGCACACCGCCGCCCGCAATATAAAACTCTTGAGTGGAACCTGCCCGGCTCCAGATGGCAATACCGATATACAGCGCAAATGACAGGCCGACAAACAGGTAGGTAAGTAGATCGAGCCCCATGATGATTCCTCTGAAGATACTATTATTGTTGTAATACCTGCAAACAGCCGCAACTCAATAAAAACTACTCGTCCACGTCGTATTTTTTATCGAGCTTGTTCATATTGCGGGCGTACATCACCAGAAGAACTAAAAAGACAAAAATAGAGCCTTGCTGAGCGAACCAGAACCCCATCTTAAAACCGAAGAAGTGGATCTTATTCAGCTCATCAACAAAGAGGATGCCGCAACCATAAGACACCACAAACCAGATAATCAGATAACGAAGAATCGGCTCGATATTTTCTCGCCAATAAGCCGCCGCTTGCTCTTGTTTCATGGGTTAACCCTTTATTAGCTTTTTTGTTGTTGTTTTTGCTGAGCCTGGCTTGGAGTATAGAAACACCGCCAACCTCTAAATCTAACAAATACTGAGCCTCAAAAGCCTTTGACTTTAGTCTTACAAAGATAGATATCCACTAAAATCACTGTATTTTGATATTCTTCAACAGGCTGACTAGAGATTTTTCTAAAAAATTCATTACATTATCGGACTATAGACAGATATCATCGGGATATTGTCTTTCAGAAAAACCGTTGTTGCGCAGGACTGCGTGTATTGCTTTAAATTTCCATCAGGTGACCCGATATGTTTCAAGGCTGGGTATTAGTTATTATATCGCTACTCTATATTGCGATCCTGTTTTCGATTGCATGGTGGGGAGATACAAAAGCCAAGCGTAATAAACCACGCCTGAACTCACGCCGCCCATTTATCTACAGCCTGGCTCTGGGGGTTTATTGTGCTTCCTGGACATTCTACGGCACGGTGGGCCAAGCAGCTCATAGCAGCTGGATTTATCTGAGTATATTTCTCGGCCCAATTATTATGTACCTGCTGTTCTCCAGCTTGATACGCAAAATTATCCGTGTCAGTAAGAAGCAAAACATCACCTCTATCGCTGATTTTATTGCCTCCCGCTACGGTAAAACCCAGAGTTTGGCCGTCCTGGTCACCTTGATTGCGCTGGTAGGCACTCTGCCCTATATCGCACTGCAATTGAAAGCAGTGGCAATGTCCTATAACGTAATCACCAGCTATCCAGCCCCTCTGGCAGATCACACCGTTAGCGTTTATAGCGATACTGCATTTTATGTTGCGATTATGATGGCTGTGTTTGCCATCATTTTTGGTACCCGTCATATCGACGCCACGGAACACCACGAAGGCCTCGTACTGGCAATCGCCTTTGAGTCCATCGTTAAGCTGGTCGCCTTTATGACGGTAGGAGCTTATATTACCTACGGTATGTTTAATGGCTTTAACGACCTGTTAACCCATGCGCGCTACTATCTGGAAATTGAAAAACAGCTGAGCAAAGATCCTATCAATTACGGCTTTATTGCTCAGACCCTGTTATCAATGCTGGCTATTCTGTGTTTACCCCGACAGTTTCATATCGCTGTAGTGGAGAACACCCATGTGGATGATTCCCGTACCGCCCGCTGGGTATTTCCTTCTTATCTGTTTGCAATCTCTTTCTTTGTGCTCCCCATCGCCGCTGCGGGCTTATTGATTTTCCCTGACGGCACTGTCGAACCGGATACTTTTGTATTAACTCTGCCAATGGCGGCCCAGGATAGCCTTCTGACACTATTAGCCTTCCTGGGTGGCTTTTCCGCCGCCACCAGCATGGTTATTATGGCTACCATAGCAGTCAGTATCATGGTGTCTAACGATATCGTGATTCCACTGTTGCTGAAATTCCGTTGGAGTGGCAGCACCTCTCACCATGACTTTGGCCAAATGGTCTTACGTATCCGCCGGATCGCCATTGTTTGTATTCTGGCACTTGGCTACCTCAGCTACCGGATGTTGGCAGAGTTTAATACCCTGGCTGCTACGGGGCTGCTTTCCTTTGCTGCGGTCGCTCAGTTTGGACCAGCGTTGATTGGCGGAATGTACTGGAAACGTGGTAATCGCTACGGAGCCCTGGCAGGCATGAGTGCCGGCTTCTTTATCTGGGCTTATACCTTACTGATTCCCACACTGGTTAATGCGGGTTGGCTAGAATCGAGCATTCTGGCCGATGGCCCAGGCGGTATATACTGGTTGCGCCCGGAAGCCTTGTTTGGCGCTCACTTTGACTTCCTGACCCACGGCGTTGTATTCAGCCTGAGCATTAATCTGTGCTTTTATATCGCCGTCTCTAATCTCACAAAGCAACGTGTGATTGACCGTATCCAGGCTTCTGCTTTTATCGACAGCATCGATACCCGCAATACCAAAACCACCCGCCCCTGGATGGGCTCCACCTCGGTCGGCGACCTGATGGCATTATGCGAACGTTTTTTGGGACCAGAAACGGTCGATAAAGCCTTTCAGGATTACTTCCTGAAGCAAAATAATCAGGAGTTTAAACCAGATGAAAGGGCCAGCATTGAGGTCATTCAATTTACTGAGCGCCTGCTGGCCGGGGTATTGGGAGCCTCTTCCGCCCGAATCGTGATTAATTCAGCCCTGCAAGGTAAAGAGATTCAGATCAGTGACGTCATCTCTATTGTCGATGAAGCCTCTCAGGTATTTGAATTTAACCGGGCATTACTGCAGGCCACGATTGAAAACGTCAGCCAGGGGATCTCTGTAGTGGATCACAATTTACGCCTAGTGGTCTGGAACCAGCACTACCTGGAGCTGTTTAACTTCCCGGATGACATGATTCATGTAGGTCAGCCGATGGAGAATATCTTCCGCTTTAATGCCCAAAATGGTGAGTACGGTCTGGGAAACCCGGAAGAGCACGTACAGCAATTGACGGACAATATTCGTCGTGGCGAAGCGCATCGTTACGTCCGTTACCGAAAGGATGGTACGGTACTGGATGTACAGGGCAACCCTATGCCTGGTGGCGGTTTTGTCTATACCTATCAGGACATTACCCAACAGAAACGCACCGAAGAAGCACTGATACAGTCGGAAAATAACATCCGTATCTATACCGATAATGTTCCAGCGTTAATCGCTTACTTTGATACCGATCTCAGATATCTGTTTACCAATAAAGCTTACGAAGAAACCATGAATGTTGATCGTAATGCTATTATTGGCCAACCAATTTATAAGGTACTACCGCTCAGTCAATATGAAGCACGCCGCCCCTATATCGAAAAAGTGCTCAAAGGCGAGCGCAGCGTTTTTGAGCTGGAGCACGCTCTGGATAATGGCCGCACCCGCTATGGTCTGGTGACTTATACGCCTCATAAAAATGATCAGGGCGATATTTTAGGCTTCTTTGCCCTGTATCAGGATATTAGCGAGCGCCGTATTGCTGAAATCGCCCTGAAAGAAACCAACGAAACCCTGGAAGAGCGGGTTAAAGAGCGGACACAGAAACTGTCCGATCTAAACCAAGACCTGATGCAAGCTAAGCAGATTGCCGAACAAGCCAATGCCTCTAAAACCCGTTTCCTGGCAGCTGCTTCACACGATCTGTTACAGCCATTAAATGCGGCACGCCTGTTTACCTCGGCACTCGCCCATCAGGTCAAAGAGGAAAATCCAGAGCAATACCGCATGACCACCAATATTGACGGCTCATTAAAGGCAGCTGAAGAGCTATTAAGCACCCTACTGGATATATCCAAACTGGATGCCGGAGCACTCTTACCCAATTTGACCACCTTTAAACTGGCAACGATTTTAAAGCCTTTAAAAGCGGAGTTTGGAGCCTTAACCAATGATCGCGGCCTGCACCTGGATGTCATTAACTCCAGTGCTATCGTAAAAAGTGACGCCCAGATGCTACGCAGGATTGTGCAAAACTTCCTATCCAACGCTTCCCGCTATACTCAACACGGCAAGATTCTATTGGGTTGTCGACGCCTGAAAGACAGTATCCGCATTGAAGTTTGGGATACTGGTCCAGGTATTCCAGAAGAGAAACTGAGTGAAATTTTTCAGGAATTTAAACGACTGGATCACCCGGAACGTCACAATAAAGAAAGCGAGAAGGGTTTGGGTCTGGGCCTGTCCATTGCTGATCGTATGAGCCGTGTACTGAAACACCAGATACGGGTACGCTCATGGCCCGGCCAAGGTACAGTTTTTAGTGTTGAAGTCCCCTATGGCAGTGCCGCCGAGTTACCGCAGGAAGCTCCAAAAAGTGAAGGTACTAGCGGCGTAAGTGCTAGTAAGAAACGCAATAACCCACTGGCAGGACTGCACGTGCTCTGTATCGATAACGAGCCATTAATTCTGGAAGGTATGGAAGCTATGCTCAGTAACTGGGATTGCCGAGTCAGCAAAGCCACCACCATTGGCGGGGCAAAATCAGCGATTCGCAATAGTGGACGCCCGGATATTGTACTGGCGGATTACCACCTGGATAACGACGTTACCGGTGTTATGGCACTGACGGCCCTTAATGAGATGCTGGATGAGCCACTACCCGGCATTATGATTACGGCAGATCGTACCGAAGCGGTTGCGGAAGAGATCAAGCGCGAGGGTTATACCGTATTGCACAAACCGCTTAAACCTGCACCTCTTAGAGCCATGGCAACCCGAGTTTTAAAAAGCCATAAACTGAAATAACACTGAAGTCGGCTTTAGCCCATATAACTTCACCGCACTAATACTGGAGTCATCAGAGCAGTAAAAAAACAAAACAAGCCTGAGTAACCAGGCTTGTTTTGTCTCAGCTTAGACAGCACAACTCAAAAATCTTCTTAAAACTCAGCACTAAACAAGCCATAAATCAGCAGAGTTCACATCATACCGGCACTTTTAGCAACAAAGCCCGGTTGATAACTACTGGCACTATCGATCGACTGAACTTTCCCTGCACCAATGGATGACGGCTTAAATGAAGCCGACTGAGTTTGGGCAGCCAACGTTTGAACCGGCTGAGTCTGAGACAGCAACCATTCGATCAGTTGCTGTACATCTTTATCCTGTTTATGCAGTTCCGGCACACGCAGCCAATAACTGGCTGGAGAGGGCACCGCTGGGCCAGGAGCGACTAAGCGACCACTGTTCAGCGCCTCTTCAACAATGCTTTCCCGTGCCAAAGCGATGCCCAAACCAGCGGCGGCGGCTTCAACGGCCATATCAACCCGGTTAAAGGCGTAATTTTCTGCCACCTTACCCATATCTAAACCCTGAGCCCGCAACCAGTATTGCCACTCGACGTGGCGATCCGCTCCCTGCCAGGCTTCGGTGTCATGCAGCAGCGCCACACCTTGCCAGCTCGTCACATCCTGCCAATCAAAGTCTTCCCGGTAGCCAGGTGCCATCACCGGAATCAGGGCTTCCGTGCATAACAGACGGGAATCAAAACCTAGGCTGTTTTTATCCGGGCTGTAATCAATAGCCAGATCAAAATCACTGTCCAGACGCTCTAACGCCGCCGCAACCGCACGCACTTCAACCCTTAACTCTGGCGAATGCCGATGAAACTCGGCTAAACGGGGAATCAACCAATGGAAGGCAAACGAAGGAATCGCAGTTAAACGTACTATCCGCTCTTTTGCGCCATGCTTTAAATTTTCTACCGCGATTGACAGGGCATTCAGCGATTGATGAGTCGCTGTCAGCAATATCTCACCGGACTCTGTCAACTCTAGGGAGCGAGCCTGACGGATAAAGAGTGCACCGCCCAGTTCTGTTTCCAATTTTCGAATCTGTTGGCTGACCGCTCCTGTGGTCACGCAAAGCTCCTGTGCAGCTTTGGAAAAACTCATTAAACGTCCTGCAGATTCAAAGGGCAGTTAGGGTCTGGGCTTTTAACATAGATCGGATCTCAGCATGACAGTGGTGACGTTTAACGCCAAGTCTTTAGAAAAACTAAACACAGCTTCAATTAGTATCGTTTGTAAAGCCAGCGCTTGCGCGCAACACTGTCTGCAGATTTTAAATTTCTGCAGACAGGTGCACTATGGCAACGATTACAACAACACCGCTGGCTATCCCCTTAACTCAACAGCAATATATTCGTGAGGGTAAGCCGCTGCTCTGGCTCAACCCTTACTACCAACAAACCGCTTCGGCACCTAATAAACCAGCACAAGGTGAAATTTACGCTGCAGATGACCGTCTGCGTCGTTTTGCACCTCTACTGATTGAGCTGTTTCCTGAGTTAGAAAACAGCGCCGGTTTAATTGAATCCCCACTACTGGCAACCCAGCAGCTACATCGCACACTTAACCCCATTGGCGGCCGCCTGTTAATCAAAGCTGACCATGCTTTACCTGTCGCTGGTTCGATAAAAGCCCGGGGTGGTATCCATGAAGTGCTTTGCTTCGCTGAACAGCTTGCATTGGATTCAGGTTTATTAAATAACACAGATGATGATTATAGGAAACTTTTTTCCAATCATGCAAAAAACATTTTCAACCAATACGAGATCGCGGTGGGCAGCACAGGCAACCTGGGCCTGAGCATCGGTATTATCGGTGCTGCTCTGGGCTTTAAGGCCAGCGTACATATGTCAGCGGATGCAAAAGAGTGGAAAAAAGAGCGCTTACGCAAACGCGGCGTAGAGGTTATCGAACATCAGGCTGACTATGGTGCCGCCGTTGCCGCAGGCCGGGCACAATCAGAAGCAAACCCCTACAGTTATTTTGTCGACGATGAGAACTCACCTCGCCTGTTTATGGGTTATGCCGTGGCCGCACTACGCCTGAAACAGCAACTAGATGAGCAAAATATCCCCGTCGATGCCGATCACCCATTATTTGTCTATC
The DNA here is from genome assembly GCF_000422425.1 of Oceanospirillum beijerinckii DSM 7166. Classification (GTDB taxonomy): domain Bacteria; phylum Pseudomonadota; class Gammaproteobacteria; order Pseudomonadales; family Halomonadaceae; genus Oceanospirillum; species Oceanospirillum beijerinckii. Next base: position 96,432 of record NZ_KE383833.1, read on the forward strand.
TGCCTGCCGGTGTCGGTGGTGCTCCAGGCGGTATTACCTTTGGCTTAAAAGCCCTATTTGGCGAACATGTACATTGTTTCTTTGCCGAACCAGTACAAGCTCCCTGTATGCTGTTGGGCATGGCGGGAGAAGCAGGCAGTGAACCGGTCAGTGTGTATGAATTTGATTTAAAGATCGCCACGGATGCCGATGGTTTAGCGGTTGGCCAAGCTGCTCAATGGGTGTGTGATGCGGTAAGAGATGAAGTGTCCGGTGTCTTTACCAGCTACGATCAAACCCTGTACCAACACCTGCAACAGCTGCATCAACAAGAGAATATTCAGGTTGAACCCTCTGCCGCTATCGGTTGTTCAGGACCCGCCATGCTGAATACAGATCAAGGTCGAGACTATATCGCTCGCTTTAAGCTGAAGAGTCAGCTAAATAACAGCACTCATATCATCTGGACAACAGGAGGCTCTTTTGTACCCGACAGCGAGTTTCAAAATTTTTTAGACAAATAATCTTAAAGAAGGTTCAAAAATCCCCTAAGAAGGTATATTGTTTACTATAGGAAAACTGTTGACGTATAAGAAAAACAGTTTCCAAATGCTACAAACTTAATCTAAGCCTGTGGCATCAAACCAATAACAAGAGCCCCTATAAAAATAAAAAGAGGTATTCTTCATGGAATCCATAAGTTCCATTATCGGCACGATCAACGGTATCGTTTGGGGTGCGCCTATGCTCATCCTGATATTAGGCGTAGGTTTCTTTATGAGCCTGGGCCTGAAATTGATGCCGATCCTCAAACTCGGCACCGGTTTTAGCCTGCTGTTTAAAGGCACTAAAGCTAAAGAAGGTGAAGAAAGTGAGGGTGAAATCCCGCCTTATCAGGCCCTGATGACCGCCATGTCGGCGACTGTAGGTACCGGTAATATCGCCGGTGTTGCAACGGCAGTCTTCCTGGGCGGCCCAGGTGCTCTGTTCTGGATGTGGCTGACCGCACTAGTCGGCATGGCAACCAAATTCTCCGAAGCCGTTCTGGCTGTGAAGTATCGCGAAGTAGACGAAGAAGGCAACCATGTTGGCGGCCCTATGTACTACATCAAAAACGGCCTGGGCCAGAAATGGGCCTGGTTAGGTACTGCATTTGCTATCTTCGGTGCAATTGCCGGTTTCGGTATCGGTAACACTGTACAGTCCAACTCTATTGCTCAGGTTGTAGAAGCGAACTTCGGTGTACCAACGGTTGCAACGGGTCTGGTCGCTATGGTGCTGGTTGGTGCCGTACTGATCGGCGGTATTAAGCGTATCGGTTCTGTTGCCGGTGCTCTGGTACCTCTGATGGCTGTCGCTTACATCCTGGCGGGCCTGGTTGTTCTGTCTATCAACGCCGATCAGATTGGCCCTGCTTTTGCGCTGATCTTCGAAAGCGCTTTCACCGGTCATGCGGCTGAAGGTGGTTTCGCAGGTGCTGCGGTATGGGCAGCCATCCGTTTCGGTGTTGCACGGGGTGTATTCTCTAACGAAGCAGGTCTGGGTTCTGCGCCTATTGCTCACGCAGCGGCACAAACCAAAGATCCGGTTCGTCAGGGTCTGATCGCTATGCTGGGCACCTTCCTGGATACCATCATCGTTTGCTCTATTACCGGTCTGGTTATCGTGTCTTCCGGTGTATGGACTTCCGGTGAATCCGGCGCTGCGCTAACTTCTGCGGCATTCGCAGATGCTCTGCCAGGCCTGGGTAACTACCTGGTAGCGATTTCTCTGGCAATCTTTGCCTTCACCACCATTATTGGCTGGTCCTTCTATGGCGAAAAATGTGTTGAGTTCCTGTTTGGTGTGAAGGCGATCAAACCATACCGTCTGCTGTGGATTCTGGCTGTACCTCTGGGTGCAACGCTGAGTCTGGACTTCGTATGGCTGGTAGCGGACACCCTGAATGCTATGATGGCACTCCCTAACCTGATTGCCATTGCTATCCTGAGCCCAGTGGTATTTCGCCTGACCCGCGAATATTTCGAGCGTCAAAAGGCTGGTAATACTACCGCTTCTGATAGCGAGTAACCCCAAATAGCCTGCTTTGCAGGCAACCTGCCCCCCCTTATCTGCCAGGCAGATAAGGGGGTTTTTATTGCCTGCTTATTTACCCTGAATAACACTACATCACATCATTTATATGATGATCTACCATCTTGTACAAATGATTAGTTTTTTTCATCATTTCGGTTAATAAACTTCGTTTGTCCGCACCACAATGAAACACTAGAATGCACGCATATTCACTGAACACCTTACCTTAGACAGTTAGAATGACTGTCAGGATTACTAAAGCATGTTTATTCACAACCCAAAATACGTTTTACAGATTAACCAGCCTCAATACCCGGAAACAGAAGCACAATACTTCGAACGCCTGCATAAAGAGCACATGGCAAAGAAGAAACAAGAGGCTAAAGCAAAGCGTATCGCAGTGATTAAGCAGTTTTTTGGCAAAGTATTTCGTTTTGCAGATAAACCTCTATCTGCACACTAGTTTTTAAGTAGTTCGCTATATTTATCTTTTAGTTGTTCTCTTACTTTTAGCCCCATTGCGCAAGCATGGGGTTTTTTTATTGCTATTACTTTCCCTTACCCGCTTTATCACCGTATCCCTCTACTAATCCACACTTGTTTTTGACTGATTCTTACTCAAAACGCACAAAGCCAGTGCATTTCCTGCTTCTAAGCCCTACTTTTTATCAGTGAATAAAAATCATGAGTTGAATCCCTCTCTACCAGACATTGACAGCGAAAAATAAAGCTTATAATTCAATTGGTTATATTTTTAAGCTAGAACAGAAACAATAAGAGATAGCATCAATACTGACGAATCAAAGGGGGTGTGAGGAGCTTTCCAAAAGAACAGAGAGCTATGATACGAAAAAGCCAGCCTTGCACTATAAGCAACAAGACTGGCTAGGGGAGAACCCGCTCAGACCAACATCAAACAGCAACGTTTCTAGATAAGATCGGCTTCTGCCAGACGCAGATCAACAATGGATTTCAGCAGCTTGAACATACGGATCGAAGCTTCAATTTCTTCCTTACGATTGGTCAGGCTCTCAATATTCAGACCAATCGGAATATTCAGCGGTAGAACGGCTTCCAGAATCTGCTCAAGGTTATTACGACAGATACGGATTGACTCCTGCAGTGGCTGACGGGCATCCATAATACGGAAACGGGTCGCTTCAGGTACCGAAATACCCAGCCACTCCATAAACTCCAGCGTTTTAACACTACCACAAGGGGTAAAGGTCAGAATCACACGCTTTGGCTCAATACCTTGTTCACGACATTTACGAGCATAGCTACTCAGCATATCGATCGTCGCCTGAGCATCGTAAACCGCCTGAGAAACAAAGAACTCACAACCCTGATCTGATTTAGTCATCAGACGCTCATGCTCATTACCTTTTACAGCGTGGCGCTCTGCGATCGTCACACCACCCAGCTGGAAATCAGCAGGATGATCTCTCATCACACCGTAAGCATCATTCAGGCTCAGCTTGATGTCACCATCAGAAGAGGGACTACCCACCAATACGGTGTCACGAACGCCGTATTCATTCCAGGCCTTATCCAGCCATTGAGTGAAAGATGCCGCATCACGCTGAGAAACACTCTTATAAGTGATCACCGGCTTTTCAGCTTTTTCACGAATCAATTTCGAGTAAGCCCGTGGGTCCAGCGTTTGCATATAAGGGAAAGGTCGCGGTTTATCGATGCGGCTACTTTCATCCTGAATGTCATAGACAATCAGGCCATCAAATTCGACATGCTCTAAACGTTGCAGCAGCTTTTCGGCAATTTCAGCCGTCGCTTCAGGGGTCGTCCCCGCTTTAGGTGGTGTTGTACCAAACAGGTAAACACCGCGGCTGCTGTCACTGAACTTACTTCGTAGATCCTGTTTCATGGCAATCTGTTTTCTATCTAGACCTTAATTACCAAGCATTATAACAACACCCAACATTAATGTGATTAGGTTATAAGTTGAAAGTTTTTTGAAGCAAAGTGAGTATTTTTAATACTCCAAAGGAAAAAGCTGCTGACATCTAATACCTTTAGCTTAGCGCCTCATCATTCAGCCGAATTTGACATCCTCCCTCCGCTAAATCAGGCAAGCTGATTATAGCGGGGGATTCCTACAGCTAGACGGCCATGTCCGACCGCAAGAATGTTCCTGGCCGCATTCACATCGCGGTCGTGCGTGACACCACACGCACTGCAGATCCACTCTCTTATTCCAAGTCCTGCGATACCTTTCGGCCTCGAATCGGGCAAACTGCCACAACTCGAACAGGTTTGGGTGGTGTACGACTCATCAACTTCTTTGAAAACAATACCTGCGTGAGCGCATTTATAATCCAGCATCGTTTTCAGCATGGCCCAACCTGCATCCAGCACAGACTTCGCCATCTTGGT
>NZ_AULT01000027.1 GCF_000422425.1 Oceanospirillum beijerinckii DSM 7166
AAACAGCCTAAAAACGGTCACAAGCCGAAAGATTCGAAAAGAGTTCTCAGAGCACCTAAAAGAGTATTATTGGAAACCAGTGCTCTGGAGTCGAGCTTACTGCCTGCTGACTGCAGGCGGAGTACCAGTTGAAGTGCTCAAAGAGTACATCGAGAATCAAGATAGGCCAACTTGACGTTGGCCGCGCTATCCATCTCCCACCAAAATATCTCGCCTGGGCTCGTTAGTTTTGGAAGGAGAATTACGCGCTATCCGTTAAACGATCAGATCATGCCATCCTTACCAGTGTACTTAAAGACCTTATCCTGCATCTCGAATCCTGGCAATTCGGGTTCAAGTTTCCAGTTTCCTTCCAGTTTGATCTCGGGCAAACGGCCTTCCTGAATCAGTGGCAGCAACGCACGACTGGCTTTGTCCCAGGACAGTTCGATAGGTATCACAATTTCGGTTTCGGCTTTAGCAGGAAGACGAGTAGATTTATCTGAACCAATCTGGAACGGCTTCATGCCATCCATCACCAATGCTCCACTCAGGCTTTTCAGGTTTATCGAAAAGTTATTTTTATTCTCGACGGGAAGGGTGACCATGATACGAAAGCCATAGAAGTCCATTTTATCAACACTGATCGAGGGCAGCTTAATGTTTGGGAGCTTTGGCGTTGGTACTGCAGCACTGGTACGAATCGTTTTGTCCCAACTAGTGCCTAGAGGGCCTTCCAAAGTGACATCAGCAATAAACTCGTAGTTCAGTTCATCTTTTTTAAATAGCTCAGGTACCGTCTTCAGCAACTGTTTTAGCGGTATCTGAAACGGAAGAGTGACCTCACCATTGGCGTTTGAGGCAATATTAATACTTTTACTGCTGCCAACCAAAAACTCTTCCCCATCCACATTGACCTTATAATCAAAGGGCATCAGTCGGATCGGGATAATATTAGGGTTGCTCAGTTCAATATCAGCAATCAGATAGAGGCTTTCAAAATCAATACGATCGATACGAATCTCATCCGATACCACTTCCGGTGCCTGCAAAGCTTGATCGGTGACAGACTTAATATTGCCACAGCCGGTCATAAACAGGGTGAAAAATATCAGATAGGATAACTGGTAAGCCTGTTTTTTAAACATAGTGATCTCCTTCACCGTTAGCTTACGGTTATAGGCTCCTGTTATTACCTAATTATTTCCTAACAATTAAGGCACTGGACCTCATCATGCCAGCCAAGAGGCAAAAGATAAAGTCAGACTAATCAGTCCCATAATTGCCACAACAAACAGTAAGGTATCGATAATCAAAGCCAGACCAAACATAACACTGCCAACCTCGAATAGTTCGTATCCCTTAACTGTAGGTAGAAACAGGCAAAAAAGCAGGCAAAAAAGCAGACAAATCGCCCGAACATCTGCACAAAGGTTGTCGACATTGCCCCCCTTATCCCCTCCGGCCAAAAGCCGGAGAGGATAGAAGCCATTTATGCTGGCGTACTGATGCCCTGCTAAGAGGCGCTCGCTTTTTTCTCCATACGATGCAAAAACTCCTGCATCACAAGCATATATAACTCATCTTTTAACCATGCATCTTCCACGTCAGAGTCAATACTGGGGTTATCATTGACCTCTATAACAAACGCCTGATCTCCCTTCTGTTTAATATCGACACCATAGAGGCCGTTTCCGATTAACCGGCACGCTTTCATCGCCACATCAAGTACCGCTGATGGCACTTCATAGGTTGGTAAGGTATCAAACCGACCTGATGCGGTTTCATCGCCACCATGTTGATAAATCTGCCAATGATCTTTGACCATATAGTATCGGCAGGCAAATATTGGACGATTATTTAAGACACCGATACGCCAATCATAGTCGGTGTACATAAATTCCTGAGCCAATATCAAAGCGGATTTTTTCATTAGACTATTCACCGCTGATTGCAGCGCCTGGCGATCATCCACTTTCACAACCCCCCGAGAGAAGGAGCCATCCGGTATTTTTAACACCATAGGATAGGCCAACGCCTGCTCCAGCTCATCAAGTGTCGTTTTTTTGCGATCTGATATAATACGGGTGCTTGGCGTTGGCACCTTATTCACCCTGAGTAAATCAGCCAAAAATACCTTATTGGTACAACGCAGAATCGACTCTGGGTCGTCCATCACCACCAGACCTTCCGTTTCAGCCTTACGTGCAAAACGATAAGTGTGATGATCAATCGCTGTCGTCTCGCGGATAAACAAACCATCGAACTCCGCCAGACGGGAATAATCTTTACGGGTAATCAATTCAGCTGCGATACCCAGTTTACCCGCCGAACGAATAAATAGCTCCAGCGCCTTGCTGTCACTAGGTGGCAGGGTCTCTGCAGGATCATACAAAATCGCCAGATCAAAGCGGCTTCTTTTTCTTTTCTTCCCCGTACGCCAGATGGTTTGACTAAAACGTTCCAGCGCTTCGGCAAAACATTGTTGCTGAGCATCCATCTCTAATTCAGATAAGCCAAGGCAACGTACTTTGCGCAGCTGCCAATGGCCCTGATAATTGAGCTCAACTTCCAGAATCGGTGCTGGAAAGCGTTCAAAGATCTGTCGCCCCAATGCTCGCAGTGAAGCATCTTCTGTCTGACCAAAGTATATTCTGAAGCTTAGATCCCCTGAGTCACTGGTAATCTCGTCTTTGATTTGCTGCAACGACTTTTCTTCTAACTGCATTAAATACAGTGATTTCTTACTTAGATCATTCAGCACCTGTACCGATGGAATCACCTTCTGCCCACGGGCTTCCGCTAATAAGGAGCAATAATAGCCCCGGCTTAAATAGCGATAATTCTGGCAAAGGTTAATAACCCGGGCTTTTTTTCTGATATTAGCCGGCAGGGACAAGTAATCCTCAAACTGGATCAGATCCTGACTGGAATAGTAAGGCTTCCAGTCTTTAAGACTTTCAACGACGACATAAAGGGAAGACATAGCGCTGCATTCCTGAAGCAATAAGCTATGAGAGACTGGTGCAAACGAGTGTTACCCAGTGACCAACCTCAGGGAAAACGATGCTTTAAACCACCGCCCTGAAGCAAAACGGAGTGTGCACCTATCGTTACAGTTGTGGCAAGTTTTTTTCATCAGGTCGTAAAAAAATATTGCCTGTTATAAATATTCAGACTTATGATCCAGTCGCTGACCCCCATGCTGGCTAACGCTTCCACGCGCCCCATCAGAAGGCCCCCAGCGCCTTAAACGCAATCTGCTTATTCTGTTTATCCTGTTTGCGAGGCGTGCTATGCCTGTTTTAAAAAACCCTATGGTTTCTGATCTGTTTTGCCTGCCCTATGCCAAGGCAAGGCATCACTTTATTGACCTGGCGGATACGGCTTTAGATAACCTACCTGGCCAGATACTGCATTTTACACATCCTGAACTGGGCCCCATGGGCGAAAAGCTGACATCGGACTGGGTATGGCTTGGAGAAAGAAAAGCCCCTTCAGTTTTAGTACTTATTTCTGCCACTCATGGTGTTGAGGGTGCAATGGGTTCTGGCTTACAGCGTGAAATTCTGCCGGAGCTGATCAAACTGCTATTACAACGCGGCCAACTGGCTGTTCTGCTGATCCATGCGCTCAACCCATGGGGCTACGCCTGGTCACGACGAACGGATCACCAAAACATCGATCTGAATCGTAACTTCATCGATTTCGGCCAGCCATTGCCGTATAACCACGAATACTCATTAATCGAGTCGGATCTGCTGGCTCATACTGCTGATCGGGATAGTGCTATTGAACTCTGGAAGAAAGAGCTGGGGAGTGAGCGCTTTGAAAAAGCCCTTTCGTCAGGCCAGTATCATTCATCAGCCGGACTTTTCTACGGTGGCAGAAAAATGGCCTGGAGCCATAACACCTTGATCAGCGGCTTAAGTACGTTATCACTCACTTACGCCAAACGCATCATTGCACTTGATCTCCATTCAGGCCTGGGCCCTTATGGCTATGGCGAGGTCATCAGCGATCATCCAATAAACAGCAAGGGTGATCTGCTCAGCCGGGAGTGGTTTGGCCATCAGGTTTGCCACCCAGCCAGGGGTAACTCCTGCTCTGTTAGCAAATCAGGCTTACTGGACTACTACTTTCATGACCTGATTGGCGAAAGAGGTTGCTTCCTGACTTTTGAGGCGGGCTCATACGGTAATAATGCGATGTTTAACCTTCTCTGCGAAGACCAGATACTGTGGAATCGCACAGACCTCTACGCAAATGAAGAGCAGCGCCAGCACGCCATGCTTGAGCACTTCTGCCCGGCAGATACTCACTGGCAAAATGCCGTTTATTGTCGCTACCGTCAGTTGGTCAATACTGCTGTAGAACGTTTACTGGAAAAGCCATGATCATCCGCCAGGCCACAAAAAACGATCTGTCGCAGTTACTGACTGTGGAAGAGACCTGCTTTACAGAAGACCGGCTCACCCGCCGTAGCTTTAAACACTTCCTGTCCTCTGCAACGGCCTGGGTTCAGGTGGTTGAAGAACACAACAGGATTCACGGCTATAGCATCACACTCTTCAGGAAAGGCACCTGCCTTTCCAGGCTCTACTCGTTAGCCGTATTACCGCAATACCGGGGAAAAAAACTCGCTGAGCAACTGATAGCCCAATCAGAACAATACGCTATTGATCAGGGCTGCATTTTTCTGCGCCTGGAAGTCAGAACGGACAACCAGGCTGCGATTACGCTTTATCAGCGCTTAAATTTCCGTACTTTCGGTCATATTAGCCATTATTATGCCGATGGTTGCAATGCGATCAGGATGGAGAAAACCCTGATCCGACACGTGACCAAAACGCCAAAAGCACTACCTTATTATAAACAGAGTACTGAGTTTACCTGTGGCCCATCCGCATTAATGATAGCGATGAAAAGCCTTGAACCCGCCACCACCATGGATATTCTGGAGGAACTTCAGATCTGGCGGGAAGCGACCACTGTGTTTATGCTGGCCGGTCATGGCGGTTGCTCACCTTTTGGCCTCGCCCTCAGCGCTTGGAAAAGAGGTTTCAAGGTACAGCTCTACGCCAGCAGTGATGAGGTGCCCTTTGTCGACTCAGTGCGCGATAAAGAAAAAAAAGCGATCGTCAGCCAGATCCATCATGATTTTGTTAACCAGATTGAGCAAACCGATATAGAGGTGAATTATCAGGCTTTAACCGCAGATAAGTTGCTGGAACATATTCAGGATGGCATGGTGGCGATTACGCTTATCAGTACCTGGCAGTTTAACCGCCATAAGATTCCTCATTGGATAGCCGTAACCCACGCCGATGAAGAGTATGTGTATTTAAGCGATCCAGAACCCGATGAAGAGATGATGCACACAGGAACAGATAATATTGCTGTGCCTGTTCGGGGCAGTGATTTCAGTCAGATAGCCAGTTATGGCAAGAAAAGACAGAAGTATACGTTATTAATCAGTCTTTGAGTGAAGTGTTTCCAGGCACTGAAACGTGCCTGGAAAACAACTTATGATCAGAAAATACGATTCAGACCATTCAGTGCAGCTACCCGATAGGCTTCCGCCATGGTTGGGTAGTTAAAAGTGTTATTCAGGAAATAACGCAGGGTATTGTTCTCACCGGGCTGATTCATAATCGCCTGGCCGATGTGGACAATCTCGGAAGAGGAATCACCAAAACAGTGAATGCCCAGCAACTCCAAAGTTTCACGATGGAACAGGATCTTCAGCATCCCTTGGGTTTCACCTGTGATCTGAGCCCGCGCTGTATCCTTGAAGAAGGCCTGACCCACTTCATAAGGGATCTTGGCTTCAGTCAGTTCATGCTCGGTCTTACCAACAGAGCTAATCTCTGGAATGGTGTAAATACCCGTGGGTACCTCGTTCACAAAACGGAACTCATCATCATCCAGAATATCAGCAGCGGCAGAGCGCCCCTGGTCATAGGCCGCACTGGCCAGACTAGGCCAACCGATTACATCACCTACTGCGTAGATATGATCCACAGCGGTACGATAGTGCTGATCCACTTCCAATTGACCACGTCCATTGGCTTCCAGCCCCACCAGATCCAGACCGATATCATCGGTATTACCGGTACGGCCATTACACCATAGGAAGGCATCTGCACGCAGTTTCTTGCCGGATTTCAGCGATAGTGTCACACCCTGCTCATCCGCTTCGACCTTTTCATAATCTTCATTATGACGGATCAAGACACCGTTGTTACGCAGATGGTAACTCAGGGCATCAGAGATCTCCGCATCCAGGAAGGACAATAAGCGGTCACGGTTATCAATCAGGTCAACCTTAACACCCAAACCGCTGAAGATAGACGCATATTCACAACCAATCACACCCGCTCCGTAAATAATCAGACGGCGCGGGGTATGACCCAGTGTCAGAACCGTATCACTACAGTAAACACGTGGGTGACGGAAGTTAATATCTGCCGGACGATATGGGCGTGAACCGGAGGCAATAACGATCTTCTGAGCACGTAGCTCTTCGGTCGCATTATGCGGATCACGCACCATCACGGTATGAGAATCCAGGAACTGCGCCTTACCGAAGTAAACATCCACCCGATTACGCGCGTAAAAATTGGTACGTAACTGAACCTGACGTTCAATCACCCGTTGGGAGCGTTCCAGCACTTTAGGAAAGGAGAACCAGCGCGGCTCACCAATATCACGGAACATGCGGTTCGTATTGAACTGAATGATCTGTTTCACTGCATGACGCAGTGCCTTGGACGGAATTGTGCCCTTGTGTGTACAGTTTCCCCCGACAGAGCTTTGCATCTCAACCACAGCAACGCGCTTGCCGTGTTTGGCTGCATTCATTGCAGCGCCTTCTCCTGCGGGACCCGTGCCTATCACCACTACATCGTAATTATAAACCGCCATTGTCGCTGAATAACTCCCTAACTGTCGTGTTAGACCTGATCGTGCCTGTGTCTTCTAATCTGTAATGTGGACACTTTAGTCACGGTCAGCAATTATGCTTTGGCAGCGTACCCTTGATTGATGACAGCCTTTATTCAGCATTGGTAAAACCAACGCGGCTCATTTTTCTTAGAAATCAATCAATACACGCCGATACAAAAGTGTTTTGATATTCCTCGGCCGAGGACTGGAGAATACAGCCATCGGCTAAAGAGCTACTTTTGTGTCAGTGCCTAAACTACCAAAGCTATTTGGCCTGTGTAATTATTATTGCTTCGTTATTTTGAACTTATTTCTTCTGTTGATCATTCTGCGTTGCATCATAAGCCAGATCCATATTCATCTCAGCCTTGGCTTTGCCCGCTTTTTTCTCTTGTTCCGTTTCGCAGATTTCCTTATCACCACCGCAGATATCACAGTCTCCCACCATACCGATAGCACTCATGCCACCGCAAGAGCCCGCAATCGGTTTACGACCAAAGAGTACCCCCACGGCCATACCTGTCATCAGCAAGCCTACTACGATTACAGCAAGAATCATTGTAGTCATATTTCTGCCTCACCTATCTCAAAGTTTGCAATTATTGTATCTGTGCCAGCTCAGTAAACTGCTTTGTTTGCTGCACACTGAATTCTGAACCACTTTTGACCAGCATATAGACCGCAAGTTTATTTTCTTCAGCAAACTGCAAGCCTTTGTCCGGTCCCATCACCATCAGAGTGGTCGCTAATGCATCGGCTAATGCACAGGACTCATGCAGTACAGTGACTGACGCCAACTTATGGTTGATTGGACGACCGGTTGCCGGATCAATAGTATGTGAGAAGCGCTGGCCATCCTGTTCAAAGTAGTTTCTGTAACTACCGGACGTAGCGACAGCAATATCGGTAATACCGATCACGCTCTGCACCACCTGGCCGTCGGAAATGGGCTTCTCTATAGCAATACGCCAGCGGCTGTTATCGGGTTTCAAACCACTGACACGAATCTCACCACCGACTTCAACCAGAAAGGCGTTATAACCCTGCTGTTTGAGGTAGTCTGCGACCTTATCCACGCCATAGCCCTTGGCAATAGCGGAGAGATCCAGATAGATATCTTTTGATTTATTCAGCTGGTAGTCACCATCGGCCAGCATCTTCAATGCCACAGACTGATAACCCACACGCTGGAACGCTTTTTCCAATGCCGCATCACCCGGCTGACGATCCGGTCTCAGATCTGGACCAAAACCCCAGAGGTTGACCAGCGGACCTACGGTGGGATCAAACGCACCCTGACTGTCTTTTGCCAGTTTCAGAGCTTCACTGACGACAAAACCCGTGTCAGAGGAGACACGCAGGGCTTCACCGGCAGGTAATTTATTAAAGCGGGATAATTCTGAGTCTGGCTTATAAGTGGACATCTTACGATCCACATCCACCAGCACTTGATGCATGCCGTCAGCTAACTGCTGAATACGCTCTTTTTCCGGTTTCATCACCACGGTGACATTATAGGTGGTGCCCATAATATGACCGGAAAACTTTTGCGCGACAGGCGAGGAATCACACCCGGTAAGTAACAGAGAAACAACAAGAAGGGCCAGTCCCATAAGAACCGGCCCTTCCTGACGACCCGCAGGTTTAACACGACGTGCGAAACCACGGGTAATAATGTCGAGCACAGGAACCACCCCCATAAAGGGGATGGTCCGTGCAGCAAGGTATTTGCTGCTCACTGCTTAACCACCAAAGTCATCAAGCAGGATATTTTCACGCTCTACACCCAGATTCAGCAGCATTTGAATAACCGCTGCGTTCATCATAGGTGGTCCACACATGTAGTACTCACAATCTTCAGGCGCATCGTGGTCCTTCAGATAGTTTTCACACAGTACGTTGTGAATAAAGCCAGTGTAACCGTCCCAGTTGTCCTCAGGCAGAGGATCAGACAGGGCCAGATGCCACTTGAAGTTATCATTCTCTTCCTGCAGTTGATCAAACTCTTCTACATAGAAGGCTTCACGCATAGAACGTGCGCCATACCAGAAGGAGATCTTACGCTTGGAATTCAGACGCTTCAGCTGATCGAAAATATGGGAACGCATAGGCGCCATACCCGCACCACCACCGACAAACACCATCTCGTTATCGGTATCACGGGCGAAGAACTCACCAAATGGACCCGATACAGTGATCTTGTCGCCTGGCTTCAGGCTGAATACGTAAGAAGACATCTGACCTGGAGGCAGATCATCACGACCCGGAGGTGGTGAAGCGATACGGATATTGAACTTAACAATACCTTTCTCTTCAGGGTAGTTCGCCATGGAGTATGCACGGATGATCGGCTCATCAACCTTGGATACATACTTCCAGATATCGAACTTATCCCAATCCGGGTGATACTCTTCACCGATATCGAAGTCTTTATAGTGCACTTCGTGTGGTGGTACTTCCAGCTGAACGTAACCACCGGCACGGAAGTCAACGTTTTCACCTTCAGGCAGACGCAGGGTCAGCTCTTTAATGAAGGTCGCTACGTTGTCGTTAGACTCAACCGTACACTCCCACTTCTTCACACCGAAGACGTCAGCTTCTACTTCAATTTCCATGTCCTGTTTTACAGGAACCTGGCAAGACAGACGCCAGCCTTCTTTCTTCTCACCCATAGTGAAGTGAGACTCTTCCGTTGGCAGGATAGAACCACCACCTTCGGAAACGATACATTTACACTGGGCACAAGAACCACCACCACCACATGCGGATGACAGGAAGATATTGTTTGCGGCCAGGGTCTGAAGCAGCTTACCACCCGCAGGGGTGGTGATTTTCTGCTCACCGTTAATGGTTACAGTGACATCGCCACTGTTAACCAGCTTGCTGCGTGCAGCCAGAATCACCAGTACCAGAGATACTACTACAATGGTGAACATAACTACGCCCAGCACAATAAGTTGTGAATCAACCATGTTCTGAACCTTTTTGTTCTAAGTTTCCGTCAACTGCGATTACAGCTGTACGCCTGAGAAGGACATAAAGCCCAGTGACATCAGACCTACAGTTACGAAAGTGATACCCAGACCTTCCAGACCTTTAGGCACATCACTGTACTTCAGTTTTTCACGGATACCTGCCAGCGCAACAATCGCCAGCGCCCAACCGATACCAGCACCAGCACCGTATACCACAGACTCTGCGAAGTTGTAGTCACGCTCTGCCATAAACAGAGACGCACCCAGAATCGCACAGTTCACAGTAATCAGCGGCAGGAATACACCCAACGCGTTATAGAGTGCAGGTACAAACTTATCGAGGAACATCTCCAGGATCTGTACCATCGCCGCGATTACGCCGATGTAACTCAGATAACCCAGGAAGCTCAGATCGATTGACTCAGCACCTTCCATACCCGTCCAGACCAGTGCGCCTTCACGCAGCAGGTTGTTATAGATCAGGTTGTTTACCGGCACGGTAATCACCAGTACTACAACAACCGCAATCCCCAGGCCCAGAGCCGCTTCGATCTTCTTCGAAACTGCCAGGAAGGTACACATACCCAGGAAGAAAGCCAGGGCCATGTTTTCAACAAATACCGCCTTAACCAGAAGGCTTAAGTAGTATTCAAACATTATACGGCCTCCTTAGCCTGAGTGTTTGGACAGATCTTGAACTCTGCCGATTCATTCTGCGCAGGCTGATAAGTACGGATCAGCCAGATAAAGCCCGCAATAATGAAGAATGCAGATGGAGGCAGCAGCATCATACCGTTTGGTAAATACCAGCCACCGTCATTCACTTTTTCCAGCAACTGGATGCCGAACAGGCTACCAGAACCAAACAGCTCACGAATGAAACCAACAAACAGCAGAACTACAGTGTAGCCCAGACCGTTACCGATACCATCGATGAAGCTCATGGTCGGGCCATTTTTCATAGCGTAAGCTTCAGCACGACCCATTACGATACAGTTGGTAATAATCAGACCGACAAATACCGACAGCTGCTTACTGGTTTCATAAGCAAACGCTTTCAGTAGCTGATCCACTACGATTACCAGAGAGGCAATAATAGTCATCTGTACGATAATACGGATACTGTTCGGGATATGAGCACGAATCATAGAGATAAACATGCTCGAGAACGCCGTAACCAAGGATACGGCCACCCCCATTACCACTGCAGTTGACAGGTTAGTTGTTACCGCCAGAGCAGAACAAATACCCAGAATCTGCAGTGCAATCGGGTTATTAGCGAAAATAGGGCTCGTTAGAATACCCTTTGGAGTATCAGCCATCTTTATACTCCTTCCTTACGAATTTTGCTTAGGTAAGGACCAAAGCCCTCACTACCTACCCAGTACTGAACCAGGTTGCTCACACCACGGCTGGTCAGAGTTGCACCGGACAGACCGTCAACTTTGTACTCAGCGCCGGCAGATGCAGGATCAACCGAGCCTTTAATTACATGAAGCTCTGGATTCATGCTGCCTTCAGCAAACACTTTCTTGCCAGGCCACAGTGCTTTCCACTTGGGGTTGTCTACTTCACCACCCAGACCCGGAGTTTCCGCGTGCTGGTAGAAGCCTAAACCGATCACAGTGTTAGCATCAGACTCAAGAGCCAAGAAGCCATGCAGGGTAGACCACAGGCCGTAACCACGTACAGGCAGGATGATGCGATCCAGTTTGCCTTCTTTTTCTACCAGGTAGACAGTGGCAAACTGCTCACGACGCTTAATACCGGCAATATCTTCACTGTTAGACAGTGCTTTAGACATCGCTGGATCTTTAGCCGCTTTCAGCTGATCGTAAGAGTTAGCATTAACCTCAGTAGTGTATTCGCCAGTATTCAGGTCGATTACACGGGGTTTGATCTGGGCAAACAGCTCATCAACACTCTTGCCCGGTTCTAACAGACCTGCAGCCGCCAGAATATTGGTCTTACGGTCCAGATCCTTGTTTGCAGCCTGCTGAGACTTCAGTGCAACCGCTGCGCCGGAAACAATCACGGAGCAGACGATACACAGCAGCAGAGCTACCGTTAGCGTCTTTTTGATGGAATCATTGCTACTAGACATTGCGCATCATTCTCCGTTTGATGTTGGCTTGAACCACGAAGTGGTCAATAAACGGTGAAAACAGGTTAGCAAACAGAATAGCCAGCATAATGCCTTCAGGGAATGCTGGGTTGATCACACGGATCATCACAGTCATTACACCGATCAGTGCACCAAACCAGAACTTACCGGTGTTGGTCATAGAGGCAGAGACTGGATCCGTTGCCATGAAGAACATACCGAAAGCGACACCACCCAGGGTCAGGTGCCAGTACCAAGGCATGGCAAACATTGGGTTAGTCTCAGAACCGATCATGTTCAGTAGAGTACTCATGGCGAACAAGCCAATCAGTACACCTGCAACGATACGCCAGGAAGCAATACGGGTTGCCAGCAGGAAGCCACCGCCGATCATAATCGCCAGTGTAGAGGTCTCACCCATGGAGCCCGGCATTACACCCAGGAAGGAATCCCACCAGGTCAGAGTCTCAGTCAGACCCGCCATGCCGTCAGCCGCAGCAACACCCAGTGCAGTGGCACCGGTGTAACCGTCTACCGCAGTCCATACTGCATCACCAGAGATTTGCGCTGGGTATGCGAAGTACAGGAAGGCACGACCTGCCAGAGCAGGGTTAAGGAAGTTCTTACCGGTACCGCCAAAGATCTCTTTAGCAACCACAACACCGAAGCTGATGCCCAGTGCAACTTGCCACAGAGGAATGGTTGGCGGTAGAGTCAGTGCGAACAGAATCGAGGTAACAAAGAAACCTTCGTTCACTTCGTGACCGCGCTTCATCGCGAACAGTACTTCCCAGAAACCACCCACAATAAAGGTGACCGCATAAACCGGCAGGAAGTACATCGCACCGTGGACCATATTGTCCCACAGGCTGGAAGGATCATAGCTTGAGAAAGCGGCGATAAACGCGTGACGCCAACCTTCTGCATCCACCATACCGGCTTCAGCCATTGCCATGTTCGCGTGGTAGCCCACATTCCACATACCAAAGAACATGGCAGGGAAAGTACACATCCACACAGTAATCATCATACGCTTCAGATCCGCACCGTCACGCACGTGAGCCGTGGTTTTAGCGGTGTGGTTTGGCGCATAAAAGATGGTGTCCACAGCTTCGTACAAGGCGTACCAGTTTTCGTACTTACCGCCTTTGTGGAAGTGTGGCTCCATGCTGTCAAGCATCTGACGCAGACCCATTAGTAACCCTCCTTCACGATATTGGTCAGGTTGTTACGTAGGATAGGACCGTACTCGTACTTACCTGGACATACGTAAGTACACAGAGCCAGATCTTCTTCGGCCAGCTCCAGACAACCCAGTTGCATTGCACTTTCGATATCACCCACAACCAGCGCACGCAGCAGCTGAGTTGGCAGGATATCCAGTGGCATAACACGCTCGTAAGAACCAACCGGTACCATGGCACGCTCGGAACCGTTGGTATTAGTTGTTGGCGCGTAATTGGTCAAACCCAACAGCTTGGATACGTAGATGTTCAGCATGGAGTGCTTGTTCTTACCAGGAGACATCCAACCCATGAACTCACGGTGGTTGCCTTCTTTCAGTACACTCACCTGGGTATCGTAACGACCCAGGAAGGAGAAAGCGCCTTCCGCCGTACGACCACCAAAGACTGAACCAGAGATCAGACGTACACTGGAGCGCTCGGTCACTTCACCGGAAGACAGATCTTCCAGGCTGGCACCGACACGGGTTCTCACCAGACGTGGATTTTTCGCTTCTGGACCAGCCAGAGCAACCACACGGTCAACGTTCAGTTCACCGTTCTGGAACAGAGAGCCTACGGCTACAACGTCCTGATAACCTATGGTCCAAACGGTCTTGGAGATGCTAACCGGATCCAGGTGGTGAATATGAGTGCCCGCCAGACCCGCTGGGTGTGGACCTTCAAACTCTTCTACCACAACAGAACCACCGGCCTGTGCTGGAATAGAAGCACCACCCGCTTTACAGACAAATACTTTGCCGTCAGTCAGCTTAGCCAGTACTTCCAGGCCTGCCTGAAAATCACTCTCCTGACCTTGCAGAATGACTGCAGGATCAGCCGCCAGCGGATTAGTATCCATTGCGGTTACAAAGATAGATTTAGGAGTTGAGCCCGGTGCAGGTACACGGCTAAAAGGACGTGTACGCAGTGCGGTCCACAGGCCTGATTCGATCAGGTTTTCCTGAACCTTGTCACGATCCAGTGCAGCCAGCTCGTGCTGACCGTACTTGGCAAACTGAACCTTCTCTTCCTGGTCAGCTACCTTGATCACAACAGACTGCAAAACACGACGCTCACCACGGTTAACGGCGATTACCTCACCGGCCGCTGGCGCTGTGTATTTTACACCTGGGGTCTTTTTATCGCTGAAGAGCTCTTGACCTAGTTTAACCTGGTCGCCGACACGCACTGCCATAGTAGGCTTCATACCTACATAGTCAGGGCCAACCACGGCAACCGAGCGCACAGGCTTAGCATTGTCAATGCTTTGCTTTGGCGCCCCGGCTAAAGGTAGATCAAGGCCACGTTTGATTGTAATCATACGTCTCGCCCAATCACTTAGTTATTATTTAGAAAATAAAACGAAATCCAACTCATGACGCAGTGCGCCACAAGCCAAAAAATCTTTTGCCACAGCCTTTTTGAAACTGTTTTTCGCGCATCCTGAGCCTGCCCACCCGGATCGCTCCCCAAAATCGCACATATTATAAAGACCTGATTACGGCATTGCCACTGACTACCGAGACATTTTGCCGCACTTATCAGCATGAAAAATAATCACCTGGCATTTAAGGGAATAAAATGGGGCTATCTTCTGAGAAAATCTGATATATCTCAAAAAAGTCTTAACTTTTTGCAAATAAAAAAAATTATAAAAAAAGCCCACATGACAAGCATATGGGCTTTATACAATCAGATTGCGCTCAGATCACTTACGCGAACGTCTTAGAGACAAATCGCTAATGCCTAACAGGCCTGCAAAAAATACCTGAAAGACATTAAGTAAAACGCTAAATATTCAGATTAACGCGCAGGAAAGTGCTGAAACTGAACATTAGAAATCTGTTGCAAAATACGAACAACCTGACAGCTGTAACCAAACTCGTTGTCATACCACACGTACAGAACAGCTTGCTTACCACTAACGATAGTCGCTTCACCATCGACGATACCCGCATGACGGTTACCCACGAAATCAGAAGAAACCACTTCAGGGGAACGCACGTAATCAATCTGCTTCTGCAGGCCAGAATGCAGAGATGTGTCACGCAGGTAATCGTTAATCTCTTCTACCGTCGTCTCTTTTTCCAGCGTCAGATTCAGGATCGCCATGGAAACGTTTGGCGTAGGAACACGGATCGCGTTACCCGTCAGCTTACCTTTCAGAGAAGGCAGCGCTTTAGCTGCTGCAGAAGCTGCACCCGTCTCAGTGATCACCATGTTCAGCGGCGCTGCACGACCACGACGTTTCGCTTTATGGAAGTTGTCGATCAGGTTCTGGTCGTTGGTGAACGCGTGAACGGTTTCAACGTGACCGTGTACCACACCGTACTTATCTTCAACCGCTTTCAGTACTGGTACGATAGCGTTGGTTGTACAAGATGCAGCAGACAGGATCTTGTCATCATCGCTGATGATATCACTATTGATACCGTGAACGATGTTTTTCAGATCGCCTTTACCCGGTGCTGTCAGCAGTACACGGGATGCACCATTACAAGCCAGGTGCTGACTCAGACCTGCTTCATCACGCCACATACCCGTGTTATCCACAACGATAGCGTCGTTGATACCGTAAGTAGTGTAGTCCACTTCAGCCGGGGAGTTTGCGTAGATCATCTGAACGTAGTTACCGTTGATGATCAGTGCTTTTGCATCTTCATCAACAGCAATAGTGCCCTGGAAAGAACCGTGTACAGAGTCACGACGCAGCAGGCTGGCACGCTTCTGCAGATCACCTTCTTTACCACCACGTACAACGATAGCACGCAGACGCAGCTTGTTACCGCCACCGGCTTTCTCAACCAGGATACGGGCCAGCAGACGACCAATACGACCGAAACCGTACAGCACAACGTCTTTATAACCGTCATCAGCACCGTCCTGGTGTTGATCAACAGCGCCTTCCAGCTCTTTGCGCAGGAAGGCTTCCAGATCACCACCTTCTGCTTTGAACTTAACAGCCAGCTTGCCGATATCAACGTGAGCAGGACCCAGGTTCAGACGAGCCATAGTCTCCAGAATAGGGTGAGTGTCTCGTACAGACAGCTCAGTGCCTTCTACCTGACGTACAAAGCGGTGATCCTTCATAATGCGAATCACAGACTGATTCACCATGGCACGGCCATACAATGACGTTACAACATTGTTTTTACGATACAGCTGACCAATCAGCGGAATCATTGCCTCTGCCAGAGCTTCACGCTCCTGCCAATCCTGGAAACAGTTATCAAGTACTTCTTGACTCACGGGCGGCCTCACTAAAAATAAATAATCTCAACCGAAAATGCGGGCGTATTATGAGAGCAGATGCACCAAGAGGCAAATTTTAAGCAACATTTTGCTGCCAAAGTCTATTTTATCTAACAAAATATCCGAAAAATCGCACTAATTTAGCTCTCTCTCATTCCAATAAATGCACAACAAAAGTCATGCACGCGCTATAACCCGGCTAAAGTCCATAATGCCTGACAATGATCCAAAATACCTGACCGATAACCAGGAAATAGTGTGATTGAGTGTAGATCAACTTTTGATTTACGCTTTATTTCATTAAGCCAGAGCTTTACATTAATCCTGCGCCCCTTAGACTTACGCCTGATTTTTTGTTTTTACAGGCAGCAACGGACAGGCATATGCAACTGCAGCTACAAAGCCAATCAATTCCGGTTAAACAGGGCGACATCCGCCATTGGGGCAATCTGCCCGGCAGTGCTCAGGCCCTGCTTATCAGTCAACTGACACAACAGCACTCAGGCCTGCTGTTTGTGGTGACCCACTCGCAGAATGAAGCTGAGCAACTCACGGAGCTTCTGGAATTTTTTCTGGATGCCAGCTGCCCAGTGTTGCGTATGCCAGACTGGGAAACCCTGCCCTACGACGCCTTCTCACCCCATCAGGATATTATCTCTGAGCGTCTGAAGGTGCTGTTTAAGCTGCCACAGCTAAAAAAAGGTATTCTGGTGGCCCCTGCATCCACCCTGATGCAGCGCCTGGCACCGGAAAGCTATATCAGTGGTTTTACTTTCCTACTGGAAACGGAACAAAAGTTTGATGCCCAGGCCATGAGCCGACAGTTGGAACAGGCCGGTTATCACTGCGTTGAGAATGTATACACTCACGGCGAATATGCGGTTCGCGGTTCCATTATGGACCTGTTCCCCATGGGGGCAGACAAGCCGATTCGCATCGATCTGTTTGATGATGAGATCGATACCCTGCGCACCTTTGACCCTGAAACTCAACGCTCGGAAGACAAGATCGACAATATCCGTATTCTGCCCGCTCAGGAGTATCCACTGGATAAAAACGGTATCGATCACTTCCGCATCAACTTCCAGGATCAATTTGATATCGACTTTCGCCAGTGCCCGCTTTATCAGGATGTTTCTAAAGGCATTCCCTCTCCGGGACTTGAATACTATCTGCCGCTGTTTTTTGATCAAACTGCAGACATCTTCAGCTATCTACCAGAAAACACCCTGTTAATCGCCAGCAGCGAACTGGAGATCTCAGCACAGAATTTCTGGGATGAGATTGAACGCCGTTACGAAGATCGTCGTTACGATATTCAGCGCCCGATTCTGGCACCGCGCCAGCTGTTCCTGCCCGTTGACGAGCTATTTGGTCGCCTGAAAGGCTTCCCGCGCATCCAATTGCACCAGGACATTGTTGATGAAGACAAAGCAGGCCGTATCAATCTGCCGTTTACCACGCCTGAAGCCTTACCTGTAGATGCCAAACAGAGTCAACCCCTGGCTAAATTACAGCAACATCTGAAAAATAGCAGTGATCGCATTCTATTTTGCGCAGAGTCCGCCGGTCGCCGCGAAGCACTGTTAGAACTGCTGGCGCGTATCGAAGTCCGCCCACAAACGTGTGATAGCTGGCAGGCGTTTGCTCAGTCTGATACCGAGCTGGCGATTACTGTCGCCCCTCTGCTGGAAGGCATTCACTGTCCAGATGCCAAAGTCGAGCTGATCAGTGAAAGCCAGCTGTTTGGTCAACGTGTATTCCAGAGTCGTCGCCGCCAAAAAGCCACCGATATTGGCGAATATACCGTTCGCAGCCTGACAGAACTACAGGAAGGTGCACCTGTGGTGCACATTGATCACGGCGTGGGTCGTTACCTCGGCCTGCAGGTAATCGAGGTGGATCAGCAAAAAGCGGAATTCCTGACCCTGGAATATGCCGATGGTGCGAAGCTTTATGTCCCCGTTAGCGCCCTGCACCTGATCTCCCGCTATTCCGGCGCCGGTGATGATAACGCGCCACTGCATAAACTGGGCTCTGATCAGTGGGATAAAGCCAAACGTAAAACAGCAGAGAAAATTCGCGATACCGCCGCCGAGCTGCTGGATATCTACGCCCGCCGTGCCGCCAGAAAAGGCTTTAGCCATGACATTCCAGATCAGTCCTATGAGGCCTTCGTAGCCGGTTTCCCCTTTGAGGAAACCCCTGATCAGATGGCCTCTATTAACGCTGTCATTCAGGATATGACCTCGGGCCAGCCTATGGATCGCGTGGTATGCGGCGATGTCGGTTTCGGCAAAACCGAAGTGGCAATGCGAGCCACCTTTATTGCCGTACAAAGCGGAAAACAGGTGGCTATTCTGGTGCCTACCACGCTACTGGCTCAGCAACACTTTGAAAACTTTCGTGATCGTTTTGCCGATTGGCCAGTACAAGTGGAAGTACTGTCACGTTTTAAATCCGCCAAAGAGCAGAAAGCCGTTCTGGAAAAACTGGAAAACGGTCAGGTGGATATCATTATCGGCACCCACAAGCTGCTGCAAAAGGATATGAGCTTCGATAATCTCGGTCTGTTGATTATCGATGAGGAGCACCGCTTCGGTGTCGGTCAAAAAGAGAAACTAAAATCCTTACGTTCAGAGATTGATATTCTCACCATGACCGCCACACCGATTCCCCGTACGCTCAATATGGCGATGTCCGGTATTCGTGATTTGTCGATTATCGCCACACCACCGGCCAAGCGCCTATCGGTAAAAACCTTTGTCCGACCATTTGATAAGGCCACCATTAAAGAAGCGATTCTGCGGGAGATTCTCCGTGGTGGTCAGCTCTATTTCCTACATAATGACCTAAAGACCATCGAAAACACTGCAGAAGATATACGTGTGCTGGTACCAGAAGCACGAGTCGGCGTTGCCCATGGTCAGATGCCAGAGCGCCAGCTGGAGCAGCTGATGTCTGATTTCTACCACAAACGCTTTAATGTACTGGTGTGCTCCACCATTATTGAAACCGGTATCGATATCCCCAGTGCCAATACCATTATTATTGAACGGGCCGATAAGTTTGGTCTGGCTCAGCTGCACCAGCTGCGTGGTCGTGTTGGTCGCTCACACCATCAGGCTTATGCTTATCTGCTGACACCGGAAGGTAAAAAGCTCACCAAAGACGCCGAAAAGCGTCTGGAGGCGATCTCTCAAGCGGAAGATCTGGGCGCAGGTTTTACCCTTGCCACCCACGATATGGAGATCCGTGGTGCCGGTGAACTGCTGGGTGAAGGCCAGAGCGGTCAGATGGAGCAGGTGGGTTACAGTCTCTATATGGAGATGCTGGACAAAGCGGTTCAGGCTATCAAGCAGGGCAAAACACCAGACCTGGATAAACCTCTGAATCAGGGCATTGAGGTAAACCTGCGTATACCGGCACTGATCCCTGAGGATTACCTACCCGATGTCCATAGCCGCCTGGTGATGTATAAACGTATCGCCAACGCCAAAGACGATACCGAGCTGAAAGAACTACAGGTCGAGATGATTGACCGCTTTGGCCTACTGCCGGAACCACTGAAAAACCTGTTTAATCAAACTCGTTTAAAGTTCCGCGCCGAAGAGATGGGTATTGTTCGTATCGACTGCAATGAGGAACGCGGTACACTGGAGTTTGCTCCGGAAACCCAGGTTGAACCCCTGACTATTGTAAAACTGATACAATCAGCGCCACAGCGTTATAAGCTGGACGGTGCTAACAAGCTGAAGTTTACCGATCTGATGAAAAAAGCGGATAGTCGTTTTAATGTGATTGATCGCTTATTACAACAATTAGCACCGGACAAAAGCTGATTTAGCAAAACAACAATATTGACCAGTCAAGGCTTAAGAAGCTCTAACATAATTAACTTGATAACCCTAGCGCCTGTAATGGCTGAAGAATCTTATGATAAACAAGTACTTTCGCTACATTTTGCTCTCTGGTCTGCTGGCCCTGACTCTGGCACCAAGCGCTCAGGCCAGTAATGAAGGACGACGCTACGTACTGGAAATGGTGGTTTTCTCCTATGAAACCAACTCCACAGGTGTAGCCGAAACCTGGCCGACCGACCTTCAAATCGAATTACCTGATCGCTATCTCGGCCTGCATCGTAAATCCAGCTTTAACAAGTCTCAGCTCAGTAAGATGCAGCCGGCCAATGAGAGTGATATGGGTCAATTGCCACTGAGCCGACAGCAAATTGATATGCTGCAGCAGGGCTATCTGCCAGAGTATTTCCTGCGTAGTAGCCGTCTATATACGCTGGGCAGTAAAAAACGCCGCTTAGAAAATCAGGATGATATCCGGATACTGTTCCATGAAGCCTGGCAGATGCCTGTATATGGTAAAAATAAGAATCGTACACTGCCTATCCGCATTCAAGGAGGCAAACAGGTCAATAACCGCTATGAACTGGATGGAACAATAACAGTATCTGTAGCTCGATATCTGCATATTGATACCAACTTGTTTTTATCCAAATTTCAGTCTGCTGAGGGAGAGCAGGTCCTGACTCAGGTGATCCCGATGCAGCAATCCCGTCGTATGCGCAGTAAAGAACTGCATTATATCGACCATCCGAAGTTCGGTATTCTGATCTACTTTACTCCTTTTCCTGGAGGCTAACTAAGGCTGCAGGCTAACGGAGGCTGGAGGCTGGAGGCTGGAGGCTGGAGGCTGGAGGCTGGAGGCTGGAGGCTGGAGGCTGGAGGCTGGAAAATAAGCATAAACCCCAGCCATAACAGGAAAGTCACTACTGACCATTAATAGTGGTGATTAGTTGCTGTGGACGCAGAAAGTGACGACGCGAAGTGCTTGCTGGAAGAAATCAGCGCTGCCTGACACGGAGAGAGGTGCATACTCGTCTCCGTATCTCTGGATGTCGTCTATCGACTTATAATGACAAGCAATCAGGTTTTAAACACCGACACAACCTGATTCAAACGACCGGCCTGAGCAGAGATCTCCTGACTGGCCGTTGAGTTTCTCTGAACCGATCCCGCCGCCTGATCAGTAATATCCCGAATACTGGACATATTCCGTCCCACTTCCTGAGCTACGCCACTTTGCTGCTCCACTGCGGCGGCCACTTGAGTTGCCATATTCAGTACTTCTTTGACATCGGCGGTAATGGCTAACAGTGCCTGCTCGGCTTCACCAGCCTGCTCACATCCCCGCTGACTATCGGAACACGACTCACGAATAACATGCACGATGTTCTTAGTCTGACTTTGCAGTTCAGCCACAATACTATCGATCTCCTGCGTCGCATTCTGTGTACGTCCTGCCAGCGCTCGAACCTCATCTGCGACGACAGCAAAACCACGCCCCTGCTCACCGGCTCTGGCCGCCTCAATGGCTGCATTCAAGGCCAGTAGATTGGTTTGCTCCGCAATCTCCTGAATAACAGAAAGCACTGAGCCGATCACATCACTTTGCCGGGATAGGACCTCCACCGACTCAACGGCACTTTCCAAACGTCCTGACAGCTCATGTATCTGCGTGATGGTACTCTGTACTTTTCTCTGACCAGACTCTGCAACCTGATGTGCCGTGCGCACCTTTTCCGCCGTCTGATCTGTATGCATAGCCACTTCTTCAATACTGGCGACCATCTCCGTCATGGCCGACGCCACTTGCTCGGTTTCAGATTTCTGTAACTCAATATCCTGCGCTGTCTTTCTGGCATCATCAGATAATGTTCCCGTCGTCCGGTTCATCGCCACAACCGCCTCATTGACCTGACAGATCACAGCCTGGAAACCTGATAGCATCGTATTCAGCGTTTGCGCCATCTCCGCCACTTCATCCCGTCCCTCGGCTTTCACGCGCAGATTCAGGTCTTTACTGGCATGAATATTAGCCTCCGCCTGCTGAATACTCTGAATCGGCAAAAAGATAGAACGACCGATAAACCAGGCGACGATAGAAGTGAGCAGTAACATCCCGGCGAACAAGGCACCGGACCACAGTTGAGCCCGATCCAGACGTTTCACTAAAAGAGACTCGACAGCAGCGATGCTCTTATCCAGCAGATCCTCACTGCTCTGTACCGTACTGCGCATCTGAACACGTAAACCTTCCTGGCTGTTCAATCCCAGAAACTGTGCCCCCTCCACATAGCCAGTAAATTTTGTCTGGTAAGTTTGTGCCAATGTCAGCAATGTTTGACGCTCGGTACTGGAAACAGACAACCCATTCAATTGCTGGGCTAAGCGCTGATACAGGCCATTAAACTTATCCAGGTACTTTATATCCAGTCGCAACATAAAGTCTTTTTCTGCCCGCCGCAGCTGTAACATCGTCACCAGAATGGCATCGGCGTCCAACTTTTTCAGCTCCGACTCAATACCATGCACGGCAGCACGCAGCTCACCGGTATAACCCGACTTATGATCCAACCCCATCTGTTCCGTGGCTTTGACGACTTGATGAAACAGCTCCTGATAGCGGGCAAAAGTCTGATTGAGGTCATCCAGCTCAGGCAGAGTCATATCGTAACTTTTCAACAACTGCTGGATACTGACCAAATTAGCGGTCATGCCCTGATAGGTTTGATCAAAACGCGCCTGGTACTTTAGATCTTGACGAGCCAGAAAGTCTTTTTCATGACGGCGCAGCTGCAACATATCCGCCTGTAAACGTAAGGTCAGTGCCTTTCCCTGGCTTAATTCTTTTACAGAAGATAACGTGTAAGAAAACAGAATGAACATTGCGGCCATCGCCGCAATAACCACTAACGCATTCAGCGTTAACTTATGTCTTATTAGCATGTGGGGGATTTCCTCATCATATTATGACTCTTGTGGTCATTCTCGATATAGGTCAAACATCAGCCTTTAGGAGCCTATTTTTTGAGCTGTTACTCAATACAAATTGTTACATTTTTATTACAGCACCACCACAAAAAACCGATACGGATATACTTTATATAGTCTAAAGCTAGACTATTTACTAATACGCTAAGCTCTCAACCCCCACCATCAAAAACGCAAAAAGCCTCTCAGTATCTCACCGAGAGGCTTTTCGTCAGTTTTCAGTTTTAAGAACAGTGTAATAACGAAATATTAACTGCCCTTTAGTGTATATAATCAGTCGACACTGGCTGCATTCTCTTCAACATGAATCGGCTCTTCCGGCTGAATATTTTTCTTCGCACGATACTCGATCAGGAAGTACAACACCAGACCAGTACCCAGGCCCCATGCAGCGCCGTGTACAGCCAGAACCACACCCATCAAGCCTGCTACCCCCATAGAGGTCGCGTTATCAATCTGCTCAACCGCTACCGCAATACACAGGTAACCCGTGATCAGCAGAGTGATCGACAGTGCAATCGGCAGTACCGGCTTAAACAGCGTGATCAGCGGCAGGACAAACAGTGCAATAAAACCTACGATCCAGAAGATACCTGCACCAGAATAGATGGTATCCATAGCACTACGACCATAGCGGTAGCGTTCTGCAATCGTTGCCATCGCCCCCGTAAACAGAGGACCGGCCAGACCTGGGTAAGGTGCAAAGAAAGAGTGCATCAGGTTACGCAGACCTGTCACCAGGTGTACACGGTCCACATCCACTTCGATCTTTTCATCCGGACGCAGGTGATCCACACGGCTCAGCAGACTCTGACCGACAATGATGTCACCGAAGGCGATGATATAAGCGATAATCGCCGTTGGAATCGCCGCAATCATCAGGTCAATACCCGGCATGCCGATGGTAAACGGCAGGTAATCCCAGATAGCTGTGAAGTTAGGACTGGAGATACCAAATTCCACTTCAGGCAGCTTGTACTCTCCAACACCCCAACCAATCGCCATTGCGATCAGCATGCCAGGAACCATACCATAACCGGCAATGGTCTTGGCCCAACGGTGTGTTTCAACCCAATCACGGAAAGACAGCGAGAAGAGTACAAACGCGGTAATCAGTGCCCCTAGACCCAAAGAGATCGGCGTATTGTAAGCACGGCCACCTTCACTGATCTCACCGGTAATTGCAGCAATACCCGCGCCCAGCAGAATACCCGCTTTGATCGAGTTAGGGATGGCGTTCACCAGCTTAGAGCCTAAACGGGTTACCCCCATAAACAGGAAGACCGCCGTTACCATTAGCTGCAGCGCAACCAGCGCCTTAATAGCATCCGGTCCCGGCTCAAAGCCACCAATAAACAACAACACGACAGGGATGGCTGGCGTGATCCAACCAGGCACAAAGGGCACACCTAACAGGTTAGGCAGCATAAAGCCGATACCACAGATTACTACATAAGCCAGCGCCACATCATAGGGCAGGCCCAGATATTTCTGCAGCAGAGGGATCATGGCCATACCGACCACAAACATCACCATGCCCTGAACAGTTTCAGCCAGCTCCCAGCGATAGTGAATAAAAGGAAGACGTATTTTAAATGGCCCGGCAGGCCAGTACGGATGTTCATCTCCGTGGTTGCGTTTCAATAGCACAGTCACACCTGTTAATTAAATTTATTGTTGCTAAGCGGCCAAACAAAAACACCTTGCTATAAACCGACGCCTCACTGCGACAGAACAGCAAAGGCTGAGATCACTTGTTTAGCGATGCATGACGAAGCGAATACCGGGCAACAGTGGCTGCAAGCTTTTACATCTGTTTTGCGTTTATGCCATGTTTGTCCAAGACGCACTTCACATAACCCCTGCCGTTTTATGATTATCGAGTTAGGCAGGCCGCTATGATGGCGTTGTTTTACTGCCTTTTCGCAAACGCAACATATTAGACCTTGGTCCGACAACAAAGTGACTTTAAAGTCATATATCACCAATTTAAATCAATGACTTAGAGGTCACATTTCAACCTACCAGACGGAAGGCCAGCAACTGCAAGGGCTCAGGCATTTTTGAACAAACGTTTGAATTATTTTTTTGATCTAAATTGCAGAAAAAACACCCTAATACCAATGTATAAGCATAACTCTTCAGTTTATAAGAAGTGACTAACAAGTCATTAAAAACAATCAGTTGCAGAGCTTTTACTTCATCATAGCAGCGCAATCTCGAGGTAATACCTGAGCAATATCTCCGCCATAAATCCGCCATAAACCTGTCATACAAGCAAGAGCAGAAAAGTCAGCTACATGCCCGAAAAAAACAGCGCCTGAATGACACCGCTCAGACGAATCCCTGCCCCCCTCGGATACCCAACAGCCACAAAAACACCATTCAGGCTTTTTTCTGTCGCAGCTGGTGTTATGCTTATGTCATAGACACCTATTAATATCTTAAGAAACAGAGAGTTATAAATGGACAGCTTCAGTGCTCGTGCTGACCAACTATCCGATACACTGCGCCAGATGGAACACAATGCTGGCGATGATCAACTATTTGCACTGGGATATATCATCCCCCAGTTAACTCTGGTAGCCGAATACGTTGAACCGGAAGATGATTTTGATGTGTGCTTTACCCGTTGGTTACATCAAGTCTTTGATGATGACCAGATGGCTGAGGAAGATCGCCAACAGATATTAGAGCTTTGGCAACAGGCGATCACACTAGCCGACCAGTAAATCACAACCGGTTCTCGGCTCCAGGGATAAGGAGTACAACATGACAAATACAAACCTAGGTATCGATACTGTCGTCTCCCCGGAAGGCAGTCTGGAAGTTTTATCGCAAAGCGAAGTGAACCGCTTAAAGTCCACTTCAGAAAACGGTCAGTATGAACTGTTGCGCGGTTGTGCACTCGCAGTTCTGAACTGCGGCAGCCATACCGATGACAGCAAAGCGATTCTGGAACAGAACCGAAACTTCGATATCGAAGTACTGCAGCAAGATCGTGGCGTTAAGCTGAAACTCACTCAAGCACCCGCCAGTGCCTTTGTTGAAGGCCAGATGATTCGTGGTATTCGTGAACACCTCTCCTCGGTTTTGCGGGATATTGTTTATGTCAGCAATGAAATTGAACATAACGACCGCTTTGATCTGCAGGACTCTGAAGGTATTACTAATGCCATCTTTCATATTCTGCGTAACTCGGGCACGTTAAGAGCCAATGAAAAGCCCAGTATCGTCGTCTGCTGGGGTGGACACTCTATCAGCCGGGAAGAGTACAACTACACCAAAGAAGCGGGCCATGAGATGGGACTGCGCAGACTGAATATCTGCACCGGCTGCGGTCCAGGCGCTATGAAGGGTCCAATGAAAGGCGCTAATCTGGCTCATGCCAAACAGCGCATTCTCGATGGCCGTTATCTGGGAATCTCAGAACCGGGGATTATCGCGGCTGAGTCACCCAACCCTATCGTCAATGAATTGGTCATCATGCCCGATATCGAAAAGCGTCTGGAAGCCTTTGTGCGTACCGGTCACGGTATTGTGGTCTTCCCAGGCGGCGCCGGCACTGCAGAAGAGATTCTTTACCTGTTGGGCATTCTGCTCAATCCACAGAATGATGACCAACCCTTCCCGGTGATTTTTACCGGGCCTGCCAGTAGTGCAGAATACTGGCAACAACTGGATCAGTTTATCGGCCTGACTCTGGGGGCTAAAGCTCAGAAACGCTACCGTATTATTATTGATGATCCAAAACAGGTAGCTCGTGAGATGACTGCAGGCATTCAGCGGGTTGAAGAGTTTCGCAGGGCCAATCATGACTCCTTCTATTTTAACTGGCGCTTAAAGATCAGCCCTGAATTCCAGCAACCTTTTGACCCCAGCCACGAAAATATGGCGACATTGGATATAAATTTAAATCAAGAAACTCATAAACTTGCCGCTAACTTACGCAGGGTTTTTTCTGGAATTGTTGCCGGTAATGTCAAAGCGACAGGCATTACTGCCATTGAGCAATTAGGCCCCTTCCAGATCAATGGTGCAAAAGAAATCATGCAACCACTTGACTCTCTGTTACAATCGTTTGTTCAACAGCAGAGGATGAAACTGCCTGGAAGTAAGTATAATCCCTGTTATGAGATTGCTCAGCAGTGATCAGGGCTGTATATACACCTGTTGAGTGCTAAGAATTAGAAGGATCATATGGCTACCGCGCAGTAGCCATTTGTATTGGGGTCATCAATGGCAGATATGAACAAGCTGAAGCAAGATGCGCTTCGGCGAAAACAAGAGTTTGAAGATAAACAAAGGGCAGCAGAGTTCCGTAAGCAAAGGGACAGAAGCGTCAAGTCAGGCAGGAAAAAACGTGAACAAGCTGCTGCTGCCGCAAAACAAAAACAAGGGATGCAGAAGAAAAAGCCTAAAAAGAGTCCAGCCCGTTGGATGGTCGATATTCTGCTTGTGCTGGGTGCAATGCTTGTGCTGATTATGCTGTTTAACCCCTACTGATCGTTTATCTTCTCTGCCAGACATTGTTGGATAGCAAGCGGTTATCCAACAATGCCTGACTTTTTCTGTACTCACTATGACAAGTTTAGCGCCTACACTTATTCAGTAAGGGAGCTTATTTGCGTCTAATGAAAGTCGATCGAGTAAATTCGTATATTCCTAATCCATAATCCTATATACCAATACAATGAACTGAATCAAAATAATAAGAAAGTAGCTACAGAATAGGTCCCTAAGTCCTATTAATTCACCTATTCTGATACGATGTCCGGCGTGACCAAGGGTTCAGCATGGTGCCATTTGACTTATTACTTGCCTCACTAACAGGCTTTCTGGCCTGCGGCCTGATCTTCGTTATCAAAAGCCGGTTCAAGAACACGCCGCCAACTGACAACGAGCAAGAGATCCATCTTCGGTCTATCCTCGATACAACCGTTGATGGCATCATATGTATTGACCAACAAGGCATTATTATTCGCTTTAACCCCTCAGCTGAGCGCTTGTTTGGTTATTCCAGTCAGGAAGTGATAGGCACCAACATCTCTATGCTGATGCCCGAACCCTACCGCAGCCAACATGATGGCTTTCTGAAAAATCATCTAAATAAACGCAGTGAAACAGATGCATCCAGCCGCGCTGTAGGTTTAGGTCGAGAAGTAGTGGGACTCAAAAAAACAGGGGAAACCTTTCCCTTGTATCTGGCCGTAAGTGAGGTCATCACCGAGCAGAAAATTTTCTATACCGGTATCGTCAGGGATCTGACAGAAGAAAAGCGCAACAAGCATGCCCTGCAGGAAAAAACCGATTACTTTAACGCCCTGATCAATAACTCCTCAGAGTTACTGGCAATACTCGACTTGGAAGGCAGGGTTATCGTTGCTAACCAGATTGCACTGAATATCGCCCAGCAAAGCCTGGAGAATTTGAAAGATACCTATTTCTGGCAAGGGCCTTGGTGGCAACACGACCACAAACAGCAGCTTAGGGTCAAACAGGCTCTGGATAAAGCTGCAAAAGGTATCAGCTCCCATTTTGAAGTTACCCATAAAGATCAACTGGGCCGAACGCTTTACATCGACTTCAAACTCACACCTATTTTCAATAACCAAGGCAAGGTTACTTTGCTGTTACCGGAAGGTACGGATATCACACAGCTAAAAGAAGCTGAAGGTAAACTGTTTCATGCCCTGGATGAACAAGATGCGATTCTGAACAGCCAACCCAGTGGCGTCATCAAACTCAGTGCAGGTGGCACCTTGCTGTACGCCAATCAGGGTTTTAGGGACCTCTATGACTTCCCCGCCACACTGGTTCAGGCTGGTCGTCCTATTCGGGATATTTTTCACTTTATGGCTAACAGGGGAGACTTAGGAGCAGGGGAAGAAGATCGCTTGGTCGAACAGGCACTAGCCAATCTGGAACAGCATAAGAACTCCAGCTACCAGCGCAGCCTGGCAAATGGTCGGGTATTGGAGATATTCTGCAATGAAATCTCTGATAAGGGCAGGATTTTGACTATTGTCGATATCACCCAAAAAAATCAGGCCCAGAAGCAGATGTTTTCCCTGATGGAGTCCAGTCCTGTCGGTGCCGCAGTCGTCAGAGAGAATGGTGAACTGGCCTACTGTAACCAAGCCTTACTTGATCTACTCAGTTATTCTTCAGAAGAGCTGCTAGGGCACAAAGCAGTCAACCTGTTTACTGACAGCTGCGATCTTTCTGATCTGATGCAGCGCCTGGAAGACAGTGATCAACGGCTCGATATCGATACCAAACTCAAAACCCGTGACGGCACTCAGCTTTGGGGAGAGCTATCGATTTATAAAACTGAGTATGATGATAAACCGGCCTATTTTGCCTGGCTATATGATATTACTCAGCGCAAAGAAGCCGAACAGACTCTTGCACAGGCAAAAGAAGCTGCCGATAACGCCAATCAGATGAAGAGTGATTTCCTGGCCAATATGAGCCATGAGATCCGTACGCCAAT
This sequence comes from Oceanospirillum beijerinckii DSM 7166, assembly GCF_000422425.1. Taxonomy (GTDB): domain Bacteria; phylum Pseudomonadota; class Gammaproteobacteria; order Pseudomonadales; family Halomonadaceae; genus Oceanospirillum; species Oceanospirillum beijerinckii. Next base: position 29,829 of record NZ_AULT01000027.1, read on the forward strand.
GAATGCCATCATAGGTTTAAGCCAGCTGGCCTACGAGAGCGATCCCGACTCAATCCAGGCTAACTACCTGGATACAATTCATCAGTCAGCCAAAGGCCTGTTGGGTATTATTAATGATATTCTCGATTTCTCGAAAATCGAAGCCGGTAAGTTAGATATTGAAGCATCTCCCTTTGATCTGGATGAGGTGATCGAATATCTGGCCCGTTTGCTCAGTTTAAAAGCTGACGAGAAAGGCCTGGAACTATTGTTTTCTTTCCCTACCGATATCCCACGTTTGTTGATTGGCGATTCTCTGCGCCTGAGCCAAATTCTACTCAACCTCTGTACCAATGCGATTAAGTTTACCGACTATGGCGAAGTGCTGGTCCAATCCAAAGTAGAAATGATTGATTCAGATAATATTCTTTTGCATTTTGAAGTGAAGGATACAGGCATTGGCATGTCACAAGAGCAGATTAACGGCTTGTTTAAACCCTTTACTCAAGCGGATGCCTCCACTACCCGTCGCTTTGGAGGTACAGGTCTGGGGCTGGCCATATCCAAACATTTAGTTGAACGGATGGGCGGCCAGCTCAATGTGACCAGCCAGCCAGGTCTGGGCAGCTGCTTTCATTTCAGTATTCAATGCCAGAAACAGCCCGATAGCCAACAGAAAAACATGTTGCTGAAGGATGTGAATAATCTGAGAGTACTGGTGGCCGACGACAATCAACATGCCAGAGAAATTACCGGTTCGATAATCACTAGTTTTGGTTTTCAGGTGGACTATGCCCACAATGGCAGCCAGGCTCTCTCAATGCTGACCCAGTCTGATCCCTGCTATGATCTAGCGGTGATCGACTGGCAGATGCCTGACCTGGAAGGGACTGAACTAATTCAGCGCTACCAGGAAACACCCCAGGAAAAACATACCCTTTGTATTCTGGTCACCGCCCATGGTCGCCACTCTTTTGGCTGGTTGCGCAAACAACCCGGTGTTGCAGATTTGATTCTAAAACCCATTAATGCGTCCCTACTCTTGGACAGCATGGCAAACCTTCTTGGTGCCGGTCGGATTTATCACACCAACAAGCAAAGCCATATTCAGGATTACTGCCAACAGCTGACCCAAATTGCAGGGGCCCGTGTGCTTGTTGCAGAAGATAATCTGATCAATCAGCAAGTGGCTCAGGAATTACTCGAAAAGCGAGGGATGCGGGTCACCCTGGCTAACAATGGCTGGGAAGCGATTGAGTACCTAAAGGAAGAAACCTTTGATCTGATGCTATGTGATATTCAGATGCCCATTATGGATGGCTATCAGGCTACCGCGCAGATTCGGCAGCAATTAGCCCTGACAGAGCTTCCCATAGTCGCCATGACTGCTAATGCTATGACAGGTGATAAAGAACGCTGTCTGAAAGCAGGTATGAATGAGCATATAAGCAAACCTGTAGACCCGGATATTCTAACGGAAAGCCTGATCCGCTGGATAAAACCCCGCGCCGGAGTTCATCCTGCTATTCAACAAGATACGCCACCTTCAAAAGCCAGTACAGCTATCGATTGCGAGATCAACGGAGTTGAAAAAAGCACAACCGAACGACCAGGTATACAGGGCTGGCTGGCCGATATTCCGGGCTGTAATCTGGCACAGGCATTACACAAATTAAATGATGACCCTGAGTTGATGGAGGATCTCTTACAGGACTTTCTCATCAATTATCATGATGTACTGCCAACGTTGCAAAATATTCTGGACACTATGCCAGATGCAGAACATAGCCTGCGCTTGATCCATACACTAAAGGGGCTGATGGGAACCTTTGCCTTTACCGAAGCCGAAGCTGCAGCGATTGAGTTAGAACAGGCCATGAAAGCAGATAACAGTGCTGCCAGCCAACAAGCCTATCAGGCCCTGCATAAGGCGTTGGCCCCAATACAAGAGTATCTGTTACAACATCTGTCCTAGCAGCACAGGTCTTATAACCATAATCTTCTCTTTAAGCTTTGGTTTAAGCTCTGATCTAATGCCTGTACTAAACGTCCTAGCGCCTGAGGGTTATCTGCCAGGCCAAAGCGCAGCCAGGAGCTTTGAGAAAAGTATCTCACCCAGATTCCCTGCTGCGCCAGTTGTTGTTGCAATTGATAAGCAGCAGGATGATAACAAGTGTAAAACAATGGGGTATAACCTATAGACCTGCCCTGTGGCTCAAACAACCTATCCAGTTGCAACCTCTGCTGATTCATATGCAGGCTTAGCGTTGCCCTTGCACGATAGTGCCACTCCCGGTCCAGTAACAATTGTTGTGTCAGATAAGCGCTGACACCGTTCATATGCCAGGGTCCTAATCCCTGACGAATTGTGTCCAGCAACGCTTGCTGACATAAAACAAAACCACTGCGAATACCGGCCAGACCAAAAAACTTTCCAATTGAACGTAGCACAATCAGCCCATCTAGCTGAGCCTTTACCGTTAAAGAACTCTCAGCCTGATCCTGCTCTGATAAAGCATCCATAAAGGCTTCATCCACAATTAACCAGCCATTACGGCTCGCCAATCTCTGTTGCAGTGTGAGTAGACGCGCTTGAGGATATCGCTGCCCACCAGGATTATTGGGATTAATCACAACAACGACATCATACGTCTCTGCCGCTTGCTCCAACTCATCATCACAGTAAGTCATCACCTTGTGACCGGCTTTTAACCAGCACCAGGCGTGCTCCTGATACCCGACCTCAGGCACAGCAACACAAGCGTTCTGCCTTAATTTAGGCAAGAGCTCAATAATCTGTTGGGAACCACTGACCGGCCAAAGCGATTCCTGCTGATAATACTCAGCCGCAGCGGTCAGCAGAGCAGAGTAGTCTTCAGGCAGGCGAGTGAAACAGTCTATGGGAATCTGCGGGATTGGCCAGGGTTGAGGGTTTAATCCTGCCGATAGGTCTAACCAATCATCCGGGGAAATATCGCTGTGCAGAGCTTTTGCCCGTGCCAGATCACCACCGTGTTGTGGTGGTGACTGCCAGTTAAGTGTTTTCATTCAGTTATTTCATTAAAGGATTATCACAGTGGCTTGCTTATTCAGGGCTCTATTAGGTTTTATCAGAAGCTTGATAAAAAAACTTGATGATAAAACATTATAAATAGAGCACCCAATATATGACTGCGACACCACTCAGTACACATAACCAGATCCATTGGCTTCTCAGTAGCAGCTGTACCGTACGCTGAATATCATTGGCTTCAGGGGCTCGACTGACACCTAAAGCTGGACGCTCTTTCCATTGACCATGGTAATTATCACCGCCACCTAAAATGACTTTCAGTGCACCAGCACCCGCCGCCATCACAGGGCCTGCATTAGGGCTTTCCCACTGTCCGCCCTGATACTGCCAACAGCGAATACCCCAGTGCCAACTGCCACAACAGCAATAAACCATCGCCGTTAATCGAGCAGGAATATAGTTCAGCACATCATCCAAACGTGCCGCAGCCCAACCAAAATGCAACATGCGTGGAGTCTTATAACCCCACATGGCATCCAGAGTATTAGCCAAACGATAGAGCACGACACCAGGCGCACCGGCCAGGGCAAACCAGAACAGAGGAGCAAAAATAGCATCACTGCCATTTTCCAGACCGGATTCAATGGCAGCACGGGAGACACGATGGGCATCCATATCAGAGGTATCACGACTGACAATCCAACCCACCTTCTCTCTTGCCTGCTGTAAATCACCATTCTGCAGTGGTTGATAGATCCACTGTAAGTGCTCTGCCAAACTGCGGGCGCCCAGGGCAAAATACAGACATAGAGCATTTACCGCTAATAGCACAAGAAACAGGATCAACTGCGTTAGTATCGGCCATGTTAGTATCGGCCATAAGCCCTGTGCTTGCGCCTGGCTCATCTCTGTTGCTAAATCACTCGGCAGAAACAGATCAAAAACAGCCACCGGAGCAGAGAAATAAAACAAGACGCTAGGCAGAGGCAATACCAACAGACACCAACTGATTAAGCCAAGTAAACGATTGGCCCATTTATCCTCGGCATCAGCTGCATCGCTATTCACTTCACTGCAACCAGCCTTATCGCTATGCACCTCATGACTATGTCCACTGTCGCTATCCTTGCGGGCCTTTTGAGCAGAAGCAGGATTTTGTCTTAACTCTAACCAACTGGCCAGATGACCAAACCCCACCAAAGGGTGAAGACGGGAAGGTTCACCCCATAAACGATCCAGGCACCAGCCTAGCCACAACGCCATCACAATAATTTCCGGAGAGAAAAACAACATAGCCTTGAGTATCCTTTAGGGTTTAACCCAATTCTGTCTGATCAGGGTTTTATCTTGGTTAGACGGGTCTGTCCGGCTTGCATTACGGCAAACACCGGAGCTGATAAATAAGCGATTGGCTGAGGTTGTCCCGCTACAAAGCAGGTATTATAACTTCAGTCGTAGAAACCCACTAATGAGTTGTATCTAAAGGATTTTTCAATGCATTCAGCCACACTGATGATTCAAGGCACCACCTCAGATGCCGGAAAAAGCGCTGTTGTCACTGGCCTGTGTCGCCTACTGGCCCGCAAAGGCATCAGTGTTGTTCCTTTTAAACCACAAAACATGGCACTCAACAGTGCGGTTACTGTAGATGGCGGTGAGATTGGTCGCGCCCAGGCAGCCCAGGCCCAGGCCTGTTATCTCAAGCCTCATACGGATATGAACCCTGTATTACTGAAGCCTAACTCAGACACCGGGGCTCAGGTGATTATTCAGGGCAAGGCGGTGACCAATATGAACGCCAGGGTGTACCACGACTATAAAAAAGTGGCGATGGACGCGGTACTGGATAGCTACCAGCGTCTGCAGCAGCAATATCAGGTGATTTTGGTAGAAGGTGCAGGCAGCCCGGCAGAGATCAATCTAAGAGACCGTGACATCGCCAATATGGGTTTTGCTGAAGCGGTGGATTGCCCGGTATTAATCGTGGCAGATATCGATAAAGGCGGAGTTTTTGCCCATCTGGTCGGCACTCTGGATCTGCTGTCAGCCAGCGAGCAGGAACGCACTAAGGGCTTTATTATCAATCGCTTTCGTGGCGATATCTCCCTACTGCAACCGGGTAACGATTGGCTGGAGCAGCGCACCAAAAAACCTGTGCTGTCTGTTCTGCCCTATCTCCACGGTTTATGCCTGGAAGCCGAGGACGGTGTTAATCAAGCCCCGGATCAAGCCCAGGAAAAAGACAACCTGCGCGTGGTCGTCCCTGTTTTCCCCCGCATCAGTAATCACACCGATTTTGATCCCCTGCGTCAACACCCCCAAGTGGATTTTCACTTTGTGCCCTCAGATCAAACGCCACCACCGGCAGACTTGGTAATACTTCCCGGCAGTAAAAGTGTACAGGCCGATCTAAACTGGCTACGTCAGCAAGGCTGGGAAGGTTACCTACAAAAACACCTGCGTTATGGCGGTAAGCTGTTGGGTATTTGCGGTGGCTGGCAGATGCTGGGCCAATGGTTACATGACCCGGAAGGGATCGAGGGCGAAGCGAAAAGTGTTCCAGGCTTGGGTTATCTGGAAACTGAAACCACACTGGAAAAAGAGAAGCAGCTGAAAAACACTCAGGGCAGTCTACTGCTGGATCCGGCACTGAATATTCCTGTCAGTGGTTATGAGATCCATGCCGGTGTTACCACAGGTTCAGCCTTAAGCCAACCTTTAGTCAAGCTCACCTCCGGCCCTGATGGTGCTATTTCAGAGGACAAACAGATTGCCGGTTGTTATCTGCATGGCCTGTTTGATCAGCCCGAGGCCTGCCAGGCACTGCTGCAATGGGCCGGGTTAGAGCAAGCCAAAACATTTGATATTCATGCCCTTTATGATCAATCCATTGACCGTATAGCCGATGCCATCGAACAACATATGGATATGGCTGCATTGGAGAGGTTACTGAACTTATCCAAGGGTCAGCTGCAAGCTTAGACCTTTTTTCTTTGCTTTAACGCGCTTTTTATCTTAATAAACTTATCTCTGAGCTGCCGATGAAAGCAGCTCAGCACCTAAGTCAGCCCTTATTATCAACAAAACGTTTGAAATTAGCCTGTTCCAACATTTGGCTGTAACTTACTACACAGTTCCGCCCCTGAGATTTGGCTTTATTCAGAGCCAGGTCAGCCTCCTTGGTCAAACGCTCTATACTGGCCTCATCCGCCTGGCAACTGCTAAGACCAAAACTAACAGTGACATGAAAACTCAGATCCTGCTCATTATGGTTATGCAATATCACTGCCCTTTGCTGAATACGTAGCCGTAGTGACTCGGCTTCCAGTAAAGCTTGATCCTCACTCATATCCAGTGCAAACAGAGCAAAGGATTCCCCTTCCATTCGACAAACCCAGTTTTCTTTCTGGCACCACTGCTCCAGTAACAGAGCAACATCCTTCATCACCTGATCAGCGGCAAAAAAGCCGTATTGGGCGCTGATCTGCTTAAAGCGATCTATATCCAGTAGAATCAGTGCAACAGGCTGCTCAGACAAAACCATACTCTGCACCCGATGCTGGCATTCCTTTTGAAAAGTAGCATGCCGCAGTAAGCCGGTATGCTCATCAAAGCGTTGCAGGTATCTTAATTCATCCTGAATTGTGTCAAGTTCATCCACCTTAGCTACGATCTCCTGACTGATCTGCTCCACTTTATCCTGTAACTTATCCCTCTCAGTAGCCAAGTTTTTATTAAGCCGTTCCAAATAAGCATATTGACGGGTGCGACTCACCGCCAAAAGAAAGATCTGTATGATAATAAAACAGAGCAATCCCATCGGTAGCCAATAAATACCACCGATCCACTGCTGATATAGTAAGGCATCATGAATAATGGCCAGTAAACATAAACCTATTGCCGTGATTTGAGGTAGGAGTACGCGCCAGGATTGAACACGATACTTCATCAAATAGAGCGTTGCAGTCATCAGTAATATCAGATGCCAAAACATCAACGGCGCTTCCAGCCATACGACCACAGCTTGAGGCACCAGTAGCAATAGAGGTGATAGATATAACTGCCACCACATAACACGCCGTACCCAGCCAGGTAACACAACATTCAAATAGCCTTGTAACCAGAAGATAAAACAGGGCACTAATAAACTTTGTGCCATACAATTTACTCTAAAAGCCCAACCCCATTGTTCCTGCAAGATAAACCATCTCATCACCGTATAGCTTTCGCTATAGATGTAGAGAGTAACCGCCAGGCTAAACAGGCTTAAGGCCCATACCCCTCTTTCATAGCGATGGCGCACCAGGAACTGAAGAAAGAAGAGTATCGATGCTATAGCGGTCAAAGCCCCTGCAAGCGCTTGCTGTAGCTCTCCGGTAGCAAAATATTCCTGTACAGTCTCCGTATCTCCCAGCATTAAGCTGCGGGGTGGCGCAGGTTCAGCGGTCACAAGATTTGCCAGCTGTAGAATCAATACACCCCGGCGGTGTTGCTTGGGCAGGTAAGCTAAACGATGCCCCACATAGGGTATAAACTGATCCTTATTTTGACTAACCTGCCCTCCTGAAGCGATTAACTGATGATTCCAAAACAGTTTAAAAGCCGTTGCCATTTCAGGAATAAAGATCGCCAGCGGCTGATCAGGCAGATGTCTGAGCTCCAGTACATAAGTGGCGTAACACGCATCTTTTTTCTGTAAGGCAATCTGCGAGCACTCCAGAAGTCTCTGGGGCAAAAACTGACTGGAAGGAATTGGAAGGCTGCTGAGATCTTTTAATAACAACAACTGCTGTGGGTAAAACAGCCACTCCCCCCGGATTGTAAACAGTTCATCACTATCAAAGGGCCAATACTGCAGATCCAATACGCCATTACGGGCTTTCAGCCCATTATGATCACTCCATGCAATAGGGGCTGTTAAAACACTTAGGGACAGGGATAACATCAGTACAATATTCCGCCAGGATAGGACGGTAAAAAAGAGTTTTTGTATTGATGAAGCTGAAGATAGCAGTAATGGATCAATCATCTCTATAACCCCTTACCTTACCCTTCTCTTCACTGGGGTCAGTCTTGCCATTAAAAGCAGCTTTTATATTAAAACCAGCCGTTGTCTTTAAAGAAGACTCGGCATTACCTGTTTCGATATTAAAGCCTTTTACTGGAAAAACCTGTGTTGACGCGACGATGCGTGCTTGCTGATAGCCTTGCTGGAAACGTTGTTTGTTTCTTTGATGGTGCACATCATCAGCTGCTCTCGCCAATAGAGCATCTAACGATGTTTCACCGTCACGTTCACTACTGGCAATACCGATAGAGACCGTAAATTTAAACATTGAACCAGGCTGACTAAAGATAGGTAACTGCATCCTGGCAATATCCTGCTGTATCCTTTCAGCAACTCTGCTAGCCTGCTTGAAATCACTCCCTCCCAACCATAATACAAACTCATCCCCGCCATAACGGGCAGGAACCCAATCAAAGTGCCCTTTACACTCCTTAATTAACCTTTGGGATACCCGGCGTAGCACACTTTCAGCAAACTCCCGGCCATATTCATCATTGATCTGCTTAAAGTAATCAATATCGATCATGAGTACTGCAAAATTGCTACGCTGATTACGCTTAATCCGCTCCATAATCTGCTGAACAAAAGTATGACGGTTACTGAGTCCTGTCAGTTCATCCTCATTTTTTAGTTGCTGAAGATCCCTGCGCCTTTGTTCCAATTCACGGCTTCTGAGTTGCAATTCTTGCTTTCTCTCATTGAGTTGATTTTCCAAAGTCGCAGTATCATCCTGCAGATGATGATTTAATTGGATAATCCACAACTGCTCGTGAGTACGGAAAAAAGCCAAAAAACCTACCTGTGAGATAAGGAAGAGCAGCACCCCCAGAGGCATCAGGCTGGAACCGTTCCCTTCCCCGGCTAAAAAACCCCCCCCAAAAAAGAATACCCCCAGGTCATGCAAAATACTGGCAAACAGCGCAAAACCACCAAAGGCAAGAATACGGATACCTGCACGATTTAATAAAAATAAGCGCACCACTATCATTACCGTTAGCAGGATACATATGCTCATATAAACCAAGAGGGCGTACAATAACTCGGTAAACAACACACTGGGCGTTAATATAATCAGCAACAGCAGAAAGAGTGATAACCAAGGCAAGTATTGGACTAATCGAGGCGTTGCCTCTGGCCCATAAAGAGAACCCAACCACTTGATAAACAAAGGGATAGCGCAGGAAAAACCAATATATTCAAGCCGAACAGCAATCTCCCAGGGGAAAGCTCCAAATAACGTTAAAAAAGTACCTAACCCCGTAGTGCCTGTATAACCGGCCAACAGCAGTGTGAACAAAGCGATCCATAACAACTCCTTATGTTTAGGCCCATGGGCAAACTCCACCAAGATCAAAATTCCCGCCAGCAACGCCAGGCAGATCACAACACCTTCCAACAAGATATTATTACGGTAGTAAGCCTGCCAATGCTCATATGGAGCCAATATCATCGCTTCATGGATACCGCCTCTGGCATGTCCGTAATTACTTACCTGTAGTGTGAGCTGAGCGTCAGGCCTTAACATGCCCAAATACACTACTTTGTCGCCAAAATAGCCTTCTATCTGATCAGGGTGTACTGAACTTACGCCCCCAGAGGCAACCTCTCTATCATCCAGAAACAAACGAAAGCTGTTCTTAATCTCAGGGATCAGCAAGCCCAGTTCAATCTGCTGCGGAATATCACTTAATGACAGCACATATGTCACAGCGTGACGCCTGGGACCATTGGAATGCCAAACATCCGGCACAATTACAGGGGAGGACAGCGCCATATTTTCAGCAGCGGCTTCAGGGCTTAACAACTGATCTGGGAAGCTGAACCATTCACCGGATAGTGGCTGTGGTGGACTGGTTTGAGGGTACCAGAAAGTCAGGGAAAACTTCCCCTTTTCAGCTTGTAACTGCAGAGTCTTATCTTTTTTTTGATCCAGATTAACGACTAAATAACTGGATAAAAGTAGCAACAGACTAATATAAAGAAAGCCACTTAACAGGCCGCTATCCATACGAAAATGGCGCATTGAAACTCCGGCAGATCCCATCCGAAAGGCCTAAGAATTTACCATAGAAGCCAGACCAACCAAACGACAAAATGCCTTACTGTAATCACGGCTCATACTGGATAATACCTAGATTTTTAACATCCATTGATTTTTCTACATATCTTTAACGAATAAGAGCAGTGCCATAACATGCAAATTTGTTACACTCGCGCTTTTGCGCGAAATAAAAGTTATGCAAACAAGAACATTACGCTCTGATGCAATGCTACTGGTTACAGCTGCAATCTGGGGCTTTGCCTTTGTCGCCCAGCGGGTCGGTATGGATTATGTCGGTCCCTTTACCTTCAACGCCTCCCGGTTTTTTCTGGGGGCGATCTCCCTGTTACCTCTGCTCTTGCTGATCAAACCAGAACCGCTGCAAGCAGGTCGTGATCAACAAGTGAGTGATCAGCAAGGTGGCTATAAGAAACGTATGCCGTTGTGGTTAGGGGGCTTTCTGGCAGGTCTGCTGCTGTTTATGGGCTCGACTTTCCAACAGGTGGGTTTACAGTACACCACAGCCGGTAATGCCGGGTTTATTACCGGGCTTTATATTATCCTGGTGCCTATTATCGCCCTGCTATGGGGACAAAAGACCGGGAAACATACTTGGTTTGGTGCGTTACTGGCAGTCTTAGGGCTGTATATGTTAAGTGTCACCGATGACTTTAGTTTGGCTTACGGTGATCTACTGCAGTTGATTGGTGCGGTATTCTGGGCAGGCCATGTGTTATTGATCGGATGGCTATCTCCCAGGATGGATGCTCTGCGGCTCTCTATAGTGCAGTTTTTTACCTGCGGCATTATCAGTCTGATTGCGGCCTTTACGACAGAAACTCCCGAGATTGGCTCAATTATAGAGGCCTGGCAGCCTATCGCTTATGCCGGTCTGTTGTCCGTGGGTGTTGCCTATACCTTACAGGTGTTTGCCCAAAAAGAGGCCCCAGCCTCTCATGCCGCGATTATTCTGAGCCTGGAAGCGGTCTTTGCCGTGATTGGTGGCTACCTGTTCCTGAACGAGCTATTAACCATGAAAGGCCTGATGGGCTGCGGTTTAATGCTTGCCGGTATGCTGGTCTCCCAATTTGAACCCAAGAGCAAACATCAGGTGGAAACCGCACACTAGCTTTGAACCCGCTACGAAGTGAGGCTTATGTGCCTCACTTCAAATAGGCTGTTGAGCAAATAACAGATGAGGCTTGTTGCGTATCCACGCCCTTATCGATCATAACTCAAGCACGGGCCCCTTTAGCACCTGTGGCAAACCCACCGTCACAAAGACGACCTGATCAGACAGGGCAGCAATACGCTGATGCAAACGACCTGCTTCATCGACAAAACGTCTCGCCAGAGCATTATCCGGCACGATACCTTGACCCACTTCGTTGCTGACCAGAATCAGCTCACCCTCAACCCCCTTGGCCAGAAAATCCAACAGATCCTGCTGTCTTTGTGCCAACTGCTCTTCATCATCCAGCAGTAAAACATTGGTCAGCCATAACGTTAGGCAGTCGAGCAAGACACAACCTTGTTGGGCTTGCTCAGCAATTACTGGAATAATCTCTAGCGGCTCTTCGGTAAAAGGCCATTCCTGAGGACGGCTTTGCTGATGATGCTCTACCCGCTTAGCCATCTCTTTGTCCCAAACCCGAGCCGTCGCCAGATAATGCACTGGTAGCCTGGAAGCAACTGCCAATTGTTCAGCCAGGCTACTCTTACCGGAACGGGCACCACCCAAAATAAAACGTATCACCTACTTCTCCGTACTACCCAGTGATTGAATATCTTATGAACTGACTGACCGCTACCCACGACCCATCGCTAAATTATTCAACCGTATCAATTATGGAACTGAACTTTCTAATAAAGCACTATTCTTATCATAAAACCTAACAGCCGATAAAACCGGGTAAGGAATCAAGCCGTGAAATATATCACCTATCTACTGGCCAGTATCAGTTTAATCTTTTCCATGCAGGTCAGCGCTCAACTGCCGGAGCAGCCACATCTGGTTGTACGCGCAGAAGCCAGTGAGTCAGTACTGCCTAACATGGTTACTGTCAATTTAACCATTGAGAATATTAGCCCTATATTAAATAAGGCACGTAAGAATGTTGAACAACGCAGTAAACAACTCTTAAAAGAGATTCGACGCTTTAACCTATCTTCTAAAGATATCGAAGCGGGTCAGATTCGTATTCAACCAGAGTATGAATGGCAGAAAAACAAACGGGTTCAGGTCGGTACACGGGTTAGTCGAAGCATGAGCTTTATTGTACGTGACTTAAGCGTATACCCTGACCTGCTGGATGCAATCACATCAGTCAGTGTTGATTCTCTGGCTCAAGTGACTTTTGGTCATAGTGATGAAGACAAACTGCAAGCCAAAGCACTGGATCAGGCGATTATTAATGCCAAAAGCAAAGCACAGCGTATGGCCCAACAGCTGGGACAGCGTATCAGCCGCGCCTACAGCATTGAAGAGATTGGCCAGATTCGCCCAATGCATCAGACTATGGCTAAAGGTATGATGGCTGATAGTGCTGGTGGCTCAACGGCAGATTACCAGCCAGGTGAGATCAGCTTTAGCAGTGAAGTACGTATTGTGTTTTATCTGCAGTAGGCTGGAGGCTGGAGGCTGGAGGCTGGAGGCTGGAGGCTGGAGGCTGGAGGCTGGAGGCTGGAGGCTGGAAAAGCCTGATCTATTACTGGATTTAAAACCAGCTATAAAAAACCACCTAAGTGACAGTCACTTAGGTGGTTTTTGGTCGGTGTGATTCGACCTCACTCAAATACAATTCAGATCAAGTCAGGTCAGTCCCACACGGACAAGCGGCTTAGATCTTAGCCAGACCTCGGGCCAGATCAGCTTTCAGGTCATCCAGCGTTTCCAGACCGACAGCGATACGAAGCAGGCCATCGGTTACGCCTGCCGCATCACGATCTTCCTGAGTAATACGGGCATGTGTCGTGGTGGCTGGGTGAGTAATGGTCGTTTTGACATCACCCACATTCGCCGTAATCGACATCATCTGAGTATTATCAACTACGGTCCAGGCACCCTCTTTACCGCCACGCACTTCGATAGACAGCACCGCACCAAAGGCACTTTGCTGTCTTTTCGCCAGTTCATGATCTGGGTGAGACGGCAGACCTGAGTAGTTCACCTTCTCAATCTGCGGTTGTTGTTCCAGCCATTGTGCCAATGCCAGGGCATTTTCACTTTGAGCTTTCATACGCAGATTCAGGGTTTCCAGACCTTTCAGGAATACCCAGGCGTTAAACGGGCTCAGACTAGGACCACAGGTACGTACGAAACCGAAGATCTGTTCCATATCATCGTTATTGCCCACAACCACACCGCCAACACAACGGCCCTGACCATCCAGGTATTTAGTTGCGGAGTGAATAACAATATCCGCCCCCAGCTCCAGAGGACGCTGCAGTGCCGGCGTACAGAAACAATTATCCACAACCAGTTTCGCGCCCTTGCGGTGTGCAATCTCGGCGATCTTGGCGATATCACCCAGCTCACAGACCGGGTTGGATGGTGTTTCCAGGAAGTACAGCTTGGTATTATCCGTCGCGGCTTGCTCCCAGCCCTGCAGATCACCCAGATCCACATAGCTGATCTCAAGACCAAACTTCTTCATATACTTCTCGAACAGGTTCACGGTGGAACCAAAGATATTACGAGAAGCCACAATATGGTCGCCGGATTGCAACAGAGACAGACAAGTACTCAGAATCGCAGCCATACCAGAAGCAGTACCTACCGCACGCTCACCACCTTCCAATGCTGCAATACGCTGTTCAAACATACGTACCGTTGGGTTGGTAAAACGGGAGTACACGTTACCCGGTACTTCACCGGAGAAACGCGCTGCCGCTTCCGCCGCAGAGCCAAAAACAAAACTGGAGGTCGGGTAGATGGCCTCACTGTGCCCACCTTCCTGTGAGCGGGTTTGACCGGCACGTACGCCCAAGGTCTCCAGCCCCCAGTCCTGAGCATCAATATCAAAATCAGGCATCGTTATTCCTCACTCAGTACCATCGTTATGCATATCGATAACCGCATCTACTTTTGGACTGGCATCAGATTTAGCACTGTCGTTACGTTCTGCATCAATGGCATCCAGATATTTCTGATCGATATCACCGGTGACGTATTCAGCATTAAATACGGAGCAATCAAAACCTTCCAGCTCTGGGTTACCCTCTTTACCACACGCAATCAGATCTTCAAGATCCTGATAGATCATCCAGTCTGCACCTATCTGCTTTGCCACTTCCTCATCGGTACGACCATGAGCAATCAGCTCGTCTGCAGACGGCATATCGATACCGTATACGTTAGGATAGCGTACCGCTGGTGCTGCAGAGGCAAAGTAAACATTCTTCGCACCGGCATCACGGGCCATCTGAATAATCTGCTTACTGGTAGTACCACGCACAACGGAATCATCCACCAGCAGTACGTTACGGCCTTCAAACTCCAGGTCAATCGCATTCAGCTTCTGACGTACAGACTTCTTACGCTCCTGCTGACCCGGCATGATAAAGGTACGACCGATATAGCGGTTTTTGATAAAACCTTCACGGAAAGGAACATCCAGATGCAGTGCCAGTTCCAGAGCGGAAGTACGGCTGGTATCAGGAATCGGAATCACCACATCAATACCGTGATCTGGGTTTTCACGCTTGATCTTTTCAGCCAGCTTCTGTCCCATACGCATGCGGGATTTATGGATGTGAATGCCATCCATAATGGAATCAGGACGCGCCAGGTAAACGTGCTCAAAGATACAGGGACGGGGATTTGGATTATCTGCACACTGTTGGGTAAAAATATTACCTTCCAGATCGATAAAGACCGCTTCACCCGGCGCAATATCCCGCTCCAGTTCAAAGCCCAGTACATCCAGTGCCACACTTTCGGAGGCGACCATGTACTCAACGCCTTCAGCTTCAACACGCTTACCAAATACCGCAGGGCGGATACCGTGTGGATCACGGAAAGCCACCAGGCCCAAGCCGCTGATCATAGCAATCGCCGCATAACCACCACGACAGCGACGATGTACGCGACGTACCGCATCGAAAATATCTTCTGCACGTAGCTGCATACCCTGCTTGCCCAACTCATGAGCAAAGATATTCAGCAGCACTTCAGAGTCAGACGTGGTGTTGATATGACGCAAGTCGGTTTTAAATACTTCCTCGGCTAGCTCTTTAGCGTTGGTCAGGTTACCGTTATGAGCCAGTGCGATACCATAAGGTGAGTTGACATAAAACGGCTGAGACTCCGCTTCACTGGATGAACCTGCCGTTGGGTAGCGCACATGACCAATACCTACGTTACCATGCAGACGCTGCATGTGACGGGTACGGAAAACATCGCGCACTAAGCCATTACTTTTACGCAGGAAAAAGCGACCATCCTGGCAAGTCATCATACCGGCAGCATCCTGTCCACGGTGTTGTAGGACAGTTAAGGCATCATAGATGGCCTGATTTACACTGCTATTAGCAACAATGCCGACGATTCCGCACATTGAAAATCACCTCTTGGGGGGTTAAGTCACTTCTGAAATCAAATAGTTGCTGGTTAAATTACGTTTAGCTATTCAGCTGTTGATCAAGTAGCCCTGCGGCCTGATCACGTAACTGCTCCAACATAGGAATAAACTGGGATTGGGACCACCAAGGTTCCTCAGCCAAAGGGGTCAGGCTGATCACGGCAATCAAAATAATTAAGATGGCGACACCGCGCAGGGCACCAAATATCAAACCGAGAAAACGATCAATACCGCTAAGGCCTGTGGCAGAAACCACCTTATTAGCAGCACTGGATAATACAGAACCGACCATCATTACAAGCACAGCTACCGCGACAAAAGCGATACTGCCGCGCACCATATCCTGTTCGATATAGCCTGCCAGCATTTCAGAAATCTGAGGGCCAAATAGTCTGCCCAGCATAATAGCTGAAACCCAGGTTGCCAGGGAAATCGCTTCGCGGACCATGCCACGGATAATACCCCATACAGCTGAAATCAGCGTAACGGTCACAATAACCCAGTCAATCCAAATCAGGCTGTCAACGATTTCCATCAGTTCCGCACATCCGCCATGGGGTCATATCTGACCATAATTGCTGACACTGAAAACTCTGTTTTCAATCTTTGTTTGGTCTTTGCCGCTTTCTCTGTATCGGCAAAAGGACCGGCATAGACCACATAATAGGCTTTATTTTTCCGCACATAGGAGCGAATATCCACTTTACGGAAACGGTCTCGCAATCTTAAAGCATTATCTTCTGTCTTGAAACTGGCGGCCTGTAGTGTCCACGCAGCCAAGGTATTTCTCTCTGTCAGCGCGGACTTCCCGTGGTCTTCTTCTGTAGCCTTTGCCTGACGATCTGTATCAACATCATCAGGGTCTGGGGCAGCCACTTTAATCGACGGCTTGTCCGGTGCATCAGGAATTGGGGTTGTGGTTTGAGACAGGGGCGGACGCTGGCCACCATCTAATAGAATGGGCAGGAAAATAACTGCAATAGAGACAACCAAGATAGCGCCAATAATGCGTTGTTTCAGTCCATATTTCACGGTAACAGTCGCTCTTTCTCTGCTAATACACCCGCTACGGTAAAGAAGGAGCCGAAGACCAGTACCTGATCCTCTTCACGGCTGTCCTGCAGAACCTGATCTAATGCCAGACTAACAGAGTCAAAAGCCTGACAGTGCTGACACCCCTGTTTATGAAGATAGTTTACTATACGCTCGGCAGGAGTGGCACGGGGGCCATCCAATTGAGCAACATACCATTGATCAAAGTAAGGGGCCGTTATATCTAATACTGCTTCAATATCTTTATCATCCAGCATACCCACCAGAGCAATACGCTTACCACCCTGTCGCTGGAAAAGAGGCTGAGACAATTGCTGATGTTTATGCAATTGCTGAACAACATAGTTTGCCGCATGAGGATTATGAGCCACATCCAGCAGGAAACGACCAATACGCTGCATACGCCCTGTCAGCGACGCCTGTTCAATACCTTGATAGATCGCAGCTGTCGGTACCGAATGGCGCATCAGTTTTACTGCCTGAATCACAGTAGCCGCGTTATCCACTGGCAAACCGGGACGAGGTAGATTCAGATACTGTTGTTTCAGTTCACCCTGTTCAGACAGTTGTTGCCACTGCCATTTCTCTGACAGGTTTGCTGTACCACTAGTCTTTTCTCTATCAGAAGTGCTCTCAGCATCCTGCCCGCTGCCTTCTGGCAGCCAGTTGTACTCTTTACCCAACTGATAGATACCACCACATCCTAGAGCTTCGGCAGTTTCACGCACCGAGTTAGGAATTTTACCAGCCGGTGAGCCAATCAGGGCTGGGACACCAGGACGGAAAATACCCGCTTTCTCACGACCGATCTGTTCAAGATCTGAGCCCAGCCAGCTTTCATGATCCAACGCGACAGTAGTCACAATGGAAAGATCAGGGTCGATCAGGTTAGCCGCATCCAAGCGACCACCAAGACCGATCTCCAGCACCGCGATATCCGGTTTCTGCTCCGCAAAAATCAGAAAGGCCGCCAAAGTGCCAAACTCAAAATAGGTCAGGCTGATCTCATCGCCTGCAGGGTCTTTGCGGGCTTGCTCGATACGGGCGAATGCCTGACAGATCAATTCATCACTGACCGGCTCTCCATCCAAACAGATGCGTTCGTTATAACGCAAAAAATGCGGTGAGGTATAACACCCCACCTTATATCCGGCACAACGCAGCACGGAGTCCAGCATCGCCACGGTTGAGCCCTTACCATTGGTACCGGCCACGGTTACCACTTCACAAGGCAGAGTCAACACATTCAGGCGCTGTGCCACCTGGCGCAGACGATCCAGACCTAAATCGATCTCTGAAGGATGAACCGCCTCCAGGTAGACCAACCACTGTTCCAGATTGGCCGTTGCTGTATCAATACCGGATTGCATCGTATCTTATTCCGACTCTTTAGGCGCTTCAGCTTCTGCGTCGGCCTGCTCAGGTTTATCCTGAACTTCAGGCTTAGATTCTTCTTGCTGAGGCTTAGTATCTACGGCCACAGAAGGCTGGTTGGTCAGCTTACGCAGAATCGCCGCCAGACGCTCACGCATCTGATGACGGTGCAGAATCATATCCACAGTGCCATGTTCCAACAGGAACTCACTGCGCTGGAAACCTTCCGGCAGTTTTTCACGTACGGTCTGCTCGATCACACGTGGGCCGGCAAAACCACACAAAGCAAAGGGTTCAGCCACGTTCAGGTCACCCAGCATCGCCAGACTGGCGGATACACCACCGTAAACTGGATCGGTCAGTACGGAGATATAGGGGACACCGGCTTGCTTCAGCTTCTCAAGCGCGGCACTGGTACGAGCCATCTGCATCAGGGAGAATAACGCTTCCTGCATACGGGCACCGCCACTGGCGGAGAAACAAATAAAGGGAATACCCTCTGCCAATGCCAGTTCAGCGGCTTTAACAAAACGCTGACCAACCACTGAGCCCATAGAGCCGCCCATAAAGTTAAACTCGAAGGCACAGGCGATCACTTCTACACCCTCTACCTTACCGCGCATTACGATCAGGGCATCTTTCTCATCAGTGCTCTTCTGCGCAGCAGACAGACGGTCTTTATACTTTTTGGAGTCTTTGAACTTCAGACGATCCACTGGCTCGATATCCGAAAACAGTTCGCTACGGCCATCTTCATCCAGGAAGGTGCCCAGGCGCTTACGGGCAGTCAGGCGCATATGGTGGTCGCACTTAGGGCATACGTTCTGGGTTTTCTCTAACTCAGGCAGGTAAAGTACGGATTCACACTTAGGGCATTTACGCCACAGACCTTCCGGGATATTGGTGCGGCGGTTTCGTTCGGAGCGAACGATCGAAGGAACAATCTTTTCAAGCCAACTCATATAATTACTACTTCAGCAAAGTCATAATAGCTAGGCCGCCCGAAGGCGGCCAGCAGAGATCTATTATTGCACCTGATGACAGAAGCCTCTCTCAGAGGCCTCTGTATTCAGATCAGGCGTCCATGGCTGTACGCATCTCGCTCAAAGGCTCCTGCAGGGCTGCGGCAATCTGATCCGGCTGTTCAGCCAGCTCAGCAACCTTCTTAACCAGCACACTACCGACAATCGCGCCATCAGACACACGACTGATGGCGGCAGCAGAAGCTCCATCGCGAATACCAAAGCCTACCGCTACTGGGACAGAAGTAATCTTTTTCAGTTCAGCAACTTTTTCAGCAACGGCATCAGTATCCAGTGTTGCAGAGCCCGTTACCCCTTTAATAGAAACATAATAAAGATAACCGGATGCATGACTGGCTATTTTAGCCGCTCGAGCCGCTGTTGTGGTAGGGGCAATTAAGAAAATCATGTCAATGCCGGCATCTTTTAGCAAAGGAGCCACGTTATCCGCCTCTTCCGGTGGCAAATCCACCATCAGCAGACCATCAACACCGGCCGCTTTTGCCTTATGAGCAAAATTGCCATAGCCCATATGCTCGATCGGGTTCAGATAGCCCATCAGTACCACGGGAGTGTCGGCATCTGTTTGACGGAATTCCGCTACCATCTCCAGGATTTTTTCCAGCGTAGTACCTGCAGCCAATGAACGCTCATGGGCTTTCTGGATCACTTCACCATCGGCCATAGGATCAGAGAAAGGAATACCTAACTCGATCATATCCGCTCCGGCTTCAACCAGAGCATGCATCAGACCTACGGTATATTCAGGTTTAGGGTCACCGCCAGTGATATAAGGAATCAGTGCCTTTTTGCCCTGCTCATTCAGTTGAGCAAACTTCTGTTCAATTCGGGACATCATCAACCTCACACCGTAATGCCATCAATACCTGCCACCGTGTGGATATCTTTATCGCCACGGCCAGACAAGTTGATGATGATCTGTTGATCAGGGCTCATAGTTTGAGCCAGTTTGCGGCCATAAGCCAGAGCATGACTACTTTCCAGGGCAGGCATAATACCTTCGACCTTAGTCAGCTCACGGAAGGCACTCAGCACCTCTACATCCGTGGCAGCGACATAGTTCACACGCCCCACATCTTTCAGATAAGCATGCTCAGGCCCCACCCCAGGGTAATCCAGACCAGCGGATACTGAATGGGTCTCGATAATCTGACCGTCATGATTCTGCATCAGGTAGGTACGGTTACCGTGTAATACACCCGGTGAACCTTTACACAGAGGTGCAGCATGGCGTCCGGTATCAAGGCCGTCACCTGCGGCTTCTACGCCATACATCGCAACAGACTCATCACCCAGGAATGGATAGAACAAACCCATAGCGTTTGAACCACCGCCCACGCAAGCCACCAGAGCATCTGGCAGACGGCCCGTTTGGGCCAGGCTCTGTTCTCGAGCCTCACGACCAATCACGGAGTTAAAATCACGTACCAGCTGAGGGTAAGGGTGAGGACCGGCCACAGTACCAATAATGTAGAAAGTGCTGTCGACATTGGTCACCCAGTCACGCATCGCTTCGTTCATGGCATCTTTAAGGGTACGGGAACCGGATTCAACCGCGTTCACTTTCGCCCCCAGCAGCTTCATACGATACACGTTCAGAGACTGACGCTGCACATCTTCCGCCCCCATATAGATCTCGCACTCCAGACCTAAACGAGCCGCTACAGTTGCTGTCGCAACGCCGTGCTGACCAGCACCTGTTTCAGCAATTACACGGGGTTTACCCGTATATTTTGCCAACAGCGCCTGGCCGATGGTGTTATTCACCTTGTGTGCACCAGTGTGATTCAGATCTTCGCGCTTCAGATAAATCTGCGCTCCACCCAGCATCCGTGACCATCGTTCTGCGTGGTAAAGTGGCGAAGGACGACCCACGTAGTGGGCCAGATCTTTATCAAACTCAGCCTGAAAATCAGGATCAGCCGACAACTTTTTATAAGTAGCTTCTAATTCTTCTAACGCATAGCTCAGCGTTTCTGAAACAAAACGACCGCCGTAAGGGCCAAAGTGGCCTCTATCGTCTGGCAGTTGCATCAGTTCAGCATAGGTGTTCGCCTTGGTCACGGATTTGCACCTCTAATAAATGCATGAATTTTAACGGGATCTTTGATCCCTTTACTGGCTTCAACACCGCCGGAGACATCAACAGCATAGGGTTTAACCTGTTGAACGGCTGTGCTGATATTTTCCGGAGTTAAACCCCCGGCTAATATAATCGCTTGGGCAGACTGGGCCGGGATCAACTCCCAGTTAAATGTCTCCCCGGTGCCTCCAGGCACTCCGGGACGGTAACTGTCCAGCAGAATGGCTCTGGCGGCCTGAAACTGGTTGAGATCCTGTTGCAAACTGTCGGCATCACGTACTCGCAGAGCTTTGATCCACGCACGGCCAAATTGCTGACAGTAATCTGCACTTTCATCACCATGAAACTGCAAAAGATCCACCTGCGTCAGTGCCGTTATACGAAAAACCTCCGCCTCCGGTTCATTTACAAACAGGGCAACGGTAGTCACAAAAGGCGGTAGCTGAGCAATAATCTCAGCAGCCTCTTCCGGCTCAATATAACGGGGACTGGGTGGATAAAAGACAAAACCCAAGGCATCGGCACCGGCCTCAATCGCCGTCAGGGCGTCTTCCAGCCGGGTAATACCACAGATTTTAACGCGTGTTTTCGACATAATCTTCTTCTGGATCAGGCTTGTTTAGAGCATCGTTTATCAGATGCCGGAACAAGCCGGACAACCGTACAACAACCTTAGTCACAAGCACCTATTTAATCATACTGAGAAAGTGAAAGCATACAGAGAAAACACCAACATGCTGAAAAAACTACAACATACTGAGAAAATGTGGACCTAATGGCAGTTTAGGTAATTCAAACTCATCGGGATAGATCGCCTCAACAAAATACAAACCATTGGGTTTGGCGGTTACGCCCCCCTGAGCTCGATCCCGCAGGGCTAATAGCTCACCCATCCACTCCACCGGCTTTTCACCGCTACCGATAGGCAACAAAGCACCGACGATATTACGGATCATATGATGGACAAAAGCATTGGCCCGGATCTCCATAATCACTAAAGAACCGTGGCGAAACACTTTCGCTTCTTCGATATTGCGCCAAGGTGTATTGGACTGACAACCCGCTGCACGAAAAGAGGAGAAGTCGTTCTCACCTAAGAGCAGCTGCACCGCCTGATGCATTTTATCGGCATCCAGAGGCTGATCATACCAGGTTAACTGGTCATGCATCAGCGCTGGACGGATACGCTGGTTATAGATTACATAACGGTAACGACGTGCGATAGCTGAATAACGGGCATGGAAATCATCACTGACAGGCACTGCCCAACGTACTGCTATATCATCGGGCAGATTAGTATTGGTACCGTAGACCCAAGCCTTACTGGAACGCTTAACAGTGGTATCAAAATGCACGACCTGATTAGAGCCGTGTACGCCTGTATCGGTACGACCGGAACACATCACACGGATAGACTCATTAGCCACCTTACTCAGAGCACCCTCCAGGGTTTCCTGAACACTGCGTACACCGGGTTGCTGGGCTTGCCAGCCATGGTATCCAGCACCGTTATACTCAATGCTGAGAGCGTAACGGCCCGGACGACCATTATCATCGGGAAAAATTGGAAATTCGCTCATATTAGCCTTTCAGCTTCTCCATCAGTTTTTGAGCGTCTTCCATTTGCTCAGGGTTTCCACGCTGCAAAACTTCCTGCAACGCTTCCATCGCCGAAGCTGAATTACCCATATCGATATATGCACGAGCCAGATCCAACTTAATCGATGGATCTTCATTCTCATCCAGAATACCATCGATATTAAGCAGTTCATCATCTTCATCGCCCAGAAGATCATCTTCTGTCATGGTGATCTCTGAGATATCACCCAAGTCATCAAGCTCGTCAGACCCCCCCTGATATTGAGGCCCCCCCTCAATTGCAGGCGACAACTCGTCTAAATCAGCTGAAAGCCCTTCCAGCGACGGGGACAGGTTATCCAGGTCATCTAAATCACTGAGAACATCCAGGCCATCATCAGCCAGATCCATGCTCATCAGATCTTCCAGGCTTTCCAACTCCAAATCGGAACTATTGTCGAGATTAACAAGCTCACTGGCCCCCATGGTCAGATCATCCAGATCCTCAAGGAATTCTTCTGTATCAGAACGCAAAGCGTCCTGAATACCAGTAAACTGGTAATCCAGATCATCTGCTTCAGCACTTTCATCGGTTAGCTCACCAAACTCAAAATCGTCCTGATCCAGAGGCTCAGGCTGCCCTAAATCTTGGGATTCCAAGTTCATCTGAGGTGAACTATCCTGCTCTTCGATATCATCACCAAAGTCCAGATCAACCAGCTCTATATCAAAATCTGCCAGTTCATCTTCATCACTTTCAGAGCCTTCTGTATCGGCAACAGATGCAAGCTGCTCAGAATGCTCTTCTGAGTAACGGCCAAAGTCCCGTTCGAGCGCATCCAGCTCTTTGCTAAGATCAATGGAATCTTCATCATCAAAACCAGAGATAGAGTCAGCACTCAGGTTCTCTGAAGACTCTTCGATAGACTCAAAATCATCGGTTAACACCGCCTCATCGCTGTTCCCAGGCGAACTATCCAGCTCAACAAGATCCATAGGATCAAAGCGGTCTTCCGGCTTAATCTCATCAGCTACGTTTAACTCATCAGATAGGCCCCGGGCACCTTCACCACCCATATCCAGGTCTGCTATATCGATATCAGATACATCTGTTACAGGCTGTACTTTATCATATAGACTTTGCTGTAAAGACAATGCAGATTCTAGTGCCGAGACATCACCAGAGGACTGAAGCTGACGAAGCTCATGGTCAAAGGTGGCTTCATCTTCAAGCTCCACCAGCACTTCCATAAACTTAAGGCGTAGCTCATTATTAGCCTCATCTTCGCCCAGCGCACCCTGCAGAACACCTGCTGCCTGCTCATATTGACCGGACTCCATGTACTGCTGAGCATCCTGTATCGGGTCAGCAACGGAGGCTTCCTCAGCAATATCATCTTCTGGAACAATATCATCTTCTGGAACAATATCGTCCAGACCGATCACCAAGTCGGCATTATCCTCTCCAATATCCGAAGAGACCAACTCGTTGAGCAACTCAGAATCAGAATCAAACTCTTCCTCGACCTGAGATAACTCAGCATCAATATCAACTGCGATATCTGCTTCAATGCGAGGATCAAAGGCATCTTCCAGATCTAAGTCCACTTCAATATTAGACTCGGCGCTATTATCAACCGGGGAGAGCTCTTCTGTCGGCTCAAAGTCATCCAGAGATAAATCTGACAAGTCGTCTAACTCGGCACTCATATCGATCTCTGACGTTGCCATTTCGTCCGACAGATCGTTCAAATCATCCAGCTCAGCGCCAATGTCTATTTCATTATCCTGAGTTAACGCATCTATATCAGCTTCCGGTGCAGACAAGATCTCATTTGTTAACTCAGCTGGCTGCTTTTTTACGCCCTCCTCGGATATATCACCCAGGTCACCTAAATCCAGTTCTTCATCCAGATCAAAATCACCTAAGTCCAGATCATCCAACTCCATATCACCGCCAGAGCCATCACCCAGGTCGCCAAGATCTAAATCATCCAGTTCCATCTCATCACTGGAATCACCGCCCAAATCTCTACCAATATCATCATCCAGGCTCAAATCGTCGCCCAGGCTTAAGTCATCGCTTGGGTCGTCATCCAGGCTTAAGTCATCACTCAGATCACTACCCAAATCGCCACCAAGATCGTCGTCCAAACTTAAGTCATCGCCCAGGTCATCATCCAGGTTTAAATCATCACTCAGATCACTACCCAAATCGCCACTAAGATCGTCATCCAGACTTAAGTCATCGCCCAGGTCATCATCCAGGCTTAAATCATCACTCAGATCACTACCCAAATCGCCACTAAGATCGTCATCCAGACTTAAGTCGTCGCCCAGATCATCATCCAAGCTTAAGTCATCCGGTAAATCATCGGATAATGCATCAGCTGCTGCTAAACCTGCAACACCAGCTCCCGCTCCCATAGCAAGATCACCCATGGAGCTATCGTCGTTAGAGCGACCTTTTTCCTGATTCTTGTCATTACCCCCCTTACGGCGACGCATAACAAGCACGCCCAACACCGCAGCTAATACAGCAGCAATACCGCCACCGATAGCCATCATATTATTCTCTATGAAGCTACCAGGCTCTTCAGGAGAACTCGGGCTCTCAGCCGCCTTCTGGTCTGACTCATCAATGGTGAAAGGTTTGATCTCTTTCTTTTCCTCAACCACATTGGCTGAAGAAGAGTCTGTCACACCTTCTTTTTGCATCTCCTGCTGTTTCTGAGCCTCCGCTGCCAGGTCAAGACCGATGGCCGGAGCGCTTACCGCACCGGTTACCGCTGCTGAGCTGGTTGATGCAACTGGAGGCAGAGTCAAATCAACCTTTGGCTCTGGCACCGCCTCCGATTTAGTATCAGTGTCAGGAGCTTTGCTGGATAACAACTGATTTTGTTTAGCCAGCATATTTTCCATCGCTGACAACTGCTCATCTTTCAGACGAATCAGCTTTTGTAAGGTACCTATCTGCTTCTGTAAATCATCAAGACGGCTTGATAAGTCGGCTTTTTCCCGCTCCGATTTATCCAAGCTTTCTTTACTTAAAGCCAGCTCTTTAGCTAACTCATCCGCTTTACTATTATCCTGAGTATTTTCTGTTTCTGGCTCAGCAACTAACTTCAGCTTATCCTGTTCTACATTGGGTGTAGCTGGTTTGGCTGGTACAGGGGCTGGAGCTGTTTTAGGTGTTAAAGCTGACTTCAAAGTTACCCATTCACGATTTTGCCTCGCGACTTCTCGGATTGCTGCCAAAGAGTCCCGCTTCGTCATCGCCTGGGCATTTGGAATCAGGATGGTGCTACCTGCTTCCATATCATTAATGTTACCGGATGGAAAAGCATCAGGATTGGCATCCTGAATCGCCAACATCGCCTGCTTAATGGTAATGTTATTATTCGGTCGGTTTTGGCGAGCCAGACTCCACAGAGTATCAGTTGGGCCAACTTTAATTCTGCGGGCACCCTCTTCGACTAGCTGACCGGCTGCAGGTGCAGCCAAAGGTTGGGAATCGATAGTAGCTGGCACGGATGTTTGAGCGGCATACTGCTGCCCTACCGTTGTGCTGTCATAAGCAGGAGGATCCAGAAGGAAGGTATATTCCCGTAGCAAGCGCCCCTGAGGCCACTCAACGGTGAGTAGTAAATTAAGGAAAGGTTCTTTAACGGCTGCCTGACTGGTCAGTTCAATATAAGGCCCCCTAGCCCCATCACGAACAACAAAATCAAGGTTTTGCAGGAAGAACTGACGCTGTAAACCAGCCCTTGCAAAGGCATCTTCATCCGCCAGCATCACCCTGATATCGGAAGCCGAAACTCCCTGAGTCTGTGATAACTGTATCGTTGCCTTTAACGGCTGATTTAACGATGACTGTAAATCAGCGTTACCAAGTCCAAGCCCTAACGCCAACGGGCTGCCTAATAAGCCCACCGTTGCTAGAGTACCCGCCAGCTTGCGCACCATAATTTGATTCCTTAACTCTTTGTGCTGTCCCGAACCTGTATGCAGCACGGCCCACCGAAACCTAAGCCATCATAATACTTTGTTTCAGCTGATACTTTTCTGAGTGTAACTTGTATCAATATTTCAGCAATTTGTACACATCAGCAGGGAGTTAATCCAGCTTTTTTCCGGGTTTAGGTCATTCTTTTTGCTAAGATTTTTCGCACTTACACCTATGCTAATAGCTTAACCTGCAAAGAACAGGCCAGTAAAAAAACGCTATTTAGAGCCCAAATTCCGGTAATTTAACGCCAACTGCAACAATATTATTTTGCTCAAGGATGACTTTTGCCATAAAACGGAAAAAGCCTGCCGAATGGGCAGGCTTTTCTCTGTCATAGAAAATTAATGTGAAATTAATCGTCTAACAGGATACGCAACATGCGACGTAGAGGTTCGGCAGCACCCCACAGCAGCTGATCACCAACGCTAAAGGCGTTCAGGTATTCATCGCCCAGGTTCATCTTACGCAGACGCCCCACAGGCACACTCAGAGTACCGGTGACTTTAACCGGGCTCAACTCAGAAGCGGTGATGTCACGCTCATTTGGAATCACTTTCACCCAGTCGTTTGCTTCAGCGATAATCGCCTCCACTTCATCCATCGGCACATTTTTCTTCAGCTTAATGGTAAACGCCTGGCTGTGGCAACGCATCGCACCGATACGTACACAAGTACCATCAATTGGAATCGGGCTATCGCCCAGACCCAGAATCTTGTTGGTTTCTGCAAAAGCTTTCCACTCTTCACGGCTCTGACCGTTATCAAGCTTGGTATCGATCCAAGGAATCAAAGAGCCGGCCAGAGGTACGCCAAAGTTATCAACCGGCATCTGCTCACTGCGAATAGTCTCTGCGACAAGACGATCTACTTCCAGAATGGCAGAACCCGCATCCAGCTTATCCGCTACTGCTGAGTTGATAATACCCATCTGAGCAATCAACTCTTTCATATGACGGGCACCACCACCAGAAGCCGCCTGGTAAGTCATGGAAGTCATCCACTCCACCAGATCATTCTGGAACAAACCACCCAGACCCATCAGCATCAGAGATACGGTACAGTTACCACCCACATAGGTTTTAACACCCTTGGCCAGACCATCCTTAATCACATTCATGTTAACCGGATCCAGCACTATGATGGCATCATCGTCCATACGCAGCGAAGATGCCGCATCAATCCAGTAACCATTCCAACCGCTTTCACGCAGCTTAGGATAAACCGCCTTGGTGTAATCGCCGCCCTGACAGGTGATGATGATATCCATCGCCTTCAGTTCTTCGATATCCGTTGCGTCCTTCAGTGCAGGGGCTTCTTTACCAAAGTCCGGTGCCGCCTGTCCTGCCTGAGAGGTTGTAAAAAAGATCGGTTCGATATGATTAAAATCACCTTCGTCCTGCATACGCTTCATCAATACGGAGCCTACCATGCCCCGCCAGCCAACAAGACCTACACGTTTTTGAGCCATCTTTTCACCTATATGGTCATTAAACATCACCCACCCCAGGCAATACCAAATGCCGTCAGGGGTTAGGCTAAATCAAGAGACTGCCCAGCAGCCTCTCAGAGTTTTCTAACGTTATTTATCAGGAATCTGCAACGCTTTTCAAGCAGAAAAACGCCTATCAGATATAAGTCCGGCAATGATTGCACAAGCTAAATAGCTTACAGGGCTGCAACAACCGCATCCCCCATCTCTTCAGTAGATACCAGAGTACAACCTTCAGACATGATATCGCCAGTACGCAGACCTTGATCCAGCACTTTCTGTACCGCAGCTTCGATACGATCCGCTGCCGCACTTTCATCCAGAGAGTAACGCAGCATCATAGCCACAGACAGGATAGTCGCCAGTGGGTTCGCTTTACCCTGACCTGCGATATCGGGTGCAGAACCGTGACATGGTTCGTACATACCCTTGCCATCTTTATCCAGAGAAGCAGAAGGCAGCATACCGATAGAACCGGTCAGCATCGCCGCAGCATCAGACAGGATATCACCGAACATATTGCCGGTTACTACAACATCAAACTGCTTAGGCGCACGCACCAGCTGCATCGCAGCGTTGTCGACCAGCATATGGCTCAGCTCAACATCAGGATATTCCTTTGCCAGCTCTTCCATCACTTCTTTCCACAGTACGGTGACTTCCAGTACGTTGGATTTATCAACGGAACACAGACGCTTGCCACGTTTTTGCGCGGCTTCAAACGCCTGACGACCAATACGACGAATCTCAGACTCGTTGTATACGTAAGTGTTGTAACCTTCACGCTCGCCATTTTCCAGCGTGCGGATGCCCCGTGGTTGACCGAAGTAGATACCACCGGTCAGTTCACGTACGATCAGAATATCCAGACCAGAAACTACTTCAGGCTTAAGGGTAGATGCTTCTGCCAGCTGTGGGTACAGAATCGCCGGACGGAAGTTAGCAAACAGTTCCAGCTCAGAGCGCAGACCCAGCAGACCTTTCTCTGGACGGCTTTCCATTGGGTTACCGTCCCACTTAGGACCACCTACCGCACCCAGCAGGATTGCATCGGCAGAACGAGCCTTGTTCAGCGTTTCTTCTGGCAGAGGGTTACCCGTCGCATCTACCGCAGAACCACCTACCAGCGCGCTATCGATTTCGATATCCAGATTCAGAGTGCCTAAAACTTTTACTGCTTCAGTCACAATCTCAGGACCAATACCGTCACCCGGCAGTACCAATACATTATTAGTCATTGCTTATATCCTTGTTTCTCGCAGTCGAGATACGCCCAACTACGGCTTGCATTTTTAAATGGCTCAGCGCCTGAAACACACAATCTCAGGCACTTTATAATCGTTATATTTGCGCAGTCGCTGTCGTTTAAACAACCAAATCAATTACAAACGACAGACTCTTCAAACAAGAGCCTAACAACTAGCTCTTAACTAAACCGCTCTTAGTTAAACAACCAAGGCGCCTTCTGCTTACGTTTCTCTTCATAAGCACGGATCTGATCGGCATCTTCCAGAGTCAGACCGATATCGTCCAGGCCATTTAAGAGGCAGTGGCGACGGAAATCATCCACATCAAACGCGATAGTACGACCGCCAGGAGTGCGGATCTCTTTAGCTTCCAGATCTACGACCAGACGATACCCTTCTTCCGCTTCAACCTCTTTAAACAGGCTATCTACAGTGTCTTCGTCCAGAATGATCGGCAGAATACCGTTCTTAAAACAGTTGTTGTAGAAGATATCTGCAAAGCTTGGAGCGATCACGCAACGGAAACCGTAATCCAGCAGCGCCCATGGCGCGTGCTCACGGGAAGAACCGCAACCGAAGTTCTGACGTGCCAGCAGGACAGAAGCGCCCTGGTAACGGGATTGGTTCAGTACAAAGTCTTCGTTCAGAGGACGTCCTGTGCAATCCTGATCCGGCTTACCTTCGTCCAGGTAACGCAGCTCATCAAACAGATTAGGACCAAAGCCTGAACGCTTAATGGATTTCAGGAACTGCTTTGGAATGATCATGTCGGTGTCGACATTGGCTCGATCCATAGGCGCAGTCAAGCCGTCTAATTGTGTAAACTTGTCCATTTTAACCTCCGGCTTCTTAGGCTGTTTCTACTTCACGTACGTCAACAAAATGACCTGCAATCGCGGCGGCGGCGGCCATCCCCGGACTCACCAGGTGTGTGCGACCACCAAAGCCCTGACGGCCTTCAAAATTACGGTTAGAGGTTGAGGCACAATGCTCACCGGCACCTAACTTATCCGCATTCATCGCCAGACACATGGAACAACCCGGCTCGCGCCATTCAAAACCGGCCTCAGTAAAGATCTTATCCAGACCTTCCTCTTCTGCCTGCTGCTTCACCAGACCAGAACCCGGTACAACCAACGCCTGAATAATGTTGTTTGCAACCTTCTTACCTTTTGCTACCGCAGCAGCTTCGCGCAGATCTTCGATACGGGAATTGGTACAAGAACCGATAAACACACGGTCCAGTTTAATATCAGTGATCGCCTGACCAGCGGTTAAGCCCATATATTCCAGAGCACGAGCGTAAGCCTTCTGCTGATTTTCATCAGACTGATCCGCAGGATTCGGGACTACTGCGTTGACAGGAACAACCATCTCTGGCGAGTTACCCCAGGTTACCTGTGGTGCGATCTCACTACCTTCCAGCTCAACCACGGTATCAAATACCGCATCGGCATCAGAGTGTAGTTCGCTCCAGGCCGCAACTGCTTGCTCCCACTGATCTTCTGTCGGGGCAAATGGACGACCTTTTACGTAATCGATAGTCGTTTGGTCAACAGCAACCAGACCCACACGGGCACCGGCTTCAATCGCCATATTACAGATGGTCATACGCGCTTCCATGGACAGGCTCTGAATCGCCTCACCACCAAACTCGATCGCATAACCTGTGCCGCCCGCAGTACCGATCTTACCGATAACAGCCAGTACCACGTCTTTACCGGTCACACCCGCACCCAGCTGGCCGTTTACCTTAACCAGCATGTTTTTCATTTTGCGCTGGATCAGACACTGAGTGGCCATGACATGTTCCACCTCAGAAGTACCGATACCGTGGGCCAGTGCACCAAACGCACCGTGAGTAGCGGTGTGAGAATCGCCACATACCACAGTCATACCCGGCAGAGTCGCGCCCTGCTCCGGGCCTACGACGTGCACAATACCCTGACGGATATCGTTGATCTTAAATTCGGTCACACCGAACTCATCACAGTTATCATCCAGCGTCACAACCTGGATCTTAGATACAGGATCTTCGATACCTTCGTTACCGGCCTTGCGCTCTTCAACGGTCGTCGGCACGTTGTGGTCAGGAGTCGCCAGGTTAGCATTGACACGCCACAAACCACGACCCGCCAGCTTCAGGCCTTCAAACGCCTGAGGAGAGGTTACTTCATGTAATAACTGACGGTCGATATAGATCAAAGACGTACCGTCATCGCGCTCTTGTACCAAGTGGTCATCCCACAATTTGTCGTACAGGGTTTTGCCTGCCATGGTTAACTCCTCATCATTTTTCTGATCGCCTCTATGGGCGTTGAAAACAGTTTAGGGCTTGCGTTACGATAAAACAAATTCATATTTTTTATTGATTGGATTCCAAATAGCTATAGAAAACATCAAACAAGTTTTCTCTTTTATAAAGAGAACATTAGTGAGGTAACGAACGATGGATACACAATCATTACAGGCATTTATAAGCGTTGCAGAAACCGGCTCATTTTCCCGTGCCGCTGAAATACTGCACCTGACACAACCGGCCGTATCCAAGCGTATCGCCAACCTGGAATCCCAACTGGATTGCCGCCTGTTTGATCGCATTGGTCGACAAACCCACATGACGGAAGCCGGTCAGGCGTTGATGCCAAGGGCAAGAAAGGTATTAGTAGAACTGGAAGATACCCGACGCCTGCTGAACAATATCAACGGCGCGATTGCAGGTTCACTGGTATTAGGCACCAGCCACCATATTGGACTGCACCGTCTGCCACCGGTACTTAAAGCGTTTACCTCAAGCTTCCCTCAGGTCAAACTGGATATGCGCTTTTTGGATTCTGAACAGGCTTACGAAGGTATAGTGCAGGGTGAATTAGAGTTAGCCGTGGTTACTCTATCGCCAAAACATATCGCCCTGCAGCAACATACAGCTCCGACACAGTATTCTACTAACTTAACCGTAGTCCCGATTTGGAACGATAGGCTCAGGGTTGTTGCTGCTAAAGACCACCCCATTACGCAGCTGAAAGAGATAGAGCTTAAAACCCTGACTCAGTACGATGCTGTATTACCGGGTTTTCAGACTTTTACCCGAGGTATTGTGGCCACCGCTTTTGCCAAACAGAATTTGGACCTACAGGTCGCCCTATCGACCAACTATATGGAGACATTAAAGATGATGGTATCTATTGGCCTGGGCTGGAGCGTACTACCAGAAACTTTAATTGATGACACCATGCAGGTGATCCACCTACCCGAGATCGACCTGACCCGGCCACTGGGTTATCTCTACCACCAGGAAAGAACACTATCCAATGCAAGCCAGCAACTGATCAAACTACTGGAACAACATAAAGATCTTTAAAACCAAAACGACAAAAGCCACACAAACAACACAATGGCAAAAATGAAAACTGAAGGACTAGAACTCAGCAACCTCACTCACATTTACTGCCGCCAATACCGAACGACCTTTGCCAGAGTGTTTTACCTGATACATGGCTTTATCGGCCTGATCAATCAGACTCACCTCACTCTGAGCATGATCTGGGTAGACTGCCACACCGATGCTACCCCCAACAGAAATATCGATACCATCAATAGAAATCGGATCACCAATCAGATGATTCAGACGCTCCGCTACATGCAGAGCCATCTCACCGCTTTCCACCTCACGCAGCAATACCAGGAATTCATCACCGCCGACACGAGCCACCGCATCATGCTTTTTAATTGCGCCAGATAGCTTTTTCGCCAGAGCAATCAACAACTTATCACCCAACAAGTGACCATAGGTGTCATTGACTGGTTTAAAGCCATCCAGATCAATAAACAATACCGCAAACTTTTTCTGTTCTTTCTCGAACATCGCGATAGTTTTACGAACTTCTGAGGTAAAGAGAATACGATTTGGCAGTTTAGTCAGCGGGTCATGCAGCGCCTGGAAGCGCATATTCTCCAGCTCTTTCTTCTGCTCCGTTATATCGCTCATAACACAGATAAACTGGGTAATCTCATCATGCAAGCCTCGAATTGCCGACATATGTGCACGCTGAATATAAATCTCACCATCCTTCCGACGATTGGTCATCTCTCCTTCCCACTCGCCGTCATCCAGCAACTCACTCCACATCTGCTGATAAAAATCAGCACCGTGATAGCCAGAAGATAATAGTGACGCATTACGCCCTTGCACCTCTTCCGACTCGTATCCAGTAACCTCAGTAAAGGCCGGGTTAACCAGGCTAATCATACCCTTAGCGTCAGTCACCATCATCGGCTCACGGGAGTGACGGAAAACCGCTTTAGAGATCTGTGCCTCGTAGCGGGTTTCCTGCTCAGAGGAGATATCACGGAACAACACCTGA
This sequence comes from Oceanospirillum beijerinckii DSM 7166, assembly GCF_000422425.1. GTDB lineage: Bacteria > Pseudomonadota > Gammaproteobacteria > Pseudomonadales > Halomonadaceae > Oceanospirillum > Oceanospirillum beijerinckii. Next base: position 63,752 of record NZ_AULT01000027.1, read on the forward strand.
GTCGCCGACTCACCCTCGAAATAGATCCCCGCACCGGATACCTCAGCTAAAAACGGAGTACCATCGTAACGCATCAGCTTCTCTTCGATAAACGGCATGGTGCCATCACCATAAAAGTCACGCATACGCAGCAGCACAGTCTCTTTCGATTCTTCGTGTACAAACTCCATCACATCCCGACCAATCAACAGACCAGGAGACTCAACGCCCAATAGGTTCTGTGCAGCCTGATTAACCAATAGAATCTTCCCCTTACGATGTATAATTACCGCTTCCGGAGAAAGATCAAACAGAGATTTGTAGCGAGTTTCACTTTCGGCAAATTGCTCCAGCAACCTGGATGCCATACTAATTGCGGTAAAGCGGCTATTTAGTAGTAGAAGCAGCACCAGAGTAATCAGCAAACTGATCAACCCTGAAGCCAGCATTGAACCCTCGTCATAAACACGCTCAGCGACTGCCAGTTCACTACCCGGCAGTGGTGTAATACGAATGGTCAGTACCTGTCCACCCAATGTAAGTACAGAGTTGAGCACACGATTGCCTGGCACAGACTGGTGACTCACCGTTTGTGGGCTGGAGTCAAATACAGGAGCCGTACCGGCACGACTGTCATACAACTGCAAACGCAGGCCCGCAGGAGCTTCAGCCATGACCTTCTGCGCAATACGGGTCATAGAAAAACCCAATGTTGCCCACCCCTTAAACAGGCCATCTGTCTCCGCCATCAAAGAGATATCCGGGTGCCACTCACTATCATAAACAGGCAGCAGCAATAGGTAATCTACCGAGTGCGATTCGGTAGGCAACAATGAGATAGGAGGAGTTAAGGTAGCAAGACCCGTTTCACGCGCCAATAACGCAGCAGTACGGCGGTGATTCTCTACCGAAATATCAAAGCCACGCACCTTGGCAGATACGGATTCAGGTGCCAGATAAAGCACCACCATATACTCCTCCCTGACACCCTCAGGGAAAATATGGAAACCTGGAAAACGTTGCTGGCGCTTGGCAAGATAGGGATCTAGCTGAAAATCAAAGACACTTTCAGTATAAGTTAAACCAATAATACCCAGAGCGCTGTAGTCCAGATCCAAGGAATTTACAAACTGACTCCAGCTGGCAGGAGGGAGGTCATTATGACCCAATACGACACCACGGGCAGAACGCAGCAGCATTGGAAAAGGTTTGATTTTCTCATGCAGCAGATCTGAGGCCTGCTCGGCGGTATTCTGAAACTGAGCAGTGATATCATCATTTTTTTGCCGAGCCACATCGGCACTGTATATAAAAGACACATACAGCAATAAACCGAGCACAAGCAGGGTAAAAAAAACATTTAGCCCTTTGTTAGCACCGACAAAAAACTTATCTTCCATAACCACCCGATAACATTTGATACCACTGACTTTGCCTGCACAAATTTAGGTATCAATAATACCACTTAAAACAAAAAAGCCCACTACAAGAGTGGGCTTTGAGCACGCTGATACCCATCAGCGCTCAATCGAACTGTAAAGCTTAACTGGCAACCGCTACATCTTCACGCAGTACTTCTGCAATGGTCTTTGATGCATAGCTACCCGGAGCAGGCTCAATCACAGACAGCTTGCCTTTACCTGGCTCACGTGCCACTACCATACCTTTAGCATCAGCATAACCGTTAGCTGTCACCCACTCCTGCCAGTTAGGCCACCAGGAGCCTGGATGCTTCTCTGCACCCGCGAACCACTCATCAGGTGTTGCTGGCAGCTTGTCATTCGTCCAGTAACCGTATTTCTCTTTGGTTGGTGGATTCACAACGCCCGCAATATGACCTGAGCCCGCCAGTACAAACTTAACCGGACCTGAATGCGCCTGAGCTCCGCTGTAAGTTGATGTCCACTTGGCAATATGATCCTGAATGGTTGAAACAAAGTATACAGGCGTTTCAATCTTAGTCAGATCGATCTTAGTACCGTTCAACTCAACCTTACCCTGAATCAGATTATTTTCCAGGTACATATTACGCAGGTAGAACTTATGCATCGCTGCCGGCATATTCGTACTGTCAGTATTCCAGTACAGCAGATCAAACGCCGCCGGACGCTCACCTTTCAGGTAGTTGTTGATGAAAAATGACCAGAACAGATCATTTTCACGCAGCAGGTTGAAGCTGAAGGACATCGCTCGGCCATCCAGATAACCATCGCGATCCAGCTGCTTTTCAATACCTTTATACGTCGCTTCATTCAGGAAAACACCGATCTCACCGGGATCAGTAAAGTCCTGCAAAGTCGCCATATAAGTCGCCGACTTCACACGCTTATCGTTGTTCGCAGCCATATAGGCCAGCGTAGAAGCAGTCAGCGTACCACCGATACAGTAAGAGATAATGTTCACTTCTTTCTGACCGGTCGCTTGTTCAATGGCATCAATTGCAGCCAGAGGACCTTCCAGCATGTAATCTTCGAAGCCCTTGTTACGCAGAGAAGGACCAGGGTTCACCCAAGAGATGATAAATACAGTGTGACCCTGATCAACCATCCACTTCACCATAGAATTGCTAGGACGCAGATCCAGGATGTAATACTTATTGATCCATGGTGGAACAATCAGTAGTGGAGTCTTATAGGTTTTTGGCGTCGTTGGCTTGTACTGGATCAGCTGCATCAGGTCATTTTGGAAGACCACATCACCCGGTGTGCTGCCGACGTTCTCACCCAGAGTGAATGCCTGCTTATCAGTCATACTGACACTCAAGCCGTCACGACTGGACTTCAGGTCTTCAACCAGCTGCTCCATACCCTGAATCAGGTTGCGACCTTTGGTCTCAACCGTACGGCGCAGTACTTCAGGATTGGTCGCCACAAAGTTGGTTGGACTCATTGCATTGACAAACTGACGCGCATGGAAATCAACCGTCTGACGAGCTTCATCGCTCAGACCTTCAACATTGTGCACCGTATTAAAAATGCTACGGGCAAACAGCAGGTAAGACTGTTTAATAAAATCAAACAGTGCATTTTCAGCCCACTCTGAATCATTAAAGCGGCGATCGTCTTTTGCAGGCTCTATCACGGGCTCGACAGTTTCACCTAACAGCTGGCGAGTGACGTTCTGCCACAGCTGAATCTGACTTTTCCACAGATTCATCTGTTCTTCATAAACCGCCATTGGGTTTGTAGAGATCTGCTCGGCCATTTTCTGAAAAGATTCAGAAACATCAAATAAAATAGATAGAGATGGGTCGCTCATGCCCTGACGGGACATCAGCTGCTCAATCAGCTGCTGATACTGGGTATTGGCTTTAGTGACAATATCTGTCAGCTCAGCTGGATCGTAAAAGAAATTCGTAGAATCGGTAGTCTGTTCGCTCATGAGCGTACCTCACTCGGGCCTTTTATCTGGCCTCGGATTTCCCTGGTGTCTTTCGACAAGCACTGAACAGTAAAAATAAGGCAATAAAAAAGGCCACTGTTAGTCAGCAGCCTTCTCATGTACCTGAATTAAGAAGCTTTGCTAGCAGGGCGCTTGTCAGCTTTTGCTTCTTCAGCACCGGTACGTGCCTCTTCAACGATCTTTTCAACTTCTTGTTTGAATTCCATGGACATGTCAGCCATGCTTTTCGCATCTTCCAATACTTTCTTGCTCAGAGTGCTCATCAGCTCAGCTTGTGCAGCCGTGAAGTCACGTACAGACTCAGCATCTTTAACTTCAGTCGCGTTTTTCATCTGATTAACGCCCATTTTGCTGTAAGACTTCAGAGCTTCAATCTGAAAATCCGTCATCTTTTCCATGTTCTCAACCATCAGCGCGTTCAATTTGCGCATTGGAGCGTACATGTTTTTAGTCTGATCAGCGAAAGCGTTCATGATTTTTTCTTGCATGGTGAATCCCCTAAAAATTCTTAGATTATCGACTTAAGTGATTGTATATTCTGCCAAATGTCAAAATGATTACACCAATAGGTCAATCATGTTGCACTGCATTATTCCAAAACTCTTGATACAGCTATTATTTATTGCTCAACAATGCCTGTGTTGCTCAACAGTGCCTGGCAAGCTGGTTACTTAGCTATCAATTGTATTCAACCTGATATTGCATCCTGCACACAGATAACAGGCCAGATTTCCTTGTCGCTTCCTTATCTAAATTTTGCATTCCGTTTTATCAATCATCTCATCCCGATAAAGTGAGTCATCGCACACTTCCAGCAATATCAAAGCCCTTCTGAATCCCGGGCTCTGAATATACTATGAATTATCGGGTTGCTATTACTTCTGCTGCGTATAGCTATTCAGCATCTGCATCATCAACTTCTGATAAGTTTCAACAGAATCGAAACTCTGGCTGACAAAAGGCTTCATCAACGTCAGAGGGTCATAACCTTCAACCCCTTCTTCCATCTGCTGACGAATCTTTAGCATTAGTTCTTCCTGAAACTTCTCCACATCGGGCCACCCCATCGCTTTACGAAATTCTTCAGGGGTCATATCGACTTCGATGTTCACCTTCATGGAACTCTCCTTATATGGCTCAGCCATCTCTGAAACAAATGTAACCCTTAGTAGCACTTTTTTGCAACTGCACAATGAGAGTATGCGCGACTAAAAAAGACCATCCGGTCATTTAGCTGCAACCCAAGCACTGCGCTGGGTATACAGTGATAAGAATAAAATCAGGGCAGCGATACCAGAAGTAACACTTGCTACCTGAAAGCTGACTTCGGCCGAAAAATACTGCCAAATCAAACCGCTACCCCATGCCCCCAGCGCCCCACCTATACCAAACCCGACACTCGTGTACGCGGCTTGTCCCTGCCCTGAATGACAGGCTGGAAACAGTCTTCGAACCAGGTCAATACTGGCAGCATGAAAACTGCCAAAGGTGGCCGCATGTAGACACTGTAACAGTAACATTACATAGAATGAATCAGGATACAAACCTGTAAACCACCAACGCACACTCGCTAACAGCAAACTGACCAATAAGATAATTTCGGCATTAACCCTTTTGAGCAGTTTATGCATTAGCAGAAACAGTAAAACCTCAGCAAATACCCCCAGAGCCCAAAGCAAACCAATTACGGTTCGGCTATAGCCGTATTGTTCCATAAAAATGGAAAAAAAAGTGTAATAAGGTCCATGGGAAGCCTGCATCAACAAAACAGCCAGCAAAAAGCAGACAATATGCGGCTTAATCAACCAACTGATAACACCTTGCTCAGGTTTAGTTTTTTGTGCACTGAGTTGATCTGTCTTTATAACACCAGTAACAGCAAAGCTGACAATAGCCATCGCAAGCATAATCAACAGAATCGCCGCAGGTAATGTGCTAACTGGCACATAATCCAGCCACCAGCCTAATCCGGCAACCGCCAGAATAAAGCCGACAGAGCCCCATAAGCGAATCTGACTGTAACGTTCTTCCTGCCCTTTAAGAGCTCTAAGGGTAATCACTTCGTATTGCGGTAAGATGGCATTCCAAAAAAAACTGTATAACGCCATTACAGCAACCATCAACCAGAACTGATCAGCCCAAAATACCCCCACAAAACAGACAGGCGTTAGTACAGCACCCAACTGCATCACTCGTTCATAGCGACCCGATCTGTCCGCCCAGTAACTCCAAATATTTGGCGCAATCAGCTTGGTAGCAATAAACAGCGCCATCAGGCTACCAATCTGCTCGGCATTAAAGCCTAATGACTGTAGATATAAGCCCCAGTAAGGATTTGTCGCTCCCAGAATAGCAAAATAGAAGAAGTAGACTGAAGAAAGCTGCCAATAAGGTATCGACATAAAAGACTCGTTAAAACAGAAGAGAGAAGAGATACCAGCAATACGATTGCCGCTAAATTCTTTGATAGCTCGCCTGGGTCAGATGAACACCGTCCGATACTGACCTGAATACCGGATTATTGTCGGAAGGCGCCTGCGGCTTTTCCAACCTACAGAGGCGTATCAGGATTGGTATAACAAAAATGCCCCGACAAAGCAGGGCATTTCGATACAGCTTTTTGAGCCACTTAAACAAATGGACTCATCCGTCACTGCACTATACCTCGGCAGAGGCCATATTAAGCTTGAGCGGGCACTATGGGCGTTGGCATTTCAACATCACCACACTGACCACGATGACGCAGGTAATGATCCAACAGAGTGATCGCCATCATCGCTTCAGCAATCGGCGTAGCACGAATCCCCACACAAGGGTCGTGACGACCTTTGGTCACCACCTCAACCGGCTCACCTGCCACATTAATACCACGACCCGGCAGGTGCAGACTGGAGGTCGGCTTCAGGGCAATATGGGCGATAATATCCTGCCCGGTAGAAACACCGCCTAAGATCCCCCCGGCATTATTAGACAAAAAGCCTTCTGGCGTGATCTCATCTCGATGCTCGGTACCTTTTTGCTCAATTGAGTCGAAACCGGCACCAATCTCAACACCTTTCACGGCATTAATGCTCATCAGCGCATGAGCCAGCTCCGCATCCAGACGGTCAAAGATTGGCTCACCCAGACCCGGTTGTACATGACGAGCCACCACAGTTACTTTGGCACCAACGGAGTTACCCTCTTTACGCAGAGCATCCATATAGCTTTCCATCTCAGCGATCTTATCCGCATCCGGGCAGAAGAAAGGATTGGTATCGATCAAATCCCAATCTACTTTTTCTACCTTGATAGGGCCCAGCTGAGACAGATAGCCACGAACTTCAATACCCAGACGATCTTTCAGATACTTCTTAGCAATCGCCCCCGCTGCGACACGCATTGCCGTTTCACGCGCAGAGGAGCGGCCACCACCGCGATAATCACGAAAGCCATATTTCTGATTCCAACTGTAATCCGCATGAGCAGGGCGATATTGCTGAGCAATATTGGAATAATCTTTCGAACGCTGATCGGTATTTTCGATCAGAAGGCCAATGGCCGTACCTGTGGTTTTGCCTTCAAACACACCGGACAAAATTTTAACCTGATCCGGCTCACGGCGTTGCGTAGTGTGACGGGAAGTCCCCGGCTTACGCCGATCCAGATCAATCTGCAGATCCTCTTCTGTGATCTCCAGGCCCGGAGGACACCCATCTACAATCGCGCCCAACGCAGGACCATGACTTTCACCAAATGTCGTTACGGTAAACAGCTTACCAAAGGTATTGCCAGACATAATCTCTCTCTTGCATCGCAGCCTTAAGGCCACGTCGTTATGATTCTTTGTTTCATAGGCCAATTGATCAACGACTGAGGTAAGTTAACAGCAATCAGTCGCCAACTCGAAAAAAGCTCTAACATACAAAACGGCTCATACAATAAACCGCTTGCTTAAACCCGTGCACAGTAGCACTTAACCAGAAGTCACTTCAGCTGCAAACAGCTCAGCATGCTCACGTAGCTGGTCAGCCGTCAGCATAAAGACCCCCTGACCGCCGTTTTCAAACTCCAGCCACATAAAGGGTACTTCAGGGAAGGCATCCTGCAGAGCAAACTCACTGTTACCCACTTCACAGATCAGGACACCATCATTGGTTAGGTAATTTGGTGCATCACGCAGAATTCGACGGGTAATATCCAAACCATCCAAACCTGAACCTAAACCCAGAGCCGGTTCATGGCTAAACTCCTGCGGCATCGCCGTCAGGTCTTCATCATCCACATACGGAGGATTGGTCACAATCAGATCGTAACCATCTTTTGGCAGATCATTGAACAGATCAGACTGGTAGATACTTACCTGATCCTCCAGATAATGACGCTCTACATTGCTTTGCGCAACGGATAGCGCGCCTTCGGAGATATCGGCCAGATCAACCTTGGCATAAGGAAAAGCGTACGCTGTCGCAATACCGATACAACCGCTGCCGGTGCATAGATCCAGTATGCGCATTGGCTCATCGGTCAACCAAGGTTCAAACCGGTTCTGAATCAGCTCAGCAATGGGAGAGCGAGGTACCAGTACGCGGTGATCCACATGAAAAGGCAGACCGGCAAACCAGGCCTCACCCAGCAGATATGCCAGTGGCACACGATCCAGGCAACGTTTCTCCACATGGCTTAAGACAATAACGGCCTCATCATGGGTAATACGCGCATCCAGCATGGATGGATCAAAATCCCACGGCAAGTGTAAACTGCCAAGCACCAGATGAACCGCTTCATCCCAGGCATTATCGGTGCCGTGACCAAAAAACAGCTTATGATGATTAAACTGCGAATGGGTCCAACGAATATAATCTTTAATGGTATGCAACTGCTGAGCGACTTCCGCTAACGCTTTACTCTGTGGCACAACACCGTCTCCAAACATGCAAATAGAAATAGCGATCCTTCCACCAACCTTAAGCCTCTGGAATTCCGCTCACTAAGTGTACCCCAGCTATGCTTAGCTATAAACCAGACTTGCGTCCCCCATTGCTTCTGGTAAGGTTGCCGCAGCCAAGAATAGAGCGAAACCATGAGCAAGTACGACCCACACAACGATGATGCTGATTTAGACGAACTGGAGTTATTCCGCTCCGCCATGAAAGGCGTTAAGCCACTGAAAAGTAATCAAGTTGTGCTTAAACCCAAGAAGAAAGACATCAACATCGCACTGAAACGTGAAGCGGCTTCTACGGAAGATGAACGCTTTGTGGTAGATAACCTGTCGGAAGGTTATGTCCCGGATATGAAACCCAGCGATGTAATGAGTTTTATGGTGCCCGATCTACCGATTCGTACTTTTCAAAGCCTGAAGAAAGGCGAATACACCTGGCAAGAAGGCATCGACCTGCATGGTCAAAGTGTTGAAGAGGCCAGAGGTGAGTTATTTTCCTTTATTCAGGACTGCCGCGCCCGCCGCTTCCGCTGTGTCATTGTCGTACACGGTAAATCATGGACTCAGGGCAGTGGTCGGGCCGAGCTCAAATCTTACGTCAACGTCTGGTTACGCCAGATGCCGGAAGTGATCGCCTTTCACTCCTGCCGTCCCGCCGACGGTGGCACTGGTGCAGTATATGTAATGCTGAAAACCAAGGATACGATGTACTAACACCAAAACCCCTTACCAAACTTTTTCTGTATCTTTCAGCTAAAACGTCTGGCATAAAAACAAACGGCCCGGATTTCATTAGAAATCTGAGCCGTAAAAAAGAGAACTTTCATCATTGAACCGGTGGTAGCACTCAACCTAGAGCAGCCTCAACACCGTGCCATAGATTTATTAGATGGGGCTGTGAATAAGCATTTCAAGGTTTAAAGTATGAAAAACCGCCTTTTTCTAGCGCCCCACATCAATGCGGGAGCCAAAATCCTTTTGAATCAGTTCGATACGTCCACCGTAATTGATCGAGTTTGTAGTTGGTGCCAGCGGCCCTAATGCTCGAATCGAAATTTTTTCTGCCTTTAAGCCCATTTTTTCCAACGCCTGTAACAGACGCTGACCGGATTGTTCTGATCTTTCGATCAGCTCCTGATCCGAACCCACACCGTATCTATGGGTTACCAGCCAGTACTTCTGATCAGATTCATTAAGGTCTTGCACCAGCTGTTGCAGTTGCTCAAAAGCCCCCTCTTCAAAGCTACCATCCGCTGAGACCGGCAGCGCGGTCCAACCAGAGAGGCCCAGTTGCTCAAATAGATTCCGGCTATCGCCCTGACTGACTTGATCTGATGGCAGACGATAGTGCTCTTCATAGACGTAGGTTCGGCCTGTACCTCTTTCTGTGATATAGAGGGAGATAAACTCGCTCAAACCGTTATGTTTACGCTCTACGGCCAAATAGTGCTGTTTACGGTCAATACCGTACAAGGTAGAAACATTAAAGACCTGATTGGCCCAGTGAATACTGCTACCACAGTCCCGGGCGCTGCATTCAAACAACACTTTTATACCGGGCTGCTTCAACTGCTGCTTATAGTGCTGATAAATATCATCCGTTCCCCGGCTGGAGTGAACTCGATACAGAGTGCGATTAAGCTCACCACCAGGTAGGGTTAACCAATACTCAGGCATCGATTCTGAGTTTTTCTTCTGAATACGACCTGTTGCGATACGATGTTCCACCAGCTTATCGCTCTTACTCATCTCCACATCAGCTAAGGGGAAAGGTTCCAGCCCCACACTCGCCTGTGCAATTGCTGGCAATGCCAAGAGCGCTGAAATAAGCCCTAAAGTGGTAACCTTGACTCTCTTGAGCACTGCCTTTGCAGCAAGCCTATCTGCGGCCTTACAGGCCTGTATTGTCTGATATATTTTTGTTGTTTTCTCTGGCGAAAAAAATACAGCCATTCGTCACACTCCCTTAAACCATTAGGTATTTGACCCACCAGAACGAAAAAAATTCGCATGATAGTCTTAGATAGACTTAATCTAACGCGCTTTATGCTAAACCAGATCACTGATCCACTTGCCAGAACCGAATCAGCTCAGCCTGTACAGCCAGATAGGTTTCAGGCTCTAAATGAAAATGATGATTGCCAGGTAAACACTGATGTTGAATATTTCGAACATGGGCTGCACGGGCTTCGGTATTTTCCCTATTAACCAGAAAGCCCTGCTCTGCAGTTAACAGGCGGACCGGTGCGGTAATCGCGTTACAAAAGGCATTGATCTGCTCTTCTGTCAGGCGTACAGGAGAAGGAATCCGCAAACGAGGGTCTGAGCGCCAATACCAGCCATCCTCCTGCTTGATAATACCCCGCTCAGTAAGAGGTAACGCCGCTTCATAACTGATCTCACCGACACCCCGCATACGGGCTTCTGCGGCACTGTGGATATCAGCATAACTCGGCGGCTGTTTGTAACCCATCAACTGGTACTTACTCAGTGCCTGGGTGAGTTGACCGGGAGATTCTTCTGCGGGTGTGGAGATAGGGCCTAAGCCTTCCAGTAAAGCCACACGGGCAATACGCTCCGGCACAGCACCTGCCATTAAAGTTGCAACGCCTGCTCCCATAGAGTGGCCGAGCAAGTCGACTTTTTCCCAACCCTGAGCATCCATCAATAAAGTCAGATCGATGACGTTATCCCAAATATGGTAATAGCTGCCCTGAGGGCGATGGCTGGAATGACCATGCCCCACCATATCGATAGCCCAGATATCCAGATCACACTCCAGTGCAAGCTGGGGAGCTAGTCGGGTAAAGCTGGCACAATTATCCAGCCAGCCGTGTAGTGCCAATACGGTAGTGCCGTGACCTTTGCCCCAGCGCCAGCCTGATATCGAGATGTGTTCCAGATCTATTTGGAATGGAATCGGGTCCTGCATCGTTCAGCCTTATCAGAATGTCCATGAAGTGTTTTAATCATGGCCTGTATCTGCTGCGCTGTCGACTCTGGATATTGCAATGGAAAGAGATGTCCACCGGGTACAGACTGCCAGTAAAAACCTGACTTTATGATCCCTCTGAGTCCTGCGGGATGAATCACCGAGTCCTGCTCAGGGGTAAACACGGCAACTGGCATCTGTAATTGCGGACCGCTGTTCCATAAATTGTCCGCCACATTACAAAAAATATCGTACTCAATTTTGGGCTGAAAGTTCAGCACCTGCTGACCCTGCTCTTTATGACTGGCGGACTTAATATAGTCCCAGATACAGCGTTCATCCAGGTCTGAAAACAAGCGACGCTCACGCAAATAGCGATACATTGCCTGCTCATCATCCCAGCGGTCACGACGATTACGGCTTCTGCTGGCCGGGGTAAATTTATCAATATTGCCCATACGCTTAGCCAGCTTAATCAACCAGGGGCGCAAACCACTGATATAAAGCGGTGGATCGAGCAATATCAAGCCCTTAAAGTAACCCGGCGCTTTTAATGCGGCCTGATAAAGTAACACACCACCCAAAGAGTGGCCCACGGCCCAGACCGGCTCTTCGCTTTGGTGTAATAGTGCCAGCTGCTCGTCGACCAGTGCCTGCCAATTATGATCCACCGGCCAGCGTGGATCATGACCGATATGAGAGACGCCTTGAATCTCATACGCTTGACCCAGCGCTTCCAGCAGAACCCGGTAACTTCCCAAAGGAAAACCATTGGCGTGGGCAAAATGGATCTTAGACATCACTCTCTCCACTAAACGTACGTTTGATTGGATTATGCCCGCGCAATCCAGAAACGAAAGTTTGAGATGTGAATTTAATTAATCAACTTGCAGGAAGCTGCAACTGTCAGTAGAGTGCCAGACTTTAAATCTGCTCTGCATTTGCACCTGCTAATTAATGTAGTGATCATCGTACGCTTAACTCAGGTTTAAGCCAAAGTACCGGCCACTTTTTTTTAGCCATAACCGTTATTAGTGGTAACCCTATGAGTCAACAGCCTGTAGACAAATCCAACCGCCCCAGCCGCTCACCTGAGTCCCGCAAGAAGCGTAATCTGTCTTTTTTTATTACTGTAATTGCGGCCATCGCTTTTGCAGTCTGGCAGATCAATAACGGTTAACACTCCTCTAGCTGACCGGATTATATGGATAATTTTTTTCTTTCGCTGTCTGCAACGCTGCAGGTAACGGCACCTGTTTTTATTATCGTTTTTCTAGGTGTCATTTTTCGCCGCATCAACTGGCTGGATGACCACTTTGTCAAAATAGCTTCGGCCCTGGTGTTTAGGGTTACTCTGCCCACACTGGTCTTTCTGAACATCAGCAAAACAGATCTTAGGGAAAGCCTCGATGTTGAGGTGTTGCTTTACGCCTCTGCTGTTACCCTGATTGGTTTTCTCTTTCTGCTCTGGCTGGCCCGGCAGATTATCAGGGAAAAGGCCGATCGCGGTGTCTTTATTCAAGGTGCATTTCGCGGTAATCAGGGCGTGATCGGTATGGCATTAGTCGCCAACCAGTTTGGTGAAGCCGGGATGCCGATGGCGTCGATCCTGCTAGGCTGCCTGATTATTATCTACAATATCCTGTCAGTCATCGCGTTAAGTATGTCGATGCCAGGGCGGGCAGAAGCCGGTTGGCGACCCATTCTGCTGGATATTGTCAAAAACCCCCTGATTCTGTCTGTGGTTGCTGCGATACCTGTGTCGCTTCTCAATATAGAGCTACCTCAGGTCGTGCTGAAAACCGGTGAATACTTCTCTGGCGTAACACTACCGCTGGCACTGCTGTGTATCGGTGCATCGTTAAGCTTAAAAGCGTTACGGGCTTCTTCCGTGGCTTCCTGGAGCGCTACTGTGATGAAGCTGGCAATTCTCCCCGTCATTATGACTTTTGGCGCCTGGGCACTGGGTTGGACCGGTCAAACCTTAGGCATACTGTTTCTTTACTTTGCCAGCCCCACAGCAGCGGGCAGTTTTGTGATGGTAAAAGCCATGGGAGGGAATGATAAGTTAGCTGCCAATATTGTCGCACTCACCACGGTAGGCGCGACACTAACCATCACCTTTGGGGTCTTTATTCTGCATTGGCTGCAGTTGGTTTAAGCCTTTTCTTTTTAGGCCCAGCAGTTTCAGCGCTGCCATGTGGCAACGATACTGATACCATAAGCTCTATACCATAAAAAACGGGATATCTGTGAACCAGATATCCCGTTTTTTATGGTATTACACTTAGCACTTATTCAATTACCACTTGAATCCATAAACCGCTAATCTGCTTTTACCCGATACTGTAAAAACTCACCCACTTCCTTTAGTGCCTCGTCAGCCTGGGGCAGATATTTATGCAACAGGTGCCAAACATGGGGCATTTGACTCCACTTGCTTAACTGATTGATTACACCTGCTTTTTCCAGAGTTTCACTCAGATGAACCGAGTCATCTAATAGCAGCTCCTGGCGACTCACCTGAATCAGGCAAGGCGGTAAACCGGTTAAATCACCAAACAAAGGCGACAGCCCTGATTCGGACAGAGGTGTACTACCGGCATAAACCCTGGCAAAACTCATCATCTGAGCCTTATTTAAAATCATATCCGTGGCGGTATTGGTATCCAGACTCGCCGCCTGACAGGTCAGATCGACCCAAGGCGATAGCAATACAGAGGCTGCGGGCAATGGCATCTGTTGCTGTTTTAAGCGCTGCATCAGAGCCAGTGCTAAACCACCGCCAGCGGAATCACCGGCAATAGCGATCTGATCCGCAGGCACACCGATATCCAGCAACCAACGATAAGCCTGCTCAGTATCATCCAAAGCACCGGGGTACTGAGTTTCCGGAGCCAAACGATAGTCAATCACCAGCACTCGGGCATTGGCCCTATAAGCAATCTGGGCAGCCAACTCTCTATGGGTATCCATCGACCCCAGCACATAACCGCCACCGTGTAGATAAAGCACATAACGACGCGGTGCATCATGCTGCCAATAGAGCAGTTCCGCCGTGACACCGTTGGCATTCTGCTCACTGACAATCAAGCCATGCGGCCGGTAAGGTCGACGCAAATTACCTTCCAGCTGCTCGCGCAACATACGGCAATATTGGTTTAAACCCTGTTGCTGGAAAAGATTCATCGCTTGTTGAAAAGGAGGAAATATCATGGAGTGTTATACCAGGTCATCAGCATGATTCAGGGAGGTTAACTCAGCCAACCCCTTAGCCCAGACATCCGCTTCCATCACAGCCATAGAGGCCGTAGACATAGGATAATAGCCTTGATAATCACCTTTAACCAATAAGCTGATCAGTCGGCTCACCATAGGCTGGTGACTGACCAGCAACAGTGGAAAGCTGGACTCATCCTGCTCTGATAACCATTGAATCACCGCTTCAGGTGAATCATCCGGGGTAATAATCGGCAGCGTATGCTGTTGGCTCAGCGAACAATGCTGAGCAATCTCAGTCAATGTTTGCTGCGCCCGTATATAAGGGCTGGCAAAGGCACAAGCCTGATCAAGCTCAGAATATTTTGCCTGACTCATGGCAGCCACTTGCTGATGGCCACGGGGTGTCAAACAACGTTCAAAGTCCGTTCTGGCCTGACCTGCTTCACCATGTCGAAAAATAATCAGTTTCATAGTACAGCCCCTCCTACACAGGGCTATTCATCAAGGCGATACGGATCACTATCCGGAGATTCACCTTCAGGCCAAGGTGCAAAAGGAAAAGGTTTATGTTCACTATTGAACGTCAGATAACGATAGAGCTGGTAAGCATAAGCAGTTAAGTTGGCCGCTGATTGCTGCAGGAACAAATTTTTCTCACCCGTCAGGGCAATAAAAAACAGCTGGAGTATCACACCTAATAGTATCAATAACTCTGCTATCTGATAGGCCAGGACAAAGAACAACATAAAGATGAGCCGTAACCAAAACGCTTCTGTGGCGATGCCTGCTTTTTTCTTACTCATACCAAACCTTTATTATTCACTGCGGGGCAAAACGAATTCAACATCAGAGTTTTGCTGGCCTGTCATCAGCCCATGGATCACCTGCTGTACCGGCAGTTGATTGAACAACACCTCATACAGGCCACAGGCCAGGGGCATATAGACTTCCATCTCCATGGATTTATTACGTACCAGGCGTATGGTATTCACACCTTCAGCCACTTGCCCCAGACTCGCCACAGCTTCATCCAGGCTTTTACCTTCGCCAATAGCATACCCAACCCTAAAGTTACGGCTTAAGGGTGACGTACAGGTGACAATCAGGTCGCCAACACCAGATAAACCTAAAAAAGTCATAGGATTAGCGCCCATAGCTACCGCAAAGCGGCTCATCTCTGCCAAACTACGGGTGATCAGCATACTTTTCGTATTCTCACCCACACCGAGCGCAGACGCCATGCCTGAAGCAATAGCATAAATATTTTTCAGTGCACCACCCAGTTCAACACCAAATACATCATCACTGGCATAAACCCGAAAATATTTGCAACCCAACACCTGCTGAATCGCTTCTCGGGTTACAGCATCTTTACTAGCGACAACCGTGCCTGTCATCTGCTTTTGCGCAATCTCCTTTGCCAGATTAGGGCCACTTAGAACACCAATATGCTCACTTGGAGTATGAGCTTTCAGGATCTCAGACATCAACTGGAAGCCCTCTTCCTGAATTCCCTTAGCGGTGCTGATAAGGATCTGCTCTTTACTCAGATGCTCACGCGCCTGATCCACAACATGAGCAAATGCCTTACTGGGAATCGCAACAAAAATAATATCGGCACCCGATACGGCCTCAACTACATTAGTGGTGGCATCAACGCCTGGGTTGATCTCATAATCTGGCAGATAGCGCATATTACATCGCTGTTCATTAATCTGCCGGGCCAGGGTTTCATCCCGTAACCACTGCTTAACCGGAAAACCATTGTCTGCTGCAATACTCGCCAGCGCTGTGCCAAAACTACCACCGCCTAAAACGGTCACTGCATACTTTTTTGTCATAATTTTATTTTAACTGCCAATAAGCCAGTGTGTATTTTACCTGATATATCCCTGTAAATATGATGTTTAATCACTCACTGTGACTCATCTGTACGACCTGAGTCACCAGCGCCTGATTCACTCGCATCATACTCTTGAGTTCCTGCACATACGCGTTACCCCGCTCGGAGTAGTTCTGTAAAGTCTCGGCCAAAATCAAACCATTAACGACCTGGTCATTGCGCCGTAATTTCGCTCTGAGCTGACGTAATGCTTGATAGGCCGCAAAAGTATTCAAATTGCGTAAATATGCCCGCACACTCTGCTGTACAGAAACAAATTTAGCCACTTCATGACTGGCACCCTCTGTCCTGCGAGAAGGAACTAAACCGCAACCAGGAGAAAAGCACCACTGCCCAAACAGATTATTGCCCTCACGGGCAAAACGGGAACGCCCCCAGGACGATTCATTCGCAGCTTGAGCCAGCACCAGTTCTAACGGAATAGTATCTACTCTTAGTAAGAGTTCCTGATAGCGCTCCAGATCACTGCTAACATTCACTTTATAATCAACGGCTAGCTGTTGCAGTAAAGACTGTTCTTGCGGGGTAAGATGCTCTGGCTGTAAGGCTTCTAACCAGGCTCTTTGCTGCGTAATATACTGATTTTCTACCGCAACCAACGGTTGTAAAAACGCAAAAAAACGCAGCTTTTTCTCTTTGGTTGAAGATGTGCTGGTTAATACATCCAGGCTGGCATCACTAAAACCTGGTGCAACAGGCAACATCTTTGCCGCAGAGCTTGATACGTGTTGCTGATGGCTTTCAAGCCAGAAACCTAAAATATAAAGACACGACAATACTCCAGGTAACCAGAAGCGACCTAATATTGTTTTCATTATTTAGACTCAGATAAAGAAAAGGCATAACCCCCAAAGGGTTATGCCTTGAAAAACGACAGAGGGTCTTAAACCACCTGAATATGCCAGGGTTCGTAACGAACCCCAAAGCGGTTATCATTGGTGTAACGAATATTGATATAACCCAGATCCTGCAGACGTTTATAAACATCAGACTGTGCAAAATCTTCAGTAAAGTTTTTATAGCCGTAGCCCACTTTACCTACATCGAAGTCACCGACTGCATGATAGGAATAACCAGGAGGAGCCAGGGAGCGCGATGCCTTAGACATATTACCCTCAGCCTGTACAGCTTTAGACAGGAACAGATACATCTGTTTTACCGTACTGCGGATTCCTGAGGTCAGGAAGATATCCTCCCCTACATCTTTGCGGAGTGTATCGTATAACTTCAGCGACTTACCTTTGAACAGATAGTGACCCGTTTTAGGCACCTTCACCAACTCACGGGAAGGTATCTTATCCGTTAAACCAGGCAGTACTTTTTCGCCGTAGAAACCGTATTTACCCGCATCGACAAAAAATAGCTGCTCAAGAAAATCCAGCTCAGTCTTAGTAAACTCTCCTACCTGAGAAAAGTTACGGCCATATTTTATCATTTGATCAAAGTTGATCAGATTAAAGTTACCGTGACCGATAGTTCTCTGAACACGCCCCAAATGTTTAAGAGTACTCTGGATCAGCTTAAATTCCTGTTCAGAAACAAAGAAGTCGTCTTCAAAAACACCTTCAAAGTAGCGAATTTTCTGCATGTAATCTTTTACATGGGGATCATTTTCTGCAGCTTCAATTTCTGCTTTCAGATCTGCAACCTGCTGCTCCAGCTTCTGAGGTGCTGATACCTCAAGATAATCTGATGCAGCCGCATGCTCCTCGACTATTTCAACGAGTTTTTCCGGTACCTTAGGTGCATTTGCTGCAACAGGTATTTGAGACGGATCAGCAGTGACGATTGCTTTCTGCTGTTCACCCAACAACAGCTGCCGCATTACAGAGCCACTGCCCAGCGCTACGAAACCACTGATGGAAAATGCTTTCAGAATACTTCTACGATCCACGACGGCTACCCAGAATCCGATTCATTACACAGGTAAAGCTTAAACTCTACACCCGTTTCTTACAACCAAGGCAGAGCTAAAAACTCAAAAATTCACAGCCATGGAAGTAAAGTGCTAAATATATCTTTTAAAAACAGATTAATCCATATCAAGCTAATAAAATCAGCCCGTTTTCTGGAACAGCCGGGCCTGAAAACCAGATTGTCTACAAAGACTTCATCAATATCAAAGCACTCAACTTTTCCTTTCGCACCCTGAATATTTTACACTTTGATGTTTTCATATACCTAATCTGAAAAAGGGACCACTGATGAAGTTAAAAGGTGTATTACTGGATGAGGACAGTCTGGGAGAAGGCATTGATTTTTCAGGGCTTGAACAGCAACTGGATACATTTAATGTCTACGGACAAACCTCTCCACTACAGCTGATGGCCCGAATTCAGGATGCCGACGTTATTTTAAGCAACAAAGTTGTGCTGGATGCTGCCGCGATCAAAAGCTGCACGTCACTCAAGATGATCTGTGTTCTGGCTACGGGTATGAACAATATCGATCTGGAAGCTGCAGCAGAACTGAATATTCCAGTCAAGAATGCCATCGCTTATGGCACGAATAGCGTGGCTCAACACACCTTGATGCTGATGTTAATGCTGGCTACTCAACAGGTTCGCTACAGTAAAGCGATCATTGAAGGCCAGTGGCAACGAAGTCCGTTTTTCTGCATGATGCAACACTCAGTGACAGAATTGGCGGGTAAGCATCTGGTGATTGTCGGTTCCGGTGCCCTGGGTAGTAAGGTGGCACAACTGGCCGAAGCTTTTGATATGAAGGTGACCTTCAGCGCCCGCCCAGGCAATGAAGGTGGTGATAGTCGTCCCCCGCTGATAGAGTTGCTGCCGGAAGCCGATATACTCTCCCTGCACTGCCCTCTGACGACAGAAACACATGACCTGATCAATCAGAAGACTCTGACTTTAGCCAAGCCAGGTCTGCTACTGGTGAACTGCGCCCGTGGCGGCATTGTCAATGAAAACGATGCCTTACAAGCTCTTCGATCCGGTCAGCTGGCTGGCTATGCCACCGACGTACTGAGCGAAGAACCTCCGGTCAATGGTAATATCCTGCTGGAGGCTTTGCAGGAAGACCTTAACCTGATTGTGACGCCTCACAATGCCTGGATCTCTCAGTCAGCCCGACAGAATATTGTTGATCAGGCGGTACAAGCTATTGACTCACTCAGTCAATAAATCTTATTCATATTTTGAGGGAGCAATAAAATGAATGACACTCACACAAATGCCCTTAACAAAGGCTGTTGCTCCCAACAATCCTATTCATCCCATGCAATAACAGTTAGAGAACACCATGCGCCTAGATAAATTTATCTGCCATCACAGCGGTATTTCCCGTGCCGAGGCCAAACGAGTATTACGCCAGGATCTGGTCACCTGTAACGGTGAAGCAGTGCGTAATGGTGCCTATAAAGTCACAGCGGAAACAGAGGTTGAGCTGGACGGCCAACTGCTGGGCGAAGTGAAAAAGCGCTACATCATGCTCAATAAAGTGACTGACACTATCTGCTCAACCGTGGATGAAGAGTATCCATCCGTCATCAACTTTCTGGATGAACTGCCCAACACCCGGGGCCTGCATATCGCTGGCCGTCTGGATGTAGATACGACAGGTCTGGTACCGATCACCGACGATGGCCAATGGTCACACCAGATCACCTCGCCTAAGAAACAGTGTGCCAAGCGTTACCGAGTCTGGCTGGCGGAACCGCTGTGCGCTGATGCAGAACAGCAAGTGGAACAGGGCATTCAACTGCACGGAGAAGATGAACTGACTAAACCCGGTATTCTGGAACGCATTGACGATACCGAAGTTTTACTCACCATTACCGAAGGTAAATATCATCAGGTAAAACGTATGTTTGCCGCCATGGGCAATAAAGTCGTTGGCCTGCACCGGGAACAGATCGGCGAGATTGAGCTGGATGAGACACTCTATGAAGGTGAATGGCGCGAGCTGACAGAAGAGGAAATACAGTCCGTCTGGCAGTAAGCCTATCTCTTGAAAACATGACTTTTCCCGAAACAGATACCCCGCCTGATACAACCAAAGCCCGACAAACAATCGGGCTTATCTATTCCCCTAATAGATCTCATGCCCTCCGGGGATCACTATTGCCTGAGTATTCTCCAGGCGCAGAGAACGCAAGCTCTTATCTGCTGCCAGATAGCCCAGGCTGATCATCTCAGCGGCCCGATTAAACTCCAGGGTACCACAGGCATTACGGGCGATTTCCACTTCCAGATCCGGTGGATAAGCCGCCAGTTTCTGCCGGGCAATCGTGCTTTGCATCGCATCAAAAGCCTGGTTAGCCACATCATAGGCCGACCAATCTCTTTTAGGGGCTTCTGCAGAACTCTTCTGAAGACCTTTGAAAAACTGAGTAATTTTCTCATGCAGGGCCGGAGACTCCGGCTTTTTCAATGCGACACTCTGCTGCTCTATCGCAGGCATCGCATCATTGACAGCAACAGGGCTACGAATTGCCCCGCCTAAGTTGACGGCAATCGTAATATCGGTCCGATCCCGGAAGGTTGGCGCAATCGGCACAGGATTCAGTACTCCACCATCAATCAAGGTGGTGCCATGTAATTCAAATGGCGTGAAAAACATCGGTAACGAAATGGAAGCCCGAATCGCATCAAATAAACGCCCACGACTTAACCACACTTCCCTCTCCCCCATAATGTCGGTGGCAACCGCAGTAAAAGGGATCGGCAGCTCCTCAATATGCTGCTCACCCACCAGCTCAACCAGCGTAGTAATAATTTTATCGCCCTTGATCAAACCGGAGCGGTCCCAGGCGATATCCAGCAGATTCACCATATCCGCCTTCTTGATGGCACGCACCCACTGTTCAAATTCATCCAGCTTACCGGCGGCATAAATACCACCAATTAGTGCGCCGATAGAACTGCCCGATACAGAGGCAATCTGCAGGTTATTCTCTTCCAGCCAGCGGATCACACCAATATGCGCTAACCCCTTGGCACCGCCGCTGCCTAAGACTAAAGATACGCTTTTTTTGTCCATTAAACCGTCTCTGTACCGTATGATTTTGCCTATATTAAGATAAGACCCTGCCTCTCTCCAAAGGCAAAGCGATGCAACTCAGGGAGAAGTTCATGCTGTTGTTTAAAAAAGGAATCTCTCTTCAAATGCTGATCGGCTGGGCTATTTTCAGCGCCATGATTCTATTAAGCCTACTGCTGATCGTACAAAGTTATCAAAGTAACAAACAAGCTCTATTACTGGCGACCAGTGAAACAGCCCAACAGCTGGGCCAGACCATCAACGAAAAAGCCCAACGTATCACCGGCCCTGCACAAAGTGCGCTCCAGATCTTAAGTCATGATCCTTTATTGGAGGCACAAAGCCTCCCCCAACGCTTAAAGCGCCTACCTGTGCTGGCAGAAACGTTAACCTCCAACAGCGTACTGAGTGCCATCTATGCCGGTTACGATAATGGTGAATTTTTCCTGCTCAGAACATTGAATGATGCCTTACAACAGAAGTACCAGGTACCGGATAACGCACAATATCTGCTGCAAACCATCACCCTGGAAAATGGCAAAAAAGTTGGAGAATGGCGTTTTTACGACCGCTCACTGACACTTATCAGTTACGAAGCTAAAAGTGATTACCGCTATGACCCCAGAAGCCGCAACTGGTATGTGGATGCCCGACAGCACTCAGGACAGATATTGACCGCTCCCTATCTGTTTTTTACCACTAAAGAGATCGGTATCACTCTGGCGACCCGCAGCAGCCTTGGTGGAAATGCCGTGATCGGCATGGATGCCTCGATTACTGACCTGTCTGCCCAATTAACCAGCCTACGTTTGACGCCTAACAGTGAACTAGCCATTGTCGATAAATCAGAAAAGGTATTGGCCTATAGCGATACTCAACGCATGCTGGTGCAGGAAGGCGATAGTTATCGACTGAGTTCACTGGATCATTTAGGCGTAGGGATTTTTCAACAACTTATGGCCGCAAATCCTCCGGCAGGTAAGATTCACCCCATTAACCAGGACGACAAAGACTGGTACACCTTATGGATCCCCGTCAGTACTTTTCTGGAAGCAGGGATAAAAGTATTGATTGCCGTACCTGAAGCCGAGTTATTAGCCCGTGCCAAAAAGGAGATATTCAATCAGCTCAGCTGGGCAACTCTCTTGACCAGCATCATGTTGCTTCTGGGCCTGTATACCGGCTCCCGTATTGGTCGTTCATTTAAACGGCTTACACTGCAGGTGAGGGATCTGGCGAATTTTAATTTCCATCAAGTCTCTGGTGTTGATTCCCAGATCAAAGAGGTAAGAGAGCTGAGCCGGGTAGTGGATAAGATGTCTCTCACCATCAATCACTTTCAGTCGATCAGTAGTCTGCTCAACCGGGAGAGCGATCTGGAAAAGATGCTCAAAGGTGTTCTGGATCATATGGTGCAGGCTACGGGCTTACAGCAAGGTGCCATCTATCTATTCGATGCCGATCATCAGCGTTTTTATCAAACCTGTCAGACCTCACCTGATGCCTTCCCCAAACAATTGTCGTATCAGGAACACCACCTAAGCCTGTCAGCTCATGTTTTGGAACAGCTGACACGGGCAGAACAATGTCTGGTTACACCGTTGCGCAAACGCAATCAGGAGTTGGAGGGCTTACTGATTATTCGCGCCAAACAGGATGTGCAGCATCATGATCATCTGAATCACTTTATAGAACACCTGTCCGGCTCAGCCGCTGTAGCTATAGAAACACGCCGCTTGATTGATGGTCAAAAGGAGATGATCGAAGGTATTCTGCGTCTACTCGCGGATGCTATTGATGCTAAATCACCCTATACCAGCCGCCATTGTGAACGGGTTCCCCAGCTGGCCAATGATCTGATTCAAAATTTGATGGCACAAAAAACCGGCCCACTGGCTGACTTCACCATGGATGAGCAGCAACAGGAAGCCTTCCGGGTCGCCGCCTGGTTACATGACTGTGGCAAGATTCTCAGCCAGGAACATGTCATCGATAAAGCGACTAAACTGGAAACACTCTACAACCGAATCCATGAAGTGCGCGCCCGTTTTGAGATTCTCTGGCGTGATGCTGAGCTACATTACTGGCAGCAGCGGGCCGAAGGTCAGAATATCGATATGCTCAAGCAACAACTGATAGAGACACAAAAGACACTTCAACAGGAATTTGCCTTTATTGCCCATATTAATCAGGGCCAGAATCCCATCAAACCCGGCGAGTTGGCACGTCTCAATGAGATCGGTAACCGTACCTGGTTGAGACACTTCGATAATCGCCTGGGACTTTCCCACGAAGAACTGAGTCAACTGGCCAATCAGCCAAGACAATCGTTACCGGTTCAGGAACAGCTACTATCTGACCGCCCTGAACATCTCGTGTTATGGCAGGAAGGGCATACACCGCCAGTCACGCCAGATGATCCTAATAATCACTGGCAGTTTAATATGGCTCTACCCAAATACGCTTTTAACTTTGGCGAACGTTATAACCTGAGTATTCCTTACGGCACGCTAACAGAAGAAGAACGCTTTAAGATCAATGAACATATTGTGCACACCATCGTGATGCTAAGCAGTCTTCCGCTACCGGAGCATCTGAAGGATGTACCGAGAATAGCCGGTAATCACCATGAAAGAATGGATGGTCAGGGTTACCCCAGAGGATTAAGCGGTGATCAGATGTCGGTTCCAGAAAAAGTAATGGCGATTGCCGATATTTTTGAAGCCTTAACGGCCAGAGACCGTCCCTATAAACAAGCGAATACCTTATCTGAAGCACTACAGATTATGGTGAATATGACCCTCAATGGTCATATTGATCATCAGGTCTTCACACTACTATTACAGAACCAGGCCTTTGAGCATTTTAGCCAGCAATATCTGTCACCAGAGCAGATTGATGAGGTTGATCTGAAGGGGTTATTGGATCAGTTAAAACCAATGAGCACTATAGCTTAACCAAAAGATTGACATCCTCCCTCCGCTAAATCAGGCCAGCTGATTATAGCGGGGGATTCCTACAGCTAGACGGCCATGTCCGACCGCAAGAATGTTCCTGGCCGCATTCACATCGCGGTCGTGCGTGACACCACACGCACTGCAGATCCACTCTCTTATTCCAAGTCCTGCGATACCTTTCGGCCTCGAATCAGGCAAACTGCCACAACTCGAACAGGTTTGGGTGGTGTACGACTCATCAACTTCTTTGAAAACAATACCTGCGTGAGCGCATTTATAATCCAGCATCGTTTTCAGCATGGCCCAACCTGCATCCAGCACAGACTT
>NZ_AULT01000028.1 GCF_000422425.1 Oceanospirillum beijerinckii DSM 7166
ACAAGTAGCGGCCTATTTGGGTTTAGTGCCTCGTATCCAGCAATCAGGGCAATGGAAAGGAAGAAGCCGTTTAAGTAAGCAGGGGCCAGCCAAAATAAGAGCAAAGCTCTATATGGCAGCAGTCAGTTGTTTACAACATAACCCAGATATTCGACATCAATTTAAGCGTTTAGTAGAGAAGGGTAAAAGTAAAATGCAGGCCCTGTGCGCAGGTATGCGCAAGCTTGTTCAAATTTGTTTTGGTGTTGTAAAGCATCAAAGCGAATATCACCCTCAATCAGCCTAAAAGAGCTGTTGAAGGTGATTTGGAGAGATGGTATCTACAATATTTATCGGGATTGGTATTAGAAGCCCCCAAAACCCCCTCTAATCACAAATCCTAAAAAAACATCCCCCCTCCTTCTTAGGGCAAACCACCTATACTTTGCACAGAAACTTGAACTATGCCGCACAAACCTTTGTTGGCAATGCCATAAAAAAGTGGCACTTTTAAATATGTCGTAACAAATTGATCCATCGAATGATCCAACCAGAGTTGTTGAGCTCAACAATGGTTTGAGAAACGTTAGTCAATTTGTTGTAGCGCTCATTTGTCGAGCCGTTGAAATAATAAGCCGAGTGTTTTTATGGAAAACCCTATATCTGTTCAAGCCCAGCAAAACTCAAGTCAGAAACCATCCCGTTTTGGCATTTTGCTCATTAAACCCTCCCGTTATGACGACGATGGCTATGTAGTGCAATGGTGGAAGAGTATCGGGCCTGCTCATAGCCTGGCTGCGGTTTGGGGAATCGTTGAAGATGCAGCCAACCGCCAGGTGATGGGTTCCAGTGTAACGGTTGAGATCAATGGAATTAATGAAATGACCACCCGTGTTGACACTAAAAAACTGGGCAAACAGCTTAAATCCTATGATAGGGCTTTGGTGATGATGGTTGGAGTACAGACCAATCAGTATCCACGCTCGATTGATCTGGCTCGACAGTTTATTACACAGGGTATTCCTGTGGCTATTGGTGGTTTTCATGTCAGCGGTACAATGGCTCTCACGCCGGATTGGGAATACGGCGCTCTTAAATCCGCTCAGGATGAAGGTATTACACTGTACGCTGGTGAACTGGAAACCGGTGTCGATGAACTCTTGCGTGATGCCTTGAACGGTACTTTAAAGCCGATGTATGACAAGGGCGACGACCTGGCAGATATGAGCAAGGCCCCTCTTCCCAAGCTGTTAACGCCAAAACAGCGCAAGATGAAAATCGATGTCGCCACAATGGATATGGGGCGGGGCTGTCCTTTTAAGTGCTCTTTCTGCTCAGTGATTAATGTATCCGGTAATAAGATGCGTTCGCGGGACCCGGCAGCGATTGAGGTTTATCTGCGTCAATGTATTGATCAGGGCACTCACCGCTTGTTATTGGTGGATGATAACTTTGCCCGCTTGCGTGAGTGGCGAGAGATTCTGGATGTTTTTATTAAGCTGCATAAAGAGACAGGTATTGAGTGGGATTGCTTTGTGCAACTGGACACTCAATCTCACAGAATTCCAGGCTTTGTGGAAAAAGCCAGGGAAGCGGGCTGTACTCGGGTGTTTATCGGAATAGAAGCTGTGCGTAGCGATAATTTGCTCGCCGCAGGTAAAAAACACAATAAAGTCCAGGCGATGCATGACATGGCAATGGCATGGAAAAAAGCCGGTATCTTTATCTTTGGCACCTTAATCATAGGATTTGATCACGACACCCCTGAGCTGATGAAACAGGATATTCGTTTTATTCAGGAAAATGTGCCCATCGATATTCTGATTACTACCGTTTTGACTCCCCTACCCGGTTCAATGGACCATAAGCACGCCGTTGAAGCGGGAGTAAAGCTGGACCCAGACCTGAATGAATATGACACCACGCACGCGGTATTTGATCACCCTCTGATGAGTAAAGAGGAGTGGAATCAGACCTATCTGGATCTTTATGACTGGTTTTATACTCCTGAACATATCGAGAAGATTTTCACCCAGGCGCTGGAAAATGGCATCAGTGTGAAAGAGTTGATTCAGGTAATGATGGCATTCTACGGTTCACCTCGCTTTGAAAAAAGCCATCCTTATGTTTATGGCCTGGTGCGCTTCAAATCCCGTATTGATCGCCGCCCTGGCCGAAAGATCGAACCGGTCTGGAGTTTCTATCCCCGCCGGGTATGGGAGGTCAGTAAATCCCTTGTCGGCCACATAGGGCTTTATATTCATCTAGTAAGAATCGCACGACGTGCCCGCAAAGCAGTGAAGCGCCGCAGTCCTTTGATCAAAGTGGAGCAAATTTGATTTATGTATTGCTCATCCCCGCCTCAGCCTCAACCGGACTTAGATAGACCCGGCACGGAGAACAAAACAATCGAAGACAATCAGGACATTAATTGCCACCAGGCCAGCTTTCAGGCACATCTACACCCAATGACAGCTGGGCATCAGGCAATCTGGCTGGATCAATGTGCTCATGCAGACACCCCCCTGTACAATATGGGTGGTGGTGCTTTTATCGAAGGCCCATTAGATAGGGCTTTATTATGGCGGGCACTGGATCTTGTAATTCAGGAAAGTGATGCCCTGCGTATGGTGCCTCAGGGCGGAAAAAGCTTTTTGCTACTGGACAAAATCACACCTGATATTAAAGAGATTGACCTGAGCAAAGCACAAGACCCAGAAGCTGCAACTCTCGCATTATGGGAGCAGCACTCCGCTCAACCGTTTGACCTAACACTGAAAACGCCTCCGTGGAAAATCATTCTGACCCGGTTAAGTGAAGAGCGTCATGGCATACAAGCCTTGTATCATCATCTATTAATGGATGGCTTTGGCTCAACTCAAATCATGCATCTTTGGTCAAATATATACACAGCTTTAACTCACGGCCAAGACACCCCATCATCAACCACTCCCAGCTATTGCAACTATTTGGCGGATAGTCAAACATATTACAATAGCCTGCAATTCGAAAAAGACAAGGCCTTTTGGCAAGAACATCTGCCAGAACTACCGGAACCTATTATCCTCCCCAGGCAGAATATCGCTATCCAGGCAGTCTCAGCTAAAGCGACACGCACTCACAAAGACTCACTCACTCCAAGCCAGCTTCAACAAAGGGGGAATACCTCAGAAAAGCTTAACCCTTCTGTTATTCGTCAACACACGATTCCCCGGAAATTGTATGATCGTATCGAAGAAGGCGTCAGCAGCTCGGCTCCGGTTTTTCTGGCCGCATTAGCCCTGTATTTCTCTAAAGTCAGCGGGCAAAAACAGGTTGTGATCGGAGTCCCGACCTTAAATCGCTGGGGCAAGCGCTATAAATTCACACCGGGCTTGTTTACCAATGTGATACCAGTCCCAATTAACGTTGATCCTGATGCCAGTTTGACTGATCTAGTGAGCGCCGTAAGCAGGAATCTCAGAGCATGCTATCGGCACCAACGCTTTCCTCTATCCGAAATAACACGCCAGTTAAAAGCACTTAAGGAAGGCCGCACCGCGATTTTTGACCTTGCCTTCTCCTTTGAACGCCAAATGCTTGGTATATCTTTTGGCCAGGCCACCCTAAACAGTACTCGCCAATTATTTTCTGGGGTATCCCGTTACCCCATTATTCTGTCTCTGTGTGAATTCTCCGCTGACGATAATGTGGAAATGGTACTAGAAGGAGATCAGAACTATCTGTTTGACGGTGAAGCCGAACTATTGCTGAAACGATGGTTTCAGATACTCCAGACGATTGTCGATGCGCCGGATACTTTCTGTCGTGATATTGAGCTGGTACCTGAAACTGAAAAACAACAGCTACGTAAACTGACGGTGCTGACAGCACTTACACCACCTGCTGATACTCTTTTGGTTTCCGGTGAAATGCCCCTTGCCTCATTAGCCAGTCCTCAGCAGAAATACGATACAGTTATTCATGCTTTTCTGGATCAGGCTAAAAACAAGCCCAATACCATTGCGCTTATTAGCGATGAGAGTCGTGTAAATTATGCTGAGCTGGAATTATGGAGCAGACAAATAGCTTTACAGCTGAGAAAAATGGCTACTCAGCCCATTGAACCCGATTCAATAATTGCCTTTGCTGTCAAACGCTCACCTGCAATGATTGCGGCTATTTTAGGTATTCTACGTTCTGGCGCAGCTTTTATGCCCCTTGACCCGGATACACCTGCTGACCGTCTACAACATATGCTGGCTGAGGCAAATATCAGCACAGTCATCGTCGATGGAAATACCACCCAACAACTGACTGATCTGGAAATAAGCACATCGGTTAATTTTTTTGAACTTAATTCACCCGATAGAAAAAAAGAACAAGCTCTCGACTCTACCCTATCACTCGATCTACCCTGTGCAAATCAGCTGGCCTATCTGCTCTATACTTCCGGCTCCAGCGGTCTGCCTAAAGGGGTTATGATCGATCACAGCGCCCTGATGTCTCGCATCGTCTCCACTTACGGCTCAGTACCTTATGATCGCAGCTGTCAAGGGACTCAGATCACCTTTGATCCAGCGATGGTGGAGATTTTTGCCCCACTTTGTCAAGGTGGTGCGATTATTTTACCGCCACCTGGACGCCAAACAATGGAAGTGATCGCACAAACCATTTTGCGTCATAAGGCAAGTTTCGCCATCTTTGTACCATCAACGCTACCTCACTTCCTGGATGCGATTGAAGGCAAAAAGGATCTGCCTCTCCGCCTGGTTTGGTGCGGTGGTGAGATTCTCTCTCCAAGTCTGGCACAACGTTTTCTAATGCTCACAGGAGCGCGCTTAATCAACTGCTATGGGCCAACAGAAGCCACAGTTCTGGCTTCCAGCTGGGAGTGCACCTCGCAAAAGATGCCAGCGGTTCTGCCTATTGGCAAAGCAATTAAGGATAGTAGTATTTATATTCTTGACGCTTATGGTCAACAACTGCCTCTGGGCATCACAGGCGAGATATACTTAGGAGGGCCAGGCCTGGCACGGGGTTATCGTAATCGACCAGAACTGGATACTGAGCGCTTTATTTACGCACCATTTGATTCAGAACTGCGTCTCTATAAAACGGGTGACCGTGGCATGATGATGCCAGATGGCGTGGTATATTTCTCAGGTCGAGCGGACCGTCAGGTCAAAATACGAGGTCATCGTGTTGAACCCGACGAGATTGAAACCGTGCTATTGGCTCACCCGGATATTACCAACGCCGCAGTTAAAGCCCAGCCAGATAATAATTCACAGAGCTTACATGCCTGGCTAGCCAGCCAATCACTGGATGAAACAGCCGTGCGTGATTACCTGCACAGCAAACTACCTGACTATATGGTACCTGGTTTTATTAAGGTGATGGATGCTTTACCAAACAACTCCAGCGGTAAAGTTGATTGGCAGGCATTGCCTGAAATTACTTGCAGTACTGAAACCCATCAGTATCAACCCCCTTCAACTCCACTGGAGATTGAGCTGGTTACGTTCTGGGAGGATCTACTCAAACGCAGCCCCATTGGTATTCATGATAACTTCTTTGCCTTAGGCGGTGATTCACTATCGGCAATGAGTTTCTTATCGGGTCTGGATACCCTATCAGGTAAGGAAACTACGGTATCACTGTCCTTTTTTATCCATCACCCAACGGTTGCTGAGATCGCTCAGGCTTTTTCAAAGTTTGTCGGTGATAAGCCTGTTGCAGTGACATTGAGCGACAACCCCATGACCCCTACTGTCTTCATAGCGGCTTCAGGTCATGGCGATGCAGCCCGTTTCCAACGTCTTGCCGATGCCTTGGGGAAACAATGTTCCCTGGTGATGCTACAACCACCTTTAACGACATCGGATGATCCTCTGGAACAACGAAACCTTAATCTGGCACAACATTATGCTGATGCCATTGAAGCCAAAGCGGACAGAGAATTTATTCTGGGCGGTTTTTCCATTGGCGGTATTGTGGCTCTGGAAACAGCAAAAGAACTCATCCGCCGTAATCGGGCGCCACAACGTACACTGCTGCTTGAAACCGTTTACCCCTGCCCTATCTTAAACAGTGCTCGTATTTGGTTAGCCTTTGTGAAGTTGGTTAAAGGGCTAAATATTCTGAACATTAACGTGAATGGTCGCCGTTTAGGTACCATGCTGTCTGACCAAGGATTAACAAGCCAGATTGAAGCGATGAAAATTTATCGTGCCAGTTCATTTGATGGCCCAGTGGATCTGATTATCTCTAATGGTTTGAACTTGCTCAGTCCTTTGTTATTTCGTCGCTGGAAAAGCCAAGTATCTAAGCCACCTCGTATCATGCGCGTCAAAGGCTGTCATGGCTCTATGTTTTCTGCCAATAATGTTGCAGATCTTGCTAAAGCTATTGAAAAAAGTTTACATAAATAGTTGGCATCTCTCTGATTTTTTTATAAAAATCAATGGCCACTGTAATTAGCCAACCCAACAACTGCTCGAACCAAGATATTCCAGCTTGATCTGAAGCATACAAAGGAAAACGCTTTATGCTCCCAAAACATCCCAACGATTCGATGGAGCCCGATGAGATCATCGCTCTGCTGGCGACACTGGATGTTTTTAGAGGTCTGGAGCAGAGTCTGCTTACTCGGGTTGCTCAAGTGCTTGAACCTATGTCATTCACTTCTGGCAGTTATCTCTTTGATCGGCATGATGTGGCTCATACTGTTTTTATCATCGTATCAGGCAACGTGCGTCGAGTGGCATCATCAGCTAATTGCTCCAGTGTATTATCTGAGCATAGCCGGGGAGATATTCTTGATTTAGCTGTTCTGGGTGGCCAGATGACCCGCTCTTCTGCAGCCTTAGCCATATCTGAAGTACAACTTTATCAGCTATCCAGAAGCGCATTTAAGCAGCTGCAAGCTCAATACCCCACCCAATTTTCCGCCTTGATCCGCCGTTTAACACAAACCATTGAGATCATTCACCTCAAAGCAGCCCTACAGGAAAGCGCTCTTTTTTCCGATTTAAGCGAAGATATTCTGGATCATCTCAGCCACGAGATGGAACTAAAAGTGGTTCCCAGCGGCATGCAGCTGATCAAAAAGGGAGATCCGTCTGATTATATCTATTTTGTAGTCAGTGGCCGTTTCTTAGCAGTTGATGAAATCGATGGCCAAGAAATCCCCTTAAGAGATGTAGATCGTGGCGAAGTACTGGGTGAGATAGGAGTTATTCTCGAAACCAGCCGCGCAGTGCATGTTCGTGCAGTACGGGACTCAACGGTAGGCAGGCTCAGCAAAACGGTGTTTGAAACACTGTTTAATAATCATCCTGTAGCAGTCCATAAAGCCACCACCAAGATGATTGTTGACCACCTTATATCACCTTCACGGCCCCTTGGTGCCACCATCCCACGCACCATCGCCATACTTCCCATCTCCACAGGAGTTCCTATCAGTGAGATCGCCAGGATGTTGGGAATAGCCCTGTCGAGTCGAGGCGCAACTTTAACAGTTGATAGTCAGCTGATCACCAGTATGGGAGGTCTCAATGATCAATCCCTGGCCCCATCCGATGAAGCCTCCAGGGGCTCCATCGTTAATGCACTGAATGACCTTGAACGCTCTCATGAGCACTTAATTCTTGTGAGCGATACGGGCGATACCCCTTGGACACAACGCTGTATCAGGCAGGCTGATGCAATACTGCTACTGGCTGACACCTCTGCTGATACCTCAGTGACACCCCTTGAGCAACAGATCAAAAAAATCAAAACAGATGGCAGGATAAAGCCCCATCTGCTTCTGTTACAGAAAGCAGAAACATCGGTTGCCCGTAATACTGCAGCATGGTTGGCACACAGAGATTGTGTAATGCACCACCATCTACGTCATGGAAAAAAAGATGATATTCAGCGCCTGGCCCGCTTTTTAACTGGCGAAGCAATTGGTTTGGTTCTAGGAGCTGGAGGAGGACGTGGCCTGGCTCATATTGGCGTATTTCGTGCGATGAAAGAACTCAATATTCCCATTGACTATATCGGTGGTACCAGTGTCGGCGCCTTTATCGCCTGTCAGATTGCATTAGGCTGGTCACCAGATAAAATACTTGAGCAGAGTAAACGCATTACAAGTTCATTTGCAGATCTCCCCACTCTGCCCATTGTGTCGTTGTTTTCTGGCCGCAAAGCCTGCAGGGTAACAGAGCAGGCCTTTGGCGATATCTTGATCGAAGACTTATCCACAAAATACTTTGCAGTGTCCTGCAATATCAGCCATGCCGGTATGAAAATCCATAACCGCGGCCCCATGGTTGAAGCCGTGTTAGCGAGCAACGCAGCACCGGGCATTTACCCGCCCTATCCTCATCAGGATGGTTTACTAGTGGATGGTGCCGCACTAAACAGCCTGCCTGTGGATGTGATGGCTCAAGCTAACCCCGGTGGCATTGTATTAGCCGTCAACGTGAACCCTAAAAATGATGCTCGCGATCCAATTGAATACGACGGGGCTTTATCGGGTTGGAGCGTGCTGTTTAGCCGCCTGAACCCGTTTAGAAAATCGATTAACGTGCCCAACATGGTTGAAGTATTGATGCGGGTCTCCAATATTGGTGGCACGCTGGAGCAACGAAAAAACCAAGCAGTCTATACAGATCTATATCTGGAGCCCCCACTGACGGACTTCTCCGTAGTCGATTATAAAAAAATTGAGCAACTGGCAAACATTGGTTACGACTACGCTAAGCCGCTTCTCGAAAAATGGAAGCAAGAGAAAGAAAAGGAAAAAGGAAATTGATTGAATGTGCCACTAATCAAGCTTTGTACAACTGATACTGAAAACTGTTTAAATCAAATGTAAAAAGCGGGCCATTATTTGGCCCGCTTTCGTATTAATCTAATATACTGGCGAGATGTATTAACCAACTGACTCCAATGTGCTTGTTAGACCTAGCCAGATTTAACAAGACATCAGTAGCAGCCACTCAAACTCAACGCACTAGAAACTCATATTAAAGCCCACGGAAAACACATGCGCTTCAGTGTCGTAGTCCGCATTAACACTGCCTCGTGAAGCATCTTCCGCCAACTGACCCGTACGATTCAGATTCACCTTATCAACATTCACATAGGTGTAAGCTAAATGAATACGACTATCAGGTGACAACTGATAACTACCGCCCAATGACATCCAGGTTCTGTCTCCATCCGGTGTACGGGCTGAACGATACTCCTCTTTCACAGGAGAATTATCTTTAGCAAAGCCGGTCCTTAAGGTCAGCTTATCGGTAGCCTGATAAGTAGCGCCAATCGAGTAGAACCATTGGTCTTCAAAATCAAAGGTGAGTACCGAATCCGGTTGTTTAACCTTATCTTCACCGGCTGCAAATGCGATCCTTAGCTCATCCATTGAACTCCAACCCGTATGCATTGCCGTCAGCCCCAACGTCACTTTTTCATTCATATCGTGCTCAAGGCTTAATGTGGTTACTGACGGAAATTCAATTTGGTCAAACACATAGGCATTATCGACTCCCAATGCCGCCATAGTTGGAGGAACATTTTCGTAAGTTGCATCGCCTTCAAAGGTAAAATCGATTTTACTACGATGACCAAGACCTAAACGTGTCCCAGGAACAGGTTCATAAGCTAAACCAAAGGCATACCCTACTGAAACATCATCCCCTTCAATCTCACCATAGCCTTCACCTCCAATACTATTACCCCCATTGAAATCTGTTAGCGCAGACGCCAGAAGAACATACCCTCGATGCACCTGAACACTACCGCCAACTTTCAGTTCTGACGATAATTTATGAGAAGCACTTAATGCCAGGGTTAATACCTGCACCTCAGTTTCCGCTGAGTGATAACGTCCTGCCCAATTTTTACCATATTGTCCAGCGAGCCCAAAAGGTACATTAAAAGATACGCCAAGAGTGGTCTTTGCATCCAGCGCATAGGCATAATGCAATGAAGGTACAAACGAATTATCGACGACATCGTTTGCTTCACCGGTCATAGGATTGCCAACGGGATCTGCTGCTGAGTTCACAGTCACATCCATATCGGGCAAGATTAGGGCACCACTGGTATATACTGCACTTCGGGAGCCATTGCCGTTACTATCCAGACTATTACCGTTATCCAACAGCGCTGGATTCCAGAAACTAAAGGACATATCCGAATTGCTTGCAGCAGCACCAGCCAGAGCATTACCAGATGCCGTAGCGCTGTGGTCATTTAAGGCGAAACCTGCCGATAGAGCACTCTGGCTTACGACCAGGCCCGAAGCCGCCAGAATAGTTGCCTGAATGCTGCGAGACAACACACTTGTTTGAAGTTTCATAATAATTCTCCGTAATTCTTTTTGTCAGAGAGAAGGTTCAACGTGTTGCCTCGATTACTGAACAACGTTGCTATTGGTGATACTTATGGCAGTACCCTGACTCTTAACAAAAGAGATCACTTGTGTCTGCATCTCTACAGTCGCAGCTAATGCTGATGTAGCATCCTGGGTAACACCGACCTGTTCAGATGGATCCAGCAATGAGGAATGCTTGCCCAACAAGAAATTAGTGTAAACCTTCAAACCTGTCGCATCGGCCGTCGAAGCAGAAGCTTGTGTTAAACCCAGCTCACTGATTAGACCTGAGGTACCGGCCAGTGGGAATCCCTTCTCCACGATGGAGTTCGGAACCACTTGGTCAGATAGATTGATCCCATTACCCACAACCTGAGTCACCAATACAGGAGTATCACTATTGATCTGAGATGCCCAGGCGCTGGAATCTCCGCTATCAACCACTTGCTGAGCACCCGCAATAAAGGTCTGGATAAAACTTGGGTAAGCAATATTAGACAGACTGTCGTAGGTCGTTGGATCTGTAGTGCGCAAAGCAATAAAATCACTTGCACTGTATCCCAGGTTACCCGCTACCGCTGCAGCAAAAGAGTCATTGGCTTTAAAGGCTGCTTTAACAATAGGTCCAAAGGTGTTGGAGTATCCCATCACCGCTGCGGCTTGACCACTGGCGACTGTTAATGCCGCCGCATTAAAGTCAAATGGATTATTAGCATCACTTTCAGCTAAGCCATCACTATCGCTGTCATAACTGTCCGCAACACCTACAACACCAGTACCAATAATTGAGCCCAGTGATACTCCAATTAATGATACGGAGTCCCCATCCAGGTCAACAGCCGCTACTGGTTGAACATTACTATCGGTATAAACAGGTGTGTTGGTCAGTGCAGCGCGCAGGGTCAGCATATCGGAAATAGACTGACGCAGGTTATCACGTACCGTACGCAAGGAACTGAGATTAGCAAAAACCAAAGAGCTACCATTGGCATAAGCAGCGCTGGTAGTTGAGTCTGTGCTGGTTAGCTCATAGATACCATCACCATCCATATCGATACTACGGCTGCCATGCAGGGGTAAATCAATAGCAACGACTGCGATGCCCTGGGCAGCCAGATTACCGGCCATTGCTGCAATGGTTTCTTTATGGGAGGTAATACCATGCACATAAAGAGCGACCGGCCATCCATTTTCTGGTTTAGTTACCCCTGCCGGTAGATTATTTTCATCAGGTACAGAGATAAAGACTTGAACAGTATGGTCACTTTGTTTTTCAGGCGAATAGTTGCCAGGACGTAGTATGCCATCAGCGCCATCGTCCGCTACCCAATGACGGCCTAATGCTGTGCAACTGCCTGTTGTGCTTAAATCAACCGCACAATTAGCTGCAGTTGGAGTTTCCAAAAAGTACGGTAGCTTAACACCTGCATAGTAGATCAAAGGATCATGTGCCAGAGTAGCCGTTGCTGCCGTAGTACTATCCTGACCTAAGCCCATTAGATACGAACTCAGCTTATTATCTGCAATTGTCACACCTGATGCTGCCAAAGCCATTTGTGCACTGGTAACACTGCCAATCATAGGTGCTTCAGCAACGATCCGGTCCATGACCTCCTGCATTACAGGCTTGATTTTCTGAGCAGTAAAGCGAGTGGAGTAGATAATATTAGAGTCTGCAGAAACAAAATTACTTAAAACAGGGTTAATTCCAGTCAAAAGAGTCTGGATGCCCTTTAGCTGAGCCTGTTGAGACGCGTCAGCAGTGAGAGTAGTCACATCGGTACCACTGTTAGACAACAAGGAATACATCTGGGATGGCGCCAGCTTACGACCTAGAGAGTCTTTAACCGTATCAGTTACTGCAACCAGATATTGATTGCCCGGCTTAAAGGTTTTAAGAGGAACAAGGGTGAGGCCCGATGAAGAGGCTTTAACGATATAGTCCACACCATAGGTCAGCTGATTCATACGGGTCAAATCAAACAGCACAACTGAATCAGCACTTTCAACCGTACTTTCATCTAAAGCAATGGTGCCATACTCGCGGCTTGGAAAACTGACCCCCAGTGAGATTGGCGAACCTAAGCCCCAACCGTCCAGAGAGCTTAATGACTCATAGATATCTCCCTGCTGAGGAATTGTGACTAAGCCAGTCGCTGTACTGATCAAAAGATCTGTGGGTGTAGAAAGTTCAGCGGTGGTGGGATTAAAGGTAACGCTGGAAGCAGGAATATCATTTATTGATGGTGCAGCGGAGCTATCTACACTATCGGAGTCAATTCCACTGTCGCTACAACCAGACAGTGCAACTGCCGCCGCGATAACCGAGGCTAGTATCGTTTTCTTCATCTTTGTACCTACTTTATTGTTGTTATTACTGATAATTCATAACTGTTCAGAACACACTCAATCAGTCACTGACGGATTAATGTGAGTGGCCATTTTATATTCTGCTGGCTGAGATTTTTAAAGAACTTCCAACAGCCCCTCCCTATAAAGCGTTACAGGCAAGAAGCTCCAAGGAAATCTTTTTTTAGTGAGATACGGCTGATTTACCGCATTAGCCAGCTCAAAATAAAACAGATGTTTGATTAGAGTCACAGTACTAACGCCAATTGTCAATCCTGAAACGTATCTCACTCAGACAAATAAAGCTCAATTACCCTATAGGACTCTACTTCAAACACTTTTATCAAGAATATTCCTTTAAAAACAATACGATAAGGTCTTTTTGAAACGCAGCAATTTGACCAACCAGTCACGCAAGCATCAAACTCATAAAACAGTTTTGTAACACACTGTTATCTAAGGATAAAATATGAAGCCAGCAGATCAAAATAGTGAGCTAGACCAGAAAGAGATGGCAACTATCTTGACAAACACCGCAACAAAAAAGGGCTCTACCTTTTGACAAGCTTGCATACATAGCAAGTGATCCGATTAAATCCTGTTCAGAGGCCTGCCTACTCATCGTGGGTGAAGAACTTTTTAGCTCCAGGGTGCAGAGGTACAAGAGGCATTTTATCGGGTACCATAATGCTCCAATCCAGTGACCTTAGGGCTGGATGCAACGCTTTGAATTGATCAAGATGAGCGAATACTGAACGAGTGATCTGAAATCCTTGCTCCGTACTTAGACTAGTATTTGTTACAACAGAAGCACGGACCTGAAAAGTTGAGATGTCTTTATCTGTACCGCGATACATACCTCCGGCAATTTCAGCAGACTGGTAGAAGGGATACTGTTCGGTAAAGCTCTGAATTAACTTGCCCGGTAACGGCACCAGCTGACTATCACAGAACGTGGTTGCTTCACGAATAGAGGTATTAGGGTGCCCCACCATATAGATAAAGGCATCAATGGCTCCATTACACAAAGCTGCAGCCATTTCCGACGGTGGCAGCTCCGTGGCTAAAGCAAAGTCTTTCTCACTCCAACCAATGCGGCGCATAATCAGCTCCATCGTTTTGCGATGACCTGAGCTGGGGCTGCCAATATTCACTCGCTTCCCTTTCAAATCACTGAAACTGTTAATCTCGCTATCCTTGCGTGCCACAACCGTAAAGCTTTCACTATGCAGGTTAAACAACAATCTCAGAGAATCATCGGCACCATTCTCTGAAAAGATAGAGCTGCCGCGACTGGCATGATAAAGCCAGTCTGCCTGAACTATTGCCAGATCAAACTCATTTCTTCGTAATGAAAATAGATTGTAAGCAGAGCCCTCGGTACTCTCTACAGCGCAACGCAGGCCGTGCTGCTCTTTTTCCTCATTGATCAGACGACAAATTGCCCCCCCAGCAGGATAGTACACACCGGTAATGTCACCTGTACCAATAGTGATAAAGCTGGAATCACCGTGACTCACTGCAACTGAAAAACTCAAAAAATACGCTACTAAACAATGAGTTAAAATTTTCCCCAGGGGGCCAAAAACTTTTTGATTGCACTTTGACTGCTTGCTGCACCATAACTGTTTTCTGCTCTGCAGCAGTATGCTCAGTTTTAATGTCATAACACTTTCCCAATGATTTGGCATTCAGTGTATGAAAAAATAGACACTTTTGGGAAAAAGATACGTAAAAAAACGTAAAAAATACAACTTTCACCCAATAAAAAGAATAACCAAATTCGAGCAACAGGCAGACACTAAAAAGCCGGTGCGCTTTTAAAAAGTACACCGGCTTCTATCAACCAGACTGAGCTTTTAAATAGCAGTCTTACTTAAAGTAAGCGTTATCCGTGACGGTATGGTCAGTGGAGTCCTTCACACCTTTCAGTTGAGGGATCTTCTCCATCAGCGTTTTCTCAACACCGTCTTTCAGCGTCAGATCAACGGCTGAACACCCCTGACAACCACCACCAAATTGCAATACAGCGATCTCATCATCAATCAAATCAACCAGCTTCACTTCACCACCGTGAGCCGCCAGGCCTGGATTGATATCAGAGTACAACACATAATTGATCTGCTCTGCCAGCGGGCTATCCGCGCTCACTTTTGGCATCTTGGCGTTAGGTGCTTTAATGGTCAGCTGACCACCCATACGATCCGGGTTAAAGTCAACCACCGCTTCTTCCAGGTAAGCTGCACTGGTTTTATCCAGATAGACAGGGAATGGAGAACCTTCCTGCAGAATATCCTCCACTTCTTCCTCTCCTGGACGGCAGTAAGCCAAACAGGTTTCTGCATACGGCGTACCCGGCTGTGTGACAAAGACACGAACACCAATGCCTTCAACATCTTGTTTGCCGAGCAGTTCGCCCAGATAGTTTTCTGCGTTTTCAGTAATATCAATAATGCCGGACATAGATTCCAAACCTGGGTTAACAATGAATTGCTGCCATTTTATTGCAATTTTACACATTTGGAAATGCCCTAGTCTTTTAATCAGGTTTATTATTGCTTTAACCAGAATTTAAATAGGGATAAAGCATAAGCTCTTGAACTCACATGTTTATTACTGTAATTGGCCAGCAGATAATTGTTAGATGGTTGGTTAGATAGATTCATAGGTTATTCGCAACACCAGACGTTGCAGGAACTTATACCTGGGCATGATGAGTGAATTTCAATTCATTATGCAAAGCTCTCATGTCGTTATAAGCAACTATTCTCTTAATCCATTACATTTTTTGCTAAAATGTGAAATTCGCTAAAAAACAACTAATTACCCTATTGCTTCTGTAATACCGGAGACCCGAAGAGCATGAATTTGGATACCCGTATCGCCACACTGAAACAAGCCATTCAAGACCGAATCCTGATCCTGGACGGTGGTATGGGCACCATGATTCAGGGCTATAAACTCACCGAGGAAGACTTCCGTGGTGAGCGTTTTAAAGACTGGCCCTCCGATATTCAGGGCAATAACGACCTGTTAGTGCTGACCCGTCCAGACGTGATTAAAGCCGTGCACCTGGCTTATCTGGATGCTGGTGCCGATATTCTGGAAACCAACACCTTTAATGCCACCCAACTGTCTCAGTCTGACTACGGCATGGAAGAACTGGTTTATGAACTGAATGTTGAAGCCGCGCGCCTTGCCCGTGAAGCAGCGGATGAAAAAACGGCGCAGGAGCCAGAAAAGCCACGTTTTGTGGCCGGAGTCTTAGGCCCAACCAGTCGTACCGCGTCTCTGTCTCCCGATGTAAACGATCCGGGTTTCCGTAATATCGATTTTGATACCCTGGCAGAAAACTACCGCGAGTCCACAAAAGGTCTGATCGAAGGCGGTGCCGATATCATCCTGATCGAAACCATTTTTGATACCCTGAACGCTAAAGCCGCCATCTTTGCGGTACAGGATGTATTTGAAGAGCTGGGCATTGAACTGCCGATTATGATCTCAGGCACCATTACCGACGCCTCCGGTCGTACCCTGTCCGGCCAAACCACAGAAGC
Source organism: Oceanospirillum beijerinckii DSM 7166 (assembly GCF_000422425.1). Taxonomy (GTDB): domain Bacteria; phylum Pseudomonadota; class Gammaproteobacteria; order Pseudomonadales; family Halomonadaceae; genus Oceanospirillum; species Oceanospirillum beijerinckii. The sequence continues at coordinate 16,237 of NZ_AULT01000028.1, forward strand.
GTTCTGGAACTCGATTCGTCACGCCAAACCACTGTCTGTGGGCCTTAACTGTGCACTGGGTGCGACTGAACTGCGGCCTTATCTGGAAGAACTGTCTAACAAAGCGGATACCTATGTTTCTGCGCACCCGAATGCGGGCCTGCCGAACGAGTTTGGTGAATACGACCAATCCGGTAAAGAGATGGCGGCTATTATTGATGAATTTGCCGCCAGTGGCTTTGTAAACATTATCGGTGGTTGTTGCGGTACTTCGCCAGAACATATCTCTGCGATCGCGAAAACCGTAGCCAAACACAAACCGCGTCAGATTCCGACCATTGAACCCGCTTGTCGCCTGAGTGGTCTGGAGCCATTCAACATTGAGAAAAACAGCCTGTTTGTGAACGTGGGTGAGCGTACCAACGTGACCGGTTCTGCCCGCTTTAAGCGCCTGATCGTGGAAGAAGATTACGATACCGCACTGGAAGTGGCTCAGGAGCAGGTGGAAAATGGTGCTCAGGTGATCGATATCAATATGGATGAAGGCATGCTGGAATCTCAGTCTGCCATGGTCACTTTCCTGAATCTGGTCGCCTCCGAGCCTGAAATCTCTAAAGTGCCGATTATGATCGACTCCTCTAAGTGGGAGATCATTGAAGCGGGCCTGAAATGCGTACAGGGTAAGCCTGTCGTTAACTCTATCTCTCTGAAAGAGGGTGAAGAAGCCTTCCGTCATCACGCCAAGCTGTGTATGCGCTACGGAGCGGCCATTATTGTGATGGCCTTTGATGAAGAAGGTCAGGCAGATACCTTTGAGCGTAAAGTTGAGATCTGTAAGCGCTCCTACGACGTACTGGTCAATGATATCGGTTTCCCGGCAGAGGATATTATCTTCGACCCTAATATCTTCGCGGTAGCGACCGGTATTGAAGAGCATAACAACTACGCCGTTGACTTTATTGAAGCCACCCGCTGGATTACCGACAACCTGCCGCACGCCATGGTGTCTGGCGGTGTATCTAACGTGTCTTTCTCTTTCCGTGGTAATAACCCGGTGCGTGAAGCGATTCACTCGGTATTCTTGTACCACGCCATTAAAGAAGGCATGACCATGGGAATCGTAAACGCCAGTCAGCTGGCGGTTTATAATGATCTGCCTGAAGAACTGCGCGAATACGTGGAAGATGTAGTCCTGAACCGTCGTGAAGACGGCACAGATCGCCTGCTGGAAATTGCCGATAAGTACCGTGGCAGTGGCGCAGAAGAGAAAAAAGAGGATCAGGAGTGGCGCTCCTGGCCGGTTAATAAGCGTATTGAACATGCACTGGTTAAGGGCATTACCAACTTTATTGTTGAAGATACCGAAGCCGCCCGTCTGGAAGCAGACCGTCCGATTCAGGTGATCGAAGGCCCGCTGATGGATGGTATGAACGTCGTGGGCGACCTGTTTGGTGCCGGTAAGATGTTCCTGCCACAGGTAGTAAAATCCGCCCGTGTAATGAAACAGGCTGTTGCACATCTGGTGCCTTTTATTGAAGCGGAGAAATCCGGTGCGGTAGAAAGCAACGGCAAGATCATTATGGCCACCGTTAAAGGCGACGTACACGATATCGGTAAAAACATCGTGGGCGTGGTTCTGCAGTGTAACAACTACGAAGTAATCGACCTGGGCGTAATGGTACCGGCAGAGAAGATTCTGCAAGTGGCCAAAGAAGAAAACGCTGATATTATCGGCCTGTCTGGTCTGATCACTCCGTCTCTGGATGAGATGGTGCATATCGCTAAAGAGATGGAACGTCAGAACTTTACCATCCCTCTGATGATTGGCGGTGCAACCACCTCCAAGGCTCACACTGCGGTTAAGATCGACCCTCAGTATAAAAAAGGCCCCGTGATTTATGTCACCGATGCCTCCCGTGCGGTAGGTGTCGCTAGTCAGCTGCTAAGTGACGAGTTACGTGATGACTTTATTGCCGGTCGCCGCAAGGAATACGAGGAGACCCGTATTCGTAACGCCAACCGTCGGGCTAAAGCGGATCGTATCAGCTACGAAAATGCAGCGGCTAATAGGCTAAAACTGGACTGGGATAACTTCACACCGGTGACACCCGAAGCAAAAGGCATCACCGTATTTGACGATTACCCGCTGGAAAAACTGGTAGAGCGTATCGACTGGATGCCCTTCTTTATGACCTGGGATCTGGCGGGTAAATTCCCGGCGATTCTGGAAGATGAAGTGGTTGGCGAAACCGCTCGCAGCCTGTTCGAAGATGCCAAGGTGATGCTGAATAAGATCATAGACGAGAAACTGATTAAAGCACGTGGCGTGATTGGTCTGTGGCCTGCCAATACTACGGATGCTGATGTGGTTGAGGTTTATGCCGATGAGAGTCGCTCTGAAGTGATCTCTCGCTTCCACCATATTCGTCAACAGACGCCGAAACCCGATGGTAAGCCAAACCTGAGCCTGGCTGATTATATCGCACCAAAAGACACCGGCCTGAACGATTATGTCGGTGGCTTTGCGGTGAACGCCGGTATTGGTGCAGATGAACTGGCGAAATCCTATGAAGAGGCCGGTGATGACTATAACTCCATTATGGTTAAAGCCCTGGCGGACCGTTTGGCGGAAGCTTTTGCCGAACACCTGCATGAACGCACCCGTAAAGAGTTCTGGGGTTATGCTGCTGATGAAGCACTGGAAAACGAAGCCCTGATTAAAGAGCAGTATCAGGGTATTCGCCCTGCTCCAGGTTATCCGGCTTGCCCTGATCATACAGAAAAGGAAACGCTGTTTAAACTGCTGAACGCCACAGAGAACACCGGCCTGGAACTGACCTCCAGCCTGGCGATGTCTCCAGCGGCAGCCGTATGTGGCTGGTACTTCGGCCACCCGGAAGCGAAGTACTTTGGTACCGGTAAGATCGACAAGGATCAGGTGGAAAACCTGGCAGAAGCGAAAGGCAGAAGCACTGAAGAGATGGAACGCTGGCTGATGTCGGTCCTGTCTTACGATCCAGAGTAAAAGCCTGAACAGTTGCAGAGTAAGACTCTGGACAAAGCAGCCTGCAGCGGATTTCACTAAAGACCTCGCTACAGCATTTGTCGTATAGTAAGCACGAATCCCTCATATCTTAGGATTGAGGGATTTTTGCGTAAAAAAGCCCACAACACTCCAGGACGATATAACCACCTTGGCGACCTCCCTTAGCACCCGACTATTTCCTCCCATGGATCGGTTAAAAGCGATTTTAAAGCTCGCCCTCCCTATCATGGGCGGTATGCTTTCTCAAAGTTTGATCAATCTGGTGGATTCCGCCATGGTTGGAGCCTTGGGCAGCACCTCTCTGGCAGCAGCAGGGATCGGCGGTTATGCAGCGTTTGTGGTTACGGCGTTGATTCTGGGTTTATCGTCAGGCGTGCAATCCACCACGGCTTTTCACTTTGGTGCAGGCTGCAAAAAATCCCAAGTGGATACCCTGCATGCGGGTTTGATCCTGGCATTTCTGCTCTGTTTACCAATTATCATCCTCTTCTACCCCTTTATTGAATATGCATTATCGTTACTTAATAGTAATGGTGCAGTGGTGGAACTGGCGATTCCCTATCTGGAGTGGCGTATTATCGCTCTACTGGGTGTCGGTATTAATCTCGCTTTTCGCGGCTACTGGAATGGCATGCATCATTCCGGGGTCTATCTGAAGATAATCCTGCTGATCCACCTGAGCAATATTCTGATTAGCTACTGCCTGATCTATGGCAAACTGGGCCTGCCAGCTATAGGCGTAGAAGGCGCAGGTTTAGGCACCTGTATCTCTATCTTTTTAGGTTCTTTGGCATGGCTGATCTATACCCTGCGCAAGATCCACCGTCAGGGTTTTCTGCGACGCCTACCCAATCTACCTATTAGCTGGCGGCTATTAACCCTATCTCTACCTAATTCTTTGCAACAAACCCTATTTGCCATGGGCTACCTGAGCCTGTTCTGGATTATCGGCTTAATTGGGCCTTTATCCTTGGCTATTGGTCATGTACTGGTCAACCTGTCGCTATTGATGATTCTGCCAGCCGTTGGCCTGGGCATGGCTGCTACCAGCATGGTAGGAAAAGCACTGGGGCAACAGAAAGATCTGGAAGCGCAACAATGGGGGCTGGATGTGGTAAAAGTAGCTGTTGTCCTGCTCTGCCTGATTGCTATTCCCCTGGTAGTTTTTCCTAAAGAGATTTTATCGCTATTCATTATCGAAAATTCGGGTATAGAGTATGGCGCTCCGTTGTTGCAACTGACCGCGGTGATGGTGATCATTGACGCCGCCGCGATTGTGCTGACCCAGGCCCTGCTTGGAGCCGGAGCCAGCCGCCTGGTGATGATGGTGTCGGTTACGCTGCAATGGGCATTTTTCCTGCCCCTGGCCTTTGTTTTCGGGCCTTATCTGGGTTTTGGCCTGGTCGGTATATGGTCGGTACAACTGGCCTATCGCGCCTTAAATGCCTGCACCTTTATCTGGCTGTGGCGGGTAAAAGCCTGGACGCTGACCTCCTGACATTTTCGAGCTAAAGCATCGTTATTTATTATTCTATTTTGAAATAAATATATAGATATAAATTCATTTTAATTATAAGGCAAGACTGATATCTTGCCCTCATTCAAGCTGCCATTATTCGTTTTCGCGCAGCCAAACCGTGGTTAAAGCTACCTAGTCGTAGGAAAAAGAATGTACAAGTACGACGATTACGATCATAAGTTAATTGCAGAGCGTGTGGCCCAACACAGGGACCAGACACAACGTTATCTGGACGGTAAACTGGAAGAGCTGGAGTACCTGCCTCTGCGTCTTCAAAACGGTATCTATATTCAACGTCATGCACCTATGCTGCGTGTCGCGATTCCGTATGGCATGTTACGTGCTGAACAGATGCGCAAACTGGCGCACATTGCTCGTACTTACGACAAAGGTTATGCCCACTTCACAACGCGTCAGAACGTACAATTCAACTGGCCTAAACTGGAAGACACCCCGGATATTCTGGAAGAGCTGGCAACCGTTGAAATGCACGCTATTCAGACCAGCGGTAACACCATCCGCAACACCACAACCGATGAGTTTGCCGGTGTGGCCCGCGATGAAGTGACAGATCCGCGCCCTTGGTGTGAGGTGATTCGTCAGTGGTCTACTTTCCACCCTGAATTCCACTTCCTGCCACGTAAGTTCAAGATCGCTATTTGTGCGTCTGCAAATGACCGCGCGGCGATTCGTGTACACGATATCGGCTTGCAACTGGTTAAAAATGAAGACGGCAGTATCGGCTTTGACGTATACGTCGGTGGCGGTCTGGGCCGTACGCCTATGATCGGTGATCTGGTACGTGAAAACTTGCCAGCGAAACACCTACTGACCTATCTGGAAGCGATTCTGCGTGTTTACAACCAGTTTGGTCGCCGTGATAACAAGTACAAAGCCCGTATTAAGATCATGGTAAAAGCGCTGGGTATCGAAGAGATCGCCGAGCGTGTTGAAGCCGAGTGGGAACACCTGATCGATGGTCCATCGACTTTGACCGAAGCGGCAATGACTAAAGCTCAAAGTTTCTTTATCGATCCGGATTACGAAGTTTCTCCAAGCGAAGGTGACTTTGAACAGCAACGTGCTGACAACAAAGCTTTCTCTCGCTTTGTGACCAACAATACCGTTGCGCACAAGCAAGACGGTTATGTGGCGGTAACGATCTCGCTGAAGAAGACCGGCGTCCCCCCAGGTGATATTACAGATGCTCAAATGGATCTGGTTGCAGATCTGGCTGAGAAATACAGCTACGGTGAACTGCGCATCAGCCATCACCAGAACATCGTACTGTCTGATGTGAAAAAAGCCGATCTGTTTACCCTATGGCAGATCCTGGAAGAAAATGGCCTGGCCACGCCGAATATCGGTAAACTGACCGATATGATCTGCTGCCCTGGCGGTGACTTCTGTAACCTGGCAAATGCACGCTCCATCCCGGTAGCAGAAGAGATTCAGAGCCGTTTCGACGATCTGGATTACCTGTACGACCTGGGTGAGATAGAGTTTAATTTCTCTGGTTGTATGAATGCCTGTGGTCACCACCACGTCGGCAACATCGGCCTGCTGGGTGTAGACCGTAAAGGTGAAGAGTTCTACCAGCTGTCACTGGGCGGTCGCTCAGGTACAGACGCTAACATCGGTAAGATCTTAGGCCCTGCACTGAAACTGGAACGTGTTGCCGACGCGATCGAAACCGTAATGAAGGTTTACGTTGACAACCGCATTGAAGGCGAAACCTTTGTAGAAGCTTACCACCGTATTGGCCAACAGAAATTTAAGGAGGCGGTATATGCCTAAGATCATCCTGAACGGCGAGATTGTAGAAGATCAGTGGCAACTGGTTGGCCTGGAAGATGAGCTGCCAGCCTCCGGTAAAGTACTGCTGCCTTACCCGCTGTGGCTGTCTGGTGAGTTTGATGCGACTGCTTTTGAAGCAGTAGGTGTTTGGGTTCCAAACGACACCGTATTCGACGAGCAAGCCAACAAACTGCAAGAGCTGGATGTTGTCGCGGTAGATTTCCCGGTATTTACTGATGGTCGTGGTTACACCCTGGGCCGCCAGCTGCGTGATCGTTTTGGTTTTACCAACGAACTGCGCGCGGTAGGTGATGTACTGCAGGATCAGCTGTATGCCATGGGCCGCTGCGGCTTTAACAGCTTCGCCCTACGCGCTGATAAGAACATCGAAGAGGCACTGAGGTCACTGAAGCCGTTCTCTTACTCTTATCAAGCGGCATTGGATAATCCTAAGCCTCTGTTTGCAGAGCGCTGGACATAATCCACTTTTGATTGCTTTATCGCATTAGAAGCAAAAGGCACCTGGCTTTAAAGCAGGTGCCTTTTTGGTTTAAGCCTCAATCACTTTTACTGCTTTTCAAAATTTGACTGATTTCCAATTCTGACCTCTGCTGCGACCATTGCACAGGAAAAGATCAGCACTGCCCAGGTATTGACAAAGGGCGATGCATCGATAAAGAGAGATACCAGATCAGTGAGCAAGGTATAGCAACCAAAGTGCAGCAGGATTAGCAGCACGAGACCTTTAGTGCCATGGCGATTGGTGAGCTTGGTTAAATCTGCGTAAAGTCCTTTCATTTTGACCTCCTCCTGAGGTTTGTATTTTTACGGGAAGAATTTATGTGGTCAATATCCGGCCGGAAATGAGGGTTAACCGTGACCAAAAACATCATCCAAGCTATCAATACCGACCCCGCTAAAACACTCGCCAAATAATATCACCCTCACGATACCTGCCAAGAGGTAACCTCCAGATAACCTTGAAATTATCTGGAACCCTTATGCTTAACCCATTAAGCCCCGATCAGAAAACACGTTGCGACCAATAACGCTGACCGGCAAAACGCGTTTCACTGGCATAAAGCTGAGAGCGTAACCCAACATACTGGTTAAAATCATTAAATACCTGATCCTGATAACCGGATAAAGCATCCATACTTCCCCCTGCCCACTCAGAGATTGCACTACTCGCCCGTTCGCTCTGCAACAAGGCTTTGGTGATTCCTGCAGAAGAGATAGGATCAAAGCCACAAGCTGCATCACCTACCGCCAACCAACGCTCACCAATAACATTAGACATAATAAAAGAGGTGGCCGCACGGGTGATAATAGTGGTTTCACTCATCTGCTCAGCTATCTCTGCCATAGGTATGCGACTCTGCAACCAACTTGTTTGCTTGAGCTTTTCCAACCAGAATTCTGCCTGATCACAGGCACTGAGTTTTACATGTTCAGCATCAGTACAAAAAGTGACCATTAATCTATTGTGTGGCAAACGAGCGGAATACCACCAGCCATCAGAAACCGCTTCGACCAGAGTATGATCGAGCATATCAATGCTGTCAGGCAGATCAAATTCAGCACATAGAAACAGTACCGAATCTAAGATGTTACGTGCCACACCTAACTTGCGGGTAAAAAATGAGCCAGCTCCAGAGGCATCCACTACAAAATCGGCATCCCATTGTTGATTGCCTTCTGCGGTGGCGAACTCCAGTGTAAAACCAGAGTTGTTTGGCTCTATATTGCACAGGCGGTATTGATCATGACAAACAACACCAGCCGATAGCACTCGCTGTTTTAACTGCTGTTCGAAAAGTGTGCGGTTTAGATGGTAACCTGCGCCGTCCAACTCAAAGATAAAGTCGTTATGGCCCGGCGTATCACTGCCCCAGAGAGAGATACTACCGGGGCACTCCAGATGTTCAGCAAATATAGACTTGAGCTGCTCACCAAATAGTTTTCTTAATACAGGCGTGGCTGCAGGAGGAATGCTCTCTCCCACCTTGAGTTTGTCTTCTTTCTGACTATCAAATAACAGAATAGAGCAATCCGCTGACAATTTACTCCGCAGAAAGATCGCCGAGGCAAGGCCCGCTGGGCCACCGCCAATAATGGCGATGGTCAGCGGTGCTTGCTGTTCGGCACTGATATGCCGTGCAGCGGTATTAAGATCAGTCATCATCAGCATTCAATGCTGCGGTCGGCCAGGGCTGAACAACATCACCAGGGCCTTTGAACTGGCTAGCCACCTCCAGGAACTTATCCTGGCCATAGTTACCGCCATGTTCATCCGCAATCTGAATACCCTGAATAATAAAACCGGTTCGGTGCCAGTTTTCCAGGAAATCCATATAGTTCTGGTAACGACCGACATTCTGAGGCAGATAGGTATGGGTTAAGTTTTCTTCACCTTCCCCATCACCACGCACACTGAATAGCTGCCCACCCAAATTCCAGACTTTATTTTCCTCATCATAGGTACAAAGACCTACCGGATGCACCTGAACAGGACGTTGAGCCGGCCATGACCAATACAGCGTATTGTTATATTCCGGGTTCGGTGATGGTTCGTGTACCGCACAACTGTTGTAATCGGTATGCCATGGCTGAGACATAAATTTGCTCAGATCACCAGGTTCCACCGGAGCATTACGCAGAGGCACATACCCCTCCTGAAGGAATGGCTTAGCTTGGGTTGCGGTACTGTAATCCATAGCCTGCAGGTTAATACGGAAAGGACCGGTTTCACCGCGCCAGTTCTGATTAAACAGATTTACATCACGTACAATAAAGGTGAGATCAATACCTGGAGAGAAACGGCCACCCAAACAGTTTAGCAGTACAACCCGGTCCAGCTTCTCACCTTCACCTAATACAGGACCGTAAGGCTCGCTCTGGCCTTCATACCACTGCTTCAATAAGAAATACTGTGTACGGGACAACGACAAAAAGCTTCTCTGCGCATCGCCCAGTGCCAAAGGCATTTTTACTCCCTGACCATCTTGCTTAGGGTCATTAGGGTCACGAATCAAGGCATCAAAGTTTGGAATTTTAGCTTTTGGATCATCTGCGGGCTTAATCTGGGCCACCCAATTATGCCCACTCACGCCTTTACCTGGTAGGTTAGTGTTCCAACGCTGCAAAAACGCACCATGGAATACAGGCAGAACATCTGCGTAGAAAGCCGACTTATAGTCCGTCTGATACTTTCCGTCTTTGAACAAACTTGGAATCAGATCCAACTCCTCAACCCAAGCACTGAACATATCATCCCAGGTGGAGACTACATTACGGGTTTGTGGTGCGTAGGAAGGGTCAGTACAGACAAACCAGCCTGCAACGACATCACTGGTTGAGCCATCATCAAAGACTACAGTAGCATTCACAGGCCCATCTGATACATCATCAAACCACCCATCATTATCAATCGCGTGATCTAATTTAGGGTCTTTGCCGTCTGCATCCTTAAAAGCAAAGGTATTACCGTAGCCGCCGGTCACTATCAGACGTCCACTGCCCTCTTCAATCTGCAGCTCGCCCAAAGTTTCTATGGTGCCATTCTTAGTATTAACATTTTCAAAATGATCACCTGGGAAACTTATAGGGTAATCAGCCACGGGCTGAACAACACCATTTTGTCCAATATGGCTCGCCTGCGTATTCCTGTTAAAGTCCACCACCTGATCAGAAGCAGCAGACGATACAATTGTACGTGGACCGGCATCAATCACCAGTTTCCTAAGCCGCTCTGGAGCACCTAGCTCTGGACCATAACTCGGATTGCGGATCGGCGGGGTATTACCATTTTCGTATGGGGCAACCCCCTCTTCTTCACCGATCACCTTACCTGAACTGTCTTTAATCGGGCTGGCAATCTGGTAGTTATTATTTTTCTTGTTAGCCAGATGCACCATCCAAATAATATCTTTAATGGTTTTGCCACCCACCTGATCACCGATCTTAACTTCACGACCCGGATCTTCCGATGGGTAACTATTTTGTAGCTGATCGTAAGCAAAAATCTTAAAACGTGCAGCCTGACGCTTTACCTGACCTTTAGCATCACGGAAGTCTTCAGCTGTGATCGGGGTATTTTCAGTACCCGGCTTGGTTGGCAAGCCGCCAAATAAACCCGTGTTTTCATCAATTACTTCACCAGCAGCGGTTTCCGGGGCAATGTAATACTCGGGACTGTTACCTACCCGTGCAAAGTTAATCGCCGGATGAACACGAAAAATTGTTTCAGTCATCGTTATATACTCTCTAATCTGAATTCATTACTGAAAAATCAAAGTTAATGCGTGAATTTTTGTCCTAAGCGCTCAGAGTTGACTACTTGTCTCTCAGCTGCATCTCCTGGGACCAGAAGTAGATATTCATAAACGCATGGCTGATATTCAGATTGGTTGCTTTAAGTGGCTGAAGATCTGTATTACCGGATGGTGGCAGGCGATACTGAGTGTTATGACAACGGAAGCAGTTGTCCATCGTATTGGCCCGCTGGGTAAAGGTTTCTATGGTTGAGTTGGACAATTTCAGAGAACCAATCAACAACTGGTGTTTTGGTGAGCCCACAGGATAATTAGAATCTGTATCCTCGGCCAGATCCATGCCCGGTTTTAAGCGATTAGCACCTTTAAACCAGATAGCACCTACTTCAAAATAGTTTGACCAGACGTCACTCTTATCCAGATTCGCCAGCACGCTCTTATTCAGTTGCTGAATCACTTTAATATTGGTTGGTACTGAAAAGTCCGTCTGGCTTGGGTCATTACCGTAAGCATACTGTCGACATACCTGGGTAATGGGAGATAATGTTTGCTGTTCTTCATTCAGGACTAATGATGGCGAGTTGGCAGGATTGACATTACAGGCATAGAAGGGGGTACCTGCTTTATAAAAAGTCCAGTCTTTATCTGACACGACTGTATCTGGCTCTACCTCTGTGCGTATACCTTTGGCAAGAACATCTGGAGCGTTATCTTTATGCTCAAAAGTCGCCCAGATCATCTCAGGATGGCCTTTTACCACGCCACCGATATGGAAACCAACCATTGCCAGAGTGACATCAATTTTCTGGGTATTATCAACGATAATCTTACCGTTTTTGTTTACCAGCTTATAAACAGAAGACTTCATGGTGAAGAAATCAGAAGCGTCTTCACCCTCCTCCACTATTTTCCAGGATGCTTTCAGCTCAATAGCATCAACAGGGAACTCCGTTTCAGGATCAAGTTTTTGCACACTCTGAGGATCTGTCAGTTTTTTCTCATTAATAAAGGTAACAAACTCATCATTTAGATACTGATTGTAATAAATTGCCCGACCATTCTGATCGATCATTATTCCTTCAGTTCCCGCTTGTAAATACTCATCCATAGAGTGAGGTGTTTGGGATTTATTCAATACTGGCTGTAGGCTCTCACGGTCTTCCATACCCAATACATCATAAGGTGACTGCATATTGACGAAAACGGGTTCGCCGTTTTTATCTTTCTGTGTTAGCCATAAAAATGTTTGCCAGGCCCAGCGGTGAAATTCACAGTTAGTTTTACCATCGAAATCACGACCATCAGGGATTGGAGTCTGACTATGAGGGAACCAACTGGCATCAGCCTTACAATGAGTATCGGAAGGAGTAGAGCTGGTGGTTGAGTTTTCGCCAGCATGAGCATGCAGTGTTGCTGACAGCATGACGGGCAGCCAGAACTTTGCCGGTAATTTGATTTTCATGATAATCCTTATCCATCAAGAAAGAGGTTCAGAGCGTTGAAGAGGTCAACGATGAAATGCTAATACCGGGGCTCTATTGAGAGTATTACACTCAATTACAGAATATTACATAAGGCCGTAAAGGCTAAATAACATCAGGGTAGGATAAGGCTAATACTCTATAGGATTGATTAGTAATGATAATAATGACAAGGAGCCATTAACCCCCTGTCATATTCATAAAGCGCAACACTTGCACATCGCCATCGGTACTAAAGTGATGGCGCTCAGGTTTAAGATCCATCGCTTGAATAATGGCTTGTTTAACCGGTTCGATCTCGCCTGGATTAGCTCTCAAAATAGCTCTTAGATCAACGGAGTGCTCATTCCCTAAACACAGCAGCAAACGCCCTTCAGCCGTTAAACGCACTCTGTTGCAGGTATCGCAAAAGTTATGGCTATGAGGTGAAATAAAGCCCACACGTGTGGCTAAACCTGGAATCTGATAATAACGGGATGGCCCTTGAGTATTTTCGGTAGTAGGTACCAATTTGTAACGTTGCTCAATCACCTCACGTACTTCATCACTGGAACAGTACGTCTCTTCCCGTTTATGCTCACTGATCTGCCCCAGAGGCATCTCTTCAATGTAACTGATATCGATACCGCGTTCGATCGCAAACTCTAACAGCGGCAAGATCTCATCATCATTCCGACCTTTAAGCACGACTGCATTGAGCTTAATACGTTTAAAGCCTTGCCTGGCCGCAGCATCAATGCCTTTGATCACCTGCTGCAGATTTCCGGTACGGGTCAAACTGCGAAATCGATCTTCCTGCAGTGAATCCAGACTGATATTAATACGATCCAGGCCCGCTTCCTGCAAATCATAGGCTTTTGATTCCAGCTGAGAACCATTGGTAGTAATCGCAAAATCGTGAATTTGCTCCATACCGCCAATATGTTCAATTAGCTGCATAATATTACGTCTAACCAAAGGCTCACCACCGGTTAAACGAATTTTACGCGTACCCAGCTCTGCAAAAGCCTGCGCGATCAATGCTAACTCTTCCAACTCCAGAACCTGAGCTCTGGGCAGGAAGGTCATATTTTCACTCATACAGTAAACGCAGCGAAAATCACAGCGATCCGTTACGGATATGCGTAAATAAGTCACTTGGCGGCCAAAACGATCCACCAAAATATCACGACCTGTGTCATCTTTTACCACTAAGGATTGATCTAGCTCAGCAGCTTTAATGCTGGTCTTTTGATCACTTGTCTGCGCAGGATCAAAAAGCTCAGGCCGATTCATGATTCACCTCCTGAGCCTTGCTATTGACGTGTTCCGTTGTTTCAGTGTTTTCTACCCAACGAGCAGCGGCATTCTGGTCTGACTCCCTGGCACTAACCCAGTAATCACCATAATCCGTGTTCTCTTTTTTCCAAAATGGCGCTTGGGTTTTCAGGTAATCCATAATGAAAGCACAGGCATCAAAAGCCGCCAGACGATGAGCCGAAGCAGTCACCACCAAGACAATAGGATCACCTGGTGTTAAACGCCCAACCCGATGAATCACCCGCACATCCTGTAAAGGCCAGCGTTCGCAAGCCTGCTGGATAATATTATCCAGGGCGGATTCCGTCATTCCCGGATAATGCTCCAGCGTCAATGCCGTCACATCGGGCTTTTCATTGAAATCCCGCACCAAACCCGTAAAACTTACAATAGCCCCGATATCGGTGCGGCCCTCACTGATATCGGCACTGATCTGGCCAATATCAAAACTTTCACTTTGGACAGAAACACTGAAACGACTCACAACTTATCCCCCTGTTACCGGTGGGAAAAAGGCAAGTTCATCCCCTTCATTAATACCTGCATCACCTTTGACCATATTCTGATTAACCGCTGTCAGCAGGCTTTTCTGAGTCAGAAAGGTATCCCAATTAGGGTGCTGTGCCAGCAACCACTGCTTCACACCAGCCACGGTATATTTTTCCAGCTGGTTCATCGGCACTTGGTATTCGTCCATACCGACCTGCTCCCTGAGCTGAGCAAAGAACTTGACCTGAATGGTTGGTGAACCTTTTCTTACTTCAGGCTCGAAGATCTCTTGTGGAAGTACTGATGTGACAGCAGGTTGAGTTTTTCTCTCTTCTACAGGCGCAGAGGAATCACTCTCCAGCACCCAATGGCCGGACTTACCACCTTTTTTCTCCAGCACTTTTGTACCTGAGATCACCATGGTTTTATCCACGGCTTTACACATATCGTATAAGGTGAGTGCCGCAACAGAAGCTGCAGTAAGCGCTTCCATCTCAACACCAGTCTGCCCCGCCAGCTTACAGATCGCTTCGATACGAATGCGATCACGCTCTGGCTCAGGAGTGAGCTCAACACCCACCTTAGTCAGCATTAAAGGGTGGCACAGAGGGATCAAATCACTGGTACGTTTAGCTGCTTGAATACCAGCAATGCGAGCCACAGCCAGTACGTCACCTTTTTTATGTCCACCAGACACAATTAACTGCAGAGTTTCAGGCTGCATCTGCACATACGCTTCGGCAACAGCTTCTCGTTGAGTCACGGCTTTTTCCGTCACATCCACCATACTGGCATGACCTTCATCATCCAGATGGGTAAAGCCTGGGGTTAACAGCTGATCACTCATTCTTTATTCTCTTTATCGTTATTTTTAAGCTGCGTTGATCGACACATAAAGAGACCAAAACAGCTTTAATCTCAACTTATTCAATTCCAATGCGCTTGCACTGTACACGCTGAATCAGACTAAATCAGGTCCGAGAAAGGCTGAATCATCACCTTCTCACCCGCCCGAATGCCCTGTTGTTCATCAGGAATCTCAATCAAACAGTTGGCCTCAACCATGGAGCGCAAAATACCAGAGCCCTGACTTCCGGTTGTCCGCACCACAAGCTGACCACTGGCATCCACGGAAAAAATACCGCGATGAAAATCAGTACGCCCCTGACGGCTGCGCATCGTTTCCTGGGCAAGTGCAGGAATAGGAGTCAGTTGCCAACGGCTCTCACCGGCTAACTTACGCAATGCAGGCTGCGCCAGTTGCAAAAAAGTCACCATCACTGCGACGGGATTCCCCGGCAAACCAAAAAACAGTGCTTTTTGCTCATCTTTACCCAAGCGGCCAAAAGCAAAAGGTCTACCGGGGCGAATATTTAAACGCCAAAAACCGATCTCCCCCACCTGGGCCAATGCTGATTTGATGTAATCTGCATCACCAACGGAAACACCACCGGAAGAGATCACTACATCATGATTTTCTGCCGCTTTAGACAGGGTATTAACCAAACTGGTTTCGTCATCCTGAATAATGCCCAAATCGGTAATATCGCATTGCAAGCCATTTAGCAGTCCTTGCAGAGTAAAACGATTGGTATCATAAATGCTGTTTTTTGGCAGAGGCTGCCCCCGCGCGACCACCTCATCACCAGTGGAAAACAAGGCAACCTTAAGTGGGCGTATCACTTTGACTTCACTGAACCCCAGAGAAGCTAACAAGCCCTGATGCTGAGCAAAAATGCGTGTACCCTTACTCAGCGCTAAACTGCCTTGAGCTAAATCTTCACCAGCCTGACGAATATTATCATTCAACGCTACTGCATCGGGGCGCTGCAGCTTGATAAAACCCTCTGCAACATTAACAAACTCTTTCATCACAACAGTATTTGCACCAGAAGGTAAAGGCGCACCTGTTGTGATCATCACCGCCTCACCCTCGGCCAGCTCAGCGTCAAAACCATGTCCAGCTAAAGCTTGCCCCACCAGTTTGTATTCACTGGGATAGGGCAGGCTTATCTCATTACCCAGGCTTGGTTTACGATTGGGTAGGTGAATCGCAAAACCGTCCATCGCTGAATTGGTCTGGGCCGGTACATTTACCGGTGAAATAATATCTTCTGCCAGGACTTTACCGACCAGCTGTTCAATCGAACAAAACTGATGTTCAGTAATAGGCTGCATCTCATCAAGCAAGGCCTGTTTTCCCTGCTCAACGCTCATCTGTGCCGGAGCATCAAAACAACTGATGGATTGATTCATAGCTCTGCTCCAGAGGCATTTGAACCGGCTGCCTGCTTACCCGTCGCTAACAGCTGCTTTTGGCGTTCAACTTCAGTACAGACAAAATCAGCCAGCTCAGTAATATTGTTCAGATCCAAGTGGGGCAGTTCAGGCTTAACACTGCTCACTTTCTCGATATCATCGGTCGCAATAGCGATAATATTTGGATCACTCAGCGCTAACACCTCTTTTTCCATCACAGGGCGATGCAGCTCAATCTTATTGAAAGGCACATGCTTAAACCCCTCGACCAATACACAATCCAGTTTATGCAGTGGTAGATAGTCGATCATCTCCGTCAAAGAGGGATCTTTTACCTCATCAAAATCCATCATCATCGCCATACGCTGGCTGGAAGTGATCAGCATAGGTGCAGCCCCAGACTTACGTAGCTCATAGCTGTCCTTGCCTGGCTTATCGGTCTCAAAGTTGTGGTGGGCGTGTTTCACCACTGCCACCCGAATTCCCTGCTGTTTCAGCACTGGTAACAGCTGTTTCAGCAATGTTGTTTTACCTGTACCACTAAAGGCGGCAAAACCTAAAACAGGTAATGGAAACTCTGGCATTAATCTCTACCTTTCTTCTTATACGTCATTTTGCTCAGCATAGCGCCGAAGCTATTGGGCTCACAATATGAACAAGATGTCATAATTTATTTCTTATGGTTATTAAAATGGCAAAGAGTGTACCAAAGCAGACCTGAACAAAGTCAAAAAAGCTCTAAAATGTTCCATAAACACTGAGGCACCGTTCGATTTTGGGTCGCCACGGGTCAAAATGTCCTAAGAAAAAATATTTCGGGACACATTGGGGCTATTCAGAAACGCCACCAACAAGAAATGAGATTACGGTAAAAAGATTTGGCTTCTGTAAAACAGATAAGAAGGTATCAAAACGTAAAGAAGACAGGCTAAAAGTGGAAAAGAGCAACGAGTGCGGCTCTAGCAGAGAAGCTGGCACTCAAACAGCCCAATGCAGTATGAAAGCATCCAAAAAACTAAGGCCCAATCAAGTGCCACTTCTGATTAAGCCTTAGCATGAATCTATTTTAACTCTCTAGCTCAATTTCAGCGGCTAATAAGCTCGTTATGAGTAGATGTTAGCTGTTATTTCGCCAATTACGCACATAACGGCGATTCATTCTGCTTCAAATCGACCGGGGTATTAAGGTTCATAAAAACCTCTTGACCATGTTCAAATGGCACTACAATCATTTTGTGCTGCATAAACCAGCGATCAATTTTTCGCTTACCCTCTTCCAGCCATACTTCCAAGCTTGGCAACAGTGATTTATGCAATAAAGCAATTACCGGCTGCAAACGTTCGCCATCATGAGCAACCGCAATATCAGCACCGCTCTCTTTTGCTGCATTGAGGAGTTGTTCTGCCAAGTCCGAAGGTAACGCAGGTGTATCGCAGGGCACAAATAAAACCCAGTCATTTGCAGAGTGTTTGAGACCCGTTAACATACCCATCAGAGGACCGTGAAACCCCTCAACACCATCTTCAATAACAGGATGACCTAAGGCCTGATAACGCTCAAAACTACGATTCGCATTAATGATGATATGATCAACTTGGGGGTCAATCTGTTCCAGAACATGCTGAATCATAGGCTTTTCACGAAAAATAACCCAGCCTTTGTCCTGCCCCCCCATTCTCTGACCCCGACCTCCGGCCAGAACTACTGCAGTAACCCTTTGCTTTGTCATAATGATCTCGCTTGAAAGTTCTACTAACAGGCTGACAGCCTGTTAATCCACATAAAGTAGAAGATCCCTTCCCAGCTTATACCCAGTTATCGGAAAGAGGTAAAAATGTCATAAAATAACATCTTTATCTTTTCTTAATGAAAAGGCCATACGCACGTTGCACAGGGCTTTCTACCATTTTAGATATCTGCAACACTATTTATTCTAATCCGCTCAAAGCTCAATCAAGCATAAAGCAGGCCATTCTCAATCTGCCATGCATGATTACAGAGAGAAGTAAGATCGCAATTTTGATGGGAGCTGAGCATAATATCAGTATTTTTTTCTAATAAATTCAATACAATATGCTTCATTAGGGTTACAGACTTATGATCCAGATTAGCTGCAGGTTCATCTAAGAGTAACACTCTGGGCTGAAGTAACCAAGCCCGTAAAAGGGCAAGCCTTTGCCTTTCACCACCAGAAAGAGTACTCGCATCTTGCTCCACTAAATGAGTCAGCGCCGCCATCTCTAAGCCATGCTCCAGACGCTCCAGCGCCTGGGCCCGCCTTTTTCTTGGCAGATTATTCAAGACGAAATCAAGATTTTTCTGAACTGTACCAGCAAACAAATAAGGCGTTTGATGGAGGTAACAGATCTGTCCTCGCCCTCTGGCACGAAGCCAGCCTGTATTATGCCAGGGAAAGCTCACAGCTCCCTGTTGAACACCTTCTAATCCCGCCATCAAGCGCATTAAAGTGGATTTACCAGTACCATTTTCTCCCTGTAACCATACCACTTGACCTTTAAGCCAGATCGCATCATCAATATCAAACAGCACTCGATCACGGTTCCAGGCATGCTTGAGACCTTTAATATGAGCAACAGCTGTCACCTTGAGTCGATTTTTCGGATCAGCCAACTCCAGGTTTAACTCACTTGTCATAACTTAGCCACCGCTCCTATATTACGCTTCTTTAACAACCTGACTGTCCTATGCTACCTATTTCTCAACTGGCCCCGCCCTCTGAGAAGTGCCATCCCAAGATTTAGCACCATAGCCAGCAGAAACAGCACCAGCCCCAGAGCAATCCCTTGAGCATACTCTCCTTTTAGAGTCTCCAGAGCAATCGCAGTGGTAATGTTTCGGGTATAATTCAAAATATTACCACCGACCATCATGGCACAGCCGACCTCAGCGATAATGCGGGCAAAAGCCGCAACCAAGCTGGCAATCAAGGCGTAACGCACTTCATGCATCAATACCCATAAACAGCGTAATGGATGACCACCCAACATGCGTGCCGTTTCCCAGGCCCGCTTATCCGCACTCTGAAAAGCGGTATGAGTCATAGATACCAGCAAAGGCAAACAAAGCAAGATCTGACCGATAATCATAGCGTCTTGCGTGAACAGCAGCCGCCAATCTCCTAAAGGCCCACTGCGAGAGAGCAGCATAAACAGAATCAACCCTACCACCACCGTCGGCACAGCCATCAATGTGTGCGTCATTGAGAGCAGAAGCCAACGCCCTGGAAAACGCCAATAGGCCAATACAAAACCGATCAAGGTTGCGGGAATTGCTGCTGTCATAAGCGCCAGCAGAGAGACACGAAACGAAACACCGATGATCGTCCAGAGCTTCTCATCCCCAGAGACCAGCAGCTCAAGCGCATGTATAAAGGTTTCTGTCAAACTAGCCAAAAAAAATTCCAAACAAATCGAAGAACGGCTCTGACGTTAATACCGGCAACAAACAGCTCAATTAACGACCTGTATTAATCATTACCGTATCAATGTACTCAAGTGAATTGCAATCAAGCCATTACTAAAACAAACAAATCTCAGACACTATTGCCATTAAACCAAATCTGGCCAAAATCAATAGCACTGAGATCGTTTAAACACTTCAAAATCCTCACTTATTAGCCATCACTTAATAACAAAAAAAGACCTTCTGTTATTCAATAACAAGCCAATAAATTAGTCTTTAGCATTAGCTACAAACAGCTGCTCACCATGCAGGCGGAAGTTGTTAATTTTATCTTGGGTTTTATCTGACACTAACCACTTACTTAAAGTTTCTGCGCCTTTAGTATTAAGATCTTGATGACGTTTAGGGTTTACGATAATAACCTGATAAGGATTAAAAAGGCGTGCATCGCCTTCAGATACAATTTCCAGATCTACTTTAGTTTTATAGGCCAGCCAAGTACCACGATCAGTCAGCGTATACCCCTGCAGTTCAGAGCTAATCTGTAGCACCTTACCCATACCTTGACCCACTTCACGGTAGCCATCAAATGGCAGTTTTACCCCGGTTTGCTTCCAAAGATTCAACTCTTTCTTGTGGGTACCTGAGTCATCACCGCGGGACACAAACAACGCGTTATTCGCAGAAACCTTACCCAGCGCCTGACTGATATCCTGAGAACCCTTGACACCTGCAGGATCACTCTTCGGGCCAACTAAGACAAAGTCGTTGTACATCAAACCACGAGGATTAACACCATATCCCTCGTTAACGAATTTCTCTTCTGCTTTTGGCGCATGAGTCATAACAACATCCACATCACCATCACGCCCCATACGCAGCGCTTTACCGGTACCGACAGCAATAACCTGAATTGTCGCACCGTGCTCTTTCTCAAAGTCAGGGAGCAAGTAATCCAATAAACCTGAATTATAAGTACTGGTTGTTGTTGCCAAACGTACGATACCTAAATCTTCCGCCATCGCTTGAAACGATGCACTGGCAGTAATAACCGCTGCTGCGAGTAGACGTGTAAACTTTCTCATTTTTTATTAAACCCCTCTAATATGCCCCAAAGTGGATAATTTGTTATCATGGCTACCCCACAAGAGCAAAATGGATGCCATAGTGGGAAAGCAGCGCTATAACGTTGTTGAATTAAAATTAAATAGCCCCATTTACCGTGACAGCATTTTTCCGGGGGCTTCAATAGGACAAAATGACACAACCCATCAACACCCTGTATCTTTATGTCCTATCAATAAAAATTAAAGTGGAGAGAACAAAACTGGTTAAACTAATGTGGAAAAGAGTTTAAGCACCTGAACACAAGTAGTAGCCCAACAACATACGGTGTTCATTCATTGCTATAGTATAGACAGCAGAACATCAGAGTATTTTTGCTCAAACACAAATTTAAAAACCGAGCAAACAACTGGAATTGCTAGAAATAAACCGACAAGCTCTTAAACCGATGTACCAATATTTTCCGAGCGCCTCTTGGCAAATATAAGACATTTATCCAGCCAATCTGCTTAAAGTAACTAGCTTGATAACGAATAAAAAAATTATGACCTCAAAGGAAACCTCCCATCAGAGCGACACACAGACACTGTCTCTGTGCAATCTGCCCGCAGTGTCTGTACTGATTGTCGATGACGAACCCGGTATGCGCAATTTTCTGGTCAAAGCGTTAAGTAAGCGCTTTGCCCTGGTTGAGTCCGCCGACAGCATTGAAACCGCTGAAGAGATTCGTAAACGCTGCCACTTTGACCTGCTGATCTGTGATATCAAACTGCCAGGCCGTTCAGGTATCGAGTGGCATGAGGCCATTGATGAAGGAGAAAAGCGCAGCGATATAATTTTTATGACCGCCTACGCCGATCTGGAAACGGCTATAGAAGCCCTACGCGCCGGTGCCAGCGATTTTATCCTGAAGCCTTTCCGTCTGGAGCAGATGACTACGGCCATTGATCGATGCCTCGAGCGTCGCTTGCTAGCCAGAGAAAACTTTGTCCTGCGCCGGGAGGTCAACTCTGTCTATAGCTCCGGCAGCGCCATGTTGGGTGAAAGCCAGGCTATTCAGGAAGTTGATAGCATCATCCGACGTGTAGCACCCACTCCTTCTGCCGTCTTGATAGAGGGTGAATCCGGCACGGGTAAAGAGCTTGCCGCTCGTGCATTACATCAGTACAGCGGGCGCACCGGAGCCTTTGTTCCCATTAACTGTGGAGCCATTGCCCCGGATATTCTGGAAAGTGAGCTGTTTGGTCATACCAAGGGAGCCTTTACCGGTGCACAAAAGGCCCGCGAAGGCCTGTTTACCTTTGCTAACGGTGGCACTCTGTTTCTGGATGAGATTGGCGAGATGCCTTTAGGCATGCAAGCCAAGTTATTACGGGTACTGGAGCTGAAAGCGGTACGTCCCGTAGGTGGCGAACAGGAAGTCAGTATAGATGTGCGTATTGTCGCAGCAACCAACCGCAATCTGGAAGAGGAAGTCAAAGAAGGTCGCTTCAGGGAAGACCTTTACTACCGTCTCAATGCACTCACGCTAACGCTGCCACCGCTGCGTGATCGTCGTGAAGACGTTCCAACACTGGTACATAATTTCTCACGCAAACTCTCCCGAGAGCTGGGCCTGCCTCCCGTACCATTTGCCCATGAAGACCTGGAAGCCATGATGGCTTATGGCTGGCCAGGCAATATTCGTGAACTGAAGAATTTTGTCGAACGCTGCATCCTTTTGGGCCGCCTGCCCATCGACAGTTTTCCGGAACAGAATAAAGTAGCCATGGAATCCCCCCCTAACCAGCCTTCTGGTCGAGGCTTCCCAAGCGAATGGCCGCTGGAAGAGGTTGAAAAACATCATATTTTACAGGTCCTGGCAGACCACCAAGGCAATAAATCAGCAGCAGCCCGCCAGTTAGGCATTTCTCGAAAAACTTTGGATCGAAAATTGCAGGCTTGGGATGAAACCAGTCAATCAGATTCCTAAGAGGCTTTTGTTGTTAGCACACTCACTGTTGGCACACGATCAGTAACACACAAGTTATTTGCTCACTGGCCCAGTTACAGCTGATCATTACGATCACTCAACACATTAACGACAAGATGTAAGGGAATTTTTGCATAACCCGGAGCACCATGCGTACATCGATCCGCCTTAAAATACTGGGGTTAACACTAACCCCAGTCGTCCTTATTCTGGTCACCTTAATCGGTATGACTACATACTGGGCCAGTACCTACTCTGCAGACCAGCTGTATCGAAAGGTACAAGCAGATCTATCGGTAGCTCAGGGCATACTTAATATTCTGGAAGAAAAAGATCTCAGCACTCTTAATCAACTCAGTCAAAGCAGACGCTTAAAAGAATCGCTGAAAAATAGCGACAGTATGCGTATCGCCCAACAGCTATATGACTACAAGAACCTGCATAAAGTAGACTTTATTCGCCTTTTACCAGTAGAAGGTATGGGGGATCGACTCCTTAAAGAAAATAGCCTGGCTAAAATTGCTGCTGAAGTGATGCAAGGTCAGGCTCAGGTGGGGTTACAACTGATCGATCAGGACGAGATCGCCATGATTGAGCCCGACCTTATTCCAACGATGCAGATCAAGCTTCAGGTGACACCACGAGCTCTGCCGGTAAGGAAATCTCATGAAACACGGGGTATGTTTATTCGCGCCCTGCAGCCAGTGGTCAACCTGCAAGGCGAAGTCATCGCTGTACTGGATACGGGTCGGTTACTGAATCGTAATAACGACTTCGTGGATCAGATTCGAGACTTGGTTTATCGCCCAGGCACTTTGCCCGCAGGTGGTATTGGTACCGTCACCCTGTTTCTGGATGATGTACGCATCAGTACTAACGTGCCTCAGGAACCCGGCATTCTTGAACAAGGTGGTTTGACGCGGGCCCTGGGGACCAAGGTGTCTTATGATGTGCATCGAAAAGTATTGATAAAGGGTGAAGGCTGGGTGGACCGTGCCTTTGTAGTTAATGATTGGTACATCTCTGCCTACAAGCCCATTGAAGACCTGTCTGGTAAGCGCATCGGTATGCTATATACCGGATTTCTGGAGCAGCCTTACACCAGTATCTACCACCAAAACCTGATTGAGTTGATCGGCTCAATTGCAGTCGTAACCTTTATATCCTCTATTCTGGTGCTGCGCAGTGCAGGACTGGTCATTCAACCCGTACGCCGCATCCATAGCGTTGTAAAAGCGGTAAAAGCTGGACAGCGTAAACGCATCGGCATGATGGAAAATCATGACGAACTGAGCGAGTTAGCCGAACAGTTTGATACTATGCTGGACCTTCTTGAAGAGCGTAATCGCCAGATTCAGCAAGCGGCCGAATTCCTCGAGCAAAAGGTGCAGGAGCGCACTCAATCCCTGCAAGATAAAACCCGGGAGCTGGAAGAACACATCCGCCTGCTACAAGCGACACGGGCGCAGCTCGTCACCAAGGAAAAGCTCGCAGCTCTGGGAGAGCTGACCGCAGGTATCGCTCATGAAATCAACAATCCGGCTGCGGTCATCCTGGGCAATATGGATCTGCTCCAGGCAATGCTGGGTGACGATGCAAAACCCGTGGAAGAAGAGATTGAACTGATTATTCAGCAAGTTTATCGTATTCGCGCATTGATCAACAATCTTCTGCAATATAGCCGCCCTGGTGAATACACCCAGTCCACGGCACCGCTGGATATCAATCAAGTGGCCCAGGATATGCAGGTTTTAGTACGTCATACCTTAGAGAAGAAAGCACTTCATCTGGAACTGACTCTTAACGCTAAAACTTTGATCGAAGGCAACACTCAGCAACTGCAACAAGTACTGGTGAATCTGGTAATGAATGCAGCCAATGCGAGCACAGGCCCCGGTCATATTTGGCTAAGAACCTCTAATTGGTATGAAGCAGGCCAACTACGTGGCGTTTTGATCGAAGTAGAAGACAAAGGCAACGGTATTGATGCAGATACCCTACCTCATATCTTTGATCCGTTCTTTACCACTCGCGATAATGGCACTGGCCTTGGCCTATCCGTTTGCTACGGCATTATTCGTCGCTATGGTGGTGATATTCAGGTGGTCTCAACACTGGGTAAAGGCACTACCTTTACAGTATATTTATTATCGGAAGCTAAGTTTACTAACTCCGATCAGTCCACCACGGAACAACTGTTAGCCTCTCTGTCCGAGGTACAAAGAAGCCAACAGAAAACAAATAACGGATAACGCACTCGAATACCATCAGATGACAACACTGTTGCTTGTCTAAACTCTATCCCCTGAAAGCCGACTTTGAGTCGGCTTTTCTATCAAGTGGGCGGCCGGGTGTTAAAATATTTTAGCGACCAGATTTCTCAATGTATACGCAAAACCGATACTTTTGGCCGCTGGGGCGGATACCGCCATGTATGACGCGAAGAGAAATGATCGCAATCAGGTATACGTGCCACGCATAGCCACTTTTTATCCGACCATTTTTGCCCGCCCAACGAAAGATTATGCAGAAGTAGAGCCGTTTAATCAGCCCCATTCCAAACCAACTTACCGCAGTCCGACATATCGTACCCACCCAGTGAACGCGCTAATTCTAAGCCTTCACTACCCTGCATATAATCAAACAACTGCTGGAACAAACCACGGAAATAAACACTGCGGGGTACAACCAGATCAAAGGCTTCTTCACACACCGGCACAAACTCCAAACCGTATTCCCGTGCAGCACTTAAGCTACCAGGGCCAATATCTGCTTCACCTCGGCAGATCATGGAAGCCATCTCTCGCTCACTAAAAGCTTCAGCAGAAACATTCAGTTCATCCAGTTGAGTTTGGAAGCCAGACAACCACTCCTGCAGAAAACGCTGTGACCCGGCCCCCTCCTGACGTACAGCCCAACGCAGACGATTAATAGCGATATTGTCCGGATCTTTATAATCATAATGATCCGAGCGGATAATTAGACCCTGGGTACGACGAAAGGCATGCACCAGCACCCACTGACGATGGTGAGAAAACTGACGGATCAAACCGGGATGACGCAGATGGCTTTCTTCAGCTCTGCCCCAGTGAATAGCCGCCACATCCGCATGCCCCTGAGACAACAGCCCCAACCCCATACGGCTGCCTGTCACGCTATAGCTATACAGCGCTTTATTACCGACAACATTGGGCAAACGCAACATAATTGCCTGTAAAAAGGGGTCATCACTGCCCGTTAACAACAGACGGTCCGCCATTAAACCACTGTGGCAGGATTCCAGTAACCAACGATCCACCAGCTTTTTGGGGAACAGCCACTTACCCGTGACCTTAGTGGCTGGGATTTGGCCTTCGCTGGCCAGAGCATAAACTTTTTTCTCGTTTAAATGCAGGTATTCAGCCACCTGTTTAACGTTCATAAACAGGGTATCAGCAATCATTTCAGTCATGAACAGCTTCTTTCTTCTTGGTGTTTTTAATCGTTTTAATTTTCTCTTTATCAAGGCTGGCTTCGGGTTTCGCATCCCAGACAAAACGCCTTTCCCCGTGGTAGAGCAAGAAATGTTTACCCTTGGCACGGGCAATCAGCATAATGCCCAGTTGCTTGGCCAGTGCCAGCCCCATAGCGGTCACACCCGAGCGGGATAACAAGATTGAGATCCCCATCCTGGCCACTTTAATCACCATCTCAGAGGTTAAACGTCCCGTGGTATAGAACACCAACTGTTCACCTTTAAGATCCTGCAACCACTGTTTACCGGCTAATGTATCGACCGCATTATGACGACCAACATCTTCCGAAAAGGCCAATACGCTGGCTTGAATGCCCGTGTCAGTCTTATCCAGACTGCATAGAGCACAGCCGTGGACCGCACCGGCTGAACGGTAGGTTTCGTTATAGGCATTTAATGCTGATAGCAACTGATATACAGCGCTTTGCTGCATGTTTTGCTGAGGCAGATCTATCTGACTCAGGTTATCCATCATGGCACCGTACTGAGTCCCCTGACCACAGCCTGTAGTAACGGTTTTATGAGCCAGCTTCTTTTCTAACGCGTCATGATCTGTTTCAGCGACCACCACAGCAGCTTCTACTTCCCAATCCACCTGAATTGCCCGCAACTCTGACAGATCATTGATCATGCCCTGGTTTCTGAGATAACCCAGCACCAGCGCTTCGGGCTCAGCCCCCAGAGTCATCAGGGTGACAATCTCACGTTTATTCAGATAAAGGGTTAATGGCCGCTCACCGGCAATTGCCACATCGCGCAACTGACCATACTCATCCCATACCTGAGCAGCATCGGTTAGCTCAACCTGAGCATCACTGATCTCAAAGTTCTTCTTCTCTGGATTAATGCTCATATCAGAGAGGTCTGCATCAGGTGTCACTTGCTGCCCCATAGGAATATCCTTACACAATTAACATTTTTACGACAAATAAAGTCTCTAATGACGATAGAGAATATCTGAAGCCATCAAGGAGCGCAGTCAGCACTGTATGTCGTAGATAAAAGAGTTAGAGCAATAACCATTCCCAAAGTGGAATTTGACGAGAAAAAGCTCGATTAAGAGTTGATAAAGCAAAGAAACACGGTATTGGCGTAGAAATCCGTTAAAGTCTAAAAAATTCCGTAGAAAGGAAAAAGAGCATCAGAAAGAGAAAAAAACGGACAAAAAAGACCAGCTTGGGACAAAATGTCCCAGACTGGTTTCTAAGGAGAGGTTAAGCGGTTAAATTTGACTCATAACGGCCTAAACAAGTTCACCACGAGCCGGATAATCGTTCTTCAGTACGAAATCAATTGCACCAACAATTTCTTTAAAGTGCGGACGAGCAAATGGCATGGCGCTCACATTTCCCCAATACAGAGTACCGTCAGGACGTACCAGATAAACCGCAGGCTCACTGAACTCAGCAGGCTCTTCAATACCGATAGAAGTTAAACCACGACCCGCAGAACGATACAGCCCCCAGGCATCAGCCTGCTCTTTACTTAGACCGAAGCCGACTGGAATGTTATCCAGCCCCCACTCCTCAAGAGCTTGCGCTGCACGCTCCTTAGAATCACTACTCAGCGCCAGAATACTGACACCACGCTCAGCGAGATCACCTGCCAGACGATTCAACTCTGTCAGGTAGGTACGACAGATTGGACAGTGAAGACCGCGATAGAACACTAGCAGAGTAAAGTTTTCAGCCTGGCTATCCGCCAGAGACCAACTAACGTTCAGGGTTTCAATATCCAGCGCAGGTACAACTTGTCGAGGTATTAAAGGTTGCATATCAACTCCTAAGATATTTTTTCATCAGAACTTGATAGCAGTTTAGACTGCAAAATAGAACGATCGATACACAAAAAACGCATTATTTATAGCCAATCGTTCAAAATAGTGATTACCAATATATTTTCCAACCCATGAGTTGAGGTCATAGCTCTTGATTTAAAAAAGCTGAATGTCATGGAACCTAAAGCTGAAGATAAAGTCTCAAGTCAGGTAAGTGCCTATGGTTAAACGAATATACAGAGTCTCTGTTCAGACTTCTTAATTCAAGGCGGCTTAGTAAGTACCTGAGTACCTGAAGTACCTGCATAAACGTTTTTCGACGCTTATACCCTTGTCCTCTCCGGTCGCTGGTCTGAGAGGACAGAAATATTTATGTTGGTACGCTTAAAAGGTGTTCATTCTATTATATATAGTACTCACACACTCATAGCCCCTACATTTACTAAGGATACTTATCTATATATCTTTGTATACACACTATTAACAACATATTTTTGAGAAAAAAGCTGACTTGGAAGTTGAAAAGCTTGCTTTTACACAATAAACCTGTTGTATTGAACTATCAGGGATTGTGTTTTCTAACACCAACAGCCCAAGGACTAAATTCCTAAAGGAGGAAATAACATGAGGATTAAAGAACTTAAAAACCTGGTTGAGAGCAACGCAGACGTTAGCACCCGGATTGAAACCCATGCGACACACAACCAATATAACGTTGTAGTTGCCCATGGTGGTGCTGAATATGCAATAACTAACTGGCGAAATAAACCTTTGATTTTCCGTAGCTTGGACCAAGCGACTGAGGCACTTGCCCGTGCAGGTATTTTTCACTCAGTACTGGTACAACATGACGGCGATAAGAAAATACTGGAAGTAGATACTCATCCACAGCTGTTCTTAGGCTCAACTCCAGTTTCTGTGCAGCTTGGTTGAGTAGCTGATATTTTAATTAGTTAATACCAGCGCTATAAGCTAAAAAAATAACCGTAAAGATATTCAGGATATAAACCGCTGACGTAAAAATACAACTGTCAGCGGTATCATCACAAAAAGCCACTGTAATGAATAGCAGTTAGCTAATCATATCTTTCTTTTCAAGTTCCTTAAGCAAGTCTTCCCGAAGATCGAGATAATCAACATCGGGAAGCCCCAAATACGCCAGCACCAGTGGCAACTCCATCAAGGGCTCCTTATTATCGTAAATACGCCAGAAACGTCGATAGATAGCACTGACCTCTTTTGCCAGCGTCAAAACACAGATGAGTGTCTTAGTTTTATCATTGCACTCGACTTTCCCAGATAGTACGTCTATCAAATCTACCTGTAACTCAATGGCCTGACTGATTTCGTGGGGCATATACCACTCGTCTGCCATTTCACCTCCAATGGTAAAATGATTTGCAGAAAATTGCTGTTGCTCTATTCGCTTTATCTCCAGAGGCTTATTACCATTACCCGTACGAAGAAAAGCCTTGTAGTCACTAAAGGCTTCCAGCATTACAGGAATGCCGCAATCATGCATCATGCCAAGGGAGTAAGCGTCGTGCGGGTCCAGATCAGTAAGTTTTTTAGCCAGCAGAGCACTCAACTCTGCTATCTCTGTCGCACTGTCCCAGAAGCGATCCAGGCGCTCTACTTTCCCCAAACTATTTTTTAATGCGGCTAATCGCACAATAGCAAACAGCCGATCCAGGCCCAGCAACGTAATCGCATGAGTCAAATCAGTGATTTTTTTACGCAAGCCTAAATGAGGAGCATTCACCTCGGACAAAACACTGGCATACAAGCAGACATCCTGTTTCAAAATTTGAGCAATCTGATCAGCATTCGGCTCTTTACGCTGCATAAGCTCGACCATTGAGAGCAGCGCCTCAGGCCTGGCCGGAAGTGTGTATGGCCGTTTTGCTGTACTTATGGGTCGGGCTGCTTTTTTGCTCATAGCTTATTTTTCATATTATTCAATTTATCTACATTTTAGAGAGTGCCAGTCAATTATGAAACATTTTTTATATTGGGGGTTAATTTAATGAATCCTATTTCTTCTTCAAGGACAATAAACCGCTTCCAGCCGATGTTGAGTATAGACGCTTTACACTAACCCCTTACGTAAAAGTACGTAGTGGTCCTGCGTATAAACTGCAACGTTCTTGCGTAGTGATGCGAATATATTTGACGCCTCCAGACTGACATTATTTCTCCACCGAAACCGGCTTAACGAGTGATAGAAAAATATTACTCGCTGAGTGATAGCCCTTCATACGCTTAGGATGATAAAAATAATGTTTAGCGCCTTGAAAAAACTCTCTTTTGGCAAAAAGGCTCTGGCAGCGGCAACCTGTCTGAGTTTTCTGGTTTCACCTGCAATGGCAGATGATAAAGTCTATCGTCTGAAAATGGCGGAAGGCTGGCCAACCAACTTTCCTATCTTTGGTGATGCCCCTCGTAATATGGCCGCTATGGCTGAGAAGATGTCCAATGGTCGTCTAAAGATCAGTATTGACTCGTCTAACAAACACAAAGCACCACTGGCCATTTTCGATATGGTTAAGGGTGGTCAATACGACATGGGCCACACGGCCTCCTACTACTGGAAGGGTAAAGATCCAAATACGCTGTTCTTCACCACTATGCCGTTTGGTATGACGGCACCAGAACAATACGGCTGGTTCTACTTCGGCGGCGGTATGGAGCTGATGGAGAAGGTCTACAAGCGTCATCGCCTGATGTCGTTCCCTGGCGGTAATACCGGCGTTCAGATGGGCGGTTGGTTCAAAAAAGAGATCAATAGCGTTGAGGACCTGAAAGGTCTGAAGATGCGTATTCCAGGCTTTGCGGGTGAAGTATTGGCAGAGCTGGGGGCTAAGCCGACTAATATCGCAACGGGTGAGCTGTATACCTCTCTGGAACGTCGCACCATTGATGCACTGGAATGGGTTGGTCCATCCCTGGATCTGCGTATGGGCTTCCACAAAATCGCCCCTTACTACTACACCGGTTGGCATGAGCCTGCCACTGAGCTGCAGTTCCTGATCAATGAGCGCAGCTGGAAGGAACTGCCGGAAGATCTGCAAGAGATCCTGCGTGTATCCATGCGTACTGCGGCTTACGATATGTATATCCAGTCCACACACGCTTCCGGCGAGAACTGGGCCACTATGAAGCAGGAATATCCAAATATCGAAGTGAAGCGTTTCCCAAGTGAAGTAATTGAGGCGATGCGTAGCGCTAACGATAAACTGCTGGCGGAAAAAGCGGCTTCAAACCCAATGGCAAAAGAGATTATCGAATCTCAGGCAGCTTATCTGAAACAGGTGCGTGGCTGGACCAATATTGCGGATAAACAATATTTGGACTCCATTGCGGGCGAATAACCCCCTAATAATCAGAAAAGAGCCGAACGCTCTTTTCTGATTTTCTCTTTACCTAGGGCTAGACCTAAAACCAGGCCTGCCTCCAGGCAAAGTCAACAAGCATTAAGACGGTATTGGTTTCTATCCGACGTACCACTGAACCACCGTTACACAAGCTATAACAATTCTCAACGCCTACACCCGACACCTAACCCGTAAGGATAAGCATATGTCCACGACATCTGTGCCTGCCCTGGTACGGTTGGAAAATATCCTTAATTGGATTTCCGACCGACTGGGCACCTTCTCTGCGCTGATTTTTCTCGCGATGCTGGTTAACGTCTTTTACGACGTACTGGCACGTTATCTTCTGAATGATGTATCCATTGCCCTGCAGGAGCTGGAGTGGCACCTGTTTGCAGCCACCTTTCTGTTTGGTGTGCCCTTTACCTTAAAAGCCGGTGGTCATGTACGTGTTGACCTGATCTACGAACGCCTCTCCCCTAATGGCCGCGCCTGGATCGATCTGTTTGGCACTATCGTTTTTCTACTGCCGTTCTGTGGTTTGGTGACCTGGTTTGGTATCGACTTTGTGAAAGAAGCTTATGAATTAGGTGAAAGCAGCGGTGATCCCGGTGGCCTGCCCCATCGCTGGATTATCAAAGCAGCCATTCCGGTTTCCTTTGGTTTTATGGCCATCAGCGGCCTGGGGCTGCTACTGAATTCAGTGAATACCCTACTGGGTTATCACAAACCTATTTACCACAAAACCGAGCTGTAGGAGGCCAACATGATCGGTATTTTAATGTTCGCAACCGCTCTGGTTTTGCTGCTACTGGGTTTCCCTGTAGCCTTTACCTTTGGTGGTGTCGCCCTGATCTTCGGTGTTTTTGCCGAAGGCATGGATATGTTCGCCTTTATGCCATTCCGTATTATGAGCATTATGCAAAATACGGTAATGATGGCGATCCCGCTGTTTATCTTTATGGGTCTGGTGCTGCAGAAAACCCGTCTGGCGGAGCAACTGCTGGAATCTATGGGAACCCTATTTGGCCAGGTGCGCGGTGGTATTGCGATCTCTACGATTCTGGTTGGCGCATTGCTGGCTGCCTCTACCGGAGTTGTCGGTGCATCTGTAGTGGCTATGGGTCTGATCTCACTGCCTGTGATGCTGAAATATCAGTATGACAAACATCTGGCCTGCGGCACCATCTGTGCGTCCGGTACCTTAGGGCAGATTATTCCACCCTCGATCATTCTGATTATTCTGGGTGATGTGATGGGTATTCCTGTGGGGGATCTATTCCAGGCCGCTGTAGGCCCTGGCTTCCTGCTGATTGCTGTCTATATCATCTATATTCTGGTTTACACTTGGATGAAGCCCGAAATTGCACCTGCGATGCCGATGGATGACAGCATTGATCGTAAGGTTCTGTATTTTAAAGCGATCAAAGCCATTGTACCGCCACTAGCACTGATTCTGATCGTACTGGGTTCTATCTTTGCCGGTGTTGCAACACCAACTGAATCTGCTGCTCTCGGTGGTGTGGGTGCCGTGATTCTAGCCATCTTCTATCGCCAGTTTAGCTGGAAGATGATCATGGACAGCGGTATTGAAACGGTTAAAGTTACCGCAATGGTGTTCGCTATTTTGCTGGGGGCGACCGCCTTCTCAATGGCTTTCTCATATACCGGTGGTGAAGAGATTGTTGAAGAAGTGCTGCTCAGCCTACCCGGTGAGAAATGGGGCTTCCTGGTGCTGTCGATGATGGTAATCCTGATCCTGGGCTTCTTTATCGACTTTGTAGAGATCTCTTTTATTATCGTACCGATTCTGGTGCCGATTGCTGAGATCCTGGGCATCAATATGACCTGGTTTGCGATCCTGATCGCTATGAACCTGCAAACATCCTTCCTGACACCACCCTTTGGCTTTAGTCTCTTCTATCTCAAAGGGGTCGCACCGGATGGAGTCTCGACGATGGATATTTATAAAGGGGTGCTGCCATTTATCGCCTTACAAGTACTTGTCTTGGCTCTGCTGTTATTCTTCCCGGAAATGATGGGGTTTGAATAAAGAATGTTAGCCTGCTATTGATAACGGATAGCAGGCTATCTAATCGGTTGGTTTGGTTGCTTAAAAAGCTAACACAACCAACCGATTTAACAGATCCGAGGCAATTGCTCACCAATCAGCATATCCAGAATACGACCGCCGCCTAAACCTGTTTGTAGCGTTACACGGCCTTTTGGCCCCTCTTCCACTTCACCGATTATCGCCGAGCCCTGACCTGCTGGGTGATTATTCATCGCTTCAACCAATGCTTCCGCTTTGTCAGCAGGAACAATGGCGACCAGCTTACCTTCATTGGCAAAGTGCAGCGGATCTAAACCCAGAATCTCACACACCCCTCGCACTTCATTACGTACCGGAATTGCTGATTCCTGCAATCGAATAGCGACCTCAGAGCTTTCAGCAAATTCATTCAGAACAGTTGCAACACCACCACGGGAGGCATCACGCATACAGTGAATATCGGGGCACACCTCACGCATCACATCAACCAGGCCATTTAACGGCTGGCAGTCGGTTTCCAGTTCAACTTCCAGCATCAGATCACCACGGGCATTCAGAATTGCCGCGCCATGGTCACCCACATAGCCGTTCACAATCACCTTATCACCTGGTTGAGCGCGACCGGCTGAGATCTGAGCATCAGTGGGAATCACACCCACACCTGTAGTATTGATAAACAACTTATCGGCTTTGCCTCGATTCACCACCTTGGTATCCCCGGTGACAATCTGCACACCCGCTGCATCAGCGGCCTTACGCATATTAGTCAAAATACGACGCAGGGTTTCAATCTCCAACCCTTCTTCGATAATCAGACCACAGCTTAAATACAAAGGCTTAGCACCGCTCATAGCGATATCATTCACCGTACCGTTGACCGCCAAGGTGCCGATATCACCACCCGGGAATTCAATGGGATCAACCACATAACTATCCGTCGTCATTGCCAAACGATTGCCCTGAGTCGTCAATTCAGCCAGATCAATACGGGCCTGATCTTCCAGAGCAGCCAGCTCAGGGTTATAAAAAGCACCCAAGACCACATCTTCAATCAGATCACGCATCGCCTTACCACCACTGCCATGAGCCATGGTGATTACATCGCCTTTTACCGTTCTTTTTGGGCTATAAGTCATAATGTTCTCTTTTCTTATTCTATACTTATTTCCACTGTGCTAAAGAAACCATCATATACATGACATCTATCCCTAAATGCTTCACAACAGCAGAAACGACAAATATTTTTAACTCAGAAGCTGACCGCCTGCAGAGGGTCTTTGCTACATTCGGCCATGGATGGCCGTAACACCTTGTCCAGCGCAGGGATGCGCTGCAAGGTGGTAGCAAAGATCTCTGCGAGGCTTTTGTGCTCAGTGTTCGTCAAGATGGTTGTCGGAAGGCGCCTTGCGGCTTTTCCGACCTACAACAGCTTCTTTGGGTTGGTATAACAGTTATCCAAAGGCCAATGATCAGCTCACTTGCTCAGCAGGGATTTGATCATCCTGATTCACCTTGCCGTAGGTAAAATAAGCAGAACATGAACCTTCACTGGACACCATCAAGGCACCCATGGGTGTCTCTGGCGTACAGGCTCGGCCAAAGACCTTGCACTCCCACGGCTTGATCACACCTTTAAGCACTTCACCACACTGACAGGACTTAGGGTCCGCAATCTTCACATTAGGTAGGCTAAACTTCTTTTCAGCATCCCAAGCTCTGTAACTATCACGCATACGCACACCAGAATGATCAATGGAACCTAAACCACGCCATTCAAAAAACTCACGCAGTTCAAAGACCTGACTTACTGCCTGCAATGCCTGACGATTACCATCGGGTGGCACGATACGACCATACTGATTTTCAACCTCACAGCGGCCTTCATCCAGTTGCTGAAGAATCATCCACACCGATTGCAACACATCCAAGGGTTCGAAACCGGCGATCACCATAGGGCGTTTATACTGCTGGGCGACAAACTCATAAGGACGGGTGCCGATAATCATACTGACATGACCCGGCCCCAAGAAACCATCTAGATGCAGATCCGGTGAATCCAGCACAGCCTTAATGGTAGGAATAATGGTGATATGGTTACAAAACAGGCTGAAGTTGGTGATGCCCTCCTTCTCTGCCTGCAATACAGTCAGCGCCGTACTCGGCATAGTGGTTTCAAAACCCAGACCAAAAAACACCACTTCTTTATCTGGATTCTTTTTCGCCAACTGCAGTGCATCCAGCGGCGAATACACCATACGGATATCCGCACCTTGGGCCTTGGCCTGTAACAGACTCTTTTTCGAACCTGGCACCCTCATCGCATCGCCAAAGGTAGTGAAAATAACATTGGGTTGTTCCGCAATGGCAATACAGTCGTCCACCCGTCCCATGGGCAGTACACAGACCGGACAACCCGGGCCATGCACCAACTCAACCATCTCGGGCAGTAACTGCTCCAGACCATAGCGAAAGATCGCATGAGTATGACCACCACACACTTCCATCAGCTGTAGAGGCCGTCCCAACTGCTGAACTTTTTTATCAACCAGAGGGCGAATACGCTGTAACAGAGCTTCAGCCATCTGAGGGTCACGGAATTCATCAACAAAACGCATCGCGTTCTCCTTTAATGACTGAAGTTAGAAAGTGATTTCGCGGGCAACACGATGATTCGCCAGCAGGGTATGCACCAGATCCCATAATATGTGATAGGCCACCAGATGACTCTCCTGAATGCGATGTACAGAGTCGCACTCCACTACCAGACTATGAGTCAGCTTGCCGGATTTATGCAGCTCTCCACCATCAAGCCCCAGGAAACCTACTGTTTTGATACCCAGCTCAAATGCTTTCTGATTCAGTGCCATCAGATTGTCGGAATTACCGGAAGTAGAGAAAATTACTAACACATCGTTCGGCATTACCTGAGCCAACAACTGACGCACAAATACATGCTTATAGCCCACATCATTGGCCACTGCAGTAATGGTTGATATATCACTGGTGAGATTCAATGCCGGTAACGCCTGACGCCCCGCGGTTACGGGATGCAGAAACTCCAACGCCAGATGAGCCGCATCACAGCTGGAACCACCGTTACCTACGGTTAACAAACGGCCACCGGCTTTATAGGCATCGGCAATGGTGCGGCTGATTTGCACCAAAGTGTCGCCATAATCGGTGAAAAACTGCTGTTTAGCGGCTAAACTTTCCTGAACCTTGATCTGTACAGAGTTCAACAGACCATCATCGGAAGCTTCTTTAGCACTCTCTGGCTTCATACCGGGATAAAAAGCCGCCAGCAGATCATCATTTTGCCCCAGAGCTGTTCTGCTGCTGGTTTTATCGGCTTTATCGTTCATGATGCAGACTCCTCGGAACCCGCCACACTGGCCTTAATAGCATCCATCTCTTCATTGAGCTCGTCCAACTCAGCCAATAATGCCAGGGTACTTTGTGCCTCTGCTTCATCAATACGGCTCATGGCAAAACCCACATGAACCAAAACCCAGACTCCAATCAGGCTCTCAGCTGCAGCGCCCTCTTCCAGCACACAGGCGTAATTCACTTGCCGCTTTACACCGCATACATCCACCGATGCCAGCTGTGCAGCTGCATCAACAATGGCCACCACCTGGCCGGGAATTCCTAAACACATATGCCTTCTCCAGATAGACCAGATGGTTAATTGGGTTGATCGATACCGTAACGTTCGATTTTGCTGCGCAGACCAACACGGGAAAGGCCCAGCTCATTGGCGGCACGGCTTTTGTTCCAGCGAAAACGCAATAGGGTTTCTTTTACGATGCGGGCTTCCAGGGCTTCGATACGGTCTTTTAGCGTGCCTTCCATACCGCCGAGCATGGTTAACTCACGGGCCTGTTGCTCATCTTCCGGTGCGGCACGCAATACATGAGGCGATAGCAACTCCGCCCCCAGTTGATCTTCTTTCGCCATCACCAACATACGGCGCACTTCATTTTCCAACTCACGTACATTGCCGGGCCAGTGATAGGCCTGCATACAGGCAAGGGCGGAATCGGTAAAACCCTGCACAGGCTTGGCAAAGTCCTGCTCTGCCTTTTGCAGGATTTTCTCGGCTAAAACAGAGATATCATTGCCACGATCTCTTAACGGCGGTAGTGTCAAGGTAACTTGGGCAAGACGATAGTAGAGATCCTGACGGAAACGCCCTGCCTGAACCTCTTCCTGCAGATCCCGGTTGGTTGAAGCAATCACACGCACATTCACTTTGCGGCGGCGATGACTACCGACAGGACGCACTTCCCGCTCCTGCAGTACACGCAACAGTTTGACTTGGAAAGCAGGCGTGATTTCACCAATCTCATCCAGAAAGATAGTGCCGCCATCCGCTTGCTCAAACAGACCAACATGATCGGCTATTGCCCCAGTAAACGCGCCTTTTTTATGGCCAAACAATTCACTGGCCAGCAACTCATCAGGCATGGCACCACAGTTTTCCACCACAAAGGGTTGATCAGAACGATGACTGTTATAGTGCAAGGCACGAGCAAACAGCTCTTTACCAGTACCGGACTCTCCTGTTACCAACACGGCGATATCATAAGGGGCAATCTGAGCCACTTCATCGCACAAAGCCTCCAGTGGGCTCTGCTCACCACGACAGATACCCTCCAGTTGAAAGTCAGCTTTCAGCTTTTGTTTATGGCGTAGAATTTTGCCCTCGGCCACATCTGCTGTTAGCCGCATCTCATTAGCCAGCAGCTCATTTTGTTGCTGTAGTTGCCACAATTTTGCCGCGTTATTAACCGCCAACAGCAACTGATCCGGGTGCCAGGGTTTAGTGAGATATTGATAGATTCCGGCTTCATTGATACCGGAGATAATATCTTCAGAATCCGTATAACCGGATAGCATCAGACGGATTGTTTCCGGCCAGCGTTGACGGACTTGAGTCAAAAACTCCACGCCGGTCATTCCCGGCATACGCTGGTCACAAACGATCACCTGAATCGCACACAGATCCTGATCACTGCACTGCTCCAGCAGGGCCAAAGCATCGGTGGCGCTGGAAGCGGTGAGCACATCAAAGGACTCATCCAGAATACGCTCCAGGGTTTCCAAAGAGCGAATCTCATCATCGACCACCAGCACCTTAGGGCGCGTTTTTATAGAGACGGTTTCGCTGCTACTTTCCTCAGACAGCGAACCGAGAGGGGTTGAAAAGTGGTTCATGGTTTTATCAGCCTCAGCCCGTTTTAACGGGTCTTGTTGTCATTTATGAGTGTTTTTCTGTTAAATCGCTTCTAATTGACGTTCCAGACTAGCGACCTTTTCTTTTAGTTCGGATAGTTGTTGCTCCAGACCTACTCGGCGTTGTTGGTAAATCCAATCCAGCCACTCATCCATGCCCTCGCCACTCTTGGCAGAGACCTGAATCACCTGAATCTCAGGGTTCACTCGACGGGCATATTCGATACAGGCTTCCACATCAAAATCCAGATAAGGCAGCAGATCGACTTTGTTTAACAGCATCAGATCTGCGGCATGGAACATATCCGGGTATTTGATTGGCTTATCTTCGCCTTCAGTGACCGACAGGATCGCCACCTTGCTGTTTTCACCCAGATCAAAGGCGGCAGGACAGACCAGATTACCGACGTTTTCAATATAGAGAATGCCATTTTCCAGCTCGTCCAGTTGCTCCAATGCATGGCCGACCATATGGGCATCTAAATGACAGCCCTTACCGGTATTGACCTGAATCGCCTTAGCACCGGTTTCACGAATACGATCTGCATCGTTAGCCGTCTGCTGGTCACCCTCAATCACCGCGACAGGAATACGCTCCAGCTGGCGTTTCAGGGTTTCGGTTAACAACGTGGTTTTGCCGGAACCCGGGCTGGATACCAGATTCAGCACCAGAGTATTTTTCTGCTGAAAACGGGCACGGTTTACGGAAGCATAACGATCGTTTTTGCCCAGAATATCCTGCTCAATCTGCACCATACGGCTTTGCGTCAAACCCGGCGCATGGGCTCTGGCAGCCCCCTGACCAAAGTGCAGATCACCGTTGTTTTGTTCCGGCTGGAATTGAGTCGCCGCTGCTTTGTCTTCACCGTGTGAATGACTATGAGAATGGCTATGGCTGTGTGAATGAGGTTGGGCATGATCGTGGCTGTGATCATGATCGTGAGAATGGTCATGATGATGTCCGTGCTCATGAAAATGACTATGCCCATGAGAGTGATCATGGCTGTGGTTATGAGAAGGGCCGTGCTGACCTTCGATACTTACGTTGCCTTCAGCGCAACCGCATACTGTACACATCTATTCCACCTCTAACTCTTTTATTCTTAGTTCTTCGCCACCGGTGACCTGCACCTGATAGCTACCGCAGGCCGGACACGCCTGATAACGCTGTTCTACTTCAATAGACTGACTGCAACCTAAACACCAACCGCTGCCGGGCAGTTCTATAATATGTAGCAAGGCGCCCTCTGCCAGGGTATTGCGTGTGCAGGCATCAAAACAGAAACGTAATGCCTCGGTTTCGACGGCGGCCAATGGCCCTACTTCTAACCAAACCTGTTTTACTTTTTGATAGTTTTGCGAAGTGGACTGGTCTTCAAGTACCTGCACCAGGCCTTCGCAAATCGACATCTCATGCACCTTGGCTCTCCTTTGAATCTGTCTCGACAAAGACCATTTATTCTCTACCTGCCTCTTCTGCGCCCACCTCAGCTATTTCCGCTTCAGCTATGTTTACCTCAACACAGGCATCCAATAGCAGTGCCAGTACTTCTAACTGTTGCCTGCTTCTGGTTTTCCCCTGTCGAGCCAGTAATTGCCACCAGCGCTGTAACACACCGTCTACAGCAAAGTTACGTTCTGTTGGCGCTAGGATCTTGTAGTTCAGGATCTGATGATTCTGGTCCAAAGTGACAAAGTGCAATAAAGGGCCGCGTGCCGTCATCACCTGAGCCACTCGACCAGACCGTTCCCCGCAAGATAGCTCACTGTTTATACTAACTTTAGTTTCCAGTAGCGAAAAATAACTTTCCATTTCAGAAAAACTGTTTTCCAGCAATTGTTGTATAACTTGTTCCACATTGCCCCTAAGCTGGGTCAACGTATTCGTAATTATTTGTTTATCTTTAGTATTTCCCAACTTTACAGGATAAGAAAAGCGACAACTCAAACCCTGATCAATCTGTGCTAATGGCCAATCAGTGACAGGAAACCGGCTATAATCCTGATAACAGACTAACCACTGATGCAATAAGCTCTGAACATCTCCAGATTTACTTTTTTGCGGACTTTCTAGGCCATCACCCGAGATAACAGCAGACTTGGCATCTTGAGCTACATGTCTTCGCAACCCAGAGCTTTCTTCAAAAAAATCAAAGGGTTGCACTTTATTTAAACATTCCGACCAAAAGCTTTCTGAAAACTGTTGCTGATACCAGTTCTGACACTCTTTCAGCAGTTGTTTCTGTTTCTCTGCTAACTGCAGCCTCGCAAGCTGTGGCTGAATATTATTTCCCTTTACTAACGTGCTTTCCAAATACTCGCTTAACGCCTGCTGACAACTTTGTTTCCACTGATTAAACCAACTTAGCAACCATTTCTTAGCTTCCAGCTGTTCTCTTGCGTCTATCAATAGACACCAGCTTTGCCACTGCAATAGAGATAACAGCTGCTCTCTTAATGCCTCGCCTTGTACCACCCAAAGACTGTGTTGAGCCTGATGCTCAACCAGGTCACCGGATAGTAACTTTACAGCGGACTTATGAGCCTCACCGCATAAACTAAATAAGCCAGGAATCACACTTTCGGCTTCAGCCAGTGTTTTACCTTTTAACAAGCGATCAATCGGTAACTGGCCTCTGGGCTGAATGGTTAAATCACCTTTCTGATCCAGTATCAAACCGATCTGCTGGTTAAACATTTGTTACCTCTACAGCATCCATCTCGGCTGTGCTTTTTCCCTTGCCAGCTTTGCTACCAAAACCAAATAAACGGCGTCGGGATAGATCAACCTTTTCTGTTTCTTCCTCTTCTTCCTCCGCTTCTTTTGCTCCGGTGTTGTCTACTTGCTCAGATTCCATTAAAGATATGGATGCATTCCACGCTTTGTTGTTATCCATCTGTTTATCAACCATTGGACTGCTACCTACCGATGGAAAAACCTGCCCTAACACTTCAACGGCAACCTGACGAGCAAACGCTTGAGAGTCAAACTCAGCCATAGGGGAAAACAGTGAACAGCTATAAAACAAACCCGTTTCCTGCTGGTAGTTGGCGATCATTTCAAAATCACCACCGGGAAGAGACAAACTATATTTTTCACCAGCCAATTCTCGTTGATCGTTATGCTGTTGTGGGAAAAAGACCAGACTCATAAACCAGGGGGTGATCAAAACACCAATGTGTCCGATTCCCAGACCTGCATCATCATTACGTTCTACTGTTCCCAGCTCAGCAGCACTTTTTCTCTGAGCAACAACGGTATTCTGTGCAACATTGACTTGTTGTCCTTCCCCACTCTGTCTGGCACCCTCCCTCTGCTGCTCCTGCTGAGCAACCTGATTTTTCTGATCCAGCCATAAACGAAAACCCACGGCTTCAACCACTAGCTGATGGTTATAAAACGGCAACTCCACCATACGCAGTGCTGCCTGGCGGTAAAAACCGTTCAGTAGATCCAGACGCTTTTGCTCTTTTTCATCTTGTTGCTGTTCTGGTGGTAACTCAGTTTCCATTTATGATCCTTATCATAGCCCTGCCGACATTTAGCTCTGCTGGTATCCGTTTTGTCAGTATTCGACAGGCTGATCTATTGCTTCTATTACACGTTATCACAGCAGAGAGGCCCTACTCAGCACTCATTATCCAGCACCATAAACTGGTCTTTTTCACCATCACACTCAGGACAGCGCCAATGATCCGGTAACTGGCTGAACGCTGTTCCCGGCGCTATTTGCCAGAAATCATCCCCCTGACCAGGCTCGTAGATATACCAGCAGATCTTACACTCCAGGCGGGTATCGTCGGCCAATTTTGAGTTATCTCCCAGATAACTACCTTCAAATTGTTGCTTCATTCTCTTTCACCCCTCTCTCTAACCCTTAACCTGTAAGTCGTTAAGCCTTTAAGCAGCTAACCCTTAAATTGCTAAGCTCTGAATCATTAAGCCGTAAATCGTTAACAGCCAGATCAGGCCGTATCCTGCTTGTAAGCCTCAATAATCTCCTGCAGACGTTCGATGCTGTCCTCGAAATCCTCATTGGCGGCCAAAGCCACTTCAGGTACAGCACAGATTTCCAGCGTGTTCAGAATCAGCTGATCACCAGAGTTGTAGTACTGCACCCACCAGGTATTCGGCAGTGCTGTCGCGGTAATACGGCAGTTACCGTAACCACGGGACAGTATGGTGATGGGGCCAATGCCCAGTCTTTCGTTGATATAGTCCAGATCCAGCGGAGATATCGGTAGCAGGCTCAGGTTGACTACATGAGGGACTTTCTGTTGTTCGATAGTGTCTTTTAGCTGATCGGCCTGATCTCGCAGTTCAACCAACACCATCGGCGCATTTATCACACCTTGAGGCTTTTCACCTGCAAACCATTCGGTTTGATCAGGAATACGAGCCTGCTCAAAGGCTTGCTGGCGTACTAATTGAGGAATATCGGCTACTTCCAGTAGATCACTGATAAGCTCCCCGGTTTCGTTTTGGCACTGAATACGCCAAACCCCTGCCAATACGGTTTCCTGAATCTGCCAACGCTGTTGGGATGGAGTATCACCAGCCATTTCACTCCTGGTTGCTCCTTGAGAAATAGAAACGGTATCCACAAGAATACTCACCTCGCCCTCACCTAGAATCTGGTTCAACAGCTCAACCGCAGGCTTGGGCCATTTCAGCAGATCCAACTGCTGATTTTCA
Source organism: Oceanospirillum beijerinckii DSM 7166 (assembly GCF_000422425.1). Lineage (GTDB taxonomy): Bacteria > Pseudomonadota > Gammaproteobacteria > Pseudomonadales > Halomonadaceae > Oceanospirillum > Oceanospirillum beijerinckii. Next base: position 59,490 of record NZ_AULT01000028.1, read on the forward strand.
CGACTGTTGCTATATCGGCCCAATTGATCCAACAACGTGTGCAGCAGCTGTTTCAGTTCGGGTACGCTTTCAACCAGATCATCTTCAGGCAGAATCGGCATATCGTAGGCTGCCATCTCCTTTGGCATCGGCATATAGTTCAGTACTTCACCATCTTCAGATTCATCCTGACTGCCTGGGCCCATTGGCATATTGAACGCGGGGATTTGACCATCAAACATCATCACACCTGTTTTGTTATTGTTTCTTAGAAGCTCTTTAAGCTTTTGATCCATACCAATTATTAATGCTGGCTTATACCATTCCCGATGCTGTCGAAAGATGCCTTGCGGCTTTTCCAACCAACAACAACTTATCTTGATGGGTATTAACTCAAGCTGGCCAGTGGGATATCCCCACCAGGGTTTGCTGCCGCAGGCTTGGCCAAAATAGCCGGAATCTGACGTAAATAATCATCCCAGTTCTGAATACGGCTGATCTGCCCCAGATAAGCACCCTGTTTCAGAAATACCAGGGTTGGCCATTCACGGAAGTGGTAACGTTGTTGCCACTCTTTTTCGATCTCGGTACTGACCACAGCGCCTTGAATATCAACCCCTTGATTCTGCAAGCCAGTCAGCAGTTCTGGCAGTACAACGGCCACATCCAGGGTTTCTGGAAAACGATGAGGCTGCTCACCAAATAGCAGTATCTGAAACTCACTTTGAGCCGCCAGGGCATCCAGATCAGCTTGATCGTTTAATACTGGATAGCGACTTGCCACCAGCTGTTGAATCAGTGGGTGTTGTAAAAAAGGGATCGGTTTCTCTTGTTCAAACTGCACGCTTCTATCCTCTGTTTCTCGATCTATCTCTTATTATTTTTCTGAACTAATTGTTCTGTTTTTGTTGATCAAATTGCGCTTGCAGATGCGGTGGTAACTGAGGCTCCCGCTCTGTGAGATCAGCAAACAAGGCTTCATCAAAACCCTGGCCCTGCATCACTGCCGACATCGCCTTTAATGCTCGATTCACCTGCTCTGCCCGTTCCTGTGAGATCACCTCACGGGCGGCCTCAAGAAATACCAACAGCCATTGATCTGTCGTTACCGGTTCTACCAACTGGATATCGATCCAACGGCTATTACCATCAATATCGCGACATAAGGCACGACCAAGATTGATCTGCTCAACCTGCATAGGAATACCGATACACATCGGTTAATCCTCTTGTGTCGTAAACTGACGATTTAAAAAGCGGGCATCGCCGCCGCGGAACGCTTCCTGTTCAGAAGGACGTTCGCCTTCATAGCGGGATTGCTCCAGTTGATCCGGTGCCAGCAGTTCCTCGTCAGGTAACGGCTGTTCACGTTTCGTCGGAAAGATGTTGTACTGGGCAAGAAATTCCAGTGCGACATCTAAAGAGGGTTGAACCTGTTGCTGCACAGGTTCGCGCAGGCTGCCACCAAAGTCTTCCAGCTCTTCCGGCTGCACACCTACCAGTAGCAAAGCTTCAGGATAACCACCGGTAAATTCCGCCATAGCCAACACTTCCTGAAAACCGGTTTGATGCAGACTCATCTGCTTGGCCCCCATAAACTTAGGCACATCATCATCACGGACAATTTTCATAGTGCCCGGCTTCAAGCCATAATCGATGGCATCAAAAACCACCAGAACATCCGCTTCCTGGACATGTTGCACCAAGTAGATGCCTTGCGTACCGCCATCCATCAGCTGCACATTGTCAGGAAAAAGATAATCACGATGCAGCACCTGTACACAGCGCACACCAAAACCTTCATCAGCCCATAACACGTTGCCAATACCCAAAATGAGTACTTTTGTCTCATCGGAACAGTCAGTTGTTGCAGCAATAGCAGTTGGATTGTTGTTATCTGTCATTGTTATGCCCAAACCTGAGTTTTTGACAGATCTATTAATCAAGGAACGTGCCAGTCACCAAAAAGCCCTTGGCGCTGGGTGTTACAGCAGGGGTTACAGCAGATCGAAAAAGTCAAAGTGGAAAGCTAACTTCCACTTAGCCAGAGAAGTGCAAACTCTTTTCAGCGAAAAAAGTAGATCCCTAAACCGCTAGAAATAACCAGCATTAATCGGCTAAGACAGCAGTGCTTTTTATCATTATGCGATTCCGGCTTATGAGAAATTTATCTGCATAAACCTGACCAGATAAAATTAATCAAAAACGCTGTTCACACCGAAAACACATTTATTCATTACATAAATATTTCAATAAATCAGCAATATATAGATTTTCTATCTACCTATAAGTAGTTTTACTTGAAGATCAATTTTGTCTGATGTTATAACCCTCCGCTTGCCCGAAAGGGATACACTTTTTTCTGTTGTTCTTATTTATTTTTGGGGTTGTTGTGACTAAACAGCTAACAAAGGCCGACATTTTTGGCCTGGGTTTTATGACTTTTGCGTTTTTTCTTGGGGCAGGCAATATTATCTTCCCACCCAAAGCCGGTATGCTGGCAGGAAGTGAGGCTTTGCCTGTGATGTTAGGCTTTCTATGTACGGCGGTAGGTTTGCCCTTATTGGGGCTTTTTGCTGTCGCCAAGGCCGGGGGTGGTATCTCCAATATGACCCGCCTGCTGCCACCGGCTATTGGTGTCACTATTTCGGTGGCTATTTTTATTATTATCGGCCCCTTAATTGCGGCTCCCCGTACCGCACTGGTCGCCTATGAGCTGGGTGTTCAGCCTTTTGCTGTGGTCTATGATGATCTTCTTCTACCACAATGGCTCTATTCTCTGGCCTTTTTTGCTATAGCAACACTGCTTTCCCTCTTTCCTGGCAAGCTGATGGACTCTATAGGTAAGATACTTACCCCTCTATTGATCCTTCTGCTGGCTGTACTGGCTATTTCAGTATTGTTTGCTCAAGGAGGCACCGTACAACCAACGGACCCGGCTTATGTCGCCTCCCCATTTACTAAAGGTGTACTGGATGGCTATAACACCATGGATGCTCTGGCTTCCATTATGTTTGGTATGCTGATCATTGATCTGTTACGTAAAAAAGGCATCACCGATTTTCAACAACAATCGCGTTATCTGGCCATTTCAGCTGTCATTGCCGCTGCTGGCTTAGCCTTTGTTTATATTTCGCTATTTGTACTGGGCGCTAACTTCGGTATTGCCGGTACAAGCAACGGTGGTGAGATCCTGGTACATTATGTTCAGGACAAATTCGGTCTGGTGGGCATGATCACTTTGGCAGGCGTGATTACACTGGCGTGCTTAACGACTGCAGTAGGTCTGCTTAGTGCCTGTTCCGATTATTTTGCCAGCTTAAGTAAACACTTATCCTACGGCCACTTTGTGCTTATCAATGCGGTTTTCTGTATGATGATGGCTAATCTGGAACTGGGTTTATTAATAGAGCTGAGTATTCCGGTTTTGGTCGCGGTGTATCCAATCGCAATCGCGCTGATTCTTTACACTCTGTACAGCCCACAGATCACAAACAAAAAGCCTGCTTTAATCGCCATCCTGTCCGTCGCGACTATTTTCGGCGCTATTGAAGGTATTAAGGCCGCAGGTGTGGCACTGGATGCCCTATCTTTCCTGCCACTCTATGATCAAGGTCTGGCCTGGTTACTGCCTGTGATGAGCATTCAACTACTCTTTATGGTGACAGGTAAAGCCACTCGCAGAGAACGCGGCGAGGGTGCCAGCCTTTAACTCAATTTTCAGCAGAGATGAGGCTGTTCACTATTTTTAGTGCCAGCCCGCTCTCTGTACTGATGACACGCCCCATAGGACGGTAATCTATGTCCCGGCAGACCTCTGCTGTTACACGCTCTAATGCATTAGCGCTAGCCAGTTTATGTCTGGCTACTTTCTTAATTCCGCAAGCGATGTCGGCTGTAAATATTGCCCTGCCTATGGTCGCAGAAGAGCTGGCAGCTGATGCAGTAGCCATCAGTTGGCTATCAACCATCAATCTGTGGGGCAGCGTGGTGCTTATGCTGCCTGCGGGTCGGCTGGCGGATATGCTGGGACGCAAACGGGTTTATCTCACCGGCACACTGTGCTTCACTCTGGCATCTCTGTTGGTGTTTCTGCCTCAAAGCGTTGAATCTCTCTTAGTGATTCGCTTGTTACAGGGGTTATCCAGCTCTTTGGTATTTGGTACTGCGTTAGCTATGGCCAGTGCCCTGGCCAGCGATAAGAATCGTGGCATGTCGCTGGGTTTTGTTTCTACTTCGGTTTATCTGGGGCTAACCTGCGGCCCGACTCTCGGCGGCTGGCTGACCGAGCTATTGGGCTGGCGCAGTGTTTTTTGGGCCCCTACTCCCTTGTTAGCGTTGGCAATTACCTTCGTATTGCTAACCATTAAAGGCGATTGGAAAAGCGAAAAGCCGGGCAAATTTGATTGGCGCGGCAGCCTGCTGTTTGTTAGCTGGACCTCCGCACTCTTCTTCGCGCTATCAGGGTTACCAGATTGGCCCTATCTATTGCTATTGGCTGTAGGTTTTTTACTGTTGGCATGGTTTATCCATCAGCAGAAAGCCAATTCGCAACCATTGGTCAACATTAACGCCCTGCAACAGAATCGAGTATTAAACCGCTCTATGCTGGCAGGCCTGTTTATGTATGCCGCCCATGCGCCTCTGTTGTTTCTATTCAGCCTCTATCTGCAGTATATCCAGCAGATGTCACCGGCAGATTCAGGGCAGCTGGTGCTACTTCAAGCATTAATGATGGCCTGTTTTGCTCCGATTGCCGGACGTTTATCGGATCGTTTTGATGCCCGAATGATTGCCACATCCGGTTGTTTGATATTTGCAAGCGGTTTTATCTGCCTGATAGGCATAAATGCTGAAACCAGCATGACTCAGCTAGTGATCGGCCTGTTGTTACTGGGGACCGGCTTTGGTTTCTTCTCTTCACCGAATAACAATGCAGCCCTTAGCGCAGTACCTAAAGATCGCCTGAGTATTGCCACAGCCCTGCTGAGTCTTTCACGTACGCTGGGCAATATGTTCAGTATGGCCATTGTGGTGCTGCTGTTTAATCAGATCCTGGGGAATAGTCAACTCAAACCGGAACAGTACCCAGATCTGTTATTTGTGCTGCAATTTTCCTTGTCACTGTGTTTGATCTATAGCCTGATTGCGGCCTATAACTCTTGGTCCAGAGGGCGTGTCAGCGAATAACCGCCTTTACACTCTCTTGCTATTAAGCAGGCTGCTGTGCAAATCTTCAGACGGCAGCCTGTGATACCCTTCTTCCAAAAACTCAACAATAGCTTCCAAAAAAAGTCACTACTTTGTCATCACCTTTACATAAGACCACCAGAAACTATGGCACTACTGCCTGTGATCAAAGCGTCAAATGTAGTCGTTTTTCAATCACAGAACCTGCACTTAATAACAAGCTAATACCAAACACGATAAGTTGTTGTTGGACGGACAAGCCGCAAGGTGCCTTCCGACAGTCATCCGATACCCGAGCAAATGTCCGATGGCACTTCGCTTATCCAGCCTACTCTGATATCAAGAAACTTATCGGGAATGGTATAAATCATTAGTGAAGAGAGAAATAAGGGATAATATGAAAACTGCCATCAAAACACTGTTAGCAGCCAGCATTTCCACAGCGCTACTGACCGGTTGTAACGCTACTCAGCAAACTCAAACCGTAACAAACCCGGATATCGGCGGTGGTCAGGTACTACTGTATAGCGCTGAGGGGCAGTTTATTGATGCAGCCAATGTGGGCCATCTGCCAGATATGGTGCGTTTTGTGAGTCCGACTAAGCTGTTAGTAGCTAACGAAGGTGAACCCACCGACGATTATAAAACCGATCCGGAAGGTTCGGTGAGCTTTATTACTCTGAATGAGAGCAAAAAAGTAGCTAAAGTAACCACTCAAGGCTTTGCTCTGATCCCAATGAACGGTCAGGTACGTATTAAGCCGGGTAGTACGGCTGCTCAGGATTTAGAGCCAGAATATATCGCAGTCAGTAAAGACGGCAAAAAGGCCTGGGTATCCCTGCAGGAAAACAACGCCCTGGGTTTAATTGACCTGGAAAAAGAGCAGATCACCGAAGTCAAAGATCTGGGTAGTGTGCGTATACGCGGTCAGCAGATGGATATATCAGATGATGGTAAGGCTAACCCAACAGCCAGTAACCCAGATAATATCTACTCCCTGTATCAGCCGGATACCATCGCCAGCTACCATGTTAACGGCAAAGACTATGTCGTAACGGCCAACGAGGGCGATGACCGCGAATACGATGGCTGGGAAGATTACACCAAGACCAAAAAGCTAAAAACACTGTCACCTGAGCTGAAACAAGCATTGGCCAATCAAAACAGTGAATCCCTACGTGTCTTTAAAGATATGGGCATGAACAGCAATGGCCAATACGACTCTCTGTATATGGCAGGTACCCGTTCCTTCTCTATCTGGGATGCTCAGGGTCATCTGATCTTTGACAGCGGCGCTCAGTTTGAACAAACCCTGGCACGGTTACTGCCACAACAATTTAACACCCGTGTGGATAATGATGACAACGGTTTCTTCTTTGAAGGTCTCGACGCCCGCAGTCTGAAAAAAGGTGCAGAACCTGAAGCCCTGTCGATTGCCCAGATTGGTGATCGTCACTTTGCTTATATCGGCCTAGAAAAACAGGGCGGTATCTTTGTCTACGACATCACCAACCCATACCGTCCACAGCAGATCCAGTACTTTAACGATATCAACTATAGCCAAAAACCAGAGCAAGCCGGTGATCTGGAGCCGGAGGGCATGGTGAATTTCCAGCAGGATGGCAAGCACTACCTGGCGGTTGCTAACGAGATGAGCGCCACTGTGAGCCTATATCAACTGGCCGGTACTGGTGCGATCACCAAACTGAGTACGGTTAAACTGGGCAGTTTTGACAAAGGTGCCGCTGAGATTATCGATTACAATCCAGCAAACAAAACACTGTACGTCACCAATGGTGAACAGCAGCGTGTTGATATGATCAGCGTAGCGAATCCCTTCAATATTGAGAAAAAAGGCTTTATCGACTTCTCTACTCACGCTGATGAGCTACAGAGTGTCTCGGTGAAAGATGGCGTGGTGGCTATCGCCGTAAGCCGTCGCGATTAACCAGCATTGGCCCATTCTTAACCCGAAAGTTCATTAGAATAAAGCCAGTTCAAGCTATAAAATAGCGGGCCATTTATCACGGCCCGCCGCTGTATCATTAATTATTCAAGCTATTAATAAAAGTAACATCAAATCCAATCATTAAGAAATATATTAAATACTTTATTGAGCTATCACAGTATTTTAAGCAGAAAAGATAAACAACAGATAAATCCTGCAAAAGAAGGAGCCTATATATCACACAGATAATAGCCATTTTCCTACAAGCCATCAGGATATTTTCCATTAATTACAAAATTAAACATATTTGGCTTAAAACACTATATACCCATGCAACATACATGTCTTAGTATGAACATGCTTATTAGTGAAGTAGCGCTTTTACCAGCCTGATAGCAATTTACTGCATAGCCTGAATAGTCAGAGCATGGAATTAAGCACCTGATAAAAACTAAAAAACTAAACAACTAAACGAAAGTCTCCAGCGCCAGTAATCCCGTATTCTTAGGTCTCACGGTTAGCATCGGAATACTTTTGTAAACTGAATAGACACCTAAGCAAAAGGATTTCGACCACCTTTCGGCCTACAGCTGGCAAAGCTTCTTCTTTTCTAAGAGGTTAAAGGCTTTTTGTTTGGTCCTATTTACTCAGACGAGATTCTAGGGAAGGCCTACGGCCAGGTTTGTTTATGCGGAAACAATTAGCAGTAGAGCATGTACGTATCGGCATGCATATCGTTGAGCTTGATATTGATTGGATAAAATCTCCCTTCTGGCGCAGACGCTTTACCGTTAAAACGGAAAAGGAGATGAAACTACTCCAGGAGTACTGTAAGACCGTATGTATCGATCTTAAAGAGTGCACTCCTGCCTCCCTTGCGCATTTGCGCCGAAAAAAGGCGGAACAATCAGCACAAAAAGCCTCAATCCCGACTGAACAGCAACCTCTTCAAAGCATGGAACCCGCTGAAGAGATACCATTAGAAGAACGCAAAGGTTTACTTGCTGTACCGGAATTACTTAGCCGTAAAGAGCTGCAAAAAATAGAAAGCCACATTGCTGTTTGTGTAAACGAAATTAAGGATGTCTTCACCCGCATTAGTAATGGCGACACGGTAAGCTGCGAAAACCTGACGAATGCGGTCAAACGATTAACCGATGATGCACTCAATGATGCAGGCTCCCTACTCCTCATTTCACGGCTAAAAGAGAAAGAACTGACGCTTGCAGAAAAATCAGTAAACGTCTGTATTCTGACTATTGCATTTGCTCAGTATCTTCAGTTAGACAAACGTAAGACACGTATATTAGGCTTAGGCGCCTTATTGCATGACGTCGGTATGCTGAAAGTACCAGAGTATCTGTTAAACCATGAGGGCCCCCTTAATGATGCTCAACGAAAAGCCATTGAGTACCATGTTACTGAAGGGTTAAGTTTTGTGGGTCTGCATGACGAACTGTCAGGTATTCGCGAACTGAGGGATATTATCGGCAATCATCATGAACGCTATGATGGCTCAGGTTATCCTAAAGGCCTGAAAGGAGACAGGATTCCCTACATGGCTCAAATCCTGGGTATTACCAGCACCTATGAAGCGATGACACGCGAGCGCTTTTATAGCGGCGCCTCCAGCCCAACTCAGGCGTTATCTAAAATGTACAGTTGGCGTGCTACTCTTTTCGACTCTCAACTGGTACAAAAATTCATTAAAGCCCTTGGTGTTTATCCTCCAGGATGCATGGTTGAACTTCAAGACAGTCAAGTAGCCGTTGTGACAGGTATTAACCCTGAAAACCGCACCCGCCCGGTTATTCGTATTCTTAAGGGGCCAATGTCATCTGAAAGCAGCTACGCTGATGAACTCAACTTAATGAGTCCTGAGCTCGCTCATATGAAAATCTCCCGCACACTGGAAGGTACTGATTTGGAACAATTAAATATCGCCTGACTACCGCCTTATTCGCCTTATTTCGCAGAAGTCATATAAGAAAATACAGACAGCCCCATACAGTATCCCGGCAGTTTAAGCCGGGGTACTTCTGAAATAGCAACACTATCGTAAGCTGCCCACCAAAAGCCCTGCTCTCTAAATCACCCGTTATTCAAATAGTTGCACTTGCTACTTGAATCCAAGCTGACACAAGAAAAATAATATCTCTATCACGACCACATTAACCGACGGGTGTTTATCCCATCGTTGACTGTTAAAATAGGCCACAAAGCTATAGCCATCAAGTAACTTTAAGAGCCAATTCATGTTTGATTTCAGCAAGAAAAATAAAGTATCCGTCTGGGCTTCGCAGCATCCTTACGCCGATATCCCTGATGAATATTTTGAAGAAACATTTTCTCGTAACAACACTCGTGCCACTAATCTCTGGTCGAACAACTTTAAGTTAAAGTTCTTTCTGCCGGACAATATGGAAACCAACGGCAGTTTGGATGGCTTAGTTGATATCCGCCAAGCCGCTGGAGAATGTTCATTCTCTGAGTCTTATATGCCACAATTGATGAGCAAAGCCCGCAAGAACAAAATGGAGCAAGTCAGCTGGATTGTACTATTGTTTGAGTGTGAATATAGTCTGCGCCAGACCAATATCAGCAAAGATGAATATCTGACTTTCCTGGGGGCCTTTGATTATGATTCTGATGCTCCCAGCCTATTCGAAGTTGAAGGCTAAGTAGCGAGTACTAATGCACCTGTGTGGCTCTTTGGTTGTCTATATCAAGCGCTCCCGGAATTTAAAGCGTAGATAAGAGCCCACTGGACTGGCCTGCGTCAAGTGGGCTTTAATGCAGGTAAAGTAGTTTTTAGAGGGCAGAAATATCCACCTTTTACTGCCCCCTTTCCTCATGAGTCACTTGTTATTATGCCTCAATCGTCTGCTGGTGCTCCTTGTAAGCTTTAAAAGCATTTTCTAAGAAATCCGCCAGCCATACAGCTACGTCCGGGGAGTCCAGCTTTTTACTCTCCACAGTTTCCAGAGCCGCTTGTTTAAGGTCTAAGGGGAAGGCTGTTTCAAGCTTAGCATTCAACAGATCACGCTCATAACTCTGGGTAAACTCAGGGTGGCCCTGCAAAGTGACGATATGTTCACCATATACCAAACCTGCATTACTGCAGAAGCTGGAATAAGCCAAACGTTCACTGGCATCAGGCTTCTCAATTACCTGATCCTGATGAATAGCATTAATGGCGAAGCTTCCAATTCCACCCGGAATAAAGTCGTGTACACCTTCAATTTGATAATCCTGCACCCCCAGAGACCAGCCCCCAGAGAATTTTTCGACTTTGCCACCCAGCGCATCGGCAACAATCTGGTGGCCAAAACAGATACCGACCATAGGTCGCTTCTGCTCATAAATCTCAACAATAAGCTGTTTTAAGGGTTCCATCCATGGGAGGTTATCGTATACCCCGGCAACAGAACCTGTAATAACCCAGCCATCACACTCATCCAGTGAACCTGGGAAGATATTATCCAGCACAGGATAAATTTGATAGCTAAAACCCTTGTCAGTCCTGTTGAACAGGTTTACAAACATATCCGCAAAACTGCCGTGTTGATCCACCAGCATCTCAGGGCCTATATCTGTGGCCAAAATACCCAGCTTCATAAACTTTTCCTGCTATTTAATAGGGTTACTCTATTCAACCTTTGCGGTTGTTGTTAAATTTTCCGACAATATACTAACTTACAGTTAATGCGACTAGCCCAAAGATTTAATTCAGGATTCTCCTATCTCCTGAATCTACACTAAGCAGCTAACATCTAGACCTTAAACCTCAGTACCTGCTGGGATAGATTATCCGACATATTAAGCAGGGACTGACTTTGCTGAGCTGCTGTTTCCGCACCCTGTGTAGTCTGCACCATAATCGTACTGATCTCGGTCAGGCTCTGACTGATATCCACTACCGTACTGCGCTGCTCATCCGTAGCCGTGGCCACTTGAGAATTCATCTCACGCATACGCTGTACCGCTTCTAATACCTGATTCAGATCCTGAGTACTGACGCTGAGCTGGTCACTGCAATTGACCGCCTCAGAGCTACAGGCCGATAGGGTTTTAGCACTTTTCTCAGCACCGGCTTGCAGATTAGACACCATCTGTTCGATATCGGTGATAGAACCTTGAGTTCGTGTTGCCAGTGATCTCACCTCATCGGCAACTACCGCAAAACCACGCCCTGTTTCACCGGCACGGGCTGCTTCAATAGCCGCATTCAGGGCCAGTAGATTAGTCTGCTCAGCAATAGAGCGAATCACATCGATCACTTCACTAATAGAATCACTGTGTTTTTTCAGCTGATTGACTTCATGCATCGCAGAAGACACCTGCTCAGATAGCTGACGAATCGCCTGATTGTTATTCTGTAAAGCATTGCTGCTGTACAGCAGAATATCCGCTGCCTGAATGGCATCATCCAGGGTCTGACGGGCATGATCTGCGACCTCATTTGAACTGGCTTCCATCTCGGTGGCTGTAGCGGATAAACGAGCGCTCTGCACACCTTGCTGCTCAACACCTTGCAGGGTTTCCTGGCTGATATCCGAGCTTATTTTGGCGGTGTTATGTACCTGATCGACGGTGGTTTTGATCTGATTAACCAGATCACGCAGCTGCTCAGATAACTGGTTGGTACTGGCTGACAGCTCGGTTAGCTCATCATTACCTTTCACCGGCAGCGCCGTCGTCAGATCCCCTTGAGCAATACGCGCCATACCGGATACCACGTCACGCAATGCACTTTGCAGATAACGGATCAGACGAAGACCAAACAGCAGCGAACAGATCACCGCCAAAGCAGCACCGACAATAATCAGTAGTTTGCCCTGTTGGATAGTACCGGAAGTAGAGGCCTTCACTTCTCCTTCCTGCTGTTTCGCCAGCTGAATAAACTGATCTATCAAGCCTTCATTGCGATTTACTAAAGTCTCAATCTCTGCCAAAAGTACTGTAGATTGTTCCGTTGCCCGTATGGCATTCAAATGAGATACCAGCGTCAGCTTATTGTCCTGCAACTGGGCTTTATAGGGCTGCCAGGTTTCGATAATGGATTCGTAAGCGTCTTCATCCAACGTTTTGGCTTCTGAGATACCTGTTTCTATACGCGCAATGGTTACCAGAATGTCCTGGTACTGTTTCTCTGCTTCAGTCCTATTACTGTTTGTTAACAAGTCCGTTACTTTTGACGTCAAAAAAGAGAGATCATCCCGTAGCGGTTTCAGTACCTTTAGGTAGTCATAGCGAAACTCTTCAAACAGCAGATCTTCCAGGGTGTAAACGATCTCACCCGCCAGATACTTATACTCTTCCGCTTGTTCCTGAATCTGCTGTTGTTGCGTCCAATACAGCTGTTTTTGCTGCACGATTTGATTGGACTTGGTAAAAATATTGTCTGTCGCTTCCTGAGCATCGGTTAATGCCTGGGAAGCATTATTGCCTTCAATAGCTTGTAGTTGCTGAAAAGCGGCGGCGAAAGTTTGCTCGATACGCTGTAGGGATAGGCTGACATCCTCTCCCGCCTGGGAGCCTTTACCGGACAGATACTCCAGCAGGATATATTTGGTTTCTAGCAGGTTGGCTCTCAGATCACCACTGACCGCCACTCGGGGAGATGCTTTATTGACTGCGATATCCACCTGCTCTCCCACAGAATTAAAACTGTGGTAGGACGCCACTGAGGTCAGCAGGAACAGGGATAGAATCACAATCAGTGTCAGAGCGATGCGTTGACCGACGGAAATACTCATAGTCACTCCGCTATTTCATCATTCTGTAGACAATAGAAGATCGCCAGTGCAGATCCGCACCGTGAAATTATTATTTTTTTGAAAGGAGCAGCTGCCTGATCCTGGCAGCTGCAAGAGAGGTACTAGGCGGCGCGGGAGCGCAGGAAGTTAGCCATCCAGCCTGCCACAACCACAGAATCGGTCACGGCATCATCTTCACGTACGCTTGCCAGACCTTGCTCTGCCGCTTCATCCGGGATCACTGCACCTTTACGCAGATTGATCAGCTCATCTTCATAAGCGATATTAAATTCCGGGTGTGCCTGGAAGGTCAAAATCTGGTTGTCGTAGAGCAAACCGGCATACTGACAGAACTCGGAGCTGGCAAACACTTCAGCGTTGTCCGGCTTATTAATCACCTGATCCTGATGCATCGCACTGATGGTAAACGCAGAAGGCGCACCGGCCAGGAAGTCATAGGAGCCTTTCAGCTCATAGCTGTGCAGCCCCACCCCCCAACCACCGGAGTACTTGTCCACTTTACCGCCAAAGGCTTCCGCTACAATCTGGTGACCAAAGCAGATACCTACCAGAGGCTTACCTGCCGCATGAATCTCGATAATCAGCTCTTTTAACTGCTGCATCCAGGGTAGGTTCTGATAAACATTGAACTTTGAGCCTGTAATGATCCAGCCATCACATTGCTCTGCTCCGCCCGGAAAACGGCCTTCACGCACATCAAACACTTCATATTCAAAGTGTTCCCGTGCCTGATCAAACAGCTGAACAAACATATCTGCGTAGGAACCGTATTGGGTCAATAACTCATCAGGGGTAATACCCGTCGCCAAGATACCTAATTTCATCTCTATACCTGTCGATGTGAATGCCTGCAGAACCCGGAATCAGGCTCTGCAGGGTTGTCTCTAATTATTAGTTGCTAATTTTTGCTAGCTAAATGCAGTTTGGAATGGATCGATTCTGATATTTTCAGATCTGATTATTGTGGCTTGGCCAACATACGTGCCTGTCGACGCATCTGGTACATGGCAGCAATCACACCGATGGCTACGATAGCGATCATAATAGTCGCCAGTGCGTTCACCTCTGGGGTGACACCCAAGCGCACCTTGGAGAAGATCACCATCGGCAGGGTGCTGTTACCCGGACCGGATACGAAGCTGGCGATAACCAGATCATCCAGCGACAGGGTGAACGACAACAGCCAACCGGAGATAATTGCCGGTGCAATCAGCGGCAGTGTTACCAGGAAGAACAGTGAGGATGGCTTAGCACCCAGATCCATCGCCGCTTCTTCCAGCGTCTCATCCATAGAGGACAGTCGGGCCTGAACAATCACCGCTACATAAGCCATACAGAAGGTGGTATGAGCGATAATAATGGTGCCGGTACCGCGACCTGCAGGCCAACCGAACATGCCTTCCATCGCCACAAACAGCAGCAGTAGCGACAGACCTGTAATCACCTCAGGCATTACCAGAGGTGCCGTAATCCAACCGGACAGAATCATCTTGCCGCGGAAAGGTCCAAAGCGACTCAACACAAAACCGGCCATGGTGCCCAATACCACCGCCAGGGTGGCACTGATAAAGGCGATCTTCAGACTGAGCAAGGCCGCATTGATAATCTGCTCATTGTTAAACAGCTCGCTGTACCACTTCAGGGACCAACCACCCCAGACGGTCACCAGCTTGGATTTATTAAAGCTGTAGATAATCAGAGCAATAATGGGCGCGTACAGGAACAAGAAACCAAAACCCGCCGTAATATTTAGAAAGAGTGATCTGCGTTTCATTAGATAGCCTCCTCTTTACCCTGGCCATTACGGATCAACATAATCGGCAGTACCAGTACAACCAGCATTACAATCGCTACCGCAGAAGCCATCGGCCAGTCACGGTTAAGGAAAAACTCATCCCACAGGACACGACCAATCATCAGGGTATCCGAGCCACCTAACAGCGCAGGAATCACAAACTCACCGACTGCAGGAATAAATACCAGCAGACAACCTGCAACAACACCTGGAATTGCTAAAGGCAACGTAATCAGGAAGAAACTCTGGAATGGACGACAACCCAGATCTTCAGCCGCTTCCAGCAGAGTCATATCTAACTTTTCCAACGCGCTATACAGCGGCAGCACCATAAACGGCAGATAGGTATAAACGATACCAATATACACCGCGAAATCGGTCTGAAGCAGAGTCAGAGGCTGGTCAATAATGCCCATGCTCAGCAGAAACTCATTCACGATGCCGTTTTTCTTCAAAAAGCCCATCCAGGCGTAAACACGCAGCAGGAAAGAGGTCCAGAACGGCAAGATCACCAACGCCAGAAGCAGGCCGCGTTTTGGGCCGTCAGCACGAGCGATCATATAAGCGATCGGAAACGCCACTAATAAGGTAAAGAAAGTGGAAACTGCCGCGATCTTAATGGAGCTTAGATAAGCATCCAGATAAAACGCATCCTCAAACAGGTAGAGATAGTTACCCAGATTGAGCTTGATGTTGATATAGGCCTCTTCCCAATCCATCTCAAACAGAGAGGTATAAGGCGGCACTGCAATGGCGGTTTCAGCCAGGGAGATCTTAAATACCACTAAGAAGGGTACAAAGAAGAAGATCCCCAACCAGAGCATAGGCACACCAACTACGGAGAAACGACCCCAGTTGATGCGACGCATAAAGTTGTACTTGGTCATTAGCGAGGAGGACTCGTTAATCCAAGGCAGGCGTGATGTTGTACTCATGATGTCAGTACCACGCTGCTGTCAACGTCCCAGGACAGAAACACCTTATCATCCCAGGTAAAGCGCTCGCCCATATGACGGTTAAAGTTCGGCTGAGTAACACGCACCTCTTTACCACTGGCCAGGCGCACCTTAAACACCGACAGGCTGCCCATATAGGCGATCTCTTCGATCACACCATGGATGCAGTTCTCGTCTTGTTCCGGTTTCTCATGGCTGATCTTGATCTTTTCAGGACGCAGTGCAACATGAACAATCTGGTTTGGCGCACAGCTGATACCGTGATTGATATACAGTGTCGCACCGGCTTCTTCAGATTTAATACGCACCGTATCCGGTTCATCTTCAATTACTTCACCTTCAAACAGGTTCACCGAGCCGATAAACTCCGCCACAAAACGACTGTTAGGGTACTCGTAAACATCGTGCGGCTCATCAGTCTGCACGATCACACCGTGGTTCATTACCCCGATACGGGTCGACAACGTCATAGCCTCTTCCTGATCGTGGGTTACCACGACAAAGGTCACACCCAGTTCTTCCTGGATGTTAATCAGCTCAAACTGAGTCTCTTCACGCAATTTTTTATCCAACGCACCCAGGGGCTCATCCAATAGCAGGAGTTTTGGACGCTTAATCAATGCACGGGCCAAAGCAACACGCTGACGCTGACCACCAGACAGCTGATGTGGTTTACGCTTACCCAGATGCCCCAACTGAACCATGTCCAGCATCTTTTCAACACGCTGTTTGGTCTCACTGCGGCCAACACCTTCACGTTTCAGGCCAAAGGCTACGTTATCCGCCACACTCAGGTGGGGAAACAGGGCATAGGACTGGAACATCATATTGACCGGGCGCTTCCAGGGCTGGATGCCCGCCATATCAATGCCATCGATCAGAATACGGCCACTGGTCGGCGCTTCAAAACCCGCCAACATACGCAGCAGAGTACTTTTGCCGGAACCGGAACCACCTAACAGACAGAACAGTTCGTTTTTGTAGATATCCAGTGAAATATTATCAACCGCGGTAAACTCACCAAATTTCTTGGTAATGTTTTCAATGCGAAGGAAGGGTTCGTCACTGTTTTGTTTCCACGACGGCACTTTAGCAGTGTCTGCCGAAGCGGCTTGTTGGAGGTTGATCGGTTGGGATGAAGTCATAACTAACCCTCAGTACTTATTCTTATTTAGTGATTCTGTTGTTAGCTGTCACAAAACTGGAAACAGAAACGGCCAGACCACCCTTAAGGGAGCCTCTAAATAAGCTTTTTAAACACCATGGCTTTAAATGCCGATTAAAAAACTTATCTAGTTGCTCTCTATTGCATTCCTTATCCATTTCCAAACAATTTTTTAATATCAGGGTAGGTTGGATAAGCGAAGCGCCATCCGACATTATTCTGATACTCAGATATTGTCGGAAGGCGCCTTGCGGCTTTTCCGACCTACGATAATTAACTTGGATTGGTATTTCTTTTTTCTCGCTTAAAACAGAGGGAAAATGAGGTTTTCCCTCTGTATAATTTAGAACCTTAAGCCTTATCTTATCGGGCTTTCAGGCTGTAAAACTGATCGATTATTACCGACCTGTCTTGATTCCAGTCCAGGCGCGAGTTAACAGACGATCAAACTTGGCAGTGTGCGCATTCTGAGTAAACAGGTTGGCTTTTACTGCTTCAGATGGGTAGATACCTGGGTTGTTCTTAACATCGTCATTCAGCATGGGCTCAGCCGCTTTATTCGCTACGGCGTAGTAAACATAGTTGGAGATACCGGCACTGGTTTCAGCTTTCAGGATGTAATCAATAAACTGATGAGCTTCATCTTTATGAGGAGCATCCGCTGGAATCGCTAACAGATCGAACCATACCAGCGTGCCTTCTTTCGGAATGACATAGCCGATTTTATTCCCCTGCCCCGCTTCTTCTGCACGGCTTTGCGCCTGCAGGATGTCACCGTTGTAACCCAGTGCGACACAGATTTCACCGTTGGCCAGATCAGAGATATATTTACCGGAGTGGAAGTACTTATAGCTATCACGTACAGAGTTCAACAGCTTGGTGCCCTCTTTCAGATCTGCTTTACTCTCTGAGTTAGGGTCCAGGCCTATATAGTTCAGCGCGATAGACATTACTTCGGCGGGAGAATCCAGCAGACCAATACCACAATCAGCCAGTTTAGCCGCTACTTCCGGGTTAAAGATCAGGTCCAGAGTATCCAGCGGCATATCGCCCAGACGCTCTTTGACCATCTTCTCGTTATAACCCAGACCGATGGTGCCCCACGCGTAAGGTACGTTGTGCTTGTTACCCGCATCGTGACGCTCAATCTTGGAGATCAGTGCTGTATCCAGATTACCGTAGTTGCTCAGTTTGGAGCGGTCGATCTCAGAATAGATACCTGCCTGAACCTGGCGCTCCAGGAAAGCACCGGTTGGTACCACAACGTCATAACCGGAACCGCCAGACATCAGTTTGGCTTCCAGTACCTCGTTGGAGTCGTAAACATCGTAGTTTACTTTGATACCCGTTTCCTTCTCGAACTGCTTAACCGCTGCAGGATCGATATAATCAGACCAGTTGTACACATTAAGCACTTTGTCCTCAGCCAAGGCTGAAGTGGACAGAGTCAGTGCAACTGCTGCGGCTATACCTAGTTTTTTCTGATGCATTGTTTTTCTCCGCTTATGCCGCCAAACCTTTTGATCTGTGCAAAGATTTATTGGTCATCGTTGTTATTATTGATGATGGTTTAACGCACTCAAACAAAAGCTTCGCTTACAAAAAGCGCTTTATTCTCCAGCCGCAGGCTGAAACTTTTGCTTAAATATGCAAGCCATTCGTCAGTCGAAAATCTGCAACGCTTTGGGTCTGTAATGACTGTACGCCAGCATCCCAATGACGCTATATACCCCCCAATGGGTATTTTAAAAAAACACCCCGAATCAATAGCTTAAGCACTGTAGTCCGGGGCATTCAGTCAAATTATAGGTAACCTAGGTAGGCTTCGTACTCAATATCAGAGATACGTTCATGCAATTTTTGCTGCTCCTGGCGCTTCGCAGCGGTAAAGACACGCACAAACTCTTCACCCAGGTACTCATTCAAGAAAGAGCTTTCACTGAAGATTTCAGTGGCCTCATCCCATTTATTTGGCAGTATCAGGTCCTGATTGCCCTCAGTGTAGGCATCGCCTTCAATCGCCTTAGGTGGCATCAGCTTGTTCTCGATACCGTATAACGCACCCGCCAGAATCGCTGCCAAAACCAGATAAGGGTTCGCATCAGCACCGGCCACGCGGTGTTCAATTCGACGGGCCACACAAGGACTCTCTGGGATACGGATCGCTACGGTACGGTTCTCATAACCCCAGCTGGCAAACGTTGGCGCGTGAGCACCCGCCATAAACCGGCGATAGGAGTTCAGATGGGGAGCAAAAGCCAGCATACTGTCAGCCATGGTGTTCATCAGACCGGCGACCGCATGCATCAGGATATCGGAGCCTTCATCACCACCGTTATCGAACACATTTTTGCCTTCTTCATTGATCAGGCTAAAGTGCACATGGAAGCCGTTACCGCTCTTATTACCGTATGGCTTCGCCATAAAGGTGGCTGAGTGACCATGTTTGCGCGCCACACCTTTAATCAGACGCTTAAACAGAATGGCATGATCCGCTGCCAGCGCTGGGTCAGCGACGTGATTCATATTGATCTCAAACTGGCCCGGACCCAACTCAGAGATAATGGTATCCGCAGGCACACCTTGCTCGGCGCAAACCTGACGCACTTCAGCAAAGAAGCCTTCCATATTGTCCATCTCTTCAATGGAGTAACAGTCTGTTGCACTCAGACGGCGGCCATGCCCTTCATCCATAATCGGAGGTCGTGGACGCTGAATCTCTTCAGACTTGGCATCCATCAGGTAGAACTCCAATTCTGTTGCCACAACCGGGGTTAGACCCATTTCCTTAAAACGCTCCACAATACCGCATAGCGCCTGACGTGGATCAGCGCGGAATGGCGTACCGTCAGGGTTAAACATCATAGCCAGGATCTGATTACGAGGTGCCTGCGCCCAGGATACAGGCATAGGCTCAGCATGAACCGGCTTACACACACCGTCACTGTCACCGGTTTCAAAAACCAAACCGTTCTCCAACACATCATCACCCCAGAAATCAAAGCCGATGACTGAGCGGGGCAACTTCACCCCCTCTTCCTTTACTTTGCCCAGGGCAGTGGCGGGCATACGCTTGCCACGAAGATTGCCGTTAAGATCTGTAATAAATAGATCAAATTCTTTTTGATTGTCTGAGCTGGAAGACATATAAACTCTCTCTTTAAAAAACCATCCGACCAATTGACGTCTGTCGAACCAATGCAGCGCGGCATGATTTAAATATGTGCCGTCACAACAGATCGTTTGATCAGATTGCCGATCACTAAAAATTCAATTATTGTGATCACAAATTTAAGAAAGATATGATCACAATTTAAAAATAGCGTCAACAGCATTTAGTCAATTTATTGTTTTGCACCACTATGGTGATCACATTAAGATGAAATGCACCATTCAGTGACTCTATATTCAATCTAGGACTTTAAGGCCAAAATGGATAAGAAATCACCAATAAGAATTACCTTAACCAAGCGCGATGAAAGTGTAACTATCACCCAGTGGGTATACAGCACGTTACGCAATGCCATTATGACCGGGCAGATCCTGCCTGGCCGGGCATTAACCATCCGCGAACTCGCCGCAATCCTGGATGTCAGCCCCATGCCGGTACGGGAAGCGCTACGCCAACTGGCAGCAGAAAGTGCTTTGGAAATTCAGGGCAACCGGCGCGTTATGGTGCCTAAAATGACGGCGATGAAGTTCAACGAGCTGTGTGAAGCACGGATTAATCTGGAGTCTCACGCCGCTGCCCGGGCATTGCCCTATATCGATAACGAGCGCCTGCAGGAGCTGATCGAACTGGATAAAGAGATCGATGAAGCTCAGGACAATGACGATATGGAGCAGATTACGGTACGTAACCAACGCTTCCACCGTGCTCTGTATACCGCGAACCCTCATCAAATCACGCTGCCGTTGATCGAGAGCCTGTGGTTACAGCTGGGTCCCTTTATGCGCCTGGCCAATAGTCGCCTGGAAGAGCATTACACTATTGACCGTCACAACGAGGCATTACAGGCTATAGAGAGAAAGGATGCCCTGGCACTGCAACTGGCAATCGCTGCGGATATTCGAGAAGGCTTTGCTTTTGCCGTAACACCGGAACTGCTGCATAGCTTTATTGAACAGTCTGCTTCTGAGGCCGATTAATACCAAACCAGATAAGTTGTTGCAGGTCGAAAAAGCCGCAAGGCGCCTTCCGACAATAATCAGAGCCAGTGTCGGATGGCGCTTCGCTTATCCAACCTACTCTGATATTAAGAAACTTATCGGGAATGGTATAACCCCCTCTTCTATCACCTTATCTATGGCGGGCTTGCCCGTCTTAAACAGCCCTTAAATTCGATCTTAAAACCTGCAGCTTTGACAGACCATTTCACAGATAGAGCTTCCTTTTTCAGCAAAAATTTCCGCTTTCCGGCTCTTTTTTCATCCTTTTTAGAAAATATTTTCCTAATCACACTTTAAACATCGCTCAATACAGCTTTTTGTTAAAAGCCTGTTAGAACGGGCTTTTAACGCTATAAAACAGATCAGACATAGGCTAAGAAACGGTCTTTTTACGCTCCTCTACGCCTTAGTAGGTATATTGACATTTTAATTTTGTGATCACAAAATTAGCTTCATTAACAAAAACGAGAGCGATTTTGTTAACAAAAACTTGATCACAATTTCGTTATTAGGCTTTTGGTGCGGAAAGAGATTTCCCCACGTTTAGGAGAACGACCATGTCCCAAGACAAAAAATATAATGCAGTGACAACTGAATATCAGGCCCTGGACGCGGCCCACCACCTGCACCCATTCACCAACACCGGAGCACTGAATAAAAAAGGTGCCCGTGTTATTACTCACGCAGAAGGTGTTTATCTGTGGGACAGCGAAGGCCAGAAGATGCTGGATGGTATGGCGGGTCTGTGGTGTGTCAACATGGGTTATGGCCGTAAAGAGCTGGTTGAAGCGGCCACTCAACAGATGGAGAAGCTGGCGTTCTATAACACCTTCTTCCAAACCTCCCATATGCCTGCCGCTGAACTGGCACAAGAGATTGCCAGCGTCACGCCAGGTGACCTGAACCATATCTTCTTTGCAAACTCAGGTTCAGAGGCTATCGACACCATTATCCGTATGGTGCGTCAATACTGGTGCATCGAAGGTAAGCCCTACAAAAATATTCTGATCGCCCGTGAAAATGCGTATCACGGCAGTACTGTGGCCGGTGCCAGCCTGGGCGGCATGAGCGGTATGCACAAACAAGGTGCACCGGGTGTGGGCGGCATTGAGCGTATCCGTCAGCCATACTGGTATGGTGAAGCCGGTGATATGAGCGAAGAAGAGTTCGGTATCGCTTGTGCTAAAGCACTGGAAGAGAAAATTCTGCAAGTCGGTCCAGATAACGTCGCCGCTTTTGTCGGTGAGCCGATTCAAGGTGCCGGTGGTGTAATCGTTCCACCGGCCAACTACTGGGCAGAAATTCAAAAGATCTGTGATAAATACGATATCCTGCTGGCCGCTGATGAAGTGATCTGTGGTTTTGGCCGTACCGGCAGCTGGTTCGGTAGCCAGACTCTGGGCATCAAACCTGACATTATGTCTATGGCAAAAGGCTTGTCTTCCGGTTACCTGCCTATCTCAGCAGTCGCCGTAGGTGACCGTATCGCTAATGCCTTGATCGCCCACAATGAAGACTTCAACCACGGCTTTACCTATTCCGGTCACCCAGCAGCCGCTGCGGTAGCACTGGCGAATATCAAGCTGATGAAAGAAGAGAATATCGTTGACTACGTCGCGAACGATATCGGCCCTTACTTCCAGCAGAAACTGCGTGAGACTCTGGCAGACCACCCACTGGTAGGCCATATTGAAGGTATCGGCCTGGTTGCGGGTATCGCACTGGTTAAAGACAAAGAAACCAAAGAGTTCTTCCCAGGTGATCTGGATATCGGCTATATCTGTCGTGAGCACTGCTTTAACAACGGCCTGATCATGCGTGCAGTAGGCAGCCGTATGGTACTGTCGCCACCTCTGGTGATCACCCGTGAAGAAGTAGACGAACTGTGTGAAAAAGCACTGCACTGCTTCAACCTGACGCTCAAGTCAGTTAGCTAAACCGAAATGCCCGTTAATCGAACCTCTCCAGGTTATTCTTTGGATCAGGCTTGCTTAACGGGTATTTTTATTTAGTATAAACAATAAGTTACATGTTTCTCTAAAATACCAACTATCCTTTCAAGAGCAAACCGGAGAATAAATGATGCAGCAGAAAGTCAACCCGGAACTGATCACCAGCCAATGCGCTAAAGATCTGGCTCTTTTGATTCATCACTTGCGTGTACCCAGCTTCCTCACCGTATTAGAAGAAGTATTAAGCAGCCACTGTCACTTCGACACCATCCTGATAGTGACCTATAAAAAATCATTCACACCCATCATTCTGCACCCATCGGACCCGGCAGAGCAAAGTCCAACACTGCATAACTATGTCAATAAGGCTTTTATTCTCGACCCGCTATTTAACGCCATCCAAAACGGCCTGCAGCCGGGTATCAGTCGTCTGGTGGATATCTGCCCAGACTCCTTTGAAGAAACCGAGTATTACCAAAGCTGCTACAAAAAATTCGATCTGGTGGACGAGATCAACCTCATCGTACAACTAGATCAGAGCACCACTTGTGCTATTACCTTAGGCCGCAAGTCCTTCCTGGGTAGTATCACTCGCGCCGAACTGAACCGTCTGAGAAGCATCTACCCGGTGATTGAATCTCTAATCCACCAGTTCTGGCTGGCTCAATCTCAGGAATATGTGAAATACGAAAAATCCGAAGGCCCAATTAAACAAGCACTGAAAACCTTTGCCAGCGGCGTACTGACTCAGCGGGAGCAGGAAATTCTGGGATTGATTCTACAGGGGCACTCATCGAAATCTATCGCTGACGTACTCAGTATCAGTGTCGGCACCGTAAAAGTGCATAGAAAGAATATTCATAGCCGACTGAATACCTCAACTCAATCAGAGATTTTTACACTGTTTTTGAATCACTTGAATGCGATTGAGACATAGGGATTGGGTTTTAGGATGGGAAAGCCCAGTGAGTGCTGGGCTTTTCGGCTTATAAGGCATCAATATCGACTTCTACAGCTTCTGACAGATCACCGCGACGACTTTCAACCAATTTAGTCAACTCGTAGTCATCCAGCATATCCATCATCAGCTCATATGTTTCAGCAGGTACCAAATAAGCCATTGGCGTATTGTGATTCAATATCGCAATAGCCTCCCCATCAGCCTCATTCAGCAACGCTGTAGGGTTTTTCTTCAACTCAGAAATACTGGCTGAGTAATCGGCTAGAACCTGTTTCATTCAATTACCAAATCAGTAACAAGCGCGGTTTCGGATAAACCAAATGATACCTTTTGTCGTATAACTGCGCAAAGAGGTGTCCAAAGTATGCTGAAATTATTCAAAAACAAATCGAATCATCTGAAACAGATTCTGGACCAAGCCATTGATGGCGTTGTATCGATTGATGAAAATAACAACATTGTTTATTTCAACCCTGCGGCTGAAAAACTCTGGGGCTATCAAGCCAGCGAAGTGCTGGGCAGAAATGTCAAAATGCTCATCCCTGATTCGATCCAGCCCAACCATGATGATTATGTGAATAATCACCGGAAAACAGGCCAGGATAAGTTGGTAGGCACAGCTCTGGACATTCAGCTAAGACGGAAAGATGGCGAACTACTTTGGGTGAACCTGTCACTGTCCAAAGTGGTACGCGATGATAAGATTGGCTACACCGCCATGGTGAAGGATATTTCGAAACAGCGTGAAGCTCAGGAAATTATCGATCAAACACTGGAGCAGGCCATTGATGCTGTTGTGACCATCGACGAAAAAAACAATATCGTTTTTTTCAACCGCGCTGCAGAAAAGCTATGGGCCTGCTCCCGCGATGAAGTCATGGGCAAGAATGTCAAAATTTTAGTGCCCGATTTTGTCAAGCCTAACCATGATAATTACGTTAATCGCAATCGCAGTAGCGGAAATAACCGTGTGGTTGGTTCCTCTGTCGATCTTCCCCTCGAAACTTTTGATGGACGTAAATTAACCGTTAATCTGTCGCTATCAAAAATCTCATTGGAAAACCGCACACTTTACACCGCTTTTTTAAAAGATATCACCGCACGTAAGAAGCAAGAAGAGGAGTTTGCAGTCCTATCTCTGGTTGCAAACCAAACGGATAATTCTGTTGTTATCACAAACAACCGTCGCGAAATCGAGTATGTGAATCAAGGCTTTACGCGGTTAACTGGTTATACACTTCAAGAAGTTGTAGGTAAAAAGCCGGGAGATTTCTTACAAGGTGAACATACTGATCCAGAGACGGTGAGTCGTATTCGTGATGCGCTCAGTAAAGGTAATGCTTTTTATGAGGAAATCTTAAATTACGATAAATCGGGTGGTAGTTATTGGATCTCTTTGGCTGTCAATCCAGTTTTCGCGCCTGATGGCACCATTGAACGCTATATCTCTATTCAGGCTAATATTGATGCGACTAAACGACAAGCGCTGGAGAATGATGTCCGTCTGCAGGCTATTGATAAATCGAATATTGTTATGGAGTGGTCTCCTAAAGGGCAACTGGACTTCGCAAATACAATAACCTATGAAAGCTTTGGGGCTCAGGCGGTTGATCAATTAAAGCACACTATGGGCAACTTATTTGATCTGCTGGCTGCGGAGAAAGTCGCTCAACTAAAAGCTGGTGAAGCGGTAAGCTCTGAGATCCGATTTGAACAAACAGGGCTGGATGATATTGTTTTAGCATTATCTGTCACTCCTTTGATCAATATCGATGGTAGTGTTAAAAAATACCTAATGTATGGCAATGATATTTCTGAGCGCAATAAAGTCGTCTCCGACACCTACGGCGCCATGACCCAGGTTCTGGAGAAAATTGGTCGTATCATTGGCAATATCAATAGTATTTCAGAGCAAACCAATCTTCTGGCCCTGAACGCAGCAATTGAGTCAGCTCGTGCAGGCGAAGCAGGAAGAGGCTTTGCGGTGGTCGCGGATGAAGTGCGTCAACTGTCAATCAGAACAACAGACTCAGTTAAAGAGATCAGTGATTTGATCGAAGAAACCCGACATCACACTGAACGTTTATCAGAATATATGAGCTAGCAGCCTGTCGGACTATTAGCCCATTTCATCCAGATCTAGGATAATAGCCCTTTTCAGGTTCCAGCAGGATATATCATGAGTCGCTTTCGTACCATCGATCGTCAAACGCCTTATCTACTTCCTCCATCTATTGATGACTGGCTGCCTGAAGATCATTTAGCTCGCTTTATTGTAGAGGTTGTCGATAGTCTGGATTTGCAAGCCATCCAGGGAGCATATCGCGGGAGAGGCAGTGCAGCCTATC
>NZ_AULT01000029.1 GCF_000422425.1 Oceanospirillum beijerinckii DSM 7166
GAGCAAAGCTCTATATGGCAGCAGTCAGTTGTTTACAACATAACCCAGATATTCGACATCAATTTAAGCGTTTAGTAGAGAAGGGTAAAAGTAAAATGCAGGCCCTGTGCGCAGGTATGCGCAAGCTTGTTCAAATTTGTTTTGGTGTTGTAAAGCATCAAAGCGAATATCACCCTCAATCAGCCTAAAAGAGCTGTTGAAGGTGATTTGGAGAGATGGTATCTACAACAACTTATCTGGAACAAAAAAGCCGCACGCTCTGATCTGTAATCAAATCAATGCGTGCGGCTTTTTAATTTCAATCTGGTTGCTAATCCATGGCTAATCCAAATGAGTGCCACTAGCCCTGATTGATTAACGCTCTCTAAAGCCTTGCGACAGGGCTTTAGTCACAGGATCAGACAGATAAGCCAGCAGAGTTTTATAACCGGTCAAAACCTCTGCGGTTACTGTCATACCCGGCAGAATCGGATAACGCTTATCGCCTTTAGTCAGATAGGTTTTTTCCAGGCTCACCCAACCTTTAAAGTAAGGGTTCCCTCTGTCATCTAACGTGCTGAAAGCCGATACCCGGACTAGCTCACCCGTTGCAAAGCCATAACGGGCAAAGTCATAACTGGTCACTTTTACATTAACTTCCTGTCCAACCTGCACATAACCGATATCTTCGGGAGGGATGCGTACTTCGGCCTCCAATTCAACATCTTCAGGTACAATCTGCATCAAAACAGAGCCTGGCTGAACAACCTGCCCCGCGTTATTCACTTCTAAATTAAACACTAAGCCATCTGCTGGTGACCTCACCCACAGATCACCCAAACGGGAGTTGATTTTCTTCAGCTCTTCTTCTGTTTCTGCAATTTCACCTTCCAGGATATCCAGTTGATCCAGAGGAGCTTGCAGGATCTGATTACGCGCTTCAAAGAAGCGACTCTTCGCTTCTGCCAATTCGCGATTGGTCAGGTCGATCTCTTTGCGAATTCTTTCCTCTTCGCCCTGTGCGGCTACAGCTGCACGCTGGGTTTCAAGTAGGGTAATACGTGTCACCAGACGTTTTTCAAACATCTTCTCACGCATTTCAAACATCTCAGAAGTCAGCTCTTTCTGCTTAATCGCTGCGGCCAGAGACTCTTCCAACTGAGCCAGACGGGATTCACGCTGCCTAATTTGCTGCCGAACCACATCAAGCGTGGACCTGCGCACAGAGAGCTGGTTCACCAGCTGCTGCTTCTGCACACTCACCATCACCGGATACTCTTGTTCAAACTCAGAAAAATCCGGTTCGCGATCAGATACAAACGCCTCCTGACGCTCAGAGCGCATTTTCAGAGATGCCAGGCGTGACTGTATCTGACGTAAGTCTGACAGGTTTCTCTCATCATCCAACTTCAGCAGCATATCGCCTTTCTTCACCGGCATACGCTCCTGAACCAAAACCTCAGACACTGTACCGCCATTCAGGTGCTGTACAATTTTGATTTGGCCAGATGGCACGATCTCACCGGGAGCAGAAGTGACCTCCGCTAACTCAGTCACCGATGCCCAGATCGCAAAACTGATCATCATTATCGCAACCAGATATAAAATCGGTCGTGCATAGACAGGAATCAGTTCGTCTTCAATCTGTACCGTCTCGGATAACAATCTGCGCTGACGTCTGCCCAGGGTGACTCCAGAGTCAGTGTTTTTATCGACTTTTTGCTTAGACATCAGCTCAAACCTGCCATAATTTTATTTTCAACATCAGCATAAGGACCTCTAGCAGTCACAGCCCCACCTTCCATATAAAGAATATGATCCGCCATTTTCAAATGACTCGGTCGAGGAGTGACGACAATCAGAGTCACTCGACCTCTGAACCAATTAATACAACGCACTAGAGCCTCTTCGCCCGCATCATCCATACCATTGCCCGGCTCATCCAGCAGCACAATAGAGGCCGGTTTTAGAATGGTTCTTGCCAGGGATAGACGCTGACGGAAACCATTCGATAGCTGATCAGCACCACTATTAGAGATCCGGGTTCTGAAACCATCTTCCAACTGTTCAATATCTTTCAGGATACCCGCCATCTCTGCAGCCCATCTCAACTCCTCATCCGTTGCCCCCGGATGAACCAAGCGCAGGTTCTGGGCCACGGTGCCGTAGAAAATGTCACACTTCTGAGGCATATAACTCACAATAGACCGTAAGTGGTTAGCCGAAATTTGACGCGTATCGATCGTATCAATTCGAATTGAACCGGCCTGAGGCGAATACAAACGACTGATCAGGGTCAATAATGTTGACTTACCAGCACCATCAGGCCCGGTAATGCCCAGAAATTTACCTGGTGGTGCATTAAAGGAGATACCCAGCAACGCCGGATCCAAATTCGCGGCATAGCGGAAAGAAACCCGTGAGAATGAAATATCACCATTGGAGACAAAACGGTTCGCCTGGCTAGTGGTGCCATCAGACTCAATACCCAGTTTCATTAACTGATTCACCTGATGGATATTGGTCGAAATTCGCGACCAACTACTCAAAGCCGTAAATAGGTTTTGTAATGGGCCGATAACTCTCCAGGTTAAAATCATTGTCGCCATGATAGTACCTGGGGTGATCTGTCCTAAAATCACCAGATAGGCCGATAAAGCCATTACCAGAATCCCGGTCATGCTACCAATTAGATGAGCAATACTGCCGACTTTCATTTGTGATTGTTGTTCATGGAAACCTGCCACAGCTGCTTCGCCACTCAAGTTTCTAAAACGACGCAACCAGACGTTTTTAGCCCCTACTGAGCGCAGCGCCTTCATTGTAGTCAAGGTTTCATCAATCAATTCAGAACGGCGGCCGACTTTGTCAGAAGAGTTATCTGAAGCACGATCTGTCAGGGGGCGCGTGATATATAGAAGAATAGCGAAGGCCACAACCGCTCCTGTCAACAATGCCCCTGCCCACGGGTTCAGGATATAGATCACGGTTAACAGAATAATACTGGCTGGCAGGTCGAAGATCAGCAGCACCAAGGGGCCTAAGAACAGGTCTCTTAAGCGCTCCAGGCTTTTAATCCGTCCAATCTGGCGACTAACCGATACTCCATTCAGAGAAGTGGTTGGCAGACGTATCACCCGATCAAAAATGCCGTTACCCAGGACATACTCAACACGCCCTCCAATATAGGCCAACAAGCGACTACGCAAAGTATTCAGGAACCAACCTAACATAATCGCTATTACTGCCCCGGCGAGGAGATGCCCACCCATCAGGGCATCCCCGGTCGGTAAGACAGAGTCAAACACGGAACGCACAAACAGGGAGGGCGCAATCGCAAGAATAGTACTGATAACGGTAGTAAAGAAAATCAGCATAATGTGCTTTCTAAACTTCCAGAATAACTCCGTTACCCATTTTTTCTTATTCTGCTGCGGATCAGCTTTGATCTCCTGGAAGACATA
This sequence comes from Oceanospirillum beijerinckii DSM 7166, assembly GCF_000422425.1. Lineage (GTDB taxonomy): Bacteria > Pseudomonadota > Gammaproteobacteria > Pseudomonadales > Halomonadaceae > Oceanospirillum > Oceanospirillum beijerinckii. The sequence goes on from NZ_AULT01000029.1 coordinate 3,444, forward strand.
GATATCTCCCTTATCTTTTAAGGAGTAAAGCACCTCTTCTTCGTTCGTTTCGCTATTAAATGAGCGATAGCCACCGTCAGGTAACTGCTCAATAATAACGACAGCAGGCTTATTATCCGGCACTAGAATACACGGCAATAAGCGATTGTCGAAGTTTTTAAAGCTATTGCCAAAATAGCGCGAACGGTAACCTAAGTTTGCCAGCGTGCTGAAGTAGTAGGAAATATCGACATGGTCAGCCAGGTGCGGTAACGCCTCTGCCAGATCACGGGGTGAACCGGACCAGCCCAATTTATTCAATACAGGAACTAATGCGCGGGACAGATCAGACTTATTAAAAACACGAGTCGCAATGATCGATTCAAAGTCAGTATCAACCTCGGGCCTTTCGATGAGCACAATATCCTTGTTATCAGCAAAGTAGCGGCGATCCTGCTCATCTTCAACCAGATCACCATCCTGAATTTTGTAAACCTTATCCGCCAGACGAGTTAGGGATGGGCGGTTAGCCACCAGCACCATGGTCAGTTCACCCTTTCGGTTTTCCAGGAACTGACGCAATTTTTTATCACCTTCGAAGTCGAGGGAGTTATTGGCTTCATCAAAGAGAATCACATCCGGGTCGTGCACCAGGGCCCGAACGATCGTGATCATCTGTTTTACCCCCATAGGTAAAACTTCACTGGCGTTCTCACCCAGAGGTGTTTGATAACCCTGCTTCATGCCCGCTACAACCAGATCAAGCCCCAACTCTTCTGACAGCTCTAATGCCCGCTTTTCCAGCTCAGGCTCAAACATGGTCAGGTTATCCAGAATGGAGCCAACAAAAACCGTGCCCACTTGCGGCAATAAGGCGATTTTTCTACGAACCGAATCACCATCAAACTCAGTCAAAGGCGTACCATCAATAAGTACAACACCTTCGCTGGGTTGCTCCAAACCATTTAACAGGGATAACAAACTGCTTTTACCACTACCGCTGTCACCGCGAATCGCAATACAGGTGCCCGCAGGCAAGGACAGGTTCAGGTTACTGAATACAGCACTAAAGCCTTCATGGGTCGCATACCCCAGGGTCACATTCTTCAGGGACACAGAGTGAGAGATCGCTTCAAGCTCTGGCTTATTGCCTTCATCCACTATTGGCATATTCATAATGGATTCAACGCGCTTATTACCAGCAATAAACGACTGATAACGCAACCAGGTGCCTAAGCCTTTTCTTAAAGGTTGCAGAGAACGGACAGAGAGCAACATACAGGCAGCCAGTGCACCGGATGTAATTTCACCATCAATGGTTTTGATCGCTCCAAAGAAAATAACCAAAACGATCATCACCTGGGACATAGCACCGCCCAGGCTGTTAGCGAAAGCACTGCCAAAGAACAGGCTTTCGCCCTGCGTGGCACTGGCTTCTTTCAAACGCTCATAACGGCGTAGCATAATGCTTTCTACTGACATGGTCTTAATAGATAACACACCTGCCAACACTTCAGTTAAGAAGCTGATACGTCTCTCATCATTGATGTCTTTCTCTAAAACCTGCTTATACATCCAGCGACCAAAGAAGACGACAACGATAGAGAAGATACACAACAGCGCGATAGGCACTAATACCAGATCACCAGCAATCAGATAGATCACATAAAGGAAGAGCGCGACAAAAGGCAGGTCAAGCAGTACCAACAGAGTTTGACCTGAATAAACATCAGCGACCCGTGAGATTGATTGAACTTTCTCCGCGTAGGCCCCCGGTTCTTCTTTTGAAAAGACCCTCATAGGCACCAGGAAGAACTTTTCTAACGCCTGATTTGAAGCTTTATGTTTAAAACGGGCCCCTAACCAGTTAGTTACAGTACCATTTACATCCTTCATCAGTTCTTCCAGAATCAGAATCAGGATAACACCAAAGACAATAAAAACCAGAGTCTCAATGGACTGGTTTTTTAATACCCGGTCAAAAATCTGTAAAATACTTAATGGCATTGCTAATGCCAAAATATTAGCTATTAACGATGTAAAAATAATCATCGGTAATAGTCGTTTAAGATCTGGAGAACAGAGAATTTTCTTCAGAGAACTGAAAAGGTTATGACCTAAATCATCCGAACTCTGATCGTTTCCAGAACGTGAGCCATTGCTGTTATTTGCCATAATACTAATCTAACTTTAACTGACCAGAGAAAAGATAACCAACTACTTCTTTTACTAAGCTATTCCTGTAGCGTACACTTTTGCCATCGGTTTCCAGTACACCTATGCTGGCAGCACGTTTCACCGATTTATAAACAGCATCTGTACTATCCTGCATAATTTTACCTAATTTGTTTAACGATACTGTATCCGCCTGATCTGCCAAACAATACAAAAGCTTCCAATCCATATTAAAACGATCCAAACGGGATGCGATGGTAATCACAAGAGCGATAGATATACTATTTCCTTCTCCCCGGGCCATCTCAATAGCAAACAAAGGGACACCTCTCGAACGATTAGCGATATCCTCAACCAGCAATGCTCCCAAATCATATGGTTGCAAAAGCTCAGCTACCTGTGAGATATCCATTCGGCTTAAATGAACAAAGTTAACCTCTGCGGTATCAATGTAATCACTTTTTAATAGCTGACGACCCGACAACAGTACTTTTCTGTTTGCACCAAGATGCTGAAGGCTGATGAAAAAGGCCTCTTTCTCTTCCTTAGAAAATAGATGTACATCATCTAAAATAAGCAAACTTTTAGCCTTGGCATCTGATCTTAACTGTTCATAAAGAACCTCAACGCTATCGACCATGCAGCAGCTAATTCCATCCCAGATACCAGTGGGCGTTACATTCAGAAAAGTGAGCTGATATCCATTCTTCTCACTTTCTCTGGCTAATTGACGGCAGATACGAGACTTACCCATACCACTTTCGCCATCCAGCAACATCAGTCCGTTATCAGAACGAGGGGATAAAAAGTGAAGTAGCTCTGCCAGTTCTTGCTGACGCCCTGAAAGAGGCTTATCGCAACCAGCATCCCAAACATTTAATTGCCAGGCCTGATTAAAATTGATCTGCTCAGGTACTCTGCCATCCAAAGCGATATCATAGGCCTTCATAATCCACTGACATGAATCATCCAATAACAGATAGTCTTCATCAGCCTGGAACAGCAGCTGATGAGCACGCGCAATGACTCGACTTGCCACAGCATCCCCGGACCAACCACCAAAACGGTTTTGGCTGACCGATGCGATGCCAGCGACCAAAGCTCCATACAGTACAATTGAAGAGTCCAGCTGCTTCAACTGTTTATGAAGGTCTCCGGCAATAAAAAGAGCGGCCCTCAAATCATATTCAGAAGAGCGTTTTAAGCCGAAAACAAGCTCACCTTCGCCATCATCACGATGGACAAAGTGTGCATTATGGTCAAATGCAGCACCGGATAAAAAATCATAAAACTGTCTATTGGCTTTACGGGTTCCACCGCTAAAGCGCAGACTCAGTACAATACAGGGCCGGCGGGCATGAATACGGTTAACATCTTTCTTATGCAGCAGTTCTTTCCCCAGGGAAGCCGCCATGGTTCGATTACTGACATTAAGCTTCTTAAAAATAGCAACAACGTGCTGTTTCACTGTCCCCAGACTGATATCCAGTTCTCTGGCGATCTCTTTATTAACCTTCCCAGCCTGCATTAAGCTCAAAATCTGCTCCTGACGGGCGGTCAGCTGGACACCTGAACGTTCAGCCTGCCCTTCAACCTGCACTTGTTCACTGGCACTTTCGAGCTTATCCGCAACCATCACGATAATCCTTCAATCGCTATTGTTTTAATTCCAAGAGTATATTGTGTTCACCCCAAGATACGGTCACACCGCTTTCATCAATCGACTTGATAACGCCTCCACCATACACGCGGTCACCAACACGGTGAGAGTAAACACGTCCGGCGCGGGCACTGCCCCAACGCAAATAGGCAAGCACTGAGCCATCATCGCGCTGTTCGATCGACTCGACGACATACAGAGGCTGTAAACGTACACCACTGTTATCGAAATTCAGAATAGCCAGATCTTTTTTAAGTGCTACGATACGGCCATTAGAGTATAAGTCTGCATTGACTTGATACTTCCATACTCTAAAGGTGTTGTTACCAATCAGCCAGGCATGAGCGCCATCTGACTTCAGCAGAGAGTACAACAGCCCACGTTTATCGATGACAGAGCCCTCTTGTATCTGCTCTTCTTCCAGAGTGCCTGAAGTTTGTTCACCCGGGAGAAGCTTACTCTCTTCGTTATCCTCAATATCATCTTCAAGCAGGGCAACCAGAGACTCACTTGCATACCTCTTATCAACCAGGAAAACGCCATCTACCTCAAAGTTGTCGTCAGGTTGAAAAACAATACAACGCTGCTGATTTTTTCTGAGCATCGAACACCAATCTTCAGCCTCGTCCTTATTTTGGAAGCCTGTAATATTCAGTGCATACCAGGAAGCCTGGCGCTGTTTCTCGCTGTCTGTAAAACCAATACGCTCTGCCAATAACGCTTTCGCCGGACGAATATCCTGATAGCGACGTCTAAAATCTTTTAATACAGACTCTGTTGCAAAAGCATCAAAAACCCCGGAGAGACGTACTAACCAACGCTCTTTACCTCGATAGCGTTCGGGTTCAACCAGCCAACCCTCTTCACCCTCAACCCAGGAAGGGCCGGATAATTCATCAGCTTTCTCCTGCTCACCCGCATCTAGAGCGGCAATAGATCCTTTTACTTGGCTTGTACCGGAATAAGCACCGCGATAGGGAATACCACCACCCAGTGCACCATACAGGTCAATAAAAGATTGGTAATACTCCAGATAGAAGGTGAAAAGCTCATCTTTCCGGCGCTGGTAGGAGTGCGTTGAGTCCAGGAAAGTTAAGAAGTCGATCCCTCCAGCACGGTAAGAATCCAAGCCTAAATCCAGTGCCTCTTTAGCTGCTTCAGTAGAAGTCTTCTGCATGCTCAGACGGCGCTCAGTGAACTTGATCCCATTTAAGGCATCTCTTGCCTGCTGCAAGCCGGAATAGACATTGAATACATAAGTTTCGACCAACTCAGCTCTCACCGCCTGAGCAAACTTAATTTGTTGCTCTCTTCGACCACCGTCAAATATTGTTGCAGTCAGGTTAGAGACAAAATTCCACATCAGGGTATGTGGCTGGAATAACTGGCTGGCACTGGCAGAGCCAAAACCTATTTCTGCAGCTAATTCTAAAGAAGGCAGAAGCGCTTTACGGGCCACATCAATATCAGCGTCAGCGGCTAACATTGCAGCTTCTATGGCCTGAATATCAGGACGTCGCAAAATATAAGCAGAAGAAATACCTTGCACCTGTGAGGGGAATGTCAAAGAGTCCAGACCCAGATCAGATAACCTCAACTCACCTGGTGCAACCCCTACCAAACGTGCAATACGGTTTGCAACTTGCTCCTTACTCAATTCAAGGGTTGGTAAAACAACCCGTGAATTGTAAACAGAGGAGCGCTGTATCTGCATCTCAACAACTGTCGCATCGCCTTGTTCATACAAGTCAGCCATGGCCTTAAGCATGGAGTTCAGAGCGGTATCGCTTTCTCTGGCACTACGAATACGATCATTTAAAGCCAGGTATTCGAGATAAGCTTTGGACAGATCGGTTATCGTCTGAAGTAGACGGGCATCATATTCATAAACCGCCCGCTGAAGACGATACTGTGATGCCTGAGCAAAGCTGGCGCGCTCACCCCAGATATCAACGGTATAACGAGCATTTAAACCCACCTCGAACTCTTCATCCGAGCTTGGGCTACTGCCTTTAGGCACCGAACCCAGGCCACCCTCGGGAGCCTCTAAGGTATAACCCGCTGTTGTCGTGACTTCAGGCAGAGTCTGAGCATAATCCTGAATTGAGCGTGCTTTAGCCTGCACAACCCTCTGCGCTGAGATTTGTAACTGTTGGTTATTGACGATCATTCTGTCAATCAGCTTCTCTAGCTCAGCACTACCCAGGTGTCGCCACCAAAGACCAAAGTATTTATCATCTGGAACCGAAACCGGTGGGCTTTTATCAACTTCTGGCGCGTTATTATCCACGACAGAAGCCTGCTCACCAATCTCAGGAACTGTAACGACATCTTCATCCATCGGTTCTAACTTGGAAGAACAGCCTACTAGAAAAACTAGAAAACCAGCTAAACAGATAAGTTGCTTCACACGCAAGACTCCGGGCATTTCCTTGTTTAGTAGTCTAAAAATGTTCAGGCAACACTGATGCCAAATGACCACTACTCATTCAAGGAACAATAAGTTACAAATAAAAACACAAAAATAAAAGAAAAAACTCAAATTTTCTTCATTTTTTTGTGCAATTATCAATACATAGTGACGCTTTAAAAAATTAACCAACAAATCAATTAGTTATAAAAGAAAGTCTTAATTAAGCAGCCACACTAAAAACAGCTAAAGCAATTACTCCAGGACACTATTCGTCATCATCGAACAAAAAGTGCGCCCGAGCCGAAGCGATGGGCGTTTCGCGATTTTTCTGCCAGGCCAATACCTGAACATTAGCCACCCGTCGCCCCTGGCGATTTAAAATACAGGTTGCATAGGTATCCTTCATGGCCCCTGACCTTAAATAATCAACTGTAAGATCAATTATTTTAGGCACTTGGACCACATCCAAACGCATCATCATATTTAAAGTGGCCGCTGTTTCCATAAACCCTGCAATAACTCCGCCATGCAATGCAGGTAAAACCGGATTGCCCGTATTACTGGGCAAAGGGTCCATTTTAAAGATAATCTCATCCCCCATGGACAACACCGATATACCGATGAATTTGGCATAGGGGATTTTCTCTATCAGCTCTTGCCAATTACCCTCACGCTGGATTTTACTAACCAGCTCAACCATGGTTTTAGCCTCGTTCATTCATTTACTCCAAATACGGCCACATCCATCTCAAGCGGTGTTTTATCTTCTCCCAAACGCATAAAGTTAGCCGCTGCCCGGGCAACTGGCAGCCCTTCCTCCTGATAAACCTCGCCTTCGGTAAAAACAATCTGAGGGGTCACTTTGATCACCTTGGCCACACAATAAAGCGGAAGACCGGCAACCGCTGGCCGCAAGTGATCTATGCGCAGATCCAACGTAGGACACATTTCAAAACGTGGCAGCGCGCAGATCACCACAGACCCACAAGCCGTATCCAGCAAAGTAGTGATAACACCGCTGTGTATCAGCTGTTTTTTTGCATTCCCAATCAGGTGTTCAGCAAAAGGCACAGTAAACAGCACTCTTTTATTATTGGCTTCCAAAGCAGCCATTTTAAGAGCCTGACATTGAGGGATAACACCGATAAAACGCTCTACACCGGCAAGGTATCTCTGTTCAGAAAAACGCATAACTTTTTATACTCTCTAAAAGTAAAAGGACGGTTAACCCGTCCTTTTAGTCTTTCCTTAAAAGGGCAACCCCTTTTCTAAACTACTGACTGGCTGCTTTTAACTGACCCAGCTCCAACCGCAGTTGATTCACATCGGTAGTCAACCTGGTCACACTACTGATAAATTGTCTGCGTGAAGCATCTACAGCATCCAAGCGTTCATTGTGCTCTTCCAGGAGGATTCTCATCTCAGTTTGGTCCATATTGCCTAGCTGGGCTAATTTTTTCTCCAAACCTACCAACTGATTATTCAGCGCATCAACCTGCTTAAGTTTTTCGCTCTGCTGCTTCAGCTGAGCACTATGCTGTTCCAACTGCTTAAGCTTACCCCCCAGATCTGCAATCACTTTCTTCTGAGCTTCATCAATATTGGACAGGCTCTTACCCTCAGATGCCACCTGTTCTAGCTGCAACTGTTGTTTGGCTTGCATCTGTGTCAACTCTTTTTGATCGCTTACCAATTGAGCTTGCCCAGACTGCAGACTTTTTTGCAGGGCTTCCAGCGCCTTATCACTTTTCTCAAGTACAGCAAGCTGTTCCGACAACTGTTGCTTTTGCTTCGCAAATCCCTGCTGCTGTTCGATCAAACTTTTCTTCAGGGATGCTATATCGTCGATTGCTACTTTCAACTGCTGACTATTTTCAGCTATATCCGCTTTATTTCTTTTATTGCTTAGATCCCATAACTTCCTGATCTCATGCTCAGACGCGTTAATCCTTTTCTCCAGACTGGAACCTGCCTCCTCGATTCTCTTTTCCAGGCTGCTACCTGATTGAGACAGATCCCGCCCCGTAGCGGCCAGCTGAGACTCCAAAGACTGAATTCGTTCATCCATCACCGATAGATTAGCTTGCTGTGCAGTCATTAACTTTGACTGTGTTTCCAGCTTACTCTGATACCCCTGCAATGCAGTGTTGAGCTGTTGATTCTGGGTAAAAAGGCCACCGGCAGCCACCACTAACAGACATACACAAAACCACAACGCAATATTAGCCATGCTATGGGAGGATTTGCCTTTAGAGGCCTTGGGGCGTTTTTCCGAAGAGATATTGTCGCGCTCGGGTACAATTTTCAGATCGTCATCATCCAAGCTCATGGGTTTTATCCTGATATCAACCTGAACCAGAACATAGCTGCTCTTTTCTAACAAACAGCCAGGACACCGGGTTCAGGTACTTTGAGTTTAAGGTGCTTTGGGTTTAAGGCACTTTGGGTTTAAGGAACTTTGCCAGTTCTAACTCACAGATTTAAATCAGCTTAGCATCTGTAAGCTTATGTTTATTCAAGATATTAAAGACTATTACAATGTCCTTAAGAAATAAATCGATAAATCGGGCTAGAAAACGACCTCTTGATCTAAATTAATATCCAACTGTTTCACTCAGAAATAGAAACCACATAAACTAAGTGCTATCATTTACGCACTTAAAACACAGGTTCGGCTGATGATAAGCATTTTCTGCTGTCACAGGACCTGAAAATGATAAACGTGGCTTTACCCATAAACCCCTAAGCCACAATCACTACGTGAGTTGATGGAGATACAACCATGGCATTTGAATTACCTGCCCTGCCTTACGAAAAAACTGCACTGGAACCACACGTTTCTGCAGAAACTCTGGACTTTCACCACGGCAAACACCACAACACATATGTGGTTAAACTGAATGGACTGGTGCCTGGTTCTGAGTTTGAAGGCAAAACTCTGGAAGAGATCATCATGGCAGCTCCTGCGGGGCCTGTATTCAACAATGCAGCTCAAGTATGGAATCACACTTTCTTCTGGAACAGCCTGTCTCCAAACGGCGGCGGCGAGCCAACGGGCGCTCTGGCTGATGCAATCAATGCAAAATGGGGCTCTTTCGCAGCATTCCAGGAAGAGTTCAACGATAAAGCAGTAAATAACTTCGGTTCCAGCTGGACCTGGCTGGTTAAAAACGCTGACGGCTCCCTGGAAATCGTTAACACCAGCAACGCTGGCACACCGATGACTAACGGCCAGACTGCTCTACTGACTGTTGACCTGTGGGAACACGCTTACTACATCGACTATCGCAATGTACGTCCAGACTACCTGAACGGTTTCTGGGCGCTGGCTAACTGGGAATTCGCAGCGGCTAACTTCGCAGCTTAATTCCAAGCCAAAACCAAAAAGCCGGTTTTTACCGGCTTTTTTTATGTGTAACTTTCTCTTTCTATCTATTTTTCAACTATATACCCTAGCCTGATTAGCATCTACACTACATAGCAAAACACAATAGAAAGCATATCCTGTATATCAAGCCAGTCTGATAGATCGCTATAAGGAGAGTAACCATGCCTGTCCCTCCCCGCGTTAGTTTTATTGTCAAACAGATTCTTTCAGTGTTCACACTGCTGATCCTAAGCCTAATAACCACACTGCAAACCAGCTATGCCGCCAGCGATGTATTGACAATTACCGGCAAGGTGGAAAATGGCGCACAAAGTTTCTCTTTTAAAGAACTTGAACAACTACCCAGACTGAAAATCGTAACGGAAACCATCTGGACAGATGAGCCCCACACTTATACTGCAATCTCTGTTAAACAGCTGCTTACAAGCGTTAGCGCCCAAGGCAGCACGCTTAAGCTGATCGCTCTTAACGATTATTCGGTGGAAGTTCCTATAAATACCTTGGTTGAACATGATGCCTTTATCGCTTACGAGCAGGATGGCAAACGCATGCGCATCAGAGATAAAGGTCCACTGTGGATTCTCTACCCTTTTAGCGATAAACCCGAAATTAACATTCCCGTTTACCAGTCTCACTCTGTCTGGCAGCTAAAAAGTATCGAAGTATTCTAACTTCCTATGAAGAGTTTCTATCGCTTTCAGCCTGTTGTTCTGGCCGCCACACTGGCTGTGCTGGTTATCTCTGTAGCAGTCTCTTTACTTTATCTGGAACAGGAGACCGATGACTTTGGCTTGTTTACCAAAGATGAACGTTACTGGAACAGCACCAGGGTTGAGATGGAGTTGTTACGCTTTATTAAGCAACTGGATCGCTATAGCCAAGCGCCTGATGAAGATAAGCTTGAAGAGCTTATTTTGCGCATGGAGATCCTATGGAGCCGGGTTGATATTGTTAACAGTGGCAGCACACGTCAGCTGATAGAAGCAGTCGACAGCCAAGCACTGGAGCATGCGAAAGAGCTGGAAACCCTGTTACTGGCACTGGAAGCAGAGCTGGATAAACTCGATGCGAACAAAGCCCAACAATATAGAGCGAAGTTTGCAGGCTATGTCATTCTCTTTATGAACTCTTCGCGCAAGATAGCCTCAGCGATTTCTGATGTTGAAAGCACTTTTGCCATAAAAGTGCAGCAAAACTATCGTTTTATGGCTGCGTTATTGGTCACAGTATTAATCATCGGTAGTATTTTCACTTATATCAACTATCTGGAAATCCGCCGCAATAAACGGCTTGCCGAAAAAGCAGAAGCAGCCAACCAGGCTAAAAGTGCCTTCCTATCCAATATGAGCCATGAAATACGCACACCCCTGAACGGCATACTCGGCTCTATACAACTTTTAAAACTGGAGCAACACTCCCCAGAAGTCGACCCTCTTTTAAAAGATATCGAAGTTTGTGGTAACAACCTGCTTGAGTTGATCAACTCCATTCTCGATTTATCCAAAGCCCAACAACAGAAAATCCATCTGGAACAGGAGCCCTTCAACCTGAAAGGCGCCATCCGCAATGTGGTCTCTATTGTTAACGGCCCATTAAAAGAGAAAAATCTAAAGCTTCATCTGTCTGTGGACCCAGAGGCGCCAGCAGCTATTTATGGTGATTCTTTCCGCATACAACAAGTGTTGATTAACCTGACCAGTAACGCCATTAAATTTACCTCAGAGGGTAAAGTTGATCTTAAGGTAGAAGTGGTCGAGACAACCGCTGATAATCAGGTCAAGCTCAGGTTTGAGGTAAAAGATCAAGGCATTGGCATCGCACCTGAGATGCAGCAGCAGATCTTTCAACCCTTTACTCAAGCTGACGTGTCCACTACCCGCAACTACGGTGGCAGCGGCTTAGGTTTGGCTTTGTGTCAGGAAATCATCAATATTATGGGAGGAGAGATCGGCGTCAAAAGCGAGCAAGGAAAAGGGGCAACTTTCTGGTTCACCTTGACGACTCACATTGCTGATCTTGGCTATCTTGCAGATAGCACATCAGAGCAGAAAAAACCGGCGACACCTCAGCATAAGCCTGAAACAGAAACCGGGGCAGAGCGAACATCAGACACGATACAAGTATCAAGCAACAACACAATCGCTCTGCAAACCGTTAAAACACTTCAAGCAAAGCCCAATATCGAAACAGTGAAGGGAAGTACAACCAATACAGAAGCGACTTATCCTGCTATCGTTTTGATCGTAGAGGACAATCCAGTGAACGCCAAACTGGCAGAAGCCATGGTCAAACGCCTGGGTTACCAGACTGATCTGGCCCAGCATGGTGGCATTGCCCTTGAGAAATGCGCCCGGCATACTTATCAACTCATCCTAATGGATTGCCAAATGCCGGTTATGGATGGCATTACCTGCACCGAAAAACTGAGAGCAGAACCCGGGCCTAATCAAAACACCCCTATCCTGGCGCTGACAGCCAATGTTCAGGAACAGGATAAACAACTGTGTTTTGATGCGGGTATGCAATCCTTCCTGGCCAAACCCGTGGACTATAAAATCCTGAAACAGGAAATTGAGCGCTGGATCACATAAATTCATTCGCTCGATTGAAACCACAAAGCCGCCTGTAACGTAACTATCAATAACCAAGTGTTTACAACTGCTGAAAACCTTCATCTGTTTCAGCAGCAAAAAACTTCGAATATTGATTGAACTGTTGAGAAACGGTTGCAGGAGAGAGTTATGTTAAAACAAATTAAACAGGGTCTTGTTTTTGGTGTACTGGCAGCAGGCAGTCTGGCTTTTTTACCTACAGCCTCAGCCCAGGCAGAAACAGCCATAGCCACCTTCGCTGGCGGCTGCTTCTGGTGCATGGAACCTCCATTCGACAAACTGGATGGCGTAATATCCACCACCTCCGGCTATATTGGCGGTCATAAAGACAACCCCAACTACAAAGAAGTTTCTGCCGGTATTACCGGCCATACAGAAGCAGTTCAGATTGTCTACGATCCAGCCAAGATCAACTATCAAACTCTGTTGGATGTGTTTTGGGTCAATATCGATCCCTTTGCAGTCAACCGACAGTTCTGCGACACCGGCAGTCAGTACCGTTCCGGCATTTTTACCCATAGCGCAGAACAGCTCAAACTTGCCAAAGCCAGTAAACAACAGGTTGGGCAGACACTGGAACAAAAGATCGCTACTGAGATCACGCCAGCCACTAAATTCTATCCCGCAGAGGACTATCATCAGGATTACTACCTGAATAATCCCATTCGCTACACCTTCTATCGTCATAATTGCGGTCGGGATAAACGCCTGGAACAGGTATGGGGCGATAAATACAGCAAAAACTAATTTCATCTTTACTTATATAAGAGATAACTTATAAGATAGATCGCAGGCTAGGCAAAATAAAAACAAAGGAGGCCTGCGATGGCTCATATAGTAATTCTGGGCGCCGGTACCGGCGGCATGGCAGCAGCTTATGAGATGCGTCATAAGCTGGATAAAGAACATCAAATCACAGTGATTAATGAGCGGGATTATTTTCAGTTTGTCCCATCCAACCCCTGGGTTGCCGTCGGCTGGCGCGAAGCAGAAGAGATCAGCTTCGCCATCGAACCTCACCTGAAAAAGCACGATATCGATTTTATTGCACAACGAGTTGACCAGATTGACCCAGATCAGAAAACTTTGCTACTGGATAACCAGCAGGAAGTTTCATACGACCAACTGCTGATTATGACAGGCCCCAAGCTGGCCTTTGACGAAGTACCTGGAGCAGGTCCCGACGGCGGACACACTCAATCCGTTTGCTCCCTCCCCCACGCACTCACCTCCTACAACAACCTTGAAGCCCTGTGTGAAAACCCTGGCCCTGTGGTAGTCGGTGCTATGGCAGGCGCCAGCTGTTTTGGCCCTGCTTATGAGTATGCCTTTATTCTCAATAAGGAGCTACAAAACCGAAAAATCCGCGATCAGGTGCCTATGACGTTTGTTACCAGTGAACCTTATATTGGCCATTTGGGTTTGGGTGGTGTCGGTGACTCAAAATCGATGTTGGAATCCGACCTGCGCAATCACCATATCAAGTGGATTTGTAACGCGAAGGTCAGCCGGGTAGATGAAGAGACCATGTATGTGGATGAACACAACGAAGATGGTGAAGTGATCAAGCGACATGAACTACCGTTCAAACATGCCATGATGCTACCGGCTTTTAAAGGCGTAGATTCCGTAGCTCAGGTACCAGAGCTGTGTAATCCACGGGGCTTTGTTATTGTTGATAAACACCAGCGCAGTCCTATTTATCCTGAGATTTGGTCCGCTGGTGTGTGCATCGCTATCCCACCCACTGAGGCTACCCCAGTGCCTACTGGCGTTCCGAAAACAGGCTATATGATCGAGTCCATGGTCACCGCTATCGTAGAAAATGTGGCAGCAGTGTTAAAGGGTGAAGAACCTCACGCCTTAGCAACCTGGAATGCGATCTGCCTGGCAGATATGGGGGACACTGGCGCGGCTTTTGTAGCAATTCCACAGATCCCACCGCGCAATGTCAGCTGGTTTAAAAAAGGCAAGTGGGTACACTTGGCCAAGGTTGCTTTTGAGAAATATTTTATTCGCAAGATGAAGACCGGTAACCCTGAGCCTTTCTATGAGCGCCAAATCCTGAAAATGATCGGCGTAGAACGCTTAAAAGAGTAAAAGCATACTCAGCTGTAGCCCTTCAAACGACTTGAGCGCAACAGATTCCCTGCCATTTGGAAGAGTTGCGCTCTTTTTTATACCTCTCTATCCCTGCTTTTCTGCCAACGATATTCAACACAGATCTTTTCCAGTTGCTATTGGGGGCGCTTAATCCAGAACCACCAGATAATCAGCCCAATCAGAATCAAGCCCAGGGTATTAACTAAGAACCCCATCTCACACAACCTCCTGCTTAGCTAACACTTCCGCTTGTTTTTTAACCGACTTATCAGAATCCAGACGCTGCAGCCTTAATCGATTCGCATTGCTTACTACGGTCACTGAAGACAGAGCCATCGCTGCCCCGGCAAAAGCGGGATTCAATAGCCACCCGGTCAACGGGAAGAGCGCCCCCGCTGCCAGCGGAATACCGATACTGTTGTAGATAAAAGCACCCAGCAGGTTCTGCTTAATATTACTCACAGTTAAGCGGGACACCTGCATCGCATCGGCAATCCCGTGTAAAGAGCCACCCATCAAAGTCAGATCAGCACTTTCAATGGCAATATCGGTTCCAGTACCAATCGCAATACCCACATCAGCCTGAGCCAGCGCCGGGGCATCATTGATACCATCACCCACCATGGCCACCTGTTGACCGCCAGACTGCAGCTGCCTGATCGCATCGGCTTTACCATTGGGTAATACCTCTGCAACTACTTCATCGATACCCACTTTTTGCGCCACTACCTGAGCCGTTGAACGATGATCACCCGTCAGCATGACGACCCGGACGCCCTGAGCTTTAAGTCTGGCGATAGCAGAAGCAGCGTCTTCTTTAATTGGATC
The DNA here is from genome assembly GCF_000422425.1 of Oceanospirillum beijerinckii DSM 7166. Taxonomy (GTDB): domain Bacteria; phylum Pseudomonadota; class Gammaproteobacteria; order Pseudomonadales; family Halomonadaceae; genus Oceanospirillum; species Oceanospirillum beijerinckii. The sequence goes on from NZ_AULT01000029.1 coordinate 18,602, forward strand.
GGAAATACCCAGCACAGCCACCAGCTGTTTATTTACCGCCAACATCACAGGCGTACAGGCCTGGTTGGCCAGCTGCGCCATAACAGCCCTACCCTGAGCAGAATCCACCTGATTGGCCGTCATCAAGGCCTGGTTGCCTAATAACAACTGATGATTATCCAGCACACCTTGAATACCTAAACCCGGCTGCGGCTGCACTTGTTCTGCCGCAACGGGTTTTAACTCACAAGCTGCAGTCTTAGCCAAAATAGCCTGTCCCAAGGGGTGCTCTGAAGCTAATTCCAAGGCACTGGCCCACAACAGCACATCAGACTCTGAGTGACCGCCTAAACAAACGATATCCGTCAGTTCCGGCTTACCCTGGGTCACAGTACCCGTTTTATCCAATACCACCACATCCAACTCAGAGGTTTGCTGCAAAGCATCACCACGGCGCAACAGAATACCGCGTTCGGCCGCTTTACCTACTCCCACCATAATCGACATGGGTGTTGCCAAACCCAGGGCACAGGGGCACGCAATAACCAGCACTGTCATAGTAGTCACTAACATATAGGCCGACACAGGCTCAGGGCCAAAGTTATACCAAGCCAATGCGGTTAACACGGCTATTACTAACACGACAGGAACAAACACAGCAGCGATCTTGTCCGCCAAGCGCCCCAAAGCTGGCTTGGCATTTTGTGCCTGCCGCACCTGATCAATAATCTTGGCCAGCGCCGTATCCTGACCCACACGCAGGGTTTTAATCTTGATGCTGCCACTTTGGTTGATGGTGCCCGCAGTGACCTCATCCCCCTTGTTCTTAGCAATCGGCAACGGCTCACCAGTGAGCATGGATTCATCGACCAGAGTCTCACCGCTCATCACCTTGCCATCCACAGGAATTCGCTCCCCCGGACGCACACGAATCATATCCCGCTTTTGGATCGATTCGATGCGCATATCCACCTCTTCACCGTCTTCACGACGGATCAAGCGGGCAGTAGAGGCCTGTAGATTAAGTAACTTACGAATCGCCTGCGAAGCCTGCCCGCGGGCACGGCTCTCCAGCGCCTGACCCAGATTAACCAAACCGATAATAAAGACCGCAGCCTCAAAGTAGACATGACGCGCCTGCTCTGGCACTAATTCCGGCCAGATTGAGATCAACATGGAGTAAAACCAGGCGGTGCCAGTACCCAGAGCGATCAGGGTATCCATATTGGCGTAGTGGCGCTTAAATGCCAGCCAGGCACCCTGGTAAAAATGCCCGCCGGAGTAAATCATCACCCCCAAAGTCAGCAGGCCAGTAACCAACCAAAATACCTGCCCAAACAGACTATTCAGCATTGGCATCACAGGCAGAAACATCAATAGCATGAGAGGAATGCCCAGCGCTAAAGCGACTGCTGTTTTTTTCAATTGCTGATAATAATGCTGTTTTTCCTCATCCTGGCGCTGAGTTTCACCATACTCACTATTCAGTACTGTAGCACCAAACCCAGCTTGCTCAATGGCCTGGATGACCTCTTCAGGGGGTAAAGAAGTACTCACCTGGGCAGAGCGATCCGGCAGATTCACCTCGGCTCGTTCAACTTTCTCCAGCTGATCCAGGGCACTCTGCACCTGCTGTACACAGCTGGCACAGTGCATCCCCCGTAAAGCCAGACGAAATTCCTGAGTCTGCGACATAACATCTCCTGCGTACGTTTGTTGGCAAAGCTGGCAGCAAGGTTAGTGGTAATAATAGACGGTAAGCATAGGTGACAATAATGGATGGTAAGGCTAGCCTTGCCAGCCTTTGCCTTACCTAATGCTTTGCGCTGTAAATAAAAACGCCTACTTCTTCTCTTCTGCATCAAAACCCGCTTCTTCAACGGCATCGATCAATACCTGGGGATCGACATCTCCGGTAACAATAGCCTCGTACAAGGTAACATCTGCCTGTTCAACGCCATCCACCATAATCAGAGCTTCAGTTACAGAGTTCACACAACCGTTGCAAGACAGGCCTTCCAGAGTCAACACAACCTCTTTACTCATTTAATTCACCACTTTGTTGAAAATATATCCAATAAAACAGACCACTCTTGAGGCCTGTCATGATTTAAGCAACTGCGATTACAGCCAGTTTAAACCCTGAAGTGTACTCCAGGGTCAAGCTTATTTAACAGCAAGGAAGGATTATAAAATCAAGCACTGAACAGAACAGAACATAACAGATCAATGCTTAGGCCGATTCCAGGCTTGATAGATAGGTTCAGGCCAGCGGGACTGGAACCAGGCAATCGTTGCATCAATTTCCTGATCTGACAGCTTATCGTCCCAGGCAGGCATATCGCTCGGGATATCCGGGCCTTGACCATATTTAATCACCTGTCGCAGCTGATCCAATGGATGATGCCAGGCATGTCCTGAGCCATTTAACGGCGGAGGCAGGTAACGCCCATCCGCCTTGGGTTGACGCCAATCAGGGTTCCCTTGTGCAAAACCACCATGACATTGAGCACAATTCTGCTGAAATATGACCTTCCCCTGCTCAACCATAGCAGCACTATACCAACGCTCAGCCTCTGATACCTGAAGCCCCGTGCTAACAGCGCTTGATTGCTTATGTTGTTCATCCGTTGCGGAAGGCTCACTGCAGGCCGTTATCAGGCCAATGGCCAGCAGAAGAGAGAAGATAATATGTCTTTTCATTCTTTTAATTCCAAAAACTCTTTGAGCATGCTTATTCAGAACATGGGAACGGCATCAAGATAAAACAATCTGCTTGCTGCCCCAAAACCACATTCATCAATGACTTGCTTTATTTATGAGACAAGCGCTGCTTCAAACCACAGCACATAATCAATAATCAGGATAAAAGTCTGGAATTAACCTAATGACGCCAACAGCAGAACAGACGCTGGCGATTAACAATACGAGAAACTGAACGCCTGAAAGATAAGCCATAAGCGCTTAGCCTGAGTAAGCGCAGGCAGAATATAACGAGCAAACACAGAGAAAAGATTTCAAATGGCAGGACCGACAAACCATCCTGCTCACAGCAGCTTATCTCAGGCCAATCTCCGGTTGAAGTCGTGCTAACAAGTGTATTAGTGCTTGATGCTGTTCGGATTGATATAACACCGGATCTTTGTATTATGGTGCTGGCCTCAATCAAGTCATGGTATCGGTCAGGTGAAGCCTTAGCCACATGAAGTATCGGTTGAGCCTGGACCTGGGTCGATATCTGAGAAAAGTGAGCACCACCATATGGCGCCTGCATCAACCCCTTAACGCAATGCAGAACAATCAACAGAATCAGAGCGATAGGTAACAATACGGGCAAGCTGACTCTCGTCACAACCGCCAGCGCTTTCACAAAACGAGAATGGAACCGTGTAAACAACCGTGTAAACCTTGTGCCCTGAAACAGGGTCTGAAAAAAATCTACTGCCATCAAAGTAAAAGCAAAGAGCGCTATCCCACGATAAAATGCGTATAAAAAATAACACAACACTTGAAATTCGGGCTATTGGAAACCAATTATCTACCTGAGTTCCAAGAAAATATCTAAACCAATTTACTGCTTACTAAAACAATACCCTGGATCTGATCAACTTCTGATCAGAAAGGATTATATGAGTCAGACAGCCATGCCTAATAACGCCTCTATAGAAAACAGCGCTCCAGCCACTGCTACACATCACCACGCCACACAGGATAACTGTGTTATCGCACTGAATTCTCTAGGCGTTATTTGTATTGAAGGCGATAACGCGGCAAAACTGCTACACGGTCAGGCCACCAATCATATTGAGAGCATGCAACCTGGTGATATTAAACCAGCGGCTCTGTGCTCACCCAAAGGGCGTATCTATGCCTCTTTCTATGCCTTGCATCAAGGCGATCATTTTAAACTGATTATGCCCCGCTCCACTATTGAGCATACACTAATAACCTTAGGGAAATTTACACCACTGTACCGCTGCCAACTGAGAGATACCTCAGAGCAATACCAGGCTGTCGGCTTCACCTCTGACACCATTACACTGGACGGTCTGGAACTCAGCCCTATCGCCCTGCCCGAAGAAAACAGAAGTTTGCTTTTACTACCAAAAGAGCAAGCAGCAGCGACTCTTGAAGTCCTCTCCCAACAGTTTACAGCAGAAACAGAAAACTACTGGAACCTGCTTAGCACTCGTCTGGCCCGGGTATTAATCGAACAAGACCATAGTGACCAGTTTATCCCTCAGATGCTGAACTATCAGGCTACGGGCATGATCAGTTTTAAAAAAGGCTGTTACACCGGGCAGGAAATTATTGCACGTGCGCAATACCGCGGCGGTGTTAAAAAGCGCGTTCAGCGCGTAACTCTGGCTCAGGGCACAGAAGCACAGCGAGGTAACATTATCGTCAGCGCTGAAGGTGATGCTGGCGAAGTATTACTGACTGCCTATAATCCTCAGGGTGAACAGGAGTGTCTGGCTGTAGTGAAAGATAATGCACTGGATCAAACGCTACACCTGAATAAAATGGATGGCCCGGTACTGCAGCTGCAACCTCTGCCTTATGAGCTGGATAAGCGGGATATCTAATCCAAGACAGCTTGCCCCTTTATCATGCAAACCCAATCCTCAAACAGCCCAGCAAAAACATCATGCCTGGGCTGTTTCAAACTGGTGGCTGGCTTCTGATTCTTGATCAGAAAAATAACTGCGCTAGTGCAATAGCCTCACCTGATCTAAGATTAAGCTAACTCTTCCCATCCAAGAGGCTGTCCATGTTTGATCAATACTTACGCACCGTGCTGGAGTGCGTGGATAATCGCTATGGCGATGATTTCTTCAGCTCTATTACCTTGCAGCTGGATAGGATCATAGCGGCAGACTACACCTTTATCGCCCGCTTAAATACGCATACCCATAGTGCCAGAACCATCGCTCTAGTAGCGAAGGGAGAGTTGACTGACAATATTGAATACGACCTGAAACACACTCCCTGTGAAAATGTGGCAGACGACTCAGTTTGCTGCTATCCCGCAGACGTCTGCCAGGCCTTTCCCAATGATCAACTGCTGGTTGATATGAAGATAGATGCCTATCTAGGTACACCGTTAAAGGACTCAAATGGTCAGGTAATAGGGCTAATTGTTGCTCTTTATGAAACCCCTATCAAAGAGGAAGAACTCACCCAGGCCCTGTTTGAGGTTTTTTCCGGGCGCATCGCTGCCGAGATTGAACGTCAGGAGTATGAGACAGCACTGGAAAAACTGAACCAAAGCCTGGAAGAGAAAGTCGATCAACGTACCAAGGAGTTACAGAAAGCCTTACTAACACTGAATAAAGCCCAACAACAGTTGATCGAGTCAGAAAAGATGGCCGCACTGGGCAATCTGGTAGCCGGTATTGCCCATGAGGTGAATACCCCCTTAGGCGTCGCCATTACTTCACAAAGCTACTTGGCAGATCAGTTTAAAGAGCTTTGCCAACAGATGGATCAGGAAACTCTGACCAAAGAAGGCTTACTGCAATTCAGAGAAGATATGGCCGAAGCCCTGCCTTTACTCTATAGCAACCTGACACGAGCTGCAGAACTGATCCAAAACTTTAAACGCATTGCCGCTGATCAACATGAGGATCGGGCAGATACCATCACGCTGGATAAATACTATAAGCAGGTGGTATCAACACTACACCCTCTGCTAAAAGAACAAGCCGTTGATATTACGCTGGATATTCCAGGTATCAATATATACACATATCCCAGTGCCCACGCACAGATTCTCAGCAACCTGATTAAAAACAGCGTAATGCATGGCTTTGCAGATACCCCAGGAGAGCATCTGATTCAGCTACACGGGCAGTTAACAGACCATGGTAAAGGGGTAAAAATAACTTACCGCGACAACGGTGCAGGCATAAACGAGGATACCCGTAAACGTATCTTCGAACCCTTTTATACCACTGCGCGTCATAAAGGTGCTGTAGGTCTGGGGATGTCGATTGTGTACAACCTGATTAAGCAGAATCTTAATGGCGAGCTTGAACTGTTAAACTCTGAAGCGGGACTAATGCTGGAATACAGCTTCCCGGTTTCTGGGATACCGTCGGATTTATGACCTATCCAAGTTCCATTTATCACCTGGATTCATCAACTGAATAGATCATAAATAAGCGCAGAGGTGTCAGGCTGGCTCAGAGGGTAACTGCCAATCAACTGGCATTTTGCCTCGCTGCTGCAAAAACTGATTGGTTTGGCTGAACTGATGATTACCAAAGAAACCGCGATGGGCTGACAAAGGTGATGGATGTACCGACTTCAGCACCAGGTGTTTCTGCTGATCCACAAAGGCCGCTTTTTTCTGGGCATAACTTCCCCAAAGCAGGAATACCACGCCATCCAGCTGCTCATTGATAATATGAATCACCTTATCGGTAAACTGCTCCCAGCCCTTTTTCTGATGCGAACCGGCTTTACTTTGCTCGACGGTCAACACACTGTTGAGCAACAGTACACCTTGCTGAGCCCAATGAGTTAAATAACCATGATTCACAGGCTGAAAACCCACGTCTGCCTGCAACTCTTTATAAATATTCACCAGTGATGGTGGTGTTTTCACACCAGGACGCACAGAGAAACACAGACCATGAGCCTGATCAGGGCCATGATAAGGGTCTTGCCCTAGTATCACCACTTTCACCTGATTTAACGGTGTATATTTAAAGGCATTAAACCAATCTGATGAGTGAGGATAAATCACCTTCTTTTGCTGTTTTTCCTGAGCCAAAAAGGCTTTTAACTGCTTCATATAAGGCTGTTCAAATTCACTGCCAAGTGCAACAAGCCAATCTTCGGGCAGATCAATCGCCACATCTCTGTATCCTGATATCCGACAAAAATTTGCCGTAAGTCTATCAGATGCGACCCGCACTTGCAGAAACAGTCAACCATAAAAAAACCTGAAGCTTACACTTCAGGTTTTTCAGAGCAAGACAGCCTCAAGGAGCTGAGTTACTGGCCTTCAAACTCACAGATTGAGAAGACATCAATACCCAGCTCAGCCAACTTTTTCGAACCGCCCAGATCTGGCAGATCGATAATGGCACCGGCTTCTACCACCTCAGCACCTAAACGCTGAATCAGATTAGCTGCAGCAATCATAGTACCGCCAGTCGCGATCAGATCATCAATCAGCAATACACGATCACCCGGATTAAAGGCATCGGTATGCAGCTCAACGGTGGCCGAACCGTATTCCAGCTCATAACTCTCTTCCACCGTTTCAAAAGGCAGCTTGCCCTTTTTACGAACCGGAATAAAGCTGGTATTCAGCTCATACGCAATCGGTGCGCCCAAAATAAAGCCGCGGGCATCCACACCAGCCACCGCATCAATCTGATGATCGTGATAACGGTGAATAAAGGCATCAATCAGAAAACGAAACGCCTTTTTATCCTTAAACAGCGTTGTGACATCACGGAACATAATGCCCGGCTCTGGCCAATCCGGCACAGTACGGATAACAGAGCGCAGATAATCACTGTAGTATGCATCAGTCATTGTTTAGCCCTGCAGGAAAACAAATTTCAGCACAAACAGAGCCGCCAGCACCATCACACTGATAGAGACATCATCACGACGACCGGACATCAGCTTGATACCTGCATAGGTGATAAAGCCAAACGCAATACCGTTAGCAATAGAGAAGGTCAGCGGCATCGCAATCGCAGCCACAAACACAGGGGCCGCTTCGGTCAAATCGGTCCAATCCACTTCAGCCAGACCACTGGTCATCAGTACCGCCACGTAGAACAGCGCCCCAGCCGTCGCATAAGCTGGTACAGAGCCCGCCAGCGGCGAGAAAAACAGACACAGCAGGAAAAGTATACCCACAACAACAGCAGTCAAACCGGTACGACCACCGGCAGAGATACCCGCCGTACTCTCAATATAACTGGTCGTTGTGGAAGTACCCAGTGCAGCACCAGCCATAGTAGCCGTACTATCAGCCATCAGCGCACGTCCCAGACGTGGCAGACGCTTGTCTTTATCCAGCAGCTTGCCCTGTTGCGCTACGGCAACCAGAGTACCTGAGGTATCAAACAGATCCACAAACAAGAAGGCGAAGATAATGCTCAGCATACCCACTTCTAAGGCACCGGCCAGGTCCATCTTCATAAAGGTCGGAGCCAGACTTGGTGGCACAGACATCACACCTTTCAGCTCATTCAGGCCCATCACCATGGACAGTACCGTAACCACCAGAATACCGATCATTACGGAACCCAGTACGCGACGGTAGGACAGGGAAACAATGATAAAGAAGCCCAGAATGGCCAACATCACCTTAGGGTCGGACAAGTCACCCAGAGTTACCAAAGTCGCAGGGCTGTCGACCACGATACCTGCACTTTTCAGTGCAATCATCGCCAGGAACAGGCCGATACCTGCCGCAATGCCTAAACGCAGCGACAGTGGAATACTGTTAATAATCCACTCACGAACCTTAAAGATACTCAGAACGGTAAAAATCACACCGGAGAAGAAAACCGCCCCCAGAGCCGACTCCCAGCTGTACCCCAGCTCCAGCACCACGGTAAAGGTGAAGAAAGCATTCAGTCCCATGCCCGGAGCCAGAGCAATAGGATAATTCGCCCACACACCCATGATCAGAGAACCGATAGCCGCAGCCAAACAGGTGGCAACAAATACCGCACCGTAATCCATACCAGCCATGGCCAGTAGAGAAGGGTTCACAAAAATGATGTAAGCCATGGTCAGGAAGGTCGTCACACCTGCCACAACTTCTGTTTTAACGTTTGTATTGTGCTCTTTGAGCTTAAATAATTTTTCCAGCATTGGCTTGTCCAGAACAGGTCCAGAAACAACAAAACCCGGAAAGGTCGTTTCCAGGTTTCATATGAGAATTACAACATAAGCTGCATATCGTGGCGACATCTTAGCCAAAAGTCTCACAAAAAGCGAGAATTCAGAGTAAAAACTCCAGCACCTCTTAAAAAGATTACTTACTCAACGATAGCCTATTAAGTAAATCTTAAGTAAAAAAGACCTGGATCAATCAAAGCCAATAAATACCACAAATAATATGCTTCGGTTTATTTAGCCTGCTGAGCCAGTACTCGCTCAACGGTATCGACTATCGCCTGAGTCTGCGGATCAATTTCGATATTGACATAGCTACCTAGCATTCTGTGACTAATGACCGTGCGTTGCAGTGTTTCTGGAATCAGATTAACGCAAAAATTACTCTTATCACGCTGACCAACCGTCAGACTGATACCATCAATACCGATATAGCCTTTTTCAAAAATATATTTTTCGTAACCTGCAGGCAGGGCAAGCCAAAGTTGATAATTATTTTCAGATTCAATGATATTGACCACATCCGTGGTACACATAATATGGCCAGACATCGCGTGACCACCAATCTCATCACCAAACTTGGCTGCACGCTCAATATTTACCTCATCACCTACTTCCAGAGCGCCCAGATTAGTTAACCGCAAAGTCTCCTGCATCAGATCAAAGCACACAGTTCTGTTATGTATATCAGTAACCGTCAAACAACAACCATTATGCGCAACGCTGGCGCCAATTTCTAAACCTTCTACCAAATCAGACGGCATCTCAACAATGTGAGTACGAAAGCCTTCCTTAACAATAATTTCTGAGATAACGCCAGTGCCCTGAACAATACCGGTAAACATAATTAATCCTTCTATCCCAGCCGACGGCAAGGAGTTACAATTTATTTCAAAAACTTACAATCCAAATATACTACGGACTTAACTACAGTATTCTTATCACTATCTCAAGCAGATTACCCAAGATTATTGTATTGACCACCTGGAGTAAGGATAAATGTCGAAAAATTTGTATGCAGGCGCTTATCTAGCGAATCGACAGCCCCCCGACCCAAAACTCTTAGTCGCAATAACACTGACAGAATATCAATCATGCAAAAAAATCTAACATTGTGACAATATTCAATAAAATATTCTAAAATTAAATAGCGCTATAGAAGATATGCAACACGTAAATCTTTTTTTACACTATATCTATCTAAGTCAAATTGACGTGTTTATTGTTAGCCTTTAGTATTAGCGCCATAGGGTCGCGCTACATTTTCCTGTGTTTGCAGGCGCGTTACAAAAGTGCAAACGGGTTTGTCCAGCGTTTTGCCACCTCTATGGGGTGGCTTTTTCTCTGAACGCTTTCTCTGATAGGTCAAAGGAAGCCTCTCTCTGAGAGAAACCTCTGTTAGCTCTTGCATATGACTTCAGCCTCACACACAGTGCGAGGCTTTTTTTTGCCTGAAATCCAGCACAGCCACACCTGGAGATAACCAACACAAATAACTTACACAATAAGCTCTTACGATGAAAAGAGCTTATCCTGAAAAACGACGAGCAAAAGTGTCTCACCACAGGGAGACTAGGACAACAGATCGACCACCAGCCCTTTAATATGAACTAATTTGGTGGCAATCTTGATTTTATCTTTCTGCTCAGACAGCACCAGCTGCAGTAGCTCTTCCGCCTCATGGTCGATCAACTTAACCACATGGTGTTTTTCCGCAGCAGACCAGCCTGCACCAATACCCTCGACCTGATACGCGCCCTTGGTCGCGGTTGAGATCAGATTACTTAACAGCGCTTTAAATACTTCAAGATTGCCTAATGAAGGATTACGCTCCAGATTAGCCCCCGCATCATCAAGCGCCAGACGCAGATGATCCAACTGTTGATTCAGCGAAGGCTTAGCCACCTCATCGACCTGTTGAACCAGATGATCGGTAAAACTGCGCCCTAATGCTGCCGTTCCTGCTGCGCGCGTTTTCCCCTTGCGCCCATTAACACCTGTGCGAAAAGACTTAAGTTTGTCATTTACGTTAATCATGCCATTAAGCCTTTTGTGTTAATAACCAGCGCGCGCCATCCAAAGCGGCATCCTGATACTCAGCTTCCAGCGCCATACGCTCAACATCCTGCCTCATACGCTCCTGCTTAGGCAGATCTTTACGCGCCTGATGAGCGGCCAGATGATCACCGCGACGGGAAATTTCACTAAACACCTTAGCTTCTGGCAGTTCAAACCACTCGGGCTCAATAATATCGATCAGGACCCGGATTCTCAGACAGGCTTCCATCACATCAACCTGCTCTTCCAGTAATGCCCGTGCAATAAAATGGATATTTTCCAATGTTTTCACTCGGGCCTGATCAACAACCGCTTGCTGCTCTTGCTCACGGGCTTTCACCTTAAGCCTTAGGGTGTGGGCATAGTAGGCCAAACCGGCAACAATCAATAGACCAACCACCAGTAAAGCCAATGCAGCTTGTGTAGACACTAAAATCTCCTCAACTTTTTAAATCGCATGCCAATAGGTTTCGCAGCAGGATCTGCGCCAACTGCCTTAAGAGTTGGTACAATCATTTCTATCCCGATAAACGCGACTTATCGCGTTTTCTTTTTCTTACCACCATGGGCCTTTTTTCTCAGCTTGTTTAAGCGCTGCTGAATTTTACCGTAAAGTGTATTTTTGGCATAACATCCTTTGTCATTAGCCTGCCCGGCTGGAATATTGGTCATTAGTTTTATTGCCTGACTCACATGTTCAACCGCATAAATAGCAAATTGCCCCTCTTTACACGCCTGCACCACCTCATCTTTAAGCATCAGGTTATCAACGTTCTGCACAGGAATCACCACCCCTTGATCTCCAGTGAGACCTCGGCTGGCACAGGTATCAAAGAACCCTTCGATCTTTTCATTCACACCACCGATGGGCTGTACATCACCAAACTGATTAATCGAACCTGTCACCGCAATGCCTTGATTCACTGGAATTTCCGCCATAGCAGACAGCAAGCAAACCAGCTCTCCCAGAGAAGCACTGTCGCCATCCACACCATGATAGGATTGCTCAAATACCAGGCTGGCAGCCATCGGAAGTGTATCGCTATGACCAAATAATGCATTCAGGAAAGAGGTCAGAATCATAATGCCTTTGGAATGCAACGCACCGCCTAATTGGACACTGCGCTCAATATCCAGCACCTCACCGTTACCATAATGCACAGTGGCTGTAATACGGCTGGGCTGACCAAAATCACTTTCTCCGATGCGTAATACGGTAAGACCATTGACCTGACCGATCTTCTCACCATCACAGTCGATCAGAATCACACCATCCTTAATGGAGTCGAACATCCGCTCTTTGACGTGACCGGAACGATATTGCCGACTGGCGATGGCCTGCCTGACCGCCTCATCATCAATAATGTCTTTATTTTCACTTCTGGCCCAGTAATCGGACTCTCGCAGCAGGTGATTAAGATCAGCGGCATTAAGTGATAAACGCGCCTGATGATCTGCTTCGCGGGCTCCCTGCTCAATCACCGTCATAATAGCATCCTGATTCAGGTGCAGCAGACCATCCTGATGCACCATAGAACTGATCAGACGCGCATACAGCCATTGATTCTCTTTTGAACGCGGCATATCACCTTCAAACTCCGCCAGCACCTTAAATAGCTCAGCAAAGTCAGGGTCATACTGCTGTAACAGATAGTACTGCTCAGCATCACCCAGCACAGCGACGGTCACGTTCAGCTCAATCGGCTCAGGCTCCAGACTGACACTACCGGACAATGTCAGCTGTTTTTCCAAAGTATCAATACGCAGACAACCGGTTCTTAATGCCAGTTTCAGGCCATCCCAAGCATAAGGCTGTTGCAGCAACTTGCCCGCATCCAGAATCAGAAACCCCCCGTTAGCCTTATGTAACGCCCCCGGACGGATCAGAGAAAAGTCGGTAGCTACTGTGCCCATATAGGTAATGTTTTCCACATTACCCACCAGATTATTATGGGTCGGCAGATCCTCAATAATCAGTGGCGCTCCGGTATCCGGGTTGCAGGAACTCATCACATTGACCTGATAACGCGCTGGAATTTTATGATCCGGCGATGCACGGGTCACCGCATCGGCATTTTCATCTTCTTCCAGGAAAATTTCGACATTCTCAACCAGGTCTTTCTGTACCGCTTCCAGATAAGCATGCACTCGCTCCTGAGCCTGATACTTATCTTTTAACTCCACCAACCAATGCTGGATCGCTGTCAGAGTAATTTGCTCATTTAATGCCTGCTGTTTTTCACGACTGTCTTTTTCCAGATGGGCCAGCTCTCTTAAAGCCGCACGCAACTCCTTCTCCATCTGTTCAATGCCGTTTTTAAACGTCTCCCGTTCCTCATCAGGTAAGCAATTAAACTCCTTGACAGCATAGGGCTCACCCTCAGCATCTACAGGCATAAAGGAGTAGCCACCAGGATTCTGCAGTACCAGTTTCAGCTGATATTCTTCCGCCTTCGCAGCCACCTCTTTCAGCATATGCTCCTGAACGTCGGAGAAATCCTCCCGAATCAGCTCCGCCTTTTCAACAAAGGCCTCTTGCTCAAACGCAGAGGGAATGGCATGGCGCAGCTCTTTGATCAGCGCCTCCATATCCTTTTTCAACTCAGCAGCCATTCCCGATGGGAGTTTCAGCGCCCAGGGCTTACGAGGGGAGTCAAAGTTGTTGACATAGCACCAATCGGCTGGGGCAGGCATCTGCGCTGCATGAGCGGATAGAAAACGTTTAAGCATGGTACGTTTGCCCAGGCCATTTTCACCCACAGCAAACAGGTTGTAGCCTTTTTTAGGTACTGCAATCGCAAAACGCACCGCTTGCTCTGCCCGTTGCTGGCCGATAAAGCGATCCAGAGGTTTGATCTGCCCTGTATGATCGCAGGGAAAGTTCTTTTTGATGCACCGTTTCTTCAGTCGAGAAACAGCTAAAGGCTTGGGTGCCTGCATTGAATTCTCCTAAAAAGCAAGCTGTATCAATGTATTATGCACCAAGCCAGTGAATTCAGCATCCATTTGTCGACACCATTTCCTCTCCTTTCGCTCAGACATCACCTTAATCCTTAAGCACACACTTACATAGCACTTACGAAGTATTTACTTAACATTACAAAACCCTTCGCCTTTTGGCGGATATAGACTAATACGACTTTTTGGTAGATTAAGACTATAAATATTAAAAAAGTCACCTTCTGAGTTAAGCCCCTTTTGAATACTACTCTCCCATCCAAACAGAAGCGGAGCGCCTTATTCAAAAGCACTCAAACGAAGCGTATGACAGCAAATCTCCCTTGAGCCTGATGTGGTACTCCAATGACTCAAACACTCCGTTCTATCGGTATTAAATCCCGCATGGTACTTGTCCTGCTGGTTACCGTGCTTAGCATTGTCGCCTTGATGAGCTTTTCCCTGAAAACCAGCTATGAGATGCAGATCCGCGAGAAACAGCAAAAAACCCAGCATATGGTGGAATCCGTGATATCCATGGTTCAACACCAACATCAACTGTTTAAAGATGGTAAAAAAACGGAACAGGAAGCCAAGGACTCCGCTCTCAAAGCCATTGAAAAGCTACGCTATAACAAAACAGATTACTTCTGGGTGAACGACCTGGATGCCATCATGGTGATGCACCCGATCAAGCCTGCTCTGAATGGTAAAAACCTGTACGGTTTGAAAGACAAGCAAGGCAAACAGTTCTTCAAAAATTTTGTTGATATTGTAAAAGCCAAGGGCGCAGGCAACGAAAGCTACCTATGGCCTAAACCAGGCTTTGAAGAGCCGGTTGAGAAAGTATCCTACGTGGAAGGCTTTAAACCCTGGGGCTGGGTAATAGGAACCGGCATCTATGTAGATGATGTTAAAGCGGAGTTCTGGAGTAACGCATCTTCTCAAATCATTATCGCCGCCATCGGGTTAGGCCTCACTATTCTGGTGCTGTTCCTCATTGCCAGCAGTATTATCAACCCAATGGAGGCAGCCAACCGTGCCATGCACAACATCAGCCAAGGCGACGGCGATCTGACCCAGCGCCTGGATACCTCTGGTAATGATGAGATGAGCCAACTGGCCCGGGCCTTTAATCTGTTTGTCGACCAGATCCAGAGTGTCATCAAAGAAGTGGACAACTCAACCCAAAGAGTTGCAGCAGCAGCATCACAGCTCTCTTCAACCACGGAACAAACCACTCAGGTGATTACACGCCAAACCTCTGAAACCGACCACGTAGCCACAGCCATTAATGAGATGGCAGCCACTATTCATCAGGTAGCCCAAAGTGCACTCCAGGCAGCCAGCACGACCCGCGAAGCAGATGCACAGGCTCAAGATGGTAAACAGAACATCCATGAGACCGCTCATACTGTAAGCTCACTGTCTGACGAGGTTGGTCGAGCCACTGAAGTAATTCAACAACTGGAAGCACAGGCGGAAAATATCTCCTCTGTTCTGGATGTCATCGGTGGTATTGCCGAACAAACCAACTTGCTGGCATTGAACGCTGCAATTGAAGCGGCCCGCGCCGGTGAACAGGGCCGGGGCTTTGCTGTGGTCGCTGACGAAGTACGCACCCTAGCAAGCCGGACGCAGGAAAGCACCCATGAAATCGAGCAGATGATTGAGCAACTGCAGGCCGGTGCCAAACAAGCCGTAACCGTAATGGAAAACAGCCGCACCAGCACTCAGCTGACGGCTGAAAAAGCGATGGCAACTCAGGGAGCACTGGATACCATTTCGGCATCCATTCAGGGTGTCAATGATATGATTAACCAGATTGCCAGCGCAGCAGAACAACAATCTTCAGTGGCAGAAGAGATCAACCGCAACGTGGTTAATATCGTTGATCTATCTAATGATACCGCTCAGGCGTCTGAACAGACCAGCCAGGCCAGCGCTGAACTACACACACTGGCAGAACAACTCAAACAACTGGTACATCGATTCAAAATCTAAAACATCAGCACGAGCAATAACCATCTAATACATACATTATCTGCCGGCCTCAACCCTTTTGAGGCCGGTAACCATACTGAACAAATACGACTAATCTGATTCCAAACCAATAAACCATGGCCGTAAACCTAGACTCGACTGTTGAATAACAAAAAGCCACACAAAGATTCAGTCAAATCAATCATCTGCGTGATAGAATTTTAATTAATCAATTTATATTAACGTCAAAATATAGCTGTACGGAACAAAATGCCAATACTAAGCACTGTTTTCCCATCTTTCAGGTGAAAAATAGAAATAGTTCTGTTTCGTCAGACACTATCTATACTTAGGCAAAGAACACAAGCCCCCATAAACTGTTTGCTTAAGTGTATGACCGTTTTTTTATCAAGCAGGGCCAAGTATGCTGAACTCTATTGCCAATTTTATTGATTTTCTTCTACGCTTATGTGGCGCAAGAAGCCTCAACTCCCAATTTCTACTTTCTTACGCACTTATATTCATTCTGGCAATAGCCTCAGGTGTTTCCCTCTATCTTAGTATGGCCATCAACCCTCAAACGATTAACATTGCTGGCCGTCAACGCATGCTCAGCCAGAAGATTGCCAAAGAGGCATTGCTGGTCGCAGCACAGGTAGAAAACCAAAATACCTTACAGAAAACCATGCAGCTGTTTGAGCGCTCTCACAAAGATATCATTCATGGAAATACAGAATTGGGCATGAACCCAATTAATGACAAAGCGATTCTGGCTCAAATGCAGAAAGTAGAAGGATTATGGCAAAGCTACAAAGGGATGATTAATCGCTATGCCAGCACCCCGACCCCTGAGCTGACACAAGAGATCCAAAAGCAATCACCTATCGTGTTAAAAGAGATGAACCAAGCGGTCGTAATGATGACTCAGGCCGCAAACAGCACGATGAAAAGCATGCTAATGACAGCTTTTATCTGCGTTATCGTTATTGTATTTATGGTGATTATGGGACGTATCTTTGGCTTAAGACAGCTGATGGATAATATCTCACGATTGCAAAGGCGCCTCTCTCATGTGGGACAGGGTGATTTCACCCATCGCTTTAACGTTACTCATACTGATAATGAAGTAGGCAAAATGTTTTCGGCCTATAACGATATGGCTGATCAGGTCAGCTCTCTGGTTAACAACGCTCGCCAGGCGGCGGAAAGAACCAGTCGTCATAGCAAAAATGTAGTAAAAGCAACCAATGACGCTGAAGCGGGTGTTGCTCAGCAATATAACGACATCGATCAGGTCGCTACCGCCATGAATGAGATGAGCGCCACCGTTAGCGAAGTGGCTCAAAACGCAATTCAGGCCGCAGAGGCTGCTCGCAGCGCTGACGACCAAGCCCGCAACGGTATGCAGGTGGTTCGGTCAGCGGTGAACCAAATCCAGAAAATGGTCAGTCAATTAAACGACACTTCCAATGTATTGGATAAACTGGAGGCCGAATCAGAAGAGATTGGTAAGGTATTAGAAGTGATTACCGGAATTGCCGAACAAACAAACCTTCTGGCCTTAAATGCCGCCATTGAGGCAGCCCGCGCGGGTGAACAGGGCCGCGGCTTTGCAGTAGTCGCGGATGAGGTGCGCACCCTGGCCCAACGTACCCAGGAATCGACAGAAGAGATCAAGCAGATTATCGAACGCCTGCAGAGCCAGGCACGCAATGCCGTTAGCTCTATGGAGCAAAGCTCACAGCTGGCCAGTACCAGTGTCTCACAAGCAGAAGAAGCTGCCGGGGCGTTGGAGCATATTGCCATGGCAGTAGACAGCATCAACTCAATGAACACCATGATTGCAACCGCTGCCGAGGAACAGAGCCAGGTCGCCGAAGATATTGATCAGCGGATTGTCAGTATTGCGGATGTAGCAGAGAAAACACGTAACGACACCACTGAAGTAGTACAAGCTACGGAACAAATTGAGGGTGAAGTTAAAGAACTGGAAAAACTGATCAAGCAGTTCAAAACCCATTAAAAATAGCACCTGACTTCAGACAGATATTTTCACAGCCCGCTTTCAACTTATTGTTATAGCGGGCTTTTTATTTTGATTTATGCACATGCGAACCGCACTTTGCGTCTCGCCTGTGCAACACGAAAGACTTTAAATCAGACCTTAGCTATGCTTGAAAATTTCTCTTAAAAAACCTCCTGCAGCTCCAAACACAACGACTACACTCAAGTGTGTACACCCGGACGCTATAACAAAAAACATACTGTACATTAAGCAGGAGAGACACCCTATGCTGACTTTTGAAGATACCGTAGGCCTGAGTGATTTATCGGAAGGCGAAGTACTTGCGATTGCCGAGCATGAACACACCGCCCCTATCATCGCCTCTGGTATTGGCTCATTTTTGATGCAACACCACGGCGAACAGGTTATAGGCCAATATATACTGGAAGACCTGACCCGCGCCCAGCGTCATGGTGACTACCAGCATCAAGCTGATCTAGTGAAAGTGCTGACCCACTTTCTGGAAGAACACCCAATTCAAGGTCACGCCCATTAATAAAATGGCATAAGCAACCAATAAAAAAGATCAAAACTAGAACTCAGCTACTATATCCTCCAATTCGTTGCGTTGTTTAAGCCGACCATACTGTCGGCTTTTTTTATCCATTTATTTTGCTTATAAGAGACTCTCCGAAGGGTAAACGCATCTAAATTTTAGGTCGTCTTAAATAGGATGCTTTCCAGATATCTATCATCTACTCCCGCTAATTTAAGCTTTCTTGCTATACCACCCTTAATCGTTTCATCCTGTTTGATTAAGTGAAGTGCTATATGCCTCAGTATTGCCAGATTTTCTGCTGAGTAGCCCGAGTGGATCAGGCAATCATCCTCCCTAAACCCCACATCAAGGCTCCAGTGCAAACCGTTCTCTATACCCCAATGCCTTCGTATAATACCACTCAGTTGCTCTGCAACTGGAGGTAAACTACTGATAAAGTGTCGAACTTCTCCATACTTCTCCCCATCAACCAAATGATTGCTATAGACCGCTACCGCACTTTGAATACCAGGCCAGCGTGAACTCGCATCAATAGAAATAACGGTGTCTTTGATAACCAGTTGCTCCAGTAATTTAGGGATAGCCGTTATTTCATTCGATTTCTCCTCAGTCTTTTGTTGTCCAATGACCAGATTATGTTCACCAATCCAGGCACTCACCATGTGTATCGCTTGCTTCCCTTTGGCTTTTGACCTTGAGCCTCGTAATGTTTTGCCATCAATGGCAATTTGATGACCTTCCAGCGAAATGCCAAGACTGGCGACCCAATCAGCAAAACATTGGCGAAAAGCCTCTGGATCAACATGCATGAAAATACGTCAAATAGTGTCGTGATAAGGAGGTGCCATTAGGTAGGTCCAGGAAACGTCGAAGCCAGGACTCTTTACTTTTGGCAAAGAGCTCAATTTCTTCCCTGCCATCAAACCCACAAATCGTGGCATACAGGCCGATAAAAACGGCATCAATAAGTTTGTGGCGGCGGGTTCTTTCTACCCGAAATTCAGGGAGTTTGTCGAAGCAAGCTGCAATTGTATTTTCTTCAAGCATAATGGAACTCAGGGAAGGTTGGTCAGACCAAAGAGTAATCGGTTACGGTCAGGATGAAAAATTTAGATGCGTTTACCCTGTCAGGTGACTTCCACCTTTTGAGAACAAATCTAGCACTCTATGTTTTCATGATGACTGACTACTAGGTTATCCAGCAGCATAGTAAAGGACCAACCAAATACCGGATTCACAAATGCAGAAGCAAACATCACAATACCGGCGGACTGAGACGTTTTGGAATCACGGGTCATCTGCATACCGGCCTCCAGCAACGGAAGAAATACACCCACTAACAACGCAACACGCAGCACCGGCGGCCATACAGCCAGATCCATACCATTAGCCCAGTCAAACAGTGCCTTGACCTGGCTGATCATGCCGACAGCCCCGAGATAGATCAGCAGACCTCCCCGCCCCCCTTCGCCTGTAAGCACCATCAACTTACTGCCGCCTTTGGTAATACTGAGGAACAGACCAAACAGCCCCACCATAATCCCGAGCGCCATCGGATGACCACCTGAAGCCACAATTAGGGGAATCATGGGGATCATGGGCCCGTGTGTACCAGCCAGGTTGGCATTCGGATTAAAAATGCCAGAGAACAAAATCACAAACAGTAATGCCGCGATCAGCATCTCAAAACGTACATTTTCGATTACAAACTCACTGGACAAACCCAGAGGCGAGGCAAAAGCCGCCACAACAGCTGCAACCATAACAATCTTACCAATCGTTGCGGCCAGCGCAGGCACAAAATCCTCCATCTCGAAGTGATAATCACGAAACGGCAGGTTAACCCCCCAGCGCTTGGGGTTCATGATGGTCAGCTCGTGCTCCAGATACTCTGCACGCGAGTTAAAACTCTTACTCGGCTTACGCTGAGAGCGATAGCAGCCATTATTTTGTTGCGTCATACGAATCTACTTTGTTGCGTTTATCGGGAAACTTTGACGTAGCACTTGTTGTAATAACGACCTAAGCAGAACATCTAAACGGACAGTTTCAACTCACTCGTCACGATACTTTCCAGCTCAAGTACAAATCTACCAATCAGTAGGCCAAAGAATGGTAAAATATATGACCAACCAGTCTCCATTCGACGTAGGCATTTGATACATAAGTCAAATTTTTAACCTACATATAAAGAAGCAGTTATTAACACTTCATTCTCACGACACTATTTAGTAACAAATACCTGTCTTTTTTGCGCTATGGAGACACTAAAGACAAAAAGGCGATAAAATTCTGAGAAGATAACCCAGCCTGAAAGGTAATACGTGATTTACGACGATTTGAACCTGCCACCACCACCGCACCCTGAGTTTAACCTACAGGATCAAACGCTATTGGAGCTTGAAGCCCAGCAAGCGCTGATTCGTCAGGGTGATATCAGTCATAGTATCTACTGGCTGGAAAAGGGGTTGGTTCGAGCAGTGTTTAGCGATGACACAGGCAAGGAGTTCACCAAGGAGTTTTTCTGGGAGGGCGATATTATCTTTCAGCCCCGTAGCCTGCTGACTGATGAGCCTTTACCCTACAGCATGCTGGCACTGGAGGCTTGCCGTTATCGACAGCTCAGTATTGAGCGTTATCTGGAATTTGTGCGAACCGATCCGCAATGGCAACAATACCATCAACGCATATTGACGCTGCACCTGATTAACAGAGAAAGAAAAGAAGAGTTCCTGCTGCTTAACAGCCCGGAAAAACGAGTGATACGTTTTAATCAAAATTTTGCCTGGCTAATCAAACGGGTGCCCGATTATATTCTGGCGTCTTATCTGGGTATGACGCCTATAAGTTATAGCCGGATCAAAAAGCGCCTGGGTCTTTCCTCTTAACAATTGTTAATGCACTCAGGTGACATGCCTACTACAGTAATTGCCAGTTACCAATCAACCGTTTATACAACAAGTAAGAAGTCACACCCATGAACTGGCAACTCAAAACCTTTAAACAACTCTCCGCTGATCAACTGTATCAACTACTGAAACTGCGCAGCGATATCTTTGTTGTGGAGCAAGACTGCGCCTATAGCGATATGGATGGATTGGATCGCCATAGCCAGTGCTTGCATCTGATGGCATATGGCGAAGTAACCACTATGTATGATAACGACACCAGCAACAGCCCAGAAGATCAACAGGAAGTCCCTCTGATTGCCTATGCCCGTCTACTTCCACCCGGTGCATCTTACCCAGGCATGAGTAGCATTGGCCGCGTTATCGTTAACCCGGATTACCGCATTAAGGGTATGGGACACCAGCTGATAGAGATAGCTAAAGAGCATACACTGCAATACTGGCCTGGATTGGATATCAAGATTGGCGCTCAGGCTCATCTGGAAAACTTCTACGCTCAACATGGCTTTAAGGTCATCTCTGAGCCGTATCTGGAAGATGGCATTCCTCATATCCATATGCTGTTTAGCCCTGATGCTCAGTAATGGCAGCTAAATCTTTGAATACATCAAATGCTCCTGCCCACCAATCTCAACCCTCTCAATCTAGACCCACTCAGGTAGCACCTACCGCCTTGGTGGCGATTATCGGGTTGTTAGTAGGTAACCTGATCCTGACACTGGGTGATATCGCCATTAAAAGTCTGGGCGCCAGCGTAGGCTTGTTTCAATACCTGGCCATTCGCTATCTGCTGACTCTAATGCTGATTTGGCCGATTTGGCGACGCTTATCAGCAAAACAGCGAGCCCCCAGTGGTTTTAAGATCCATCTATTAAGAGGCCACCTGTCTCTATTAGGTGCAGTCTGTGCTTTTTATTCGTTACTACACCTGAGTTTAGCCACTGCCAATGTGATCTTTTACGCAGCTCCTCTAGTGACACTGCTACTGGCCAGAATCTGGTTAAAACAAGCGCTCACTTATGTACAGGTGACTCAGGTTTGTCTGGGCTTTATCGGCGTGATGATCGCCTTACGGCCCGATGAACTGCATTGGACCGTACTGACCGCTATAACCGTCGCTTTTACCGTGGCCCTGTTTAATCTGTTGAGCTGCAAGATGCCCAAAAACCAGGCGATGCCCAGCATGGTGCTTTGGGGTAACCTCAGTGCACTTCCCCTATCTGTGGTCTTAGCCATTATCTTCTGGCAACCATTGCAGATTGAGATGCTGATACTGGCGGCTATCGTAGCGATTACGACCACCCTATATCAAGTGATTGCGGCTAAAGCCTATCGCAACAGTAGTGCCGGTGAGATTGTTATCGCAGAATATTCCGGCCTGCTATTTGCCTTGCTGATTGGTATCTTCAGTTTTGATGAACCCGCCCATTGGTACACACTGACTGGCATCAGCCTGATTATTCTACCCATGGCCTGGCAGAGTGCTCATCTCTATCGAAAACGCGCCTCGACCATGCAAACACCCAGCGCCTCCTGATTGAATACCGCCGGAGTATCTGTTAAAAAACGCGGCTTTTTCCCTATGCTTCAGCTATTTCCCCTATGATTTAGCTAAGGCTATCGATTAGCCAACAACCTTATTACCCTGCAACACCGGTGCTCTATGCAATATAGAGCACTGGATTTTTGTACAAGCCGTGATGGAGAGCCCTATGTCCAACTTATCCCAATTTATCGCCGCCCTGCCAAAAGCAGAGCTGCATCTGCATATCGAAGGCTCTTTTGAACCCGAGCTGATGTTTAATATCGCCGAACGTAATGGTATTACCCTGCCATTTGACAGTGTTGAAGCACTGAAAAAAGCCTATGAGTTTAATAACCTGCAGGAATTTCTGGATATCTATTATCAGGGTATGAATGTGCTGCAAACGGAACAGGACTACTATGATCTGACCATGGCTTATCTGCAGCGTGTAAAAACCGATAATGTGCGTCATGTGGAGATATTTTGGGATCCTCAGGGCCATCTGGAACGTAATATTGCCTTTTCTACTCAGATCAATGGCATCCTAAAAGCTTTGGAAGAGGGTGAGCAGCTACTGGATATCAGTTATCGCCTGATTATGTCTTTCCTACGTCATCTGCCGGAAGAGAGTGCTTTTGAAACCCTGACTCAGGCCGAACCCTATCTGGATCATATTTATGGTGTGGGTCTGGACTCTTCTGAAGTAGGACACCCACCCGAGAAATTCGCCCGGGTGTTTGCCGCCTGTAAGGAGAAGGGCTTAAAAGTAACCGTCCATGCAGGAGAAGAGGGTCCGGCAGAATACGTCTGGCAAGCATTGGACCTGATACAGGTGGACCGTGTCGACCACGGCAACCGCTCGTTGGAAGATGACAAACTGGTACAACGCTTAGTCGCTGATCAGCAAGTACTCACTGTATGTCCATTATCTAACCTGAAACTGCAAGTAGTGACAGATCTCAGCCAGCACCCTATCCCAAACATGCTGGAAGCAGGTCTAAAAGCCACCGTAAATTCCGATGATCCCGCTTACTTCGGCGGTTATATGAATGACAACCTCAATGCCCTGCAACAAGCGGTTGGTCTGGATAAAGCTCAATTGGCTACTCTGACTCGTAACGCCATTGAGGGTAGCTGGGCAGAAGCAGAACGCAAAAAGCTATTATTAGCCGAACTGGATCAGGTCATCGCCGAATTTACTTAATAAATGAAGAGTTCGCTGAATAAATGCTGCTGAAGGAATAAGCACTCACACAAAAGTTTCTCTTTAGCAGATGGCCGAAAATACCGAAATACTTTTGTGTAAGTGTGTACCGCTATATTCTCTGCTCAGAATGCCAGAGAATATAGCCTCTCCTGCTCCAACAATTTTTGTTTCAGCATTTAAGATAAAAAGGACCTTGACTTGCTCAGCATTCCATTGCCTTTTGTAATTACCCTGCTACTGACTATACTGGCTATTACACTGTATCAACGTCAGCGGCACGTTCCCCACTCCCTACAACCTAGCACATTAAAACCTGCCATTGGCTTTATTGGCTTATGTGCGGTGATGATCACCCTGGTAGGCATACGTTGGAGCTGGGATATCGCATTTATTCGTTTCTTACAACCGATAGTCGCTGCTACGGTGCCCTCAGCGGCCTGGTATTGTTTTAGCCAGAGCCAAAGTCAGAAACGATTGTCTTGGCCCCACTGGTTATCCCCTATCGTTATCGCTGGACTGTCTTATAGCTACCCTATTTGGCAGCCACCAGTTGATGCTTTATTAGTGCTACTCTACGTCGGCTATGGCGCGGTGATGATTCGCACTGCTATGCGAATATCTCAAACAACTGAGACACCGCCTGCCCGTATTAGGCTCTCCCAGATTGATCAGGTATCCAGAGCAGAATTCATAGCGGGCTGCGCACTACTCTTTTCTGCTTGTGTTGATCTTTTGCTGACTTTGGATTTTGCGCTCTATCAGGGTCAACATGCGACCATGCTGGTGAGTACAGCTCAATCCCTACTGATTCCGCTACTGGTTTGGGCTGTTGTCACGGTTGGTCAGAGTATTGCCGATGACAGCCCTGAGCAGCAAGAAGCGGAAAACTCGAAACCGACAACGACTGACAGTGCACAGGACCAAGTCAACTACTCCAAAACAATCCCAGATATAAGCCAGATAGACCATGAAACCCGCCAGACCGCAGTCGCTATCAAACAGTTAATCACTGATAGGCAACTATTTTTAGACCCGGACCTTACGTTAAACCGGCTGGCTCGAAAAGCGGGCATTCCTTCCCGACTGATTTCGGAGGCGATTAATCAAGTTGAGCAACAGAGTATCTCCCAACTGCTGAATCACTACCGGATAGAGCACGCCAAGCATTTGCTACTGACCACCGATGACACCATTACTCAGATCTATCTCAGTTCTGGCTATCAGACCAAATCCAACTTCAACCGGGCTTTCTCTAATATCACGGGTACAACCCCCAGCCAGTTTCGTCGCCAGGCTGCCAACTCCGATTAAACACCGGCACAGAAGCTTTTTTACACTTAGACCTTATCGCCTCCGGCCATTGGCCGGAGACGATAAAAGTATTCATGCTGTAGCGCTTAAGTCTACAAAGAGACAAATATGGTAAGAATGGCTTCGCTCCCCCCCTTACCATAAGACCATATGCGATTATCAGAACTCATATCATTAGTGGTTACTGGGCTCAAAACCATACTGCTTTAAAAAAGATTGAATATCGGTAAATATCTTCTGATGCAACTTGATCCGATCTTGTCCCTTACCGTCCTTGCAGATAATACCGTCACCGGGAAACTCCTGTTCCAAAATCTCAACAGCTCCCGGTTTACACGGTTGCATAAAGCTAAAATGAGTCGCGCCCCGATACACCCGGTAACTTTGCTTTTTCAATGGCATATGTTCAGCCAGATAGCCAGACTCAAACTGCTGCGGCAGATCGCCAATATCCACACCCGCAGCCAAAATGAGGCTTGGAATATCAACCTGACTTAAGCTGGCAGGAGAAAAACTTCTGGCCAAGCCTAAATCCAAAGAGATCACCGCCTTGATTCGAGGATCTTTTAGGCTTGTACTTGTACTCGCTTGCGAACTCTCACTTTGGCCATTCGGAGCTGGCTCTCCAGGTTGCACTTGCGCTAAACCCAATTCTACGGCCAAACCACAGGTACGAGGATTGGGTAACAATACACACTCTTGCTTAAAGTACTTACGATCAAATTTGGCACCAGCCAGATTTATCACCGTCCAGCCACCCAGAGAGTGCCCCATTGCAATCACCTTATTGCGATCAATTAACGGATTCCAACGGGACTGTGCGGTTAACCAATCCAATAAGCGACTGATATCCCGAGGTCGTTGCCACCACTGTGCCGCTGCTTTAGGCGATTGATTAAAGGTCGTCGTACCAGGGTGATCAACCGCCGCCACCAGATAACCTGCCTGTACTAAACGCGCCGCCAGCCAATTAAGATTACGCCAACTTCCCCGATAGCCATGGGACAGAACAACAAGGGGATATAAACCTTTTTTAGGCTCCGCTTTTTTAATCACCTCAGTTCCAATAAAAGCAATATTGTCACCCACTTTTTCTATGCTGATAGACTGATGATTCTTCCCATCCTCCCCATTACTATCTGCGACATTATTATTTGCTGCATACCATAATGTAATATTTAAAGGTCGTTTACTTTGCTGAGCTATTTCCTGTTGATAAAAGCCTATGTTGTGAGCGTAAACAGGTAAGCCAATAGTGATAAATAAAGCGATGAATAATAACCGGGTAAGATACGCCTTCATAACACGCTCCTGATAATCCTTAGCAGTTGAACAAATTAACGGTCGAACAACGTAGCGGCCAAACAAACTCCCTATCAGACTTTGCCAACCGCAGTTAATGATCACCAGAATCGCTATAAGCCGGTTACCATGCGACCTAAAACGCGTTTTAGGACGTCCTATTTCAGGCTTTACATCTGTTTATGTACCTTGTCAGGAAGCAAATCAGATAACTGTCTAGCACCCACACAAAAGTTTCTCTTTGATAGACGGCTTCACTCTTCAGCCGCTGGCCGAAGAATATCGAAACACTTTTGTGTCAGTGAAATTGTGTAAGTGTGAGTCGAAACATTTTTATGTCAGTGGGTATAAATAACACCTTATTACACGCCCCTTACCACAAGACACGTAATGTCAGGTAATACTTCCTCTACACCTTTCTCCTTATGATTTCTGTACTTATTACTCTGAATAAAGAAAGACAGGGCCGATGTGAAGCTACGACAGGGAAATAAAAACACCCCGCTCACTTTCACATCAGATCCCACTTACACAAAAGTATTTCGACATTCTTCGGCTATCGGCTGAAGAATGAAGCATTTTGCTATAAAGAAACTTTTGTGTGAGTGCTTATTTACTTATAAACCGTGAAGGGTGTCATCGATGAACGTTCATCAGGAAACCAAACTGAGCCGACAGCAGCTGAATGCCAACTTTGCCCAACAGGGCATCGCCTTTTTCCCTGCCTTTGGTCACTTTACGACCATTTATCTGAAAGATGATCAAAAGAACATTAAGCAGCAATGGCTGAAAGTGGTTAAGGAGATCGATACCCTGTGCGCACAACAGAAAGAAAAAACCGTGTGTGTATTTGGTGTCGATTATGAGCTTTGGCAACAGTGGTGTGATCAGGACAAAATGCCAGCACCACAAGGCACTACCGATTTTGTCCGTCTGGATGACAAGCCTTTTGCCAATACCCGCGGTGACCTCTGGTTCCATATCAAGGGAACCAGCGCTGAGAGCTGTGCACTGATTTATCACACTATTCTCAAAAAACTGAAATCCGTTACCCGCACCCATACCCACACGCCTGCTCATAAACAACAGGGTGGTAAGGTCTTTGGTGGCCGCTTTATTGATGCCATGATCAATCCTGTGGATCAGGTCAACCTGTCCGAACGGGTGATCGTTGGTGAGGAGGATCTGTTCTATCGCGGCTCCGCCTATGTACTGCAGCAGAAATTTGTCCATAACTGGGCGGCGCTGGACAATATGAGCATGGTCGAGAAGGAGGATATGATAGGCCGCAACCATAACCAGGCCATCATCCCGATGCACGATGAGCGCAGCCATATCAAGTGTGTGCGCCAGCTGAACGGTGAACGGGTGACACAACGTATTCTGCGTCAGGCCCTGCCTTTTGGTCATTCCGATAGCGGTGCAGGTAAAGAAGAAGGCGTCTACTTTGTCGCTTACGGTAACGACGGCAATGTGTTTGAGCAGCTGATCAAAAATATCGTCGGCTCGGACAAAGGCTTTGTTAAAGACAAGATGCTGAGCAACAGCCAAGCCATTACCGGTAACTTCTGGTTTGTACCGGCAGCAGAGCTGATTGGCCTGTCTGGTCCTGAAGCCGATATCCCTGTGCCACTGAATGACTATTACAATGTGCGCAGCGACAACGGTCTGATGTTCTACAACAACCGGGACTTCCTCAATAAAGCGCAATCGGCCAATGCTAACGACATCCCGATCAGCGATCGTATTATGCTGCTGTTAGGTCAAACCTTCAGCGAATGGAACGATACCTGGGAGAAGAAAAAGGTGATGCCTCCTTTGGGCCACCTGAAGGATCATGTCAAAGCTGAGCGCTGGCAGGGCTACAAAAAGGTCGCCAAGAGTAAATCCGCCGCCTTGCGTAAAGGTTTAGCGATCAAGATCAGCCTGTCCGATACCTTGCTACGACCTGAATATCGTGAAAAAGCGGGCCTGTACAATATCAAACCCAACGAGATCATTATCGGTAATATGCCACCGCTGACGTTGGGTACGGGTACTCAGGTGATGGAATATCTGACCGCCGATGAGAAGATTGAACACTTTTTTGGCAATCTGAACGAGTACTCCGCCACCGGCCATAATATTCCGAATTACCACAAGGTTATCCGCCTGGGTATCGGCGGTATGATCGAGGAAGCTCAGCTCAACCTTGATGCTTCCAAAGGCGAGAAAAAAGCCTTCTATCAATCCGTACTCTGGGCACTGGAAGGTCTACAGGCGTTTATCCTGGCCCATGCCAAACTGGCCGAAGAAAAAGTACAGGCATGCACGGATACCGATCTTCATAATAAAGAGCACTATGCGGCAATTGCGGCTCGTATGGAGAAGCTGGCTTACGAGGCACCACAAGGCCTGTTGGAAAGCCTGCAGCTGATCTTTATCGTCAACTGTGCCTTGCACCAATCCGGCGAACCTATGTCCATCGGTCGTCTGGATCAATACCTGATCGAACCTTACGAGCAGGATATTGCCGCGGGCCGCCTGACTCAGCCTCAAGCTCAGGAGATTATCGACGCCTTCTGGTTGAAGATGGATGAAACCGTACTCTACAACCGCCAGCATATGGAAGACTACCTGAACTATGGTACCGGTGCGGTGTTCTATTCTGCCGGTAACTTCCCTCAGGGTTCCGCGCTAAACCAGTGGGTGCAGCAGGTCACTATTGGCGGTTATCTGCCGACCAATAGCAAAAAACCAAAAGACGGCTGTAATGATATTACACTGATGTGTCTGCGTTCCGCCCGTCGTCTGCCATTGAATGCCCCTTGTCTATCTCTGCGTGTCCACCAGGCGATGAAGACACCGCTGCATGAAGAGATTCTGCAGGAAGCCGCCATGTCCATTATGTCTGGCGGTGCCGATCCTATCCTGATGAATGACGACAAACTGGTTAAAGGCCTGATGGCCAGTGGCCCGCTGCAACTGGCCGACGCCCGTGATTATGTCTGTGACGGCTGTTACGAGCCGATTATTGGCGGTAAGAGTGAATGGGCGTTCAGCTATGTACCGATCCTGCCGGTCGTGGGCATGGCGATGAACCAAGGCGCTACCATCGCGGGTGCCGGTTGGCAGCATCTGCGCGGTATCAAAACCGGCTGGAACTCCCCAGCACCGGAGCAGATCACAAGCTTTGACCACTTCATGGAGATTTTCTTTACCCAATATAAATGGCAGATCAGCAAGTTCTATAACACCCTGATGAACAGCTATGGTGCCCTGTGGGATGTGCGCCCAAGCCCACTGTTCTCTGCCATGACCGACGGTTGCATGGAAAGCGGTAAGGATATGACCAACGGCGGTGCCGAATATCATATTGTCGCACCGATGATGTGCGGTATTACCGATACCATCAACGCCCTGTATGCCATTAAGAAGATGGTATTTGACCAGGAGACTGCCGTTACTACCCTGCCGGAACTGCTGCAAGCCCTGTGGAATAACTGGGGTGAAGATATGCAGGAGCCTTTCCACAATGTGATGGCCGGAAATGGTCGTACGGAAGAGGCTGCTCTGCGCTATAAGCAGCTGCGCCAAGCAGCGTTAGCCCTGCCTAAGTTTGGTGAAGGTAACTCCGAAGATGTGAAGGCATTGGCTCAGCAGGTCGTACAGGGTTGTGTCGATATTATCCATGATGGCATTAATAAACCGGTTAAATCGGTGAAAAAAGCCTACAAGCAACTGCAGAAGCAATATGACCTGCCAGAGCGTAAGTTTGAGTTTGTGGTGACTCCGGGTGTCGGTACCTTTGAAGATAACCTGGGTCTGGGCTCCGGTATGGGGGCATCGCCGGATGGACGCCTGGCCGGTGACCCGATTGCCGATGATTTCTGTGCCGCACCAAGTCCTGCAGATCAGCCTCCAAAAACTGAAGCCTACGATATCTACCAGTGCCTACAGGACTGGAATATCGAAGCAATCAATGTCGGCCTGTCTAACGCCGCCCCGATTGATCTGAATATCAAAGAGGACTTCCCGGTGGATGAGCTGACCGAAGTGATTCGTCAGTTTGCCGACAGCAAGCTGGGCTCTAACCTGCTGACCTTTACTACTGCGGATCCTGAAACCTACAAACAGGCGGAAACCTTCCCTGAGAAATACGACCTGGTTCGCGTACGCCAGGGTGGCTGGAGTGAGTTCTATATCGCCATGTTCCCAGAGCATCAAAAGTATATCTCACGCCGTCGGTTTTATGAGGTGAAGTCACCGGGCAAAACCGCTAGATCCTGATAGTCAGCATTTAACTTAAGCTCACAGGAAATCAGTCGAACCAGGGGACCTACAGACCATCAGTAGGTTTCCTGAACAAGATGGAAAAGATTATGATGAAACTTAAACTGAACGCCATGTTTCTGCTGTTAGGTGGTTTACTGTTTCAAGCCCATGCCTACGGCGCTGCAGAGAAGAAACAAGAATCTCTGGTACAAATGATTACTGTAAACAGCTTTAGCCAACTACAACAAGCAGTACTGGAACTGAAAGAAGAGAGCAAACAGAAGAATCTGTCTAATACCCTGATTGTAATGGATGATGACGACACACTAACCATGATGGAGTGTGAGGATCGCAGCAAGCCAATAAGCTGTCAGTTCCTCGGTGGTCCGGCCTGGTTCAGCTGGCAGGAAAATCTGTTAAAGCAGTATCAAAGCAATCATCCAGTCCCTCAAGATCTAAACCTGCTGCAACAGCTGGAAGCCAAAAATGGCAAGCTGACCAAGCAGGAAAAAGAGCTGAAACACGAGCTGGAGAAACTGGCAAAGGAAAGTGCTAATACGGTTAAACCGCCGTTGGTAGCCAACAATATGGGCGACTTGTTGGATATCGCCGCCCTGCTGCTGGCGATCAACAATATGCCCTATACCGAAGAGAAGGAAGTGCCTTCCGTACTGAAAACACTGACCAAAGATCAGGCCAAACTGCTGGTACTGACTGCCCGAGGCACCAGCAACCTGTCAGCCACTGAAAGCCAGTTTGCTGCCCTGACAGCTACAAAAGCGGATCAAAAGAAAGGAATCACAGCCGTGAGTTTTCAGGAGCTGATTCATAACAATGCACTGAATGGGCAAAAGAGTGGCATCGCCAGTATCGCCGGCCCATTTGCTCCCTGTACCCAGTCAACAAACGCCAGAAGCGTGAGCTATCAGGAAGGTGTGATGTATGTCGCCGGTCAGAATAAAGGTGAGATGCTGAAATGCCTGCTAAGCAAAACGGACTCGGGGCAGATCCAAAATATCTTCTTTATCGATGATACCCTGCAAAACGTAGTTGATGTGTTCTCTGCCTTTGAAGGTCAGGATCAGTACAAGGTGACCGCCATGCACTACACCTACCTGAAAAAGCATAAAGACGCCTTTATGAATGAAAAAGCGCTGCAGGATAAAGCCAATCAGCGCTGGGAGGATGTTAAAGCAAGCCTGGCGAGTCATCTGAAAAATCCAACAGCAATTTCTAAAGTTCAGTAAACAGCACTCCAATTACCCAAGAAATGACTCAGAGTATGGCTGGTGTTGTAATTATACAAATAAACTGACATCAGCCTTGTTTCTTTGAATCTACAACCCTCTCTTTAAACCTCAGCTCTTTAAGCGCCAGTTCAGAATTTTCTCGGCATCTATATCATTACCCTCTCTGGCCGGAGAGGGTAAAAGTGTTACTCTGCTTATCAACCTTTTTTTCACTCAGAATAGACTTTAATATCAGGCTATAGATAACCGGTTTCACACATAAACAACCCTGATATCACCTGATTGATACCGTGCGGATCGGTATCGCATCAGAGTCGGAAGTAAAACATTTCAAGAGAAACTCAAACCTATGAAACTACTACTTGTTGAAGATCATCAGGATATCGCCGGTATCATCTTTGATTTTTTTGAGCTTAAGGGCTACGTGCTGGACTACGCCTGCAATGGCCAACAGGGTTTTGATCTGGCCAGAGACAATCACTACGATCTGATTATTCTCGATGTGATGCTGCCACGTATGGATGGCTATACCGTGTGCAAGAAGCTGAGAGAGCAAGGAATCGATACACCGATTCTAATGTTAACCGCGCGGGATACCCGGGAAGATACCCTGGCCGGCTTTGAGCAAGGCGCTGATGATTATCTGGTCAAACCCTTTGACCTGGAAATTCTGGAAGCCCGCATCAAAGCCTTGACACGACGCAGGCTCGGCCAAACTGCCACTAAAGCCATTCGCTTTGAACAACTAACGCTGGACATCAACACCCATTCCCTGAACCGGGGCGATTGCCGTCTCTCTCTCAATCCCACCCAGTTTACTATCCTGAAACTGCTGATCATGCGCGCACCGGAAGTGGTGAGCAAAGAAGAGATTGTCCACACGCTATGGGGCGAGGATGAACCGGAAGGTAACGTGCTCAGAAGCCATATCTATCAACTGCGCAACCAGATTGATAAACCCTTTAGCCATCACTACCTGAAAACAGTTCCCAAGGTAGGCTATCAATTGATCGGAGAAGACAGCTAGTGCCCCCATCACAGCCTGATCATGTCATCCTGAAGGTATTCCGTAGCGTAAAAAGCGCTAAACAACTCACCTTCACCTATTTCTCTATTGTGGCCTTCGCCATTATTACCTTTCACTTTGCACTCTTTGATATCACTCTGGATAAACTGGAGCGACTGACTACCCAAAATCGACTGCTGCATGATAAGCAGCAGGCCGAGGAGCTGTTGCGGAGCCACTTTCAAACACAGTTTGAAATCCCACCATTCAGCAAGGCTTATCTCAACCGTCAGGATATTCCTGACAATCTCACTCTACCGAAAAAAATGAAACTCGACCAAGCCTATGAGATTGAACGAGGTGACGGCAGTCTGGAAGATGAATATTACCTGATGTACTCCAAGATACAGGTCAATGGGCAAGAGCATTCACTTTACCTGCTGCACTTTGATGCTATATACGAACAAAGTGAAGCGGAGGCGTTTCAGGCCCAGAGTAAGCAGCTATTACTGTCGTTTTCTTTGCTCTGCATCAGTCTGTGGGTAGTGTTAAGTATCTCCAAACACCTGACTTCACCGCTGGCGCAGCTGACGAAGACACTGCAACATCGCACGCCTCAGGATCTTTCGCCTATCCCCGTCCCCGAAGGAGTTTCGACCCGGGAGGTGCTGCAATTGGTGGAACAGCTTAATCAATATCAGAATCAGATCCATGAACTACTGGAACGGGAGCGAGCATTTAACCGGTATGCCAGCCATGAACTGAGAACC
Source organism: Oceanospirillum beijerinckii DSM 7166 (assembly GCF_000422425.1). Classification (GTDB taxonomy): domain Bacteria; phylum Pseudomonadota; class Gammaproteobacteria; order Pseudomonadales; family Halomonadaceae; genus Oceanospirillum; species Oceanospirillum beijerinckii. The sequence continues at coordinate 52,531 of NZ_AULT01000029.1, forward strand.
CCTCTGATGGTAATTAAAGGGGCCGTATCCTTACTGGGCCAATCAAACGATGCACAGTTCATCGAAAAACAACGCCAGCGCTTGCGACAAGCCAGTACAGAGATGAACGATTTTGTCAGCACCCTGCTATCACTGACCCGCGAGGAAGATATCAGTCGATTGAGCTATCGTACTCTCACACCGCAAGAAGTCGAAGATTGCGTCGAAAGTCACCAACACCTGTTAACCGGTAAACAGGTGCAATGCCAGATCAAAATGACCGATAGCGTTCATATCAAAATGCCTGAAACCAGTTTTAAAATTCTGCTCGGCAATCTGATCAAAAACGCATTTGCCTGTACAGAACACGGGCAGGTCTCTGTAAAAGTAGATTCTCAGCAGATCCAGGTCATCGACACCGGTATAGGCCTGGGCAGCACCCCTCGCGGGGTCGAAGGGTTTGGTTTAGGCCTGTTGATAGCTCATGATATCTGTCGCAAATATGACTGGCAGCTGGAGCTGATCAATAATGATCATGGAGGCTGTACCGCCAATATCACTTTGCAAAAACCCATAAGCATCAACCCTCCCAGAGTAAAAGTGGGTACTGACGCGACTTAGGTTTAAAGCACCCGTCAACATTCAAACGAGGAAAACACCACCACAGACCTAAGCGTTGTTCGGCCGAATAAATGTCATAGAAAACAGCGACAATGCTTCTTTTCCTCTGTCCAGGAGTTCAGCCTTGTTGGAAGCACATTCACATCGACTCAACCAAGTGATTCAGCGTATTCAGGCTTTGATCAGTCGTAAGGAAGTGATCGAAGCCTGGTTGCAAAAACAGAATCAGCAACCGAAACAGCAGCTCACCGATGCCGTTACGCAACGTCAGCATCTCGCTGAGCTGGAGCTGTTGATTAATCGCCTGCACCCTGCTGATATCGCCCTGTTACTGGAACTGATCCCACCTGAGCAACGCTTACTGGTCTGGCATCAGGTACAACACTGTCATGCAGGTGCTGTGCTACTGGAACTATCCGATTCCGTGCGCTCCAAGTTACTCAACGCATACCGTACCGAAGATCTCACTGCTGTCACACAACATCTGGAAAGTGACGAAATTGCCGACCTGTTGCAGGAGCTGCCAGAAGAGATTGTACCGGACCTGCTCTCCTCTCTGCCTGGAACTGAACGAGAGGATGTACGCTCCGCACTGAGTTTCCCAGAGAACAGTGTTGGGGCTTGGATGGAATTCGATATGCCCGTTGTCGTACAGGATAATATGACACTGGATAACGTACTGGCCTACCTGAGACAAGAGGGTGAGTTGCCGGATAACTCCGGCCACATTATGGTCACCGACAGTTCCGGTATACTACAGGGCACCCTGGCACTGGAAGATCTACTCACTCATAAGGGTGATATCTCTATCTCAGCACTGATAGACAAACACCCCATCACTTTCCAGACCAAAGACTCCGCTGAGGAAGCCGCACGCAGTTTTGAGCGTTACGAGCTGATTGTTGCCCCGGTGGTAAACGCACATAACAAACTGGTCGGTGTACTCAGAGTCAGTGCCCTGATGGATCTGATTGACAAGCTGACCCAACAAAAACTGCTGGCTCAGGCGGGTCTAAGCAAAGAAGAGAACCTGTTCGACCCTATTACCAAATCCGCCAAAAACCGCTGGCCCTGGATCGCTCTCAATCTAATGATTGTTTTTGCGGCCTCACAGATTATTGATCAATTCGAAGGCGTGATCAGCCAGACCGCGGCCCTTGCCGCCCTACTGCCCATTACAGCCAATATCGGCGGCAATGCTGGCAATCAGGTGGTAGCCCTCGTTATCCGAGGGCTCGCCACCAAACAACTGGATGCCAGCAACCGCTTCCAGCTGGTGAAAAAAGAACTCTCCATCGCCATCATGAACGGTACTATATGGGGCATAATAACCGGTCTGCTCACCTTTGCCCTGTACCAAGATGCCAGCTTAGGCTTAGTGATGTTACTGGCGATGTTCTGCACCATGCTCTTCGCCGCCTGTATCGGTGTCGCCATTCCTATACTGCTCAAAGCGATGGGGCAGGATCCTGCTTTGGGCAGCAGTGTGATTATCACCGGCACTACAGACACTTTGGGTTTTTTGATTTTCCTGGGTCTGGCAACGATGATCCTGTGACAATACTGACATTTAATAATCCACCTTACCTCGCATCGACTTCACCTGGCCACGTTTGGTTTTACTATCCATACGACGCTTCTGGGAACCTCGGGTCGGTTTGGTGGCATGGCGGGTTTTCTGTACCACGGTCGCTGCCAGGATAAGAGTCTTAAGACGTTCCAGCGCATCGTCCCTGTTTTGCTCCTGGGTGCGAAACTGCTGAGCCTTAATGATGAGTACACCCTCTTTACTGATACGTTTATCTTTCAGCTCCAGTAGGCGTTGCTTATAAAACTCTGGCAGAGAGGAGTTAGGGATATCAAAACGCAGATGAATCGCTGACGAGACTTTATTGACGTTCTGCCCACCAGAACCTTGGGCACGAATGGCACTGAGTTCTAGCTCATCATCTGGAATGGAGACGGTATTGGAGATAATTAACACTTATAAAATCACTATTTAACAGTTGCCTGAGGCGATTTCCGATCGTTGGCGATAGGAGCAAAAAGCCAGAAAATCAATGGCTGTTTATCTGCCTCAATTTCTTTACGCTGTTGTAATACCTGAGTCAGTAACCGCAGTGGGTGATAAATAGACTGAATAATCGTCCGTGAAAAACACGGGGATATCAGTCTCCCAATGAGCTTTTTAAGGGGGGCAGCGAGTAGATCTACTCGATGCATAAGTTGGATTGTAATTATTACTTGAATCCAAGATATTCGCTTAGCATCCAGGCTACTCTTTATCGGTATACTCTCGAATGAAAGCATAAACCAACCATACCTTAATGCCTAAAAATAGAAAAAGGAGACTATTGCCTCCCTTTTCCGTAACAGACCAAACGGATAAGTGCTTACGCATCAATATCCAATACATTACCCAACGATTCTTGATTCGTTCGAGCTTCCGCTTGACGTCTTGCCAAATCGCTGGACTGAGTCTCAGCCAAATCGAGTTGATCTTCAATTGTATTACGTGTCGCCTGCTGTTCAGTCGTATCTGCAGTACGTGTCACTTCTGTTGCAGGCTGAGAACTAATTGCAACCCTGTCAGGTGTTACACCGGCAGTGGAGGTCGGCTGAGAATCTGCCGCTTCTTCTCGACGCTGTGTACTGCTAGCGTCCAGTCTCTGCTGTGCACGATTGTCAGTACCTGCCAACTGTCTGTTGATCAAGGTCGCATTCGAAGAGCTAGCTTCAATCATAACAAACCTCCAATGCTAAAAAATAAAACCCATACGAATATCAGATATGACACCTGACATAGGTATGGGTTCAATATAGACTCTTTTTGGCATTACGGAAAGCCTATATTCTATTCCGTCTAAGCCAGCGTCTTATGCTTTTGATTAATCTTTAGGCTTATCGTGCATGATGAAGTAACCAAAGCCAACAAAAAATGCAATAGCACCACCCACAACCAGTAAACCAGCGATTACAGCATCATCTACGTACATGATCATTACCTCTCAGCACTAGGCTAGCGAATAACTCAAAAAACAATAAACTGATGTCAGGTTAGCAACCTATTCGCTTTAAAACCCTGCGCCAGATCAATTTAATTAGCGACTGCGCATTTAACTCATGATCCGGATCAAGAAAACAGAGCTTTTATTCCACAAATGCTTTAAGAGCCACGTATTCCGTGACTTGTAACTAAACTGAAAAAGAGGAAAAACTGATAAAGAGGAAAAACTGATAAAGGCATAACTATTTACTCAGCTCTCTTTGAAAGCGCCTTAAGCAGATCGCAGCTGTTTACTCAAATACTGCCCCATTGCTTCCAGCTGAGCGACACAGACTTCATGACTCATAGGATAAGGCTGCCAGTGACTTTCCTGACTAAGACTCTCCGTGTTTTCAAAAGCTTTCTTACCCATGGTAAAGGGTACGACATCATCATAAGAACCATGGGCATGCCAGAAACTCACTTGCGTCAGATCTGCCGTCTGGCCAATAGGCAATGCCTGATAAGTTGATAGCGCAAAAACCGCTTTTGGCAAAACAGCATCCTGATAACGAGCGCTATTGAGCGCTGCTTCCAACACTACAGCCCCACCCTGAGAGAAGCCTGCCCAGTAAATCTGATCAGCGGAAATTCCTGCCTCAACTTGCTGGCGGGTTAAATAATGTAATGCTTGAGCCGCCTGTTGCAGATGCTCAGGTACAATTTCACGTTCAGGTAACATACGTAAAATATCGTACCAAGCAGGCATTTCCCAACCGCTATTGATTGTGACCGGGCGTACCGGTGCCTGGGGAAAGAGAAATTTGACACCCGCCTGTTCCGGCAGTTTCAAATAAGGCACAGCAGGAATAAAGTCATCCGCTGAAGCTCCTAAGCCATGCAACCAGATGACACAGGCTTTAGGGTTTTCTGTTTCACCTGCTACTAACAATCCCTGCTCCATTGATGTCACGTTACCCATCTATTTCCCCACCTTCTCTATAAACATAAACCGAAAGCCCTATCTTCTCTTATGAGTCAGCTGATCAGATAGTTTTTTTTGCAAAATACTCAGGTTAGCAAAAACTGCTTTGGGGTAAACTCAATAGCCCAACCAGTCAACCTGACTTTACGACTGTAACGATACATAATTAATATTTTTTTGAAATCAATCCCCCTTTTCTCTATGCTGCCTGCAGCCTCTCACAGTTCATACGGTTTTCGTTTCATGCTCAAACATTTTAGCCAGATTGTTATCGTTACAAGTGTTCTTCTCCTGGCTGCCTGTGGTGGGCACTCAACTTATGGACCAGGTTCTTATGCCACTCAAAAACAGCGTCAGGGCCAGCATATTGTGCAAAAAGGCGAAACGTTTTATAGCATCGCCAAACGCTATGGCATGAACGTTAAAATGCTGTCCCGTTACAATCCCAAAGTGGTACCCAGCCGTTTACTGGCGGGTACTGTTCTGAGTATCCCTGTCGATAAAAACGAAGTCGCCAATGATCGTGTCCCCTATGTGGTTCAAAAAGGCGATACTCTAAGCCGCATTGCCGATCACTTTGCCGTCAAGTTGAATGAACTCAAACTTATTAATCCCACAATTGACCCAAGAAAGCTCAGCGTGGGGCAAAAAATCTGGATTCCAACCGGCGAGCGTAAAGTAGAGGGTTTTATCTGGCCGTTGAACAATCCACGCATGATCAGTGGTTTTGGAGAAGAAGACTGGGGACTTCAGAAAGGTGTCAACCTGATAGCTCAACACGGCCAGACTGTTTTTGCCGCAAAGGAAGGCACTGTCAGCTTCGCAGGTAGCATGCGCAGTTTAGGGAAGGTCATTATTATCCAGCACCCGGGAGATCAACAGACCGTTTATGCTGGTTGTGACACCTTGAAAGTTAAGGTGGGTGATAAAGTCAAACAGCGCCAGGGCATCGCGACAGTAGGACACAACTCTTTAGTTAACCGGCCAGCACTTCATTTCCAGTTTCGGGACAGAGGTGCACCTCTGCCACCAGAAAACTATCTGCCTGCAATTGCTTCAACACGTTAGTCCCTTTAATCATGACCAACCCAACGCTCAACGATGCAACCATCAACAAACCGATCACAACCCGATGCAGGACGCACAGGCTTATACTCCAGACTTCACTTTTAAAAGACCTGCAGGCATTGGCTTGGACTCCTGATCAAACTCCGTGCGATAGCCATTTTCATCAATCCAGGCTGAAATCAGTTTTGCCGGAGTGATATCAAAATAGATATTGCGAGGGTTAATAAAATCGATCTCGGGTAACTGAAGCTCATCCGGGTCCATCTCTTCCAGTTCAACCTCATCCGCATGAGTCGGGCTGTGCTTAAAGCTCTCTGCCACCACCCAAACCGGTACACTTTGATCATAGGCTGCCAGTGCAACCAGGTAGGTACCGGCTTTATTGACCACAGAACCATCCTGCAGTACGCTGTCCGCACCAATCAATACTAGGTCTGCAAGACGTACAAAATTACCAATCTGTGCCTCGGTGATATAGGTTGTAGGCACTTGCATCTCAGATAGAGCCCGCGCCATACGGCGACCTTCAATACCAGGACGGGATTCGGTCATGATCACTTTAAACTCACTGCCCTGGAGCGATTTCAGAATCTGCATCACGGTCGTACTGTAACTGTGCACCATGACAACAGAGCCCGGCACTACCTGAGGACTGATCTGTTGGGTAATCTGCTTACTTGCCCGTACAGATGTTTCTGACAACATACGGGCTTGATCCGCCGCAAATTGACGGGCACTATCAAGATCATCCAACGGCATACCCGGCATCAGCTCAATCCAGTGCTGCAGTATATTCCATAGCACCGCCATACTAGGCCGAGCCTGCTGAATAGTCATTGCCAGATCAGTCAGCTCTGCCTTAAGCTCCATCGCACTCTCGACATCGCAAGCTTCCGCATAATCGCCAATATCCGCCAAAGCACTCCGGGACAACTCACTGCCACCTTTACGCACGTCTTCTTTAATGGCTCGAATGCGTCGTTCCTTAAATTGCTCATTATTACGATACATGCGTGTTGCTCTCCTCTAATTAAAATCAGCCAATATGGCCTGCAGCTGCTGCATATTGTCGCGGATGTGTTGCCAGTTCTGTTGTTGGATCTGATCAATAGGAGCCAACCAAGTGCCGCCCACAACAGGAACATTATCTAACGTCAGATATTGCGCCAGGTTCTTTACAGAGATACCGCCAGTAGGGCAAAAGTTCAACTCGGGTAAAGGCGCCCCCATCGCTTTTAATAAGGTGCAACCACCAGATACTTCAGCGGGAAACAGTTTCAACAAAGAGTAGCCATAGGAGTGCGCCAACATCGCTTCCGAGGGAGTCATCACACCTGGGATAAAACCGATCTCAGTACGCTGACCCGCTTGTAGTAATGATTCTGGAGCCCCTGGTGATAACGCAAATTGAGCCCCCGACTGTTGCACATCTTGCAATTGTTCCGTGGAAGTTATCGTACCTGCACCCACAACCAACTCAGGATAACGAGTCGCCAGGAACTCAATGACGTTAAGTGCTTTAGGTGTGCGCAGAGTAATTTCAATGGCATTTAACCGAAACTCCAATAGACAGTCAGCCAGAATCCGGGCTTGCTCATTATTATCCAATACCAGTACAGGCAACACTTTCTGACGGGTTATCTGTTGATATAACACGGCACTTAACATCTTATTTCTCTTAATATTTCTAATAGTTCTTGCAGTCGCCAGAACAGTATACCCTTATCCTACACTGCAGACGTTAAAAACGCACAACGATCGCATTGACTCAATGGAGCCCTAAAGCTGATATCGTTTGTGTAAGATTTGACGCTGTCTAACGTCTGAATCAAGTCGGCTTATGCTGTAAACGTTGTTTTAACAGCCACATCATCACAGGTTGCGCCAATACCAGAATCAGAGTAATTTGGCTTAAAAATGCGATACCTTCCAAAGTACCATCGGCATTGGCTGTTAACAGATAAGAGCTGCCTACAGAAGCAGCGCCTGTGGCGACATGCTGGCAAGCAGACTGCACTGAGGTAAAAGCCGCGCGTTCATGGGCGTCAGGTGTTTGACTGGTTAAAGCACTCTGCGCCACTCTACGGGCTGAAGAGAACACCATAAAACCGGTAAAGATCCATAACACCCACTCAAATGGTGGGACCTGAATAAAGCCAACCCAGAGCACAGTAGCCAAACCCAGACAAACCACACTGCCTGTTAGTACACTGCCCAGCCGATCAGATAAATATCCCGTCAGTTGCATCCCGACCAAAGAGAAAACCCCACCCATCATATACAGCTCACCAATACGCTCACGGGGAAACTCCAGATTAAACTGAACGTAGGCCGAAAGGTTTGGGATCAGTAGGAAGTTACCAAACATAGACACCACAACGAGCATCAAGGCCAACCGTGTTAGTGGCTTTTTCAACAACATGATTGGGCCTACAGCCTTAGCCTCTCCTTGCTGCTGAATATGTGCAACCATCCTGGGCAACAGTAAATAAAGCGCCACTAACAGCATAATTCCACTGAGCGCGATAACATAAAAAGGCGCTTGCCAACCATACCTGGCGGATAACTCCAAACCAAAAGGAATACCCACAATCGCAGCAACAGAAAATGACCCCATAGCGATAGCCATCGCCCTGCCCCGGCGCTTAACCGGTACGACATCTATAATCATTGCCAAACCAATCGCCGATGCCGGACCACCAAATAAACCGGCGCAGATCCGGCTCATCATCAAGGTCGCCTGATCCACTGCAAGAGTGGCCGCAAAAGTACCGACAGAAAGTCCTGCTAACGCCCAAATAGCAATCTTTCTGCGATCAAAACGATCCAAATGACGACTCAACAGGAAACCTGAAGTTGCCGCAGCAAAGGTATAACTACCACCGATTAATCCCAAATCAGACATGATAATGCCCAGTGCCTGCGCAAAATCAGGGCCTAAGGGAATCACCATCATAAAGTCGACGATATTAATAAACTGAATCAAGGTGACCAGTATCACCACCCGCCATTCTCCGACAGGAGCCGGCGATGAGTTATCAGAAGCCGTATCGGCCATATAAACTCCGCACTTATTTAGACACTGGAAGATGGCCAAAGACAGTGAAATATCGCCTTTAAAAGTAATCCAGCAAGAGAGAGGAACCCTGTCAGAAATCCATACAATGAGACAGAAACAGGATAGGTAAACAACGAGGTCTGCTCAGTACAAGCATGTGCATACAGGCACTTTAGAAGCCGACAGCAGCAAGAACCAATTAACATACGAATAAGCCTGCATTATAACGCAGGAGTACGAGTCACCACTATCAGATAAAACTGACAAAATAACTCGGCTTTGTTAATTTCCAATCTTACACATTGCCATTATGTATCTTTTTCACAACTTGCAAACCTAAACGCTTGGCCAGGCGCACCAGGTTTGCCCGGTCCATCTTCAATTCCCGCGCGGCCGCAGCCCAGTTGCCCTCATACTGGGTCAAAGCCTGCAGTATAAGTTGTTGCTGGAATTGCTCAGTACTCTCTTTAAGGCCTTGAGATGATGCCAACGTCAGTGACACAGATGAGGCATCACCAGCCACTTCCCCATTACTTATCTTATCTTCAGCCTCAAAGCTACTGAGAGTCATTGGATCTGTAAAAGAAGAAACCAGCTCACCAAGGTGATGGCACTGAATACAAGTAATATCCCCCCTTCGCTGTGTACCAGAAAGCAGCTTATTACCTTGTTTATACTCTGCGTTAGCGATCAGAGCTGCACGCCCCATCACATGCTCAAGCTCACGTACATTGCCCGGCCAGGAATACGCCTGCAGTGCCTGATGGGCCTGACTGTCAATGATTAACTGTGCTAACCCCAGCCTACGCCGCGACTGTTCCGCAAAATAACCTGCCAGCAAAGCCACATCACCATGACGCCGACGTAACGGAGGCACCTTAACAGGGTAGACACTCAGTCGGTGATAGAGATCAGCCCGGAAGCGTTTCGCTGCCACCTCCTGCTGCAAAATACGATTGGTTGCCGCCAAAACCCTGACATCGACGTGAGAGATGCTATCCCGGCCAACTGGCTGAATTTCCTGATTTTGCAGCGCTCTCAGCAGCTTACTCTGGGCGACTAAAGGCAACTCACCTATCTCATCCAGAAATAGTGTGCCGCCATCAGCCAGACTGAATTTACCGACCCGATCCCGGTCTGCTCCGGTAAAAGCCCCTTTCACATGGCCAAATAACTCACTCTCGATCAGGTTTTCTGGAATCGCTGCACAATTCACATAAACCAAGGGTCCATCAGCACGGTTAGATTGTTCATGCAGTGTTCGGGCGACCAACTCCTTACCGACGCCCGTTTCACCTTCAATCAAGATGGCATAATCAGAAGGCGCGACCAGAGCCAGCTCTCGTTTCAGCTGTTGCATCTCAGAACTATCACCTATCAGCTCGCCACCATCTTTGGTTAATGCTTCCCGGGTTAACTCAGTAATTACATGACGAGTGTGAGCCGAATCATCTTCCAAGTGCTGCAACAGCATTGCTGTTTTCAGACTCGCCGCCGCCATGGCACTGATCACTTCCAGCGTGTACTCTGGAATCTCATCAAAAGCACCAGGGGTCATACTGTCCAGAGTTAACACACCGATCAGTTGCTGATCAGCCATTAATGGCAGTCCCATACAGGCATGCACGGGTAAGTCACCACGATGGCCCTGCAACATACCATCATACGGATCTGGCAGATCACAGTGAGTCTGAAAGCGAGTCGGAATATTAGTCTGGCAGATCTGTTGAAAACGAGGCTGGGAGTCAATTGTAAAGCGTCGACCTAACACATCGGCGGTCAGCCCCTTTTGTGCCAACGGTTTTAGCAAATTACCATTACGCTGCAGTAACACCACCGCATCACACTGAATACTGCCCCGAACGGTGTTGAGCAAGCGATCGAACCTATCTTTTGCACTTAGACTATTGGCCATATCTATCGCCAGTTGCAACAGGGCGTTATGTGAAATCTGGTTTGCGGGCGACACTAGAGGCTGCTCTTATAGCTGGGTCCTGCCACAACATAACATACTGCTATTTCCAGTATAAAGTCTAAAAAGCACAGAAGAGTCAAAAGGACCTTTATTATTCATGTCTTTTTGACTCTTTTATATAAATAAAAAGTCCAAGAGAACAATCAACATACTGATTTATATATCTTTTTCAAAAATGGCATATCTACTGCAATACCCGAGTAAAGCACTCCGATAAAGCATGCAACAACATAGGTAGAGACCTCAAGCCATGATGTTGCAAAGCCCGGACCACGAAGCGTGAGGGGATAATTCATGTACAGCCATTTTTGCTTTGCCTATTTACTGTCTGATCAGGCGCTATCTGACCCAATTAAAAGCCGTCAAAACAAATATCACTCACTTTACCTGGCCGGGAACATTCTCATGATGATCTCGGCAGCGGCTATGTGCATCAGTACGTTAGTGGCTTACCTGATACCGGAGTATTTCGCCCTGGGCACTCAGGTATCAGCCCATATCGCCACAATGCTCTGTGCCACAGGTTTAAAAGTCGGCTATGCCATGCACCTACTCGGTGAAAATGACCAAATCGGTCACCCCCATAGTGCGGCTTCTGGCGTTTAAACCCTATTGCCTCATTGAGATCTCAGCCTTGGTTGAATCAAGACGAACACAGACCGATACCGTTCCACACACCATAAAATCAACGCAAAAGCAGATAAAGGATAGAAACAGAAGATGTTAACTCAGGATCAAATTACCATTGTAAAAAGCACTGTACCTCTACTGGAAAGCGCAGGCCCTGCGATTACACAGCATTTTTATCAACGTATGTTCAGTCACAACCCCGAACTGAAAGATATTTTCAACATGAGCCATCAGCAATCCGGTGGACAACCACTGGCACTGTTTAATGCCATCGCTGCGTACGCTAAGTATATTGATAATCTTCCCGCACTAACCTCAGCCGTAGAAAGAATTGCCCATAAACACATTACGTTTGATATTCAGCCGGAACAATACGATATTGTCGGCCATCATCTTATTCAGACCCTGAAAGAACTGGCTCCCGGTGCTTTCACAGCAGAAGTTGAAGACGCCTGGGTTGCAGCTTACCAGCAGTTAGCTGATATCTTTATTGGTCGAGAAGCAGAAATCTATCAGGCTAACGCCCGTGCAAAAGGCGGCTGGCAAGGAGCACGTCTGTTTAAAGTTCAGGATAAAAATCAGGAGTCAGAACTGGTCACCAGCTTTATTCTGGTGCCTGTGGATGGTCAACCTGTGGTCGATTTTCAGCCGGGTCAATATCTGGGCATTCGCCTGCAACCTGACAGTTCAGATTATCAGGAGATCCGCCAGTACTCCCTGTCTGATAGAGCCAATGGCAGCAGCTATCGCATTTCGGTAAAACGGGAAGGTATACAAGAAACGAGTAGTCAACCGGGCATTGTCTCCAACTATCTGCATGATCATGTTGAGGTTAATGATGAGCTGGAGCTGTTTGCCCCTGCTGGCGATTTTTTCTTTACTGATCATCAGCGCCCTGTGGTCGCCATCTCGGCCGGTGTTGGCCTGACACCCATGATCTCAATTGTAGAAACCCTGGCTGCACAACAATATAAGCAACCGGTGTTTTTCTTACACGCGTGTGAGAACCGTGCTCAACACTCATTTGCTCGTCGAATCCATGAACTAGGTGAGTGCCTGCCGCTAAGCAACCATATCTGGTATCGCAATGCTGATAGTGCAGAAAGCAATGCCCCCTTAAACCTGAATATCCACCATGGCCTGATGCAGCTGAACAAAATCAAACAGCAGCTACCATTGGAAAACGGCGACTTCTATCTATGTGGTCCAGTTGCTTTTATGCAATTTGCCAAACAGCAACTGCTGGAATTGGGCGTTGACCAAAGCCGTATTCATTATGAAGTCTTTGGCCCTCATCAGGACTTCTAACCTTTTACACGCTTACACAAAAGTGATTCGATATTTTGCGGCCAAGTGCTGAAAAATAAAACCTTCTGCTCAAGAGAAACTTTTGTGTAAGTGCTTATTAGACAGTCAAAATTGCACTACCGTTATTCAGCGACTGAAGCCACACATGGTTTAACCCTTACCCTCCTTATACTAACCAAACCCATTGTCAAACTCACAATAGAGACAGAGACTGACCTATAGCAAACGCTCTCTCTCTCTGAGTTGCTCAAGAGAAAGAAGCCAAACGTTTATAGACACAGTAGTCCTGGGCAATATCCCCTGGTCAGTTGCATGCATATATTATAAGTTAGACGGTAAACTCTAAAAATAAAGAAGATCATGACTGAGCCTAACGAGACAGCTATACTCAAGGATTCCGCCTTCAAAACACTAGCGGATTCATTCGCGACATTTTATAGCAATACCATCGCCATCGATCAGAAACACAGGATCACCTGGATCAGTCAGGGTTACCAAGAATTTTTAGGTCTGGAGCACAACCCTGTCGGTGAACCGATTACCCGCTATATCCACAACAGTTTTCTCCCCAGAGTGGCAGATAGTGGCGAGCCAGTGCTATTGGAGCTGCTACGAGTGAAGCAGCAATGGATTCTGGTCAGTGTCATTCCACTCCAGTCTGATCAGGGTGAAGTAATCGGGTCATTTGGTTTTGTTGCACTGGAAAACCCTCAAGGCACACACTCCCTGGTCAGCCGCTTTAATCAGCTGCAGCGCCAATTAGATAATGTCACTCAGGAACTCAATCAAGCTCGACAACATAAATACCGTTTATCTCAAATTACAGGCCGCAGCGAACAGCTGCAAAGTGTCAAACACCAGATCCGGCAAGCCGCCCGTTTTGATATTTCAGTACTGCTGACCGGAGAAACCGGTACCGGCAAGGAGCTGTTTGCCCACGCCCTGCATGAACTCTCCAGCCGCTCCCATCAGGCCTTTGTTTCACTCAATGTCGCTGCAATTCCCGATAATCTGATTGAAGCGGAATTTTTTGGCGTTGCTCCCGGCGCCTATACCGGTGCATCGAACAAAGGGCGTAAAGGTAAGCTGGAGCTGGCCAATGGCGGCACCCTGTTTCTGGATGAAATTGGCGATATGCCACTGGAGCTGCAAAGCAAACTGCTACGCGCCCTGCAGGAGAAGGAGTTTGAGCCATTAGGCTCCAATAAGATAAGAAAAGTTGATATTCGTATCGTTGCCGCCACCAGTCGTAATCTGCCAAAAATGGTAGAAAACGGCGAGTTTCGCGCAGACCTTTACTACCGCCTGAACGCCATGCCAATTCACCCCCCCCCCTCTCAGGGAGCGTCAGGCAGACATTGACCTGATTGCAGAGCGCCTGCTGGATGAACTCTGCATCAGGCTGCAACTGCCGGTTAAATATCTGACACCGGATGCCATTAACCTACTATTTCAACACACCTGGCCGGGCAATGTACGGGAACTGCAAAATCTGCTGGAACGAGCGGTAATTATGGCAGAGGAAAACAACGAGATAGATGCCCAGCTGATTCAGTCGCTGCTGATTAACTCCGTTCAAGTGGCGCAGATACCATCCACACAGAATCCAGTTACAGGATTGCCTTCACCTATGGCACCACCAGTGATCACTCACTTGAGTAAAAACGCACAGCCGCAGACCAAGGCTCCACCACAGCCTCTGCATCAACAAATGGCCCAAACAGAGCGCCAGGCCATTGAAGCCGCATTGGCTTACACCCAGGGCCATAAAGTCAAAACGGCTAAACTATTGGGTATCTCACGTGCCAGCCTGTATGAAAAGATGCGTAAACTGGAGATTCAATACTCAGAGACATGCTAAAGAGCTGAGTACAGCGAAGACTTAACACGTGGAAAAGAAAAGCCCCGACCAGTACGAGCGAACTGATCGGGGCTGCCGGGAATAACACTGTTTTTTAGGGAAGCAGAGCTGGGTTCGGCAAGCTAACAACAAAGAGCAACTAGCAACAAAGAGCGGTAAAGCAATCAGCCCGTCGACTTAATGAGGAATTGCCAGCGTATTATCCAGCCAGCGGATAGCATCATTACCCGGTGTGATCAGTACCTCACCAAACATGGCATTAGTAATCTGCTCTTCACCGCTTTCCTGCATCGACGTCGTGCGAATCACCTGACTCGGAGACAGTGCATCACCATCACTCAGATAAGCAAACATCTGATTCAGTGCCTGTTCAAAGTAAGGATGAATATAGGCGTAACGGTGCTGCATATTAGATGGCGTGGCATAGAAGCCAAGGTTGGGTGCTAGCAGATAGGCAAACATCTCCAGGTGATGGCCATTTTCGATCTCCCAATACACTACATCATCGCGGGCATCTACCTGACGATTACGGGCGTAGTAGGCGCGACCACCATGGTTCGGGGCAACCACCTGATCCGCACGACCATGCATAATAATGGCCGGTTTACCCTGTAGATCACCACTCATAATCGCTTCCTGAATACCGGCCTGAACTCGGTCAAAGTCACCGTTGTCCTTGTAAGTATCCAGAATGCCCAACTCAGTTAACTTGGCCTTGCCATAGCGGGACATCGCAAAGAAACACAGGTCTGCATCCAGATTTTTATCCGCTGTGGAGTTAAACGCCGTAGCCCCATAAGGATCATCCGCATTCATATTGACCGGTTGAATCCAGCGGCTACCACCAGCGATCATATTCTGCCCCAGGAAACGCAGCGCTTTATCTTCATCGCTCAGCACTTCAAACTGCTTGGTACCGCCGTTATAGCTGGCGAAACTGATACCACACAGCTGATCAGAGATACTATAGCGGCCGTAGGAGTTACCATAGGTATTGGTTATTTCAGAAAACATATTACTAAACGCTGGAATACCCAGGTTCTGCTCCGGTAGGAAACCCGCCGTGGTATTCATCAGATCCTGTGCCTCCTGAGCCAATACCTGCAGATCATCTGAATCCGACGTTAACAGCCCTAATTGCTGCAGACGGGTACAACGCTCAGGAGATTTCGCTGAGTTGACCAAATCAGCACTGTCATTTGCAGCCAGGTTGTTAGCACAGGGTTGATAGACTGCGCCAAAGGCGTGCATATCGTATAAGCTCCAGCCTACTGATTCCGGCCCCCAACTGCGCTCACCCTGAGTAATGGTAAAATCATGCTGATTCATCGCCGTACTCGGCTCTACCGCAACCACGCCATCGATCAGCCCTTGGCTATCCTGCTCTGCGGCCATTAAGACAGAACGACCACCGTTAGACCAGCTGGCTGCAATCACCGTGGTATTATCAGGGTTAAAGGCCTGATCAGGATAAGCCTGATGCAAGGCGTAGAAAGCAAACTCGATGGATTGCAGGGTATTCAGTCCCCAGTCCTTGCCTGGGTTTTGCTGGGAGTGAGCGTGTTTGGTTGTGGCAGTGCGTGCATCGGTAGAGTCCTGAAAACCTTCAGCAAACTCAGCGGTAAACGCAGAAGTTGTGCCTGCACTGGCTGCATCTACCACCTTACCATCCAGATCAATCACCTGCTGACTGCCAATAAAGTGTACGCCATCACCTGTACCTTTATCGGTATAGGCCACGGCACAACCTCGTTTTAATGCGGCATCACCTGCCGTGCCCGCCGCTCCATAAACACCACGGGAACCCGACGATGGGCCAGCAATAATACAAGGCTTATCTGTAGAGAAACTGCTTGGCACCTGCACCACCAGTTTGACATTGGTTTTGCCTGAGCCGTCATCAACTATGGCTTGATATTCCGTACCCGACACCAGACCGGTAAACGCCTCTACCGAATGAGAGCTAATCCCATCGGTCACCAAAGGTCCCCAATGTACACCCCAACCTCCAGGTGTTACCGGATCCATCATGCTTTTATAGTTGTTGCCCAGCTGATAGCGACGGATCTGCTCAAGGCTTGCATCCACAGCCACTGCATCCGGCGTTACAGTGCCTGTATCACTAGCCAGTGCAGCCCCCGTCAATAGGTCATCACTGCTGCCATCCACCTGAATGACATCAACTGAACCAGAAAGATAGCTGGGCAGTACACTGTAATCCGTCGTGTCTTTTGTGCTGTCGGAGGAACCTAAGCAACCCGATAGCACCAGTGAGCTGGCAGCCGTTAAAAGAAGAGTCCTTTGCATATCAACCTCGTATTGTTGTTTTTCTAAGCTGTTCATAATGGATCAAAGGTCAAACCAATCCAACGTAACTCAACTAATCCAAGATATATGCCAAATATCTAACCTGCTGATAAGCAATGATTTATTATCATCCCACTCACCAATATCCAGAAAACCAGACACAAGACCGTCTAAAAAACCAGACACCATCCTGAATTTAAGACAGTGAGAGAAAGGCCTATAAAACGATACACATAAATAACTGTTTCCAACAAAAGTGAACTTATGAAATTCTTGCATTAAAATTCAGATAAATGAGATTGATAAGAGCGGGTTCTGTAGCCCAATAATATGAATAAAAAAAGAAATGAAGCAGTAAATAGCGAGAATCTGCGCATTGGTCGCCAGATTCGGGATATTCGTAAAGCAAAAGGTGTGACTCTGGCCGAGATGGCCGAGCGTATTCAGCGCTCTGTGGGTTATGTCAGTCAGGTTGAGCGTGGGGTATCTTCTCTACCGATTCCAATTCTTCAAGCGATCTGCGATGTATTAGGGATTCAGATCAGCTGGTTTTTCCACTCAGACCGGGAAGCCCCTGCAGAAGAGTTAAATCATATTGTACGAAAATCAGCCCGACGCAGTTTAAGCTTTTCCGATGGGGGTGTACGTGAAGAGCTGCTATCCACCCGCCTATCAGGCCAACTCCAGATGATACTCACGACCTTTGCACCCGGAGCCAGGGGCAGTGAAGCTCGCCAGCTAAAAGGTGAAGAAGGCGGCCTGGTACAATCAGGTATGATAGAACTGTGTATCAACGACCAGTGCTTTATTCTGCATGAAGGTGACAGTTTTACACTGGAAGCGAATGATCAATACCGGGTACGCAACCCTTCGGACGAGGAAAAGGCGATTGTAATCTGGAATATCACCGGCGGTTATTAATCACAGCTCTTTCCCTCAAAGGAATCATCTGCGGTAAAGCCTTCCTTAGCTACTTCAATCTCAAATTGAGCGGCATGATAGAGAATCCAAACAGAAAGGGGCAGCTCGTTTAACGGAGCCACCCCTTTCTTATATTGCTTTTTAACGGTATAGCATCTTACCCGTATAGCACCTCTGGTAACCAAAGTGCGATTCCCGGAAACATCAATAGCAAAGCCAGGCCCAGAATCTGTAGCAGAATAAAAGGCACGGCCGCTTTATACAGATCGTAAATGGTGACTTCCGGAGGGGCCACCGACCTCATATAGAAGAGATTGTACCCAAAGGGCGGTGTCAGATAGGCTGACTGCATACTTACGATAAACAGAATCGCAAACCAGATGGTGTCAAAACCCAGAGATTCCACAATCGGCACAAACAAAGGTGCAGTGATAAAGACAATGGCGAAGTCATCCAAGAACATGCCCAGCACGAAGTAACATGCCAGCATAATCATGATCACATAGATGGGTGCGACATCGTTATCTTCGACCAGCTCTTGCAGAATAAAACCGGCATCCAGGCCAATATAGACCTTACTGAAGAAGATCGCTGCGATAGTGATCCAGATCAGCATCCCCATCAACTTTGTGGTGGAGATTAGCACTTCCTTCATCATCTTCAGGTTCAGCGTACGGTAGATCGCCGCACAGAGAATAGAACCCGCCGCACCAATCGCTGAAGCTTCTGAAGGTGCAGTAATGCCTGTAATGATACAGAACAGAACCGTCGCAATCAGAGCCCCCGGTAAAATCAGGGCTTTCAGTGATGCTACTTTGCCGCGCCAGTCCACCTGATGCTCTTCTGACAGAGCGGGTGCAAGGGATGGCGTAATGCGACTGCGAATCAGGATATACAGAATGTAGATACCCGCCAGCATCAGCCCCGGTATAACACCTGCAGCAAACAACTTACCTACAGACTCTTTCGCCAGGAAGGCATAAAGAATCATCAGCAGGCTAGGCGGAATCAAAAAGCCCAGAGCACCACCGGCCATAATGGTGCCTGTGGCAAGCTTTTTGTCGTACCCCCGCTTTAGCATCGCAGGCAGGGCGATAACACCCAGGCTCACGGTTGCCGCACCGGACACTCCCGCCATCGCCGCGATCAATGCACAGACAATAACAGTACCAACTCCCAGACCGCCGGGGGTTTGCCCCATCAGTTTGCTCATCATCTCAAAAAGATCGTCGGTAATACCGGAGCGTTCCAGCATCAGCCCCATGAAAATAAACATGGGCAGAGCTACCAGGAGGAAGTTGTCCAGGGCAGCAAATGAACTGAGTGTCAGGAGTTCAATAGCTCCTGGCCCCCATAGTGTGTAAGCAAATCCCAGCCCGACGGTCAGTAATGACCAGGCCAGGGGAGCCCCCATCATCAGCATCAGGAACATCGTCCCGAACATGCCAATGGTAATGATTAATGGGTCAAGTTCAGTCACCTGAATCCCCTGTTAATTTAAAAGTTGTATCAATGTCAGCCATCTCAGACTATCGGCACAGTTGCAGATAAGGCATGCAGCGCGTTCCTTGCTAATCGAACTTAATTATTTTCAGCCCAGTAATAGACGCTTACTTGTCTGGACGATAATTAAGTGCGACTTGTATATCCCTGATGAGATGTACTAACCCCTGTAACCAGATCAGACCCACACCGATGGGTAGCATGGTTTTAAAAGGGTAAATAGGTGGAGCCCAGGTACTTTTTGAGGACAGTTCTCCGCTTTGCCAGGAGTCGTAGGCAAACTCGCAGGCAGCCACAAAAAATACGCCAAACATAATAAGCACCACACAGCCCGTAATCACGTCGAGAATAGCCCGACCGCGTTTATCGAACAGGTGATAAACCACTTCACTACGGACATGACCATGATGCTTATGAGTGTAAATACCCGCAAACATACAAAAGGTGCCGTACAGCATAGTAGTTGATTCGTGTGCCCAGGATGTTGGGCTAAGGAAGAGATACCGGGCGGCGATCTCGTACAACAAGACGCCAATCATGGCAAGGCACATCCAGGAGCTGGCCTTGCCGATGAACTCGGATATCTCGTCCTGATAGTTCAGGAGGCGAGATATCCCGGACATTATGCTCTCCCAGTGGCTTTAGCCGCTTCGGTCAGAATGTCGATTGCTTTACGGTTACGATCAGAACGTGCCGCTTCTTCTTCCCAGATCACTTTCGCAGCGTTGCGCAGACGGGCAGAATCTTCAGCATTTAGAGAACCCATTTCGAACTTACCGGTGGTAGAAGCATCAATAGAACCGCTAACCATCCAGTTGTGCATCTTAGCCGCGTGTTTAGCGAAAGAGGTTTCGATGATGGTGCGGTGACTATCAGACAGAGACTTCCACTTGTCCATGTTGATCAGCATTTGATCGGTATAACCCGGGCTTACCATGTTCAGAGAGGTGTAGTACTTAGCAGTTTCGTACAGTTTCATCGACAGGTATTCGTTAGTACCGGCATAGATCACACCGTCGATAGCGCCAGTGCTCAGGCCAACGTATAGCTCAGAACCCGGCAGGAATACCGTTGGGATACCAAACTGATCCAGGATCTTAGCGATACTTGGTGTCGCACGGATCTTCATCTTCTTCAGATCATCCAGACTGTTTACTGGCTTTTTAGTCAGAAGATCGAAAGGACCGCCCATGATAGGGCCTAAGTAGTGAACGTTTTGCTCAGCATAGGCTTCACGGATCAAATCGATCAGACCTTTGCTTTCCATGATGTACATGGCTTCATCATAGTTGGTCCATGCTGCAGGCAGACCTGCTTCAATAGACGCGATATCCAGCTGACCCGGCCAGTAACCTGCGTAACCCTGACACATATCGATCGTACCAGAGCCTACTGCTTTAAACATCTCGGCATCAGGTACCAGAGAACCACCGGTGTAACGACGCACTTTAAGTGCCTTATTAGAAGCACTCTTAACATCATCAGTGAACTCTTTAAAGATATCGTTGGCTTCCTTACCCCAATAAGTTTGCATTCTTAAAGAAGTTGCAGCTTGAGCTTGCGAGGCGATGCTCATTGCCATAGGGGCGGCCACCAGACCTGCAGCGGCCGTTTTCAATAGATCACGTCTTTTCATGTTGTTATTTTCCTTAGGCTGCGTTGTTTATCATTATTGATTCACGCTTGTTTGTGAAGGCTTTTCCAGACATAAAAAAGCCGTCGCAATCACTTGTACTAACTGATGTTGATCTTAATATCTGGTTAGAACAATTGGTATAATTTTACACTCTTACAAGAAAAACCTGGTGCAAATAGGCAATTTTTTTCTTCTCCATCCTGAAAAAAACATATATGTGAAAATATCTTCAACAATTTCACATTTACATATGTAAACAGGTAATTACATCGATTTTTATCTCATTTACAACCGTACTCTTTTCACCAATGCGTTTAAAAAGCGTAGCTGAAATAATCAGAAAAAACGGTCTATTTATGGCACAAGTTTGTCATATCAGTGTTCAATAATAGTAGAACACTCTATTTAGCCTAATTGACTATATCTAACCCAAAATAAAGGAAAAGATATTTTATTGCCCAATAAAAATAGACATGACGGTTATAATTTTGTCTTTTTCAGAGAAATTCACTATTTGATTTTTTTCAAAACAGGAGAATGAGACAGAAACACACAATACAACGGAGCAGCCCAGACTGTCTGGAGCAAGGCTTCAGGACATCTATCACATTGATTTTTATAAACAACTTATTCTTTTTAATACACAGGTGGATAAGCGCCTGTCCAGTTTGCCCCATTCCGGACTTACACTGACGCTATTTCGAGATAAGAAACAGATCCATTGCACATCAACAACACCAAATTAGCACCAGCTTTCAGACACCAACCAGGAATAGCCTCCCGCTCCGATCTAAACAATACTGATCAAAGTCGTTCGCCAAAAACAGCGTGCCTTGATAATGCGCTCGGGCTTCCTGTTCTATCTCGGCAATACCTCTGTCACGCTTCTTAGTGGGATTGGCCAAATAGCGAGGGCTAAAATGAGTCAAAATCAGGTTATTCAGTCCTTGCCGCTGTGCAAAGCGAGCCACTAATTCAGCACTGCTATGCTGAGGTTCAGGGCCCACATGCTCCAGCATATCCTGAGTGTAGGTGGCCTCATGAATCAGTAGGTTTGCATCCCGGCAAGCTCCAGTAAGCAGCTCAGGGCTATCATTATCACCACCTATAACGATGACTCTTGCCTGCCAGGATGGATAAGCATATTCATCCGACTTCAGCAGGCGGCGTGCGACTTGTTTCAAACCGGGCTCATCAATCCTGTCTACACCCACCGGATAATCAACATTCAGCCCCTGCTGTAGCTGAGCATAGTGAGGACCTGAAGGAATACCTTCAGCCTGCAGTTTTGCTACATCCAAGCGGCGGGGAATATCAATCTCTTCCATACGATAAGCCCAGCTGGGAACCCGGTGGCTTAATGTATGTGCCGTAATCCGCATTCCGGCCAGCTCTATGCAAAGGTCCTCAGAAACCGGGATAAACTCCAGCGGATAGTTAATCTGTAACTCAGTAAAGCGCATTACAGACTGCAAATACTCCCAAACGCCGTTAGGCCCCACCAACACCAAAGGATCTTTTCGACCATTAAGCTGGCAAGAGGCTAACAAGCCAGGTAAGCCGTAGCAGTGATCACCATGAATATGAGTGATTAAAACCGCACTCACTTTTTGTGGGGATAAAGTGGTACGCAACAACTGGTGTTGAGTTGCCTCCCCACAATCCACCAACACCCAGTGCTTGCCCTGATCAGGCATGATAGCGGTAGCAGAGACATTACGCTGACGACTTGGGGCACCAGAGGCGGTACCTAAAAATTTGATTTCCAAAATATTTCCATCTTATTGCTACAACTAAACGCACCAAAGATTTAACCGGACCTTATTCGATGTCTCGGAGACCGCAGATCTGATTGACCTGATATAGATTTCTATCCCCTATTATCACCATTTGTCAGCTTCCGGTCATAGCCCGACCTATACAAGAACCGACTCCTATTACCAACATCAGTTTTTGTCATCGATGTAACTGAACCCGTAAACCCGAGATCAGACCCGCTTGCTCCCTCTGAGTTTACCGCCTGATTACAATTCGATTGCCAAAAGAGCAAAAAAAATCGCAGATAATACTTAACATATTAATTAATATATTATCTAATAGAGCCAACCTGATAGGGATCAGTATTGGTATTTCGTCATTTAACAGACACCTCTCTATCCAAGACGCAATTTATAACAAGTGGGACACAGTATGCTGACTCAAGATCAAATCAAACAAGCTGCGGATCGCCTGTATCAGGCAGAAAAGGAACGCAAACAGATTCCGGCGCTGACGCTGGATTACCCGGATATGGATATGGATGACGCTTATGCGATCCAGAAGAGTTGGGTCGATCGAAAGATCGCTGAAGGTGACAGTGTGCGTGGTTATAAGATTGGTCTGACGTCCCGCGCGATGCAGATGGCTTCCCAAATCGACACCCCTGATTACGGTGTGCTGCTGGAGTCTATGTTCTTTGATGATGGCGCAGAGATTAAAGCCTCTGATTTCCTAGACCCTCGTATCGAAGTGGAACTGGGCTTTGTGCTGAACAAGCCGCTGTCCGGTGAAAATGTCACCATCTTCGATGTACTGAACGCGACGGATTACGTGATTCCAGCCATGGAGCTGATCGACGCACGTTGTCTGCGTACCGATCCTGAAACGGGTTACACCCGTAAGGTGTTCGACACCATCTCTGATAACGCGGCTAATGCGGGTGTGATCTTCGGTGGTCGTCCGGTTAAGCCAACAGAGATTGATCTGCGCTGGTCTGCTGGTCTGTTGTATCTGAATGGTCAGATCGAAGAGACCGGTGTGGCGGCAGGTGTTCTGGGTAACCCTGCAAACGGTATCACCTGGGTATGTAAGCGTTTTGCTCCTCATGGCGTTGGCCTGGAGCCAGGTCAATTTATTCTGTCCGGTTCGTTCACCCGTCCTGTGCCGGTAAAAGCTGGTGATACAGTTCATGCGGACTTTGGTCCTCTGGGCAGCGTAACGGCACGTTTTGTCTAAACTAAAGCCCATTCAGAGAAAGCAAAGAAAGAGCACACAACGATGGAACTGCCAAAAAACAGATTCAAACAGGGGCTAAAAGAAGGCAAAACCCAATGGGGTTTGTGGCTTGGGCTGCCTGGCGGTACTTGCGCAGAGATCTGCGCCGGTGCTGGTTTTGATTGGGCGCTGATCGACGGTGAACACGCGCCGTTTGATCTGAACGCCATGACCACTCACCTGCAAGCGATGGCACCTTACGATGTGTCGCCTATCGTTCGCCCGGTGGAAGGTCGCACTGCACTGCTGAAGCAGATTCTGGATATCGGTGCACAAACCGTACTGGTCCCTATGGTCGATACTGCGGAACAAGCCCGTGAGCTGGTACAAGCAGTCCGTTACCCACCACAGGGTATTCGTGGTCTGGGTAGCTCCCTGGCGCGTGCCGCAAACTGGAACCGTATTCCGGGCTATCTGCAAAACGCAAACGATGAGATCTGCCTGATCGTACAAGCGGAAACCACAACGGCGATCGAAAACCTGGCGGAAATCGCTGCGGTTGATGGTGTCGATGCGGTGTTTATTGGTCCTTCCGATCTGTCTGCGTCGATGGGCCATATCGGTAACCCGGACCACCCGGAAGTGGTTGCAGCCATTGAAAACGGTATTCGCACCATTACTGCCGCTGGTAAAGCGGCGGGTCTGCTGTGTATCAACCCTGCCAAAGCCCAGCACTACGTTGAAGTGGGTGCCCGTTTTGTTGGTGTTGGTGTGGATACGCTGATTCTAAGTAATGGCGCTAAGCAGCTGGCGGAAAAATTCAAGTCTGGAGAAGAGTTAGAGTCTTCAGGCTCCAGCGGTTACTGATACACATCTTGATAAGCATTATGTAGGAAGCGGGTAATTAGAGTAGGTCGGATAAGCAAAGCGCCATCCGACGCTAAACGCCAGAATTGTCGGAAGGCGCCTTACGGCTTTTCCGACCTA
Source organism: Oceanospirillum beijerinckii DSM 7166 (assembly GCF_000422425.1). Taxonomy (GTDB): domain Bacteria; phylum Pseudomonadota; class Gammaproteobacteria; order Pseudomonadales; family Halomonadaceae; genus Oceanospirillum; species Oceanospirillum beijerinckii. The sequence goes on from NZ_AULT01000029.1 coordinate 77,329, forward strand.
CATATCGAGTCAAAATGAAATCAAGCGTTAAAAGCGATGTTATCAAGCGTTAAAAGCTTAGCCTGATATTCGATTTTAAGCCCCGGTGTTTACCTAAACAGGTGAACACCGGGCATCAGATTAGAAAACTATAGGATAGAGCAAATGAGTACTAACCCTATCGTAACAGGGAAGCTGGTGTGCGTTGCACTGAACGACCAGCAACAGCTAGACAAACTGGATGCAACCTTTAACGAAGCACCCTACAAAGCAGCACCGACTCAGCCGGTACTGTACTTCAAGCCGCACAACACCTGGAACACCGACGGTGCCACCATCGCCTGGCACGAAGAAGGCCTGGTCGTGGGTGCGAGCCTGACCGTGGTATTCGGTAAAGAGTGTTGTCGTACCAGTGCAGAAGAAGCACTGAGCTACGTTGAGGGTTATACCCTGACTCATGATTTCTCTCTGCCAGAGAAAAGCTACTACCGTCCAGACATCAAAGGTAAGTGCCAGGATGGTTCGGCACCTGTTGGTGCTGTGGTTGTACCTGCCAGCGATGTGGCTGATCCACAAGCGCTGACCGTGGTAACTCAGGTGAATGGTGAAACGGTTTCTGAACTGCCTGTGAGCCAACTGCACCGTGGCGTGGCTGAGCTGATCAGCATTATCTCTAACATTATGACGCTGCAACCTGGCGATGCGATTGCTGTGGGCTTCCCTGGTGACCGTCACCCAGTAAAACAAGGCGACAAGGTGACTTCTTCTATCGCCGGTGTAACTGAACTGACTAACCAGGTGGAGGCATAATCAATGAAACACGCACGAGTTTTATATAAAGGTGAAGGGCAACATAACGACGTTGAGCTGGATGTAACTGTTAACGATCAAGGCGATCTGGTAACGGCTGAAGGTACGGTTATCAGCGAAAGCGAAGTGACCTGGTTATCGCCCATCAAAAATCCAGGCACCATCTTTGCGCTGGGCCTGAACTACGCGGATCACGCTGCTGAACTGGCGTTTGAGCCACCAAAAGAGCCACTGGTATTCTTGAAGGGTGCTAACACCCTGACTGGTCACAAGCAGAACGCTTACCGTCCGGACAATATCGAATTCCAACACTACGAGTGTGAGCTGGTAGCGGTAATCGGTAAAGAAGGTAAGAACATCTCCCGTGAAGATGCCATGGATTACATCGCCGGTTACACCGTATGTAACGACTTCGCGATCCGTGACCACCTGGAAAACTACTACCGTCCAAACCTGCGTGTGAAGAGCCGTGACTCCCTGTGTCCTATCGGCCCTTGGCTGATCGACAAAGAAGACGTAGGGGATATCTCTGATCTGCGTCTGACCACGCACGTCAATGGTGAGCTGACTCAGGAAGGCACCACGAAAGACATCATCTTCGACGTACCTTTCCTGGTGGAGTACCTGAGCAAGATCATGACCCTGAAGCCAGGCGATATGATCGCTACCGGTACGCCAAAAGGTCTGAAAGATATGCAGCCTGGCGACACCGTTGTGTGTGAAATTGAAAAAGTCGGTGCTCTGACCACGTACATCGTGTCTGAGCAAGAGTTCTACGGCGACAAATACTAATCAGATAATCCTTGGAGACTTCGAAATGAGTGAACTGAACGAAAATATCGCTAAAGCCGAGGGTTATCTGGCCCGCTTTAAAGAAAACACTCTGGGTCACTACATCAATGGTGAGTGGACTCTGGGTACGGGTACAGAGACGTTTGATAACACGACGCCTACTGACCAGAGCTACCTGGGTAAAGTGGTTGCAGCTACTGAAGAAGACGTCAACGCAGCCTGTGAAGCGGCAGCGGCAGCAGCGGCAGCATGGGCAGCCACTCCAGGTGCTGAGCGTAAAAAGATTCTGCACCGTCTGGGCGATGAGCTGGAAAAACGCGCTGAAGAGATCGCGCTGGTTGAGTCTATGGACTGTGGTCAGCCTCTGCGTTTTATGCGTCAGGCAGCGGTACGTGGTGCGGCTAACTTCCGTTTCTTCGCGGATCAGGCACCTGAAGCCCGTAACGGTCTGTCTCTGCACCAAGATCAGCACACTAACTTCACTGTGCGTAATCCAATCGGCCCTGTGGCGGTCATCACGCCATGGAACACACCTTTCATGCTGTCGACCTGGAAGATCGCTCCAGCACTGGCAGCAGGTTGTACTGTAGTACACAAGCCTGCTGAACTGAGCCCTCTGACCGGTGCGATTCTGGCCGAGTGTGCAGAAGCAGCAGGTCTGCCAAAAGGTGTTTGGAACACCATTAACGGTTTTGGTGCTGTTGCCGGTAAGACTCTGACTCAACACCCTGCGATTAAAGCGGTTGCTCTGGTGGGCGATTCTGCAACAGGTAAAAAGATTCAGGCACAGACGGCTGATACACTGAAGCGTCTGCACCTGGAACTGGGTGGTAAGAACCCTGTAATCGTATTTGACGATGCTGACTTCGACCGTGCACTGGATGCGGTTGTATTTATGATCTACAGCCTGAATGGTCAGCGTTGCACCAGCTCCAGCCGTCTGCTGATCCAAAGCGGTATCAAAGACAAGTTCCTGGCGGCGCTGAAAGAGCGTGTAGCCAACCTGAAAGTGGGTCACTCTCTGGACCCTAACACTGAAGTAGGCCCTCTGGTTCACACCGGTCACTACGATAAAGTCACCAGCTACTTTGAGATTGCTAAGACAGACGGTGCAACTATCGCGGTGGGCGGTAAGTCTCTGCGTGATGAAATGGGCCCAGGTAACTATGTGACGCCAACGCTGTTTGTTGAAGCGAAAAACAGCATGCGTATTGCCCAGGAAGAGATCTTTGGCCCTGTGCTGACGGCTATCGAATTCGACACTGAAGAAGAAGCGGTACAGCTGGCTAACGACACCATTTACGGTCTGGCGGGTTATATCTGGACCTCTAACACTGGTCGTGCCATGCGTATGGCAGACAAAGTTGAAGCCGGTATGCTGTGGGTGAACTCTGAAAACAACCGTAACCTGCCTTCTCCGTTCGGCGGCATGAAGATGTCTGGTATCGGTCGTGATGGCGGTGACTGGAGTTTTGATTTCTACATGGAAACCAAAAACGTGTGTATCGCTCACGATACTCACCGTGTACCTGTACTGGGTCGCTAAGCGAGCCGGATTTATAACGGTCCTGATACGTTGTTGTAGGTCGGAAAAGCCGTAGGTGCCTTCCGGCAAACGCTGAGTATCTGAGTCAGTGTCGGATGGCGCTTCGCTTATCCAACCTACTCTGATGCTAAGAAGCGTATCGGGATTGATCGTATTGATTGTTGTGCTCTTTCGCCACAGTCCCCCGTTTTGATAAGAGACGGGCCCTGTGGCCTTTTTGTTTCAGGAGATCTCATGCCTCATTTTATTATGGAATATTCCGCAAATCTGGATGACGATCTGGATATCCCAGCCCTGTTTGAAGCGCTGAATGAAACCGCTATTGGTACCGGTGTGTTCCCAATTGGCGGTATCCGTACCCGCGCGATTCGTTGCGAACACTATCGCATTGGTGAAGGTGACCCAGATAATACTTTTATCCATCTGACTGCCAAAGTGGGTTCCGGTCGTGAGCCTGAGGTGCTGAAAGCCGCCGCAGATAAGGTGTTCGAAACCTTTACCGCGCAACTGCAGCCGGTATTTGACCGCCGTTATATGAGCATCGGCTTTGAGATGACCGAACTGCACCCTGTGCTGAACTACCGTCAGAACAATATCCACCAGAAGTTAGCCGCCAAGAAAGAAGGCTAAAGCGGCTAAGAAAGAGAGTTAAGGCTGCTGGTGAATAGCTAAAAGATGACAAGGCTACAAAAGATGGATGTAGTCTGAGCAACTTGAAGTGATCTGATGACTGGATACGTACTGAGTCCAAAAACCAGCACTTCAAATACGTGGATAAACCGGTTGTCCCACTGGTTTATCTACACCTGCTAAATAATACCGATCCAGATAAGTTGTTGTAGATACCATCTCTCCAAATCACCTTCAACAGCTCTTTTAGGCTGATTGAGGGTGATATTCGCTTTGATGCTTTACAACACCAAAACAAATTTGAACAAGCTTGCGCATACCTGCGCACAGGGCCTGCATTTTACTTTTACCCTTCTCTACTAAACGCTTAAATTGATGTCGAATATCTGGGTTATGTTGTAAACAACTGACTGCTGCCATATAGAGCTTTGCTCTTATTTTGGCTGGCCCCTGCTTACTTAAACGGCTTCTTCCTTTCCATTGCCCTGATTGCTGGATACGAGGCACTAAACCCAAATAGG
>NZ_AULT01000030.1 GCF_000422425.1 Oceanospirillum beijerinckii DSM 7166
CACAGTATGCCAGTCATGCGTACCGAAGGCTGATAGATAAGAATGGTTTTACAGGCAGTATGAGTCGTAAGGGGAACTGCTGGGATAATGCTGTTGCTGAGAGTTTCTTCGGCACATTGAAGCAGGAGCGGGTACAGTGGTGTCATTATCAAACCCGGCAAGAAGCCATAGCGGATATACGGGAGTATATCGTAATGTATTACAACGAAAAGCGACTTCACTCATATCTGGGTTATATGAGCCCTAATGACTGTGAACGGGAATTTTATCGACTACAGGAAGTCGCTTAACTGGACTGGTAGTATTTGCTTGACCACGTCACTGTCACAGGATGAGCAAATGCAGCTATTTAAACATTTGAATACGCTAAAGCTGCTATAACGTTTTATCAAAGATGAACTCTAAAAATAGTTGGCTTCTAGCAATAGCATCTTAAAAAACCTCTGTCACTCCGGTAACAGAGGTTTTTTTATGTATTGAGATAACGACGGCAAAAAAGAGCACACGCGGCATATTTGACAAACTTACGAGGTGTAAAGCCACCCTACTCAGCCTTTAACAATCCAACATAGATATATCTGGAAGCTCTCTAAGAAAAAAAATGGTGGCTACAAAGCGTCGAAATAATGCGACTTAAATCAACAAACCCTATTTTTTGCTACCAAAGAGATAGCCGACCCTATCTATCGCCTGAGAATACTTATACGAATAACCTTAGCCCACCAAGGCAGGCTCCTCAGAGGCAATACCCCTAAGACTTATATCATTACCCACTTCAACAGATACGAAAGTATTTGGCTCATCAGGAATTAAAAACCTCTCTACTTAGCGCGACAGCTATAGAAAAATCATCACACACTCCATCAGCAATATCGCACAAATCGTCAAGCACTCTGCCATTATTCCCATACCACCTTCACTGCTAGCCTGTGCGCTCCAATAGACAGGTTTTAAAAGGATTTTATTGTGAATAGATTATTAACAGCCTCTGCCGTATTAACTCTGGCATTCACTAATATGACAGCTTACGCTGGTACAGCAGAGTTCAGCACTGATATCCCGGAAGCTTTGCAGCAAAGTATTAATAATCAACAGGAGGAAATGAAGCAAAATAGTCTTTCTTCTGAGCCTCACTCCATCACCGCCGAGCCCAATGTCTTCTCTGCACTTAGTACTGGGAACTGGTGGGATTCTGCTGCTGGTCCCGGCGTTTTACAATATCAATATGATCCACAGCCTAGTGGAGTTTTATCGGGATACGGTTCAGGCTTTATTACTAATATCAATTATCACTGGAGTGGAACTCTCAATGGGTGGAGCGATATTGAAGTCTATCTCTGTTTAATCAATGCAGGAGTTTGTGCCAATGTCAGCAGTACACCAACAGGAAGTATCTCTACATCTTACGGCACTTATTCAGGAAATGACTCTATACAGTTCTATTTTGTCGTAGATAGAGCACCTAAACTAAGAATCTATAATGGTCCATCGTTTAATTATGTGAGTGCTTCTGTTGAATACCAATAATCAGCACTTGCATGAAAGCATCTTGATCCTCCTCTTATCTGTCAATGGCCGATAAGGGGGAGACAAACCTATATTAAGCATTACTGAAAAGGTTATTTCCATGAAGATTATCGCAGCCATTCCCGCCCCGCCCGCTAGTAGCCCGATTAACACACCGTCAAAAACTGAAACATTGACTCAGACAACAGACAAAGACCAACCTTATTTTATGACAGGTCAGGAAGCTGTTGAACACTTCGCAAAACTGTTTGCCTACCCAGAATGGGAAGCTAAGGGATTAACACTGACTCAAGAAACCAAAGAAGCCATTCATAATACCTTCGTAGAAGCGGCATTAACCAACAACCCTTTTTCTGCTGCTGGTGTAGGCGTAAGTATTAATATTCACCAAATAGTCATGGACAACCAGGATGTCCCTAGCTGGTTTCTTAGTGAAAAAGAGATGGTAGGAGATTTGTACGGAGATCAACTTTTCCCTAATGGGGAGCATTATGCCTACAGCATTGGAGATCGAAAAATAGACTCAAGCCACATGTATCCCCCTCTAAATTTATCTTCTAAAGATGTTGATGAGCTACTTAAGCAATTATTTTCAAGAAACGGGCTAAGTACCAACGCCTAACCCGGCACAGCCCCATGCTTGCAACCCTTTAGGACTCAGCACTGTTAAGTAGATATCATTAAAAAGGAATAAAACCATGAAGATTGATTCTACAAACACTGCGTTACACACAAACGCAGTCAAATCGGTGAATAACACAGATAGGACAAACAGTGCCCAGGTAATAGATCAGAAAGGACCTCGCATGGTATCGGGACCTGAATTAGTCGATTACTTTGCTGACAAATTCGCCTTTCCTTCATGGTCAGACAAAGGGCTGAGTCTAAGTCAGGAAAGCAAGGAAGTGATTTTCCAGGCATTACAAGACTCCCTGCGTGAAGCTTATAGCAAAACCCATGGTGCAGGCGGCTTTGGTACCACCCTCAATATCCACCAGATAGTCATGGATAATCAGGAAGTGCCTGACTGGTTCGCGCAGGAAAAGCAAGTCATTGATCAGTCCTACGGCTCTGAATCGTTTCCCAATGGCGAATATTACAGCATTGATTACAAAGGTCTGGGACCAAAGAGCTATGAGAATATGGCTTATCTAGGATTTAATGAAAACATCAATCTGACCAGACACCTATTCGAGATAGGCGGAGTCAAGGCCAAAGTCTAAGCATCAGGCCCTGTAAACAGAACCGATTAAACCGGGTCTTTAACCCGGCTTTTTCATGTCCTATAAAAATATCTATACTCGATTAATACGCTCGAGCACCTCTTCCCGCAGACCGCGTGCTTCGGCATAACGTCGATTAAAGGCCTCAAAATAAACTTCCACAGCTTCAGCCGCTTGTGTTTCCCCGGCTTGTTTTAATAGCTCAACACCTACTTCAACGGTACACAAATGTTGTTCACTGGCAGGTTTACGCAGGGCATAACGGGTTAAGCGATCGGTTTTCAACGGTAACACTGGCAGATCAGCTAAATAAGGGCTTTTACGGAACATACGTCGTGCCTGACGCCAGGTACCATCCAGAATAATAAACACCGGGATCTTACTGCGGCTACTACTTTTATTATCCTGATCAGTCTTGCCAGCTTTATCACAACCATCGTGATACTCTCCCTGCAGCGTCATCACCTGATCAAACTGCACCACACGGTGAGCATAGTCTTCCATATCATCGGGAAAGATAATAAAGGGCTGATACTGATCATTTTGTAGCAAGGTCAGCAGCTGAGCATTAGGTTCAGTGCGATACCAGTAGAACACCTGGGTATCCGGCAAGCAGTCCGCCAACAAACGTCCGGTATTGGTCGGTTTATAGATCTCTTCCGGGTGCATGAGCAGCCAGATTTGTGCACGACAGGGCACATTCTCAGGGCGCAAATCACAGATACAGAAATCCTGTGCCATCAGGCAGCCAGAACAGCGGTTTACCCGTGAGCCTCGGGCTGCAAAAGGTTTACGAGGCATTTCAGGTGCCGGCGGCAGGGGCAGAGAGAAAGGTTTGGACATTGAATTGAATAGACCCGAGCTAATTGAGTGGCGAAGTTTACTGCAGCGACAGTAAACTTCACACCCCCTTACTTATCCACAGGGCTGTTTTTTAAGGCCCAATACAGGGGTGATCAGTAGCGTCTCAACCTCATTCGCAGGTAACGGGCGGCTAAAGTAATAACCCTGGAGCTCTTCACAGCCCTGAGACGCCAAGAAATATCTCTGATCAACCGTCTCAACCCCTTCTGCAATCACCTTTAGCTTCAGACCATGAGCCATAGAGATAATCGCCTGGGTAATCTCCGCGGTTTCACTATTTTCCGTCAGGTCACGCACAAAACTCTGATCAATCTTGATACGATCCAGAGAAAAATTCTGCAGATAACTTAACGAGGAATAACCGGTACCAAAATCATCAATGGCGATTTGAACACCCAAGCGTCTCAGTTGTAATAAGGTATCCCGAGTTGCTTCCATGTCATTTATCAACGCAGATTCCGTTATTTCCAGCTCTAGCTGATTCGATGGCAGACCTGTTTTCTGCAAGGTATCAATGACATGCTGAACCAGGTCACCTTCACCAAACTGAATTGCGGATACGTTAACTGCGATACGAATGTCCTGCTGCCGCTCTTCTCGCCATTGGGCCACCTGAGCACAGGCTTGGTATAAAACCCAATTACCAATCTCTATGATAAGGCCTGTCTTTTCAGCAATGGGAATAAAGTCTGCCGGAGAGATAAACCCCCGCTCAGGATGAATCCAGCGTAACAGCGCTTCCATCCCGATAATTTCACCACTTTCTGTCACGACTTGCGGCTGGTAGTAAACGTCTAATTGATTACTGGCCAGTGCGTTACGCAGGTCTCTTTCAAGCTCCGATGCTTGTACAATTTGGTCCTTCAGCTGCTCCGAGAAGAAATAAAGGTCACACTTTTTATCCTCTTTCGCTTTATGCATCGCGGTATAAGCGTTGTTGAGCAGTGCCGGAGCATCCTCACCATCACCAGGAAAAACACTCACACCAATACTGGGTGTTAGATAAAACGCGTCCTCACCCACACGATAGGCCTGTTGCAGCAAAGGCGTAATACGGCTGGCCATATGATGCACCTCCTGTTCACTCTTAATAGGGTTTAACAGGACTGCAAACTCCGCTCCTCCCAAACGAGCGACAGGGTGTTGAAACACGACCGCTTTCTGCAACTGCTGCGCCACCTTCAGTAGCACCTGATCACCGGCTTCCAACCCCAGTCGATCATTCACATTTTTGATACCGCCCAACTGAATCACCAGCAATGCCAGATGCCCGCTCTGTTGCTGCGCTTTTTCCATGCGTTGAGTGATCTCTTGCTGCAGCATTTTCTGATTAGGTAACTGCGTCAGATTGTCAAAGTGAGTTTCCTGATAGACCTGTTTATGCAGTACAGCCACCTGTTTTAACGAGTTTTGATAGCGCCAACCGCCCAGGGCTAACAACACCATTCCCTGAAGGAACAAGGCATTAGTCGGTGCAAACCAGTTTGATTGCCCAACAAACATCAGATAAGACAGAGCCACAGGCAGCACTAAGCCGAACAGGGCCACCACGGTATAAAAACGCGGGGGAAGAAAGATAATTAAAACGGCAAACACACCTGCCAAAAGCAAGTTGAACCCTAAGGCCTCGTTATCACTTGTAGCCTTAATCTGCTTCTGCTGGATCAGGGACTCAATAATATTGGCATTAAACTCAACCCCTGACATACGCTGTACCGGTGTCGATAGAATATCCCCCATCCCCACAGCCGTGGCACCAATCAGCACCGTTTTGTCTTTGAGCTGCTTAATCCCCACACGCCCCTGCAAGACATCAATATAGGCATAGTGCTTAAAGTGCCCCGATCCGCCCCAGTATGGAATCAGCATGGGATTTTTTCGTACCCAGCCCGTGCCCTGATCCTGACGCTCTATGTTATAACCGATATCACTGATTACGTTTTCAGCCGTCAGATAAGCCAAAGCCAATGAAAATGATGGCCAACGAGGTTCACCCAAACCTCCAAATTGATACAGGGTTCGCGCCAGGCCATCAGGGTCTAACCCGACGTCCACATGGCCCAAGCGTTGTGCCGCTATAGCTAAAACAGGAATAGGCAATAATTCCTGCATGGAGCGGCTCATGCCGAGACGTTCCGGTGCCAGGGCCAGAACAACACGGCCATTATCCTGAATCGCTTTCGCCAGACGACGATCTGCCTGTTCTGATTCCGGTTCAGAGAAAATAATATCAATCCCAACAGCTCTGACTTTAGCCTCAGTCAGGCGGTCAATCAGTTCAGCATGAACCGTACGACTCCAGGGCCAGCGCCCCAGATAAGACAAACTCTGGTCATCAATTCCGATCACTACCACCTGATTGGATACTGGCGTTTTATTCAGCATCATCCAGCTATCATAGAAAAACAGATCCATACGTTTGGTGAAAGGAGCCGTCAACCAAAGTATCAGCAAGAGCAAAGTTGCACCCAGCAACAAAATATTTTTTGTCATCCCTGACAGAGTCGGTCCCATCATAAAACAGCCAGTACCATCGCAAACCAACTAAAACCAGGCAGATACTTCAGGCTCTGACTTGGTGAAATAACATGAACCTCTCCCCATTTACCGTGAGTTTGCTGACTGGCAGAGGCAACTCTTAAGTAACGGGGTTTGTAATAACGCTTCAGCGTTAACTGGCCATGATTTTGACGACGATCAAGCAACAGCTGCTTAAACTCAGGGTCTTCAGCCACCTGAACCTGATAAGCCTCACCGGTCAGACTTGGCCAACTCAAGTGCACCTTCTGACGATCATGCAGCCAGTCATCTTGTAAAATAGAATGAGTTCGGGTAATCGACAAAGGAGTAATCTGACTGAATTCGCCCTGCTCACCATCAGCACTGATACTCGCAACCCGCCAGTAATAGTCACCATCCTGGTCGATTCTTAGATCACCATCATAGGCCTGTGGAAGATCCGTTTTATCCACAACCCGTTGTTTAAAGCCAGCGTCTTTAGCGATCTGCAAACGATAGCGGGCCGCTTGAGGTGCAATGGTCCAACGCAACTCAAAGTTATTACCTATCACACCACCCTGACCGCTATAACGAATAGGCACAGGCGGTAGCGGCGTCAGATTAATCGTCACAGGTTTTATCTGGCTATGCCCTTCAATGCCGATATCATCAATGCTGCGCAGACGGACAAAATACCCGCCATCGCTGAGTTCGGGAAAAAATAGTTCGCTGCCAGACTGAACCTTTTCCCAGATCAAAGTATTAAAGCTTTTATGTTCAGCGATCTGGAAACGATAAGCGGTAGAATCCGCATGCCCCTGCCAACGGAAGTTATGATTAATCTGAGTCAGTACTTCTGATAGCCTGGCGAGCTCAGGAGCCGGCAATAGCTCACGGGGTTTAATCGGTGCCTCGCCTTTTTTCACCTTGGTGCCAAAACCTTGCTCAACCAATTCAGTGACACTTTTGGCCTGTACTGCAACGCCTCCATGCAACACCTCAACCCGTGCCGCATCTTCCTGCTGTTGATAGGTTGTACGGAAGCTGGTGCCCCGCACAGCAGAGATCGCAGAAGGCGTATGAATCTCAAACCGGGCAGGCCCCGCCAATTGGCGCGTTACTTCTGTTTCAGCGGTGCCTTTCATCAAGCGTAAACGGGAATCCACCATTCCTGTCTCTTCATGGGCACTCATATGATCAAAGATCAATTCTGCATTTTGGGAGAGTGAGACCGTACTGTCATCGGCAAAACGTACAGCAACACTGCTGTTTTCACCAGTAGTGATCATATCACCTAACTGTAGCTGGTCCCCCAAATTCAAAGGGCGCGCAAGCGGCTCGTTGTTCTCTTCTGTTTTACTGCGTCGTAGCCAAACATCGCCCTTAACAGCAATAACCAGAGCAGAACTCGGTTGCTCTTTTAGCCAGGAAGCAGGTACACGGATTTTAGTGGTGGGTAAGATCAAATCAGGATTAGAAATATTATTCAGCACCTGAACCTGACGCCAGTCTATGTCGCTGCGTAAATACTTCTTACTAAATTCAGAAAGCGTATCGCCCTGAATAACCCCATAAATCCAATCTTTAGCCGCCCAGCTACTGTTTGAACCCACCAGCAAAAATGCAGCCAGAAACAAAGTCTGCTTTTTTAATCCCATCACTCGCTCCTAAACCCAACGATCTATGCACTCCGTAACCCTCTGACGCTCCTCAGATTAAAGGCAGGGATTGCATTTGATATATCCGATATTTTTACCCAGTCAGTTATAAGCATAGGTCAAACAATCCCTAGCTTATCAGACAAGAGATGGCTTTATTTTAAAGATTCATTAACGGTACAACTTAACTTCATTATTGAGAAATCAATTGATCCAGCTCTGACAAGTCTTCAATACCCTGTTGCAATAGATAATCAACCAATGCAGGCATAATTTCACCTGCAGGGTAACGCAGATAAAACGCGGGTACATCCGCTTCGGCTTTAGGGTCTACGACAATACGTGCCACATGGTAAGGGGCTGCACTGGCTAAAAAAGAGGCGGGCTGAACCTGCAACGAAGTCCCGACAACAATCACCAAATCCGCAGTCTGAGTAATCTCATGAGCAACAGGATACATAGGGACATCTTCACCAAACCAGACAATATGCGGACGGAGTTGCGATCCCTGCTCACACAGATCACCGGCATAAATATCCTGATCACCCAGCTCATATAACAAGTCTTCATTCTGACTGCTGCGAGCTTTAAAGATCTCACCATGCAGGTGCAAGACATCAGACGACCCACCTCTTTCATGCAGGTCATCAATATTCTGAGTGATAACGGTGACTTTGAATCTCTCTTCCAGAAGAGCCAGAGCTTTATGAGCTTCATTGGGTTCTGCCGCACGTATCTGCTGCCGTCTTTCATTATAAAAACGTAACACCAATTCCTGATCACGCGCCCAGGCACCTGGAGTAGCCACATCCTCAACACGATGGTTCTCCCACAAACCGTCAGAATCGCGAAAGGTTTTGATACCACTCTCGGCACTCACTCCGGCACCACTTAAGATGACGATATGCTGTTTCTGCTCACTCATACTATTCTCCAGTTATCCTATGGCTCAAATAGCCTGCATCCAGGCAAATACCTGCTGACCACTGCCCAAGTACTTACGCTCAAACGGTGTCATGACCGGCTCTGGAGTAATGGCAACAACCTGGTCAGCCACCAGCTTAAGTTGAGCGTCCAGTTCCACCTCCGGCAGATCAAACCAGTCCCTGTGATTCGCCAAAGAGAGCGCCTGGGCCATCTCCTGCACATAGATCTGCCAATTACTGCGACATTCAAAACGCCCTCCCAGCTTGGCAATAAAAGGCAGCATAGCGCCACCGTGCCAGCGCAGTTTAAATTGGCTCTTTTTTGGATAGGGGTTGGGATAAAGCAGATAATGCCGCTCCGGTTGCCAGCCCGCATTAACAGCCAAGCGCCAGAAGTCCAATAAATTCGCCCGCACCAGCAAGGCATTATCTGGTAACTCGCCCAGCTTACGGCTTAGACGATCTTCGGACTGATCGACACCAACCACCGCATAATCTGGAAACAGTTGCGCCAGATGGCGGGTACTCTCACCGACGCCACAACAGGAATCCAGTATCAGCGGTTTATCTTGTGCTTTTAGCCACTGCTGTGCTTGCTTAAAGGCCTGAACATTGTGTTCCTGATAGGGCTTTTGAAACGGTTGCTGCAGATGTTTATGCACCTGCTTGATCAGATCCTCATGGGGCCCAGTCTGAGTGGTTTCAATCTCGCGGGAGTTACCAAAGCTGACATTACCATGATCACGGTGTTGCATCAGGCGGCCTCACCCAGTTCAAAACGACGCAGCATCTGAATCTCATCAGCCCAGATTTCCGGCTCGATGGTTTCCAGCACTAAAGGGATACCATTAAAACGCTCGTCCTGCATCAGCCACTGGAAGCACTCCAAACCAATCTCTCCCTTGCCCAAACTGTGGTGGCGATCCAGGCGACTGTTTAATCCACCCTTAGAATCATTCAGATGCATACCAAACAGATGGTCAAAACCGACGGTGCTGGCAAAGTTGCCAAAGGTGTTATCACATGCCTCTGCCGTACGCAGATCATAACCTGCTGCAAACATATGGCAGGTATCCAGACACACGCCGACCCGGCTCTTATCTTCAACCTGCTCAATAATCGCCGCCAGCTGTTCAAAACTATGGCCCAGATTACTGCCCTGACCGGCGGTACATTCGATAACCGCAATGACATCCTGAGTCTGCCCTAACGCCCAATCAATCGATTCTGCGATCCGGGTCAGGCATGCCGCTTCATCAATTTTTTTCAGATGGCTTCCTGGATGAAAGTTCAGGTACTTCAGGCCCAGCAGCTCACAACGCTGCATCTCATCTAAAAAGGCATCGCGGGACTTTTGCAGATTTTCGGTTTCCGGGTGTCCCAGATTAATCAAATAGCTGTCGTGAGGCAGAATCTGATCGGCGCTATAGCCCAGCTTTTCACAGTTGGCCTTAAATTTACGCACAGTCAGGTCATCTAACGGTTTAGCCTGCCAGCGACGCTGGTTTTTGGTAAACAAAGCAAAAGCATTGGCACCGATCTCCTTGGCATTGATGGGGGCATTAAAGACGCCGCCGCTGGCGCTGACATGGGCACCGATGTATTTCATGTTTACTCTCCAGAGCTGCTTCAAACAGAAGGGTCAATTTGTCTTAAATTGTAACAAATAGCCGTAAAAAGCTCAGTAAGGCACCTGTTTTTTGCGGAAAGCGGCTCTCATATGAATAAGCACCCTCTTCCGATATTGACGATCTCTCGCAATACAAAGTGTAAAAAAACAAAACCACGGCCACATAATTACATAACAGAATAAAGCCAGATCGGCCTATATACGTTAAATACGCTATATAAAACAAAATTTCGTAATACGTAATATTTACAGCAAGATAAAAAACCAGGAAAAGAACTGGGCACACTAAAAAGACCTTTCGGATAAAGCCTTAAGAAAATCATTTATGTTCAAGGAAAATCCACTTAACGTTATAGCCTTCATAGCAGGGAGAAAAGTCATGCAATCGACTCAAGCCACTTTAATCAGCGCACAGGCTTTACAGCAGCGACTGACTCAAGATCAGAATCAAGCAGAAAAAATCCATATTCTGGATTGCCGCTTTGCCATGGCGGCTCAACCAATGCCGGATGCCGGTCAGAAAGCTTATCAAGCAGGTCATATCCCTGGGGCTGTGTATGCGGACCTTGATCGCCAACTGTCTGATCCCATTCGCTACGGTGTCACCGGCCGCCATCCGCTACCTTCCAGTGAGCGCTTGTTAGCGGCACTTAAACAGTGGGGCATCGACAGCGATCAGCCCGTAGTCGTGTACGACCAAAACAACAGTTCGATGGCTGCGGCCCGCGCCTGGTGGTTATTGCGTTTTGCCGGTCTGACTCAGGTACAGGTATTAGATGGCGGCCTGGATGCCTGGTTAAGTGCCGAAGGTGAGTTAAGCCAGGAAGTTCCAGAGATAGGGGAAGTGGGCGATTTTTCTCCGCAATGGCAGACGGAACGTTTGATCAATGCCGATGCGATTCTGCAACAGCAACCAAACCTGGTCGATGCCCGTGCCAGAGAGCGCTTTGCCGGTAAGATGGAGCCTATCGATCCTGTGGCCGGTCATATCCCAGGCGCTCAATGCCTGCCTTTTAATGAACTGGTCGACGCGCAAGGCTGTTTCTTACCGATCGAGGAACTCAAAGAGAAACTGACCCCATTTAACCAACCGGATTCCGTGGCTTATTGTGGCTCAGGTGTGACCGCTTGCCATCTGATCCTGGCCTGTGTCATTGCAGGTATAGAAGAACCCAAACTGTATGCAGGCTCCTGGAGTGAGTGGATCAAGGATATCAACCGGCCTATCGCACGCCTGTAATGCCATTACCGATAAGTTTCTTGATTTCAGAGTAGGTTGGATAAGCGAAGCGCCATCCGACACTGACTCCGATACCGGATGATTGTCGGAAGGCGCCTTGCGGCTTTTCCGACCTACAACAACTTATCTGGTTTGGTATAAGTTTTTGCAGTTAACCTTTAACACCGCAGAAAACAGATATTCAAAGCTGAAGCATAGTCAAGCGATAGAGTGACGCTCCAGCCTTTTTTATTATTGCTGCAGCGTTTTAAACAGCTCAACAAATTGCCCAGTGAGCTTATGCTTGGGTACATAGTGAATCAGTGGCGTATTCAGCTGATGAGACTCTCGCATCTTCACTGATGACATCAAATGTACCGGCAGTACCGGGTGACCATCATCAATCAACTCCTGCACCAGCATCTGCGGCAGCTTCGCCTGCGGCTGCATCTGATTCACCACAATCCCTTCAACGGACAGATCAGGATTATGGTCTTCACGCATCTCAGCGATAGAATCCAACAACTGAGTTAATGCCTGACGGGAAAAGGCATCACAATCAAACGGAATCAAGCAACGATCCGAGCCGATCAATGCCGAACGGGAAAAGAAGTTCAAGGCGGGCGGTGTATCAATAAAGATGCAGTCAAACTCGTTCAGCTGCTCCTGCAGCATCTCTTTTAGTTTGTAGATTTTATAGCGGGATTCCAGCTTGGCTTCCAGAGTTTCCAGCTCAGCATGGGCCGGTAGCACATACAGATGATCCCACTGAGTGGGCTGAATCAGCTGATCCATGGGTTTTCTTTGCGAGGAGATCGTCAGAGCCTGTTCAAAAAAATCAAATACAGTGTCATCCATCTCCTGCACTGGCCTGCCTAACAGGTAGTGACTGGAGTTCCCCTGAGGATCAAGATCAACCACCAGCGTTTTAAACGACTGACTGGCGCTGATCGCAGCCAGGTTACAGGTAATACTGGATTTACCGACGCCACCTTTCTGATTAAAAACCACTCGGATCATACTTTCCTCCTCAGTTTCCCTCTGTCTTTTTTCGCGGTGCAGCACAACCTCAGTGTATGCATTTTGAGGTTTAAGGTCGAGCCTACTAAAAGACTAATTCTGAGCCATGAAATGTAGATGACCGCCCCAGTCACGATCCGCAGAAAAAGTATCCATAAAATCCTGCATTCCCGCCCGGTCAGCCATAGCCGCTATCATTTGTAAGTGTTAAGATTCTTGGCTTATTTGGCATTGGGTCGTGCAAAACTCTTAGCCATTGCATAAAGATTTCATAGCAAGATATACATACCGAAACAAAAACCTGTCGCTACTCTCCATTATCGTGATCGGAAGGTAGTTATTTATAAAGCGCTTTTAGACACTGATACCAGGCGCTTACGTTAGGTGCTTTTTTGACGCACCTGATCAAACAGGTTGGGCTTTCGGTGCTTATGGTTGCGTCGCCGTTATGAGGAGTGGGGCTTGTCACAGTTACCGGTAATCATTGGTTTTGGTGGTGTAAATGCCGCAGGCCGTAGCTCAGGTTTTCAGAGCTTCCGCCGTACCGTTTTAAACAGCCTGACACAAGATCAGCAAATCGAAACACTTGTCAGCCTGGCCTGTATGATGGGGCTGCTGACCGAACAAGCTGGGCAATGGATAACTCAGGATGGTCAGACACTGGATGCAGCCGAAGCGGCTGAACAGGTGCGTCAACAGGTACTGGACAATAGCCTGATCAGAAAAACCCATGCGGATCTGTTTGACATCGAAGCCATCCCGGCTAATACCAAATTAAGTATCAATCCCGAGCAGGATGAGCTGCGTTTTGTCGTACGTCGTCGTCAGCTACCGGAAAGCATCCCGGATAACTGGACGCTGGTTGAGCAGGGCGGTGGTAAGGTTGAAATCACCATTACCGGTGGTTTTGAGGCTCTTGTACCAGACCAGCGGGAAGCTCTGGTGAAATGCTCCGGTCAGATACCGACAGGTTTTAACCCTGGCAGTTTCTACCGTTCTGTACACCATCCCCGCGGCCTGCAAATGGCTATCTTTGCCGCTTCCGATATGCTGGGCAGTACCGGTCTGGACTGGAAGCAGGTGCAATCCATGATCCGTCCGGATCAGGTTGCCGTTTATGCCGGTAACTCCATTGGTCAACTGGATCAGTTTGGCTGGGGCGGTCTGCTACAAAGCTTTGTCTCCGGTAAACGTGCGACCTCCAAGCAGATGCCACTGGGTTACGGCCAGATGCCTGCGGACTTTATTAACGCCTATGTCCTGGGCAGTGTTGGGGCAACAGCAGGCCACCTAGGTGCTTGTGCCAGCTTCCTGTACAACCTACAGGCAGCAGTGCAGGATATTCGCTCTGGCCGTCGCCGCTTAGCCGTCGTTGGCACCAGTGATGCACCGGTCACCCCTGAGATTATCGAAGGTTTCCGTGTAATGGGTGCGCTGGCAGACGATGCTAGCCTGATGGCCCTGGATGCACTGGAAAAACTAACCGATGCAGATTATCAGAAAGCCTGTCGCCCATTTGCCGAAAACTGCGGTTTTACCATGGCAGAGGGCGCGCAGTACCTGATGCTAACAGACGATAACCTGGCTCTGGAGTTAGGTGCCCAGATCTTTGGCTCCGTACCCGATGTTTTTGTGAATGCCGATGGCTTCAAGAAATCCATCAGTGCACCGGGGATTGGTAATTATGTCACTTTGGCTAAGGCTTCAGCTCTGGTGCGCTCTGTACTGGGCGAAGAGTCCCTACAACAACATAGCTACGTTCACGCCCACGGCACCAGCACACCAAAAAACCGGGTGACAGAATCTCATGTCCTGAACGAGGTGGCTAAGGCGTTTGGTATTCAGAATTGGCCTGTCGCGGCTATCAAGTGTTATGTCGGTCACTCTCAAGGTACCGCAGCCGGTGACCAAACCATCAGCGCACTGGGTACATGGGCACATGGCTTGATTCCGGGTATCGCAACCACTGAGCAGGTAGCAGATGATGTGCATCAAAGTAACCTGTTGTTTTCTCAACAGGATATTGATCTGAGCGAACGTCGTATGGATACTGCGCTGATCAACGCCAAAGGTTTTGGTGGCAATAATGCGACAGGTGCAGTCTTCTCGCCGGAAGTCACCCTGAAAATGCTGACGAAGAAACATGGCCCTGAAGCGATCAAAGCCTGGGAAGATAAGGTTCAGGTACAGAAAGAGCGTGCGGCTCAGTATCTGGCTAATGCCGACTCAGGCCGCTTTGAGTTGATTTATCACTTTGGTGACCAGCCCGTACTTGAGGGACCTGAACTAGAGATCTCTGCTCATGAAGTACGCATCCCTGGCTATGAGCAAACCGTGAGCCTGGATCTGGATAATCCTTTTCGGGATATGACCTAGCCCTGTATTCAGTAATCAGTCCCCTGAAAAAGCGACATAAAAAAACGCCGGAAGTCACCGGCGTTTTTTATCTTACTCTTTAGAAAAGCCTCTGCTGATAAGAAGACCTGGCATTATTACTGCACAGCATGGCTCTCGCGTAAAACAACGTTCTGCTCCACACCAAAAATTACGGCTTCAATCCGACGGTTAATACGATGGGCCTCTTCTGTCTCACTAAGATCCTTCGGACGACTCTCACCATAACCTTTAAAAGTAACCCTTTCTTTTGCAATACCAAACTCACTGACCAGAACACCCGCCACTTCTTTAGCACGACGCTCAGATAGCTGCAGATTGTACTCTTCAGTTGCAGGGGTAGATGTATGACCACCAATTTCTACATGGGTATCCGGGTGGTCATTCATAAAGTCTGCTACCTGTTTGATCTCATCCAGGTCAGATCTCTCGATAACAGAAGAGTCATTATCAAACTGGATTTCCAGCTCCATGGAAACGGCCAACTGCTCATACATATGACAGCCTATCTCATCAACTGCATACTCGGTTGGCGTACCAGGGCACTGGTCCAGGCGATCAGCTACACCATCCAGATCCAGATCGGATTCGGGTATCGAAATCACCTCCGGCTTTACTGCAGTATAGGGCTCAATAAAGCTATGCTCTGCACAACCAACAGTAGCCAGCATGGCAATAGACAGCGCAAACAGACGGCTTTTCTTCATTCATGACCCCTAACACATTGCAGTAAACGGATTGAAAAGTAAGGCAATTGCTTAAAAATAAAGTATCAGTGACCTATAAAAAAGCCACCTTACAGCATGCAAGGTGGCTTTTACTGACCCAGGCTTAACGCAACTGTTTACGCTGCTCTGTCGCGAAGAAACCAGCCTCAATACGGCGATTCATCTTCTCAGCCTCAGCTGTACCGCTGGTATCTTTCAGGCGTGTTTCTCCATAGCCTTTATGGTTAACACGGTCCGCAGCGATACCAAACTTATTCACCAGAATATCCGCTACAGCTTTAGCACGACGGGAAGACAGATCCAAATTGTAATCCGCTTTACCTCGGGCAGATGTGTGACCTGAGATCTCTACGCTGCCTTCAGCATAGTTTTTCATAAAGTCTGCTACGCGCTTAATCTCAGCAAAGTATTGCTCTTCGACTACAGCAGAGTCGTTGGCAAATGGAATTTCCAGTTCAATGGAAACACCTACACTTTTCAGTACAACACAGCCGTTGTTATCAACCGCGTACTTAGGATCTGAATCTGGACACAGATCCTCATCATCGATTACACCGTCATTATCACTGTCCATTGGCTCAGGTTGCGGTGCCAAAGCAGCCACTGGGGTAATTTCTGCCGCTGGAGCACTGGCTGCGAAATGGTAACGCAAACCTAATTTAGTGCCAAAATCGATAAAGGACTTATCCAGACCACCGTAAAGCGTACCTTCGGCAAATACCGACATGTGATCACTGATCATGGTATTTGCGCCGATACCCATACTCGCAGCAGTATGACCTTTACCTGCTGCCAGGTGTTTTAAGCCCATAATACCGTAGAAGGGACCGTGATCACTGAAACGATACAGCGCATCTACACCATAACGATCACCATCCACATCACTGCCGCCGATACCGTTGCCAAACTTCAGATTTGACCATTCAATACGCCCAGCCCAACGAGGGCCATAAAAATAACCGAACTCCAGACCCAGGGCCTTACCATCCTCATCAATAAAGTCATAGCGCTCTAAGTCATCTTTCTTGCTGTCAGGTAGGTTAACTTCTCCAAAACCACCCACAAAATAACCTGTTGGTACAGGCAGAGGGTTAGCCAGTGCTGCAGACGAAAGAGTCATCGCAGAAAGAAGCACTAATACGGGACGTTTCATATCAATTTCCTATTATGATCGGTGATCAGGTTTCCAGATTCTGACTAATTATAAGCCCTGTTACAGGACGTAAACAAATAAATGCCTGCTAATTGCCAAGAAAATCACACTCTGCATAAAGAAACATTATCGGGAAAACAGGAGGCCTGTAATTTGCTCTGTCAGAATTGACGTTAAGCGCTGTAATGCTAACTGCTCTGCCCGCTCGGGAAATCCTGAGACTCCTTTTGCCTGCTGCTCTATTGCCTTCACAATACGTTGCTGTTGATCCCGAATCTGGAGCTGAGCATAAGCCAGCACATAATGAACTCCCTCAACCTCTTTATCAGTAAGCTGTAAAGAGTAACTCAACATCAGGTCCGCTGAATTCCTATCCTTATCGACTAACACCAGCCCTAATCCAGATAGCCCTTCGCTTAGCCCTGTAGACAACAAACGTGCCTGTCGATCTTCTGGAACAAGGGCAATCTGTAGCGCTGAGATCAATTGATTCAGCTCATCCCGTAACTGCTTTAACTCTGCACTCAGTTGATAACGACTCAAACCGCTCTCGGCCAAAAAGCTCAACTGTTGCAGCAACTTATCCCGTTGAGCAAATAGCTCCAGCACAGGCAGTGCTTGCCTGACCCGCTGTAAGCGGCTGCCCTGTCGCGGTAAATTCGCCTCTTCCAGCTCCAGATCCAACACTGACAGACGCTCACTTAACTGTTGCTCCACAGCCCAACGGTTTAAATGCGCCGATACATAAAAGGTGCCACTATCCGGGTCTTGCCATTGAGCCTGCCAGCTAATTCCGGGCAACTCCACCTCTGGCACCCGGCTGCGTATTTTTTCGTTAATCTGCTCCACAAAACGACTGTTCTGGCCATTCTCCATTGTCAGTTCGCTATGACTGGCCAACTCGCTGCTAACGGCTACCTGAATCTGACGCACCAGATCAGCTCTGGCTCGCTCTCTGGCCAGTTCAATGGCTTCAGCTTCGCGACCAGACAGATCGGCACTACCAACACCGTATTCATAACCTGTACGTTCAGGGAGCTGCGTCACCCAAAGAGGTTGCTCATGCACCACACGCTCAGGGTGCATCGGATCTTTAATACTGCAGGCACTGAGCAGAAGCACCAGTGATAAGCCACAGGCGAAACAGATTGAACGGCTGCATCGAAGCAAACTGTTATTATTTTGCTGATTTATAGTCATCTTCTTATTTCCGTTAATACTGTACGACGGCACATTTTGCACAAAGACTCAGCGGGTCATCTTCTTTTTCATCTTTTTCTGGCCGTTCCACACTTCTCGATTGGTCGTCATATTGATCAGTTTCAAATCAACCTGATAAGTTTTGACCTTGGTTTTTCCCAACTGGTCGATAAATGCATTGATGGTGCCAGACAGCGCAAAATTAGCACCGACCTCCTGCCCCATCGCGGCCTGAGTTTCACTGGAAGCGTTAAGCTCCTGGTCTTTACGCTCTTCACGGATGAAATCCCGCTCATCACCACTGACGACAAAATCCACATCACCGGAGCGCAGCAAGGCACGCTTGATATCATTAACAAAGGTTTCGGTGGGGATATGCTCATCGGTTTTATTGCGAATAGACTGAATAATTACTGTGGGTTTACGGTCATCATCACTGTCTGTCTTATAGCGACTGATCCAGGGAAAAGTCAGCATATCCTGCATCATTTCCTGAGAAACCAAACGGGAATCTTCATCGTTCCAGCGGTCCGTCAGAGCGATCTCCTGATTCACATCAACACGCTCAACCCTAGGGTTATTGCTGCCACAGCCGACCAGCACCAGGCTTGATCCCAGTACCCATGGAGCGACCCAGCGGATCAGTTTATTCATATTGCTGACTCCTTTGCTTGTGCTTTTGATAGTTAGTCCTATGACTGACACGCAGCCTTAAAAACCTGTGGGGTTAAAGGTCCGTACATTCAAAATTGTTAATTCATCGGCCACCAATTTGACGGTGTATATCTGCTCAACTGGCAGTCCCGCTCTGCTTCCTGCGTCTCCTGTTTCAGACCACTCCGTATGAAGGCTCACTTTATACTCTCCCGGTGGCAGCTGTATGCGCTGCAGACGAATATGATGAGGCAAGAGTAACCAGCTGCGGGTATCAGCATTAGTCGTTGACGCAGTTAATAGCTTACTGCCCAAGCGGGCCCATTTACCCAGATCTTTTAGTGCCTCCTGCGCTGTACGATTACGCAGTGTTTCACGCGCCATGGCTGCATAGAGATCGCGACGCGCCTCAACCACCTGCTGCAATAAACCCAACATAGCGACGGAGTCGGCAGGCATTAAAGCCAAACTCTGTGCCTGAGTTTGCTTCTGATTTGATTCAAGGTGTTGAATATCCCGAGAGGATGGGCTCACGATTAGTTCAGATTTCTTTATCGGTTGCCCAGGCATAGGGAAGTAGGGGATAGCGACACGTATTCCAGGTTCTCCCAGGGTTTGATCAAGACCACTCTTTCCCACTGTCGACCATATAGGTTTCAACGTCGTCGACTGGCTGTTGTACAACACGCCTTCACTATCCAGAATAGAACCGTCATAAAAGTCCCGTACCAAATTGTAGAGTCCCTTATCAGCGTATAGCAGATAGAACCAGGCGGCTTGCTCTCTACGCTGCTTTCGGTTGCCCAAGGGTATCGGGCGCAGCACCAGACGTTGACTATTTTTATTGATCATCAGATGCATATTAAGTATCTGACGTTGTGGCGACAGATCCACATGCTGCAACACCAACAGTTCAGCCTGTCCTGGCTGGTAGTAACCTTCTTGCCGCAGCCCTTTTTCTTTAACCAGACGCCGCCAGGTTTGCTCATAACCACCCGCTTTTTGCATCATACGTACGGTATCCTGCCAGGCCTGATCTTCTATCTCTGAGCCCAGATTGTATTGCTCACGATATCCGGCTTCATATAACGTCGCGGCTCTTTGATAGCTGATACGAGCATTATCCAACTCACCATACTGCTCATACATGGCACCCATCACATAATGGGCAAAAGCCTGATCACGATAGATCAGTTGCTCCATATCCAGCACTTCGCCAGTCAGCTGATCAAACACATCCAGCAGTTGTTTAAACCACTGCTCATCATCGGTATAAGCCTCACGGTAACCCCCTACCTGCAGTACCTGTTCATCCAGTAACAGCTGTAAGCGCCTATTTTCCACTCGTGCACCATCCAAATAACGGTTCTGCTTTGCTCCCTTTGTTTGTTCCTGGGCCAACATCAGGTAATTCAGCATCTTGGTGTAATACAGGAAAACCCGCTCGTATATCTGCCCCTTATAGGTCGCATGTCCTGGATGCGTCATGGCCGTAATCAGCAAATCCTGCAGCTCCGTTTGATATTGGCGCTCAGCTATCTCGTGGGCTTGCTCTAATAACTGATTGCTGTCCTTATAACGCTGATCCAGATGAGCGATCATGCCCCTTTCGAGATAGTAGAGCAGTCGGTCCTGCCCCCAGGGGGACAGGGTTTCCTCTGCGACCTTGTCTGCTGCGCTGTAATTTTGCTGACGGGCGTCATCCAAGAAACTTTTTACGCTATCACCATAAGTACTGCAGCCAGAGATCTGGGCACCCAGCAGTAGTGTCAAGAGTACCGACAATTGTCGACTCTTAAACTGTTGTGTTACAGGCAGAGATACGCAGGCTAACTTGCGCCGGAAGAAAGTTGCGCTCAGTAGCATAAGCCGAGCGACAGTCGATGATAACAAGACTCCCTTCCTGAAGCTGAATAGTGGTGGAGAGGCTAATCCTGCAGGAATTGCCACAGCCGATTTAACCAAAGCAGCCTGATGTCATCCGATTCATTCACCATATGATGTCTGACCTGAGGGAAAAAGCTCAGCTGGGCCTGAGGAAATTTCTGTCTTAGTAATTGGGTATTAAAACGCCAATCCACAGTTCTGTCCTCTTCTCCCTGCAAAATCAACACCCGACAAGAGAGAGGGTCTGCGTTTTCAATCATGGGAATCCAGTTTTTTAATGCTTTGACCCAGTCCACAGCCAGATACCTGGGCTGCAGAGGGTCATCTCTCAGAAAGGCAAGAAAGTCATCATTATGACTGTTTCTGGAATAACCACGCTTGATACGCTTAAGAAAAGGAGACAATAGCTGATAGCTCAACAGGCCCTGCTGCCAGTTAGCGGGTTTAACCAGCGGTGCCAATAGCACCGTACTCTCAAAGTTAAACTGATGTTGGAGATCACTGTTTAACCACCAATCAATGGCAACAGCACCACCGGTGCTTTGCCCGATCAAATTATAAGGCCCGGGGCAGTACGGGTAGGTTTGTTGAATCACCTGCCAGAGCGCCTGAGTGTATTGCTGAAAGGTGATAATAGAAGCCCGAAGGCCCGACGACAGTCCATGCCCTGGCAGATCTAAGCCAACAACAGTATACCCCTTGCCCAGCAGAGCCTGTATCAGGTGACGATAGATCCCAAGGTGGTCGTAATAACCGTGTACAACATAAAAAGTGCCTGGAGAGCTCTTCTGAATCACTCCCGCCTCTTCATCCCGACAGGGCCGCCAGCACTGATAAACAACTTCATACTCACCTGAACGGACGCAACCCTGCTGATAACCAGCGCCAGAGAAAGGCGCCAATTGATAGAAGTTAAGATAATGCTGTTGCTGGCGCTTAAGCCACTCACAAAGGGGCCGCTGATGCAGCAAACTTTCACGCAGTGCTGCGGCCTTGAAAGGTTCGCTGTCTAAACCTGAGAGCATACTTATCCTTGTTCAGAGGGTGGCTCGCTACCATGGGTCTCATGATAAAAAGCAAATGCGTTTTTACCCTGCCGCTTAGCCTGATACATCGCAATATCGGCATATTGCAGCAACTCAACACTGCTCGTTGCGTGCATAGGTGCACAAGCAATACCGATACTGGCGGAGATGCAAAGTGCATGACCAGAAATTTTAAAAGGCATCGCCATCTGCTGCAAAATGGACTCGCCAAGCTGCTCCAGCTTCAAAGCCAGTTCATCAAGCGTCAAGTCCAACGTACTATCATCAATCAAAATCGCAAACTCATCACCGCCTAAACGCGCCACCAGCACATCGGGAGGCACCACATTTAACATACGTTTCGCCACCACCACGAGCAATTGATCCCCGACCAGGTGGCCCCAGGTATCGTTGACCAGTTTAAAACCATCCAGATCGATAAATAACAGGGACAATCTGGGATGCGGCTGCTCAATAAAGTACCGGTCAATATCCTGCTGAAAGCGATTGCGATTGGCTAAACCTGTCAGGTGATCGACATTAGCCTGATGCTCAATCAACTGGTAAGCCTGATTCAACTGGGTGATATCCGATAGTACCAGCAAGTGCCCCTGATACTCACTCAGCTCGTCATACTGAGGTACCGCAGTAATCAGTATATCAATGCGGCCTCTGGGCAAATGAAAGCAGGCCTGAAGCTCTCTGATTACCTCTTCCTTTAGCAGAGCCTGCTCCAGGACCTGATGCACAGATTTAGAGCCATGATCGTCCAAGTAACGCCAAAGCGACGTGCCCAGTAGCTGATCGGGTGCAAAGCCCAGTTCTTTGCAGAAGTAATCAGACACCTCTAATATCTTTCCCTGCATATTCACACTCAGCATCAATGCCGGTGTACTATGGTAAAGAGTACGATAACGACTGCGACTCAACTCCAGCTGCCGCTCCTTCACGCTCAGGGATTCCTGCATCAGATTATACTGGTGAATGATATACCCGATCTCATCATCGGAGCGCCATTGTACCGGTTGTAACACCCCTTTGGCCTGGCTCTGCTTCATCGCCAGTAATAACTCCGACAGAGGTTTATGGATCACATAACGACTGATCAACAGGACACACACCAGAAAGCCTGCACTCATAAAAACGATCAGTATCAACTCCTGGAATACCCGCCCGAGTAATTCATCACGCAAGCGTTGACGACCAAAGCTAATCTGCAACAGGCCGGCACTCTGCTCGATATGGGCATTATGATAAAAAATCCTCTGACTACGTCGATCAACACGCTCATTGTCAGCCACATTACCTTTCACCAGTACCTCGTTTCCTCCTTCATCCAGAATGAGGACCTGTACGATATCCGGGTCAGTCATTGCAACGGAAACCAACTGCACCAAGGTTTCATATTGATAGTTCCATAGCGGCTCTCCCAACACCTGTGCAAGGGCCGCAGATAAGGCTTTTTCTTTCTCCTGCAGCTGATTTTCAAAACGCTCTATAGACAGAAACGCAAAAACACCGATCGTCATTAAAGCGATACCCAACACAATAGGCATTAAGCTGAGAAAGAATTTACTATGCAAAGACCTGACACCCATCCAGAGCAAGGCAACCCTCCTATTCTCTAATAAAGTGATCGAATCAAACTTAATCCGCTACAGCTTTAATCAGATGCTCCAGCCCAAAGGGATACTGCTGCAAACGAGGATTTTTCCACCGACTAAAATAACTAAAATCCACCTTGCGCCAATCCCGCTCCGCAAACACCTGCATAAAGCGCTCGATATTACGCTTATCGATAGCAGACATAGGGAAACTGAGCCGGTAACCCTGTTGGGCAAAATCAAAGCCTTCCGCATAATCTCTTAGTAGCACCATGGTCCAGGCTCCTGCCAGAAAATGACCGCCGTCTGTAAGAACCAAGTCACCGCTCTGCACCATATCCAGCCCTTCTGGGGACCAGTTTAAACCTGCAAGAAAGATATCCTTACCAGGTTCAAGCCCCTTTTCCCTTAGCGCTTTAATCGCTCCTGCGGCGATAGGATCATTGGCGGCCCATAAACTATGGGGATGAATCTGGTTACGCTCGGCCCATTGCAGATAACGCTCCGTCATGACCTTCGCATCTCTGGCATTCCAGTTGGCATACAGCAGGCGATCGAGAATCACATCCGGGTCAGCCTGAACCCGCTTTAACATACCCTCTGTGCGCAGAATCGAAGCCGGTGTCACCTTATCCCCTGCAATCGCTAATAAATGTACCGGGGTGCCAAAGCGTTGCTTGGCTCGCTCAATAATACGATCCGCCATACGAAAACCCGCACGGTAATTATCGGGGGTGATACTGCCGATCCAGTATGGGTACTTTTCTCTGGGTTGCCCCATGCGCTCCAGCTGACTGCCAAAAAAATCATTCAGCAGCAGCAAGGTTTTTACCTGCTTTTCATTCGCCATTTTGACGATCTCTTCTGCCGACTGCTCTTCATTCACCAGTACCAGATAATCCGGCAGCTGTTTTTCGGTCAGCAACTGAGAACCGATCGCCTGCATGCGTATACGGTTTCGCTGGGCGTAATACACCTTCAGTTCAATATCCAGATCATCTGCTGCAGCTTGCATGGTCGCGGTGACCATATCCCAAAAGCGCTCACCTTGTTTACCGGGGTTAATAAAACTGACCTGCAGTGAGCCAGCCCATACAGGAAATGCCAGGCAAAGCAACGCAATCAGAACCATTGGACCCAGTATCGTTTGGGTAACATGTAGTATTCGGGAAACATGTAGTATTCGGAAAACATGAGCCATTCGAGTAAGAACAGCCGTTCGAAAAAGACCAACCCACTGCCACATTGCACAGATCCCCATTGTCGTGACCCGCTTATTTTTCCCGTGATAAGCCGTCCAGTGTCAAATTAAAAGGCAAGCACTCAAAACTGAGCGTGTGTTTTATAAATATATGCCGTTACCGGCAAAAATACGGTTGTTTTTCGACTTTTTTCCTACCTGACGTGACCTGTCCGTCGCACTTTTCTCATTCATTAGGCGTACATATAGGGACAAAAAGCCTCTGTTTGGGTATCTTTAGCAGGCTATGCATGAGTGGCATCATGCAATAACAACGCCGTCAGCCCTCTTCCCGCCGGCACACGGGATCAGGTAAACCACGGCCAAAAAAACAAATGTTAGAGGCACATTTCCATGACTGAACGCGTTCAGACAGGCAACCTGAGTGTTGCAAAAACGCTTTTTGATTTTATTAACAACGAAGCTGCACCCGGCACAGGTGTAGACGTTGCACAATTCTGGGCTCAGTTTGATGCCATCGTTCATGACCTGGCACCGCGTAACCGCGAGCTGCTGGAGAAACGTGAACAGCTGCAGGCTCAGATCGACGAATGGCACCGTGGCCGTAAAGGCCAGGCCTTTAATCTGGAAGAGTACAAAGCCTTCCTGACGGATATCGGTTACCTGCTGCCTGTGGGTGAAGACTTTGAAGTCACGACTTCCAATGTCGACCCTGAGATGGCGACCATGGCCGGTCCTCAGCTGGTAGTACCTGTGATGAACGCCCGTTTTGCACTGAACGCGGCGAACGCACGTTGGGGCAGCCTGTACGATGCACTGTACGGCACTGATGCCATCTCTGAAGAGGGTGGCGCGGAAAAGGGCCAGGGTTATAACCCGGCTCGTGGCGCTAAAGTGATCGCCTTTGCCCGTGACTTCCTGAATGAAGCGGCACCACTGGCGTCTTCTGATCACACAGAAGCGACTCTGTACGCCGTTAAAGACGGTGCACTGGTTGTGACCCTGAAAGACGGTTCTGAAACCAGTCTGGCTAACGCGGATCAGTTTGTCGGTTACACCGGTAACACTGAAGCCCCTGAGTCTGTCCTGCTGGTCAACAACGGCATGCACTTTGAGATTCAGATCGACCGCACGCACCAGATCGGTTCAGTTGACGCAGCAGGCGTCAAAGATATTGTCATGGAATCGGCACTGACCACCATTATGGACTGTGAAGACTCCGTTGCAGCGGTAGACGCTGACGACAAGGTTGTGGTTTACCGCAACTGGTTAGGCCTGATGAAAGGTGACCTGACCGAAGAAGTAAGCAAAGGCGGTCAAACCTTTACCCGTCGCATTAACGGTGACCGCGAGTACACCGCTAAAGATGGCTCTACCCTGGCGCTTAAAGGCCGCAGCCTGATGTTCGTACGTAACGTGGGTCACCTGATGACCAACGGCGCGATTCTGGACAAAGACGGCAACGAAGTACCGGAAGGTATCATCGATGGTCTGTGTACCTCTCTGATCGCTCTGCATGACCTGAAAGGTCTGGGTCAGTTCAGCAACACCACCACAGGTTCCATGTACATCGTAAAACCTAAGATGCACGGTCCTGAAGAAGTGGCGTTTGCCAACGAGCTGTTTGCCCGTATCGAAGATGCACTGGGTATCGAGCGCTTCACCCTGAAAATGGGCATTATGGACGAAGAGCGTCGCACTACAGTTAACCTGAAAGAGTGTATCCGCGCAGCAAAAGAGCGTGTGGTATTCATCAACACAGGCTTCCTGGACCGTACCGGTGACGAGATCCATACCTCTATGGAAGCCGGTCCTATGATCCGTAAAGGCGATATGAAAGCCACCCCATGGATCAACTCTTACGAGAACTGGAACGTTGATACTGGTCTGGCCTGTGGCCTGAGCGGTAAAGCCCAGATCGGTAAAGGCATGTGGCCAATCCCGGATCAGATGGCAAACATGCTGGAAGCCAAGATCGGTCACCCACTGTCCGGTGCTAACACCGCATGGGTTCCATCGCCAACGGCTGCGACGTTGCACGCTCTGCACTACCACAAAGTCGATGTATTCGCCCGTCAGGAAGAACTGCGTAACCGTGAGTTCGCCTCTCTGGACGATATTCTGACCATTCCGGTAGCAGAAAATCCAAACTGGTCTGCAGAAGAGATTCAGCAGGAACTGGATAACAACGCTCAGGGTCTGCTGGGTTATGTTGTACGCTGGGTTGATCAGGGTGTGGGTTGTTCCAAGGTGCCGGACATCAATGATGTGGGCCTGATGGAAGACCGTGCGACTCTGCGCATCTCCAGCCAACATATCTGTAACTGGGTTCACCACGGCATCTGCTCTGAAGAGCAGGTAATGGAAACTCTGAAGCGTATGGCGGCTGTTGTTGATCGTCAGAACGCCAACGATCCAACGTATACACCGATGGCTCCAGGCTTTGATGGTGTAGCGTTTGAAGCCGCTTGCAAGCTGATCTTTGAAGGCACCAAGCAACCAAGTGGTTACACCGAACCGCTACTGCACGCTTGCCGTCTGAAGCTGAAAGCCCAACAGGCTTAATCAGCGGCTTTGCTTTAACGGTCTTGTAACGTTGCTTCCAATGTCCGAGTCGTTAAAGACTTAAAGCAGAAAAACAAAGCCCGGTTGCTTTATGCAAGCAACCGGGCTTTTTATTGATTCAAGACTACAATTACAATATTACACACTGTGAATCTGACAACGTCCATTACGTTTGGCTTTGTAGAGACAGGTATCTGCCTGAATCAGGCCCTCCTGCAGATCACCATGCTGGTCAACGCTTACAACCCCGGCGCTCAGGCTCATCTCTATCTCATGCTGTTTAATCCGCATAGGATGGGTCACCAGCATCCGGTTCACTTCCTGCAATTGGTCTATCAGCAGCCCTGGTTCCAATGAAGAAAGAAAGGCAAACTCTTCGCCTCCCAAGCGGGAAAGTAACGCCTCCGGTTCAAAGTTATCCGATAACAGCTGCGCCATCTTCACTAGCACATGATCACCAATATCGTGACCGTATTCATCGTTAACCGACTTAAAAAAGTCCAGGTCGATCAGTACCAGGGTTTGCGGCCATTTGCTTAATCGCCTGTGACCTTCTTCAAAAAAAGCCCTGCGGTTCGACAAGCCCGTCAACATATCGTTATTGGCCTGCATCCTCAGCTCCATCTCCAGTGCCTGGCACCGGGTCACCTCAGCCAACAGTTCTTCATGCTCATCCGCCAATACCTGGAATAAGCGAAAACAGAAAAAGGCAACCACAGGTGTAATCGTTAAAGGTGCCAGTATGGGCATCAACAGCGCTAGCTGTGATTCGAACAGCCGAACGTCCAACAACCAATAAACACCATAACAAAGCAACACAGCCCCCAGAGTAGAGGGCAATGTCATTTGAAGAATAAAGCGCACTAATCCCCTGCGGGCAATTAACAGGGCTTTTTCCCGTAACAGCTTGCTATTGTTATCTTTCATGGTAACCATTGTTAAAGAACCAAGGCCCGTATTATACGCAAGGCCTATGTAAAGAGGTTCACTATGTTAATCGTATTTAGGGTGCTAAGAGAAGTATCAGACCGCAAACCAACGGCAGAGTTTTAACGTAACACTCAAAGAGCACTAAGAAGAGAGACACTCAGGTCATTCTGAGCAACATATTTCTCTAAACATGCACGATCACGGAAAAGTAACGGTATGACCACTCTCAAGGCATCAGAACGACTACAGCAGTTTATTCAGGATCACCCCCGGCTGATGTTACTGACCGGTGCGGGCATCAGTACTGATTCAGGTATCCCGGATTACCGGGATAAATCCGGCCAGTGGAAACGCAAACCACCGGTTCAACACCATGACTTTATGTCTGACCTGCATACCCGTCAGCGCTTTTGGGCCCGCTCTCTGATTGGCTGGCCGGTGATGCGCAACGCCCAACCCAATGCCGCTCACAAAGCGATTGCTCAGCTGGAGCACAATGGCACCTGCCAGCTACTGGTGACCCAGAATGTGGATGGCCTGCATAACAAAGCGGGCAGCCAAAACGTGGTCGATCTCCATGGCCGTTCCGATCAGGTGATCTGTATGGGCTGTCAGGTACTGTATACCCGTGATCAGATCTGCGATCAATTGAGCACACTGAATCCCGAGTTTGCCCAACTCACCGCCAGCGCAGCTCCCGATGGCGATGCCGATCTTGAACGGGATGACTTTCATCAATTCCAACTCACCGACTGCCAGCAGTGCGGTGGCATATTAAAACCCCATGTGGTGTTTTTTGGTGATACCGTGCCCAGAGATCGTGTTGATACCGCTTTTGACGCTTTAGAGCAGTCCGACGGTTTACTGGTGATCGGCTCATCCCTGATGGTCTTTTCCGGTTACCGCTTCTGTCGTAAGGCTCATGAGCTAGGCAAACCGATTGCGCTACTCAACAAAGGCGTGACCCGTGCTGATGAGCTGGCGACACTAAAGCTGGACGCCGCCTGCAGCGAAACTCTGGCCGGTTTAGATCAATAACCCACCGGGTTTTACACGTTTAAGCCGCTTTTTACTTTGCCTAAGCGGCCTCTTAGGGTATAAGCCGGGGTAATGATATTGACCCCAAGCTTGTCAGCCTATTTCTGCATATAAGCTTGCTGCTCTGAGAATCCGTTATGACCGATTTGCCTGTCACTGAAACCACAGACTCTACTGTGACCTCTAACTCCAGTCTTTCAACCGATGTCCCTTCTGCACAGCTGAGTGATCAACAGATCGACCTGATCTGCCAATCTCTTTATGAAACGGGCTGGGTGGTGATGGAAGATAGTCTGTCAGCAGAGATGGTGCAGGCACTGCGTACAGATATGCAGCAGCGGGATCAGAATCAGGAGTTTTTCAAAGCAGGTATCGGTCGTGATAAAGAGCTGGTACTGCGGGATGATATCCGTACGGATCGTATCTGCTGGCTGGACGGCGACAACCCGGTACAAAGCAGCTTTATGGCGATGCTGGATCAGTTGATGACCGCCGTAAATCGTCGACTGTTTCTGGGTATGAATCACTTTGAAGCCATGTATGCGATCTATGAACCGGGTCAATTCTATAAGAAACATCTGGACAGCTTCCGTGGTCAGCGCAACCGTATTATGACCCTGGTGTTTTACCTTAATCCGAACTGGAACAGCGCCGATGGCGGTCAGTTTTTACTCTTCCCAGAAGTGGGTGAACAAGGTCAGAATGTGACCGATGCTCTGCAGTTATCAGACGCCCCCATTGCCAAGGTCGAACCAGAAGCAGGTACCGTAGCGGCATTTCTGAGTGAAGAGTTTCCCCACGAAGTGATCACAGCCCAAGCCACACGCTACAGTATTGCGGTCTGGTTTCGCATCAATGATGGTATCCCGGCTTAAGCCCTTTTATCAAAAAGAACCATAATATTTTCTGTCTATCACCCCAGAATTTGTCGGATTCTGGGTGCAGCCCAGTCGAGAAATAAGCGCACTCTGGGTGAGAGCAAACGGTTATGAGGGTAAACAAACTGTACAGGTATCGCTTCCGGCATACAGTCATCTAACAGACTCACCAGCTCACCGCTTTCCAAGCCCTCTCTGGCCTGGTAAGACACCACCATTGCTACGCCTAAACCGGCTTTGACAGCATTTAATACCGGATCAATCTGATTCGAAGTAAACACAGGCGTAATGGGTACAACAATAGGATTACCTTGATAATACAGCTGCCAATACTGCCCCTGCGGGGCAAAGGCGATAACTGGCCAATTCGCCAGTTCACAGGGGTGTTCTAGCAAGCCTATTTTTTCATTCCCCTTCACACTTTCAGCCACGCTCATCTTTTCAACAAGCTGCGGGCTTGCACACAAGGTATAATGCACTTGCCCCAGAGGCATAGCGATCAGAGAAGAATCTGACAGTTTGCCAATCCTTAGCGCTATATCGTAGCCCTCCTCAATGATATCCGTGACACGATCCAGAAGAGTTAACTCCGCACTCATACCGGGATTGTCCAGCAGCCATTGGTTCAGCAAAGGAGCAATATGCAGTCGACCAAACATCACTGGAGCTGTCAGGCTGAGCTTACCCGCTGGCCGCTGTTTTCGGCTATCCAACAGAAATTCGACCTCTTGCACCTCTGCCAGAATGCGCCGACAGTGTTGTAGATATTCCCGTCCCTCATCGGTCAAAGATAAACGTCGGGTACTGCGATTGAGCAAACGCACCCCCAAATACTCTTCCAGCTCAGCCAGGGTGCGTACCATGGTGGCCGCAGAGCGATTGAGCTGCTCCGCTGCGGCCGACAGACTGCCCTGCTCCACAATAGCGACAAAAGCCGTCATACCTTTAAATTTATCCATTATCTTCCTCCGATTTTTATCCCCTGCCCATTTACCCTACAGCCATCCTTTTTGATGCCCAGCCTATCTATTTATTCATAAAACGAAATAAAGATATCAGCTTTATGGCATTTATTACGTTTTATAAGAAGCCTACAGTGGTGGCAGATACAGCGGAACACAACGTTCAGATCGAACTGTAGCAACGGCAGCACAAAACCAGCGGAGAAAGTACATGACAACAACAATGCTAAATCCTCAGGTCATTCGCAGCTTTGATCATGTCGGTATTCGGGTCAGCGATCGTCAGCGTTCCGTCGAGTTTTATCAACGCCTGGGATTTCGTGAAACAGCCGTATTCCCTGCTTATGAAGCCAATGAGATGGAAGTGGGTGGGGTACGTATCAATCTGATATTTAACGGTGCCCGTATGGATCATAACCCTCTGCTGGATGCTCCTGTAAAACCTCCCGGCGTCACTCACCCCGCTTTTGTTGTGGATGATTTAACCGCTCTGCAAGAATGGCTGGAGACTGAAGGTATTACGATTACCCAAGGCCCTCACCCCATAGGCTCACGCCGTATCACCCTGTTTATTCGTGACCCAGATGGCAATGTTCTGGAGTTCAATCAACTGATTTCCAATACGCCATCCCTCACTTCATAAGCAGCAAGCAACACAAGAAAACATCATAGATAGACCCTACACAATAACAACGACAACAAGATAACTTAGCCAGGACAAGTGTCCACTCACAACAACGAGGATATCAGGATGAAACTGTACGATTTAGATCTATCCGGTAACTGCTACAAAGTTCGATTGTTTGCCGCTCTGGCGGGTATTTCCCTGGAACTGCAACCGGTGGATTTCCTGGCCGGAGATCATAAAAAAGCACCAGTCATTGAGCTTAACCCCCTGGGCCAACTACCGGTATTGCAAGAT
Source organism: Oceanospirillum beijerinckii DSM 7166 (assembly GCF_000422425.1). Classification (GTDB taxonomy): domain Bacteria; phylum Pseudomonadota; class Gammaproteobacteria; order Pseudomonadales; family Halomonadaceae; genus Oceanospirillum; species Oceanospirillum beijerinckii. Next base: position 31,708 of record NZ_AULT01000030.1, read on the forward strand.
GGGGATCTGGTACTGAGAGACTCTCAAGCTATTTTGGTTTATCTAGCGCGCCAATACGGTGGCCATCAGTGGTGGCCGGATGGCGCGGCTCAACAAGCCGAAGTGATGCAATGGTTATCGGCCGCCGCTAACGAGATTCAGCATGGTCCTTGCTCCGCTCGTTTAATCGATAAGTTTGGCATTTCGTTGGATAAGTCTCGTACTTTGGATATTTCGGGAATTATCCTGCCGGTACTGGAGCAACACCTGCAACAACACGACTGGCTGGCTCTGGGTCGTCCAACCATCGCCGATTGTGCCGTTTTTCCTTATCTGGCAGTTGCCTGGGAAGGTGGTATAGATTTGTCTGACTATACGGCGATTAATGCCTGGATGGCGCGCATTAAAGAGCTGCCGGGCTTTATTCCTATGCCAGGCATTGAATAAAACATTGGACAGGCAGGTTGAATAACATCTCTGAAGAATCACACTAACAAGCTGAACTTGAGAGCAGATATAAAAAACCGCTAACGCCTTTGATCAGGCCTTGGCGGTTTTGATTATTATCGCTTGCAATGTATCAATCGCGGGTACGACAAAATTCTGCCGGGCGGAACAGCTGAGCCATCAGATACTCTTTAAAGTCATCGGCGTAATCCTGATCCTTGAGCGCTTCCTTCATGCACAGCAGCCAGGCATCACGCTCGGCAATCCCGATATCCAGGTGTGCATGGGCACGGGGAATAGCTATGGGGCCATACTTCTCACGGAACAGTGTTGGGCCACCTAACCAACCGCACAGGAAACGGTAAAGCTTGTCAGCGGATACCGTCAGATCGGCATCGTGCATATCACGAATACGCTTGGCTTCTGGCAGAGTATCCATCGCTTTATAGAACGCATCGACCAGCTTTTTAATGCCTTCTTCACCGCCTGCGGCCTGGAAAGACGCATCTTCGGTGCCGTAAGGGCGTGGGTCTTGTTTTGCTTCTGTCGTCATCTCTAATCCTGATTGTATTATTCTGCTGTTTTCATGCCTGAGCCTGGACTCAGCAGCTTTCTGTGTTTTTCGCTGCTTGTGGTTTGGTGTGGTTGTGGCTGCTGCTGTTATAGATAGCTTGCCGGTTTCCGGGTGGAAAGGGATCTCTCCCTGAGCCAGCCAAAACAGCTTATCACTGCGCTTTAACTGCTTAAAAGCGTACTCTGCTTTTGACGCCAGACTTCGACTGCCAATCCGCTGCTGGTGGCGTAAAGTAAAGCACTTACGGCCCCGCATAAAGCGCGCGCCTTTACCGGTTTGGTGCTCAGTAAAGCGCCGTTCAACATCGGTAGTAATCCCGGTATACAGACGCTGGCCGTCGGTTTCTATGACGTACAGATACCAATCAGCCACCGGCTTTTTTCACTTTAAAACCTTTATCGGTGAGCAGCTGTACCAGCAGATCACGCTGATCCCCCTGGATCTCAATCACATGATCTTTAACCGCGCCGCCGGTACCACAACGGGTTTTCAGCTCTTTGGCCAGCTTCTTCAGCTCACTGGCAGGAACCGGGACACCTTTAATCAGGGTCACACCCTTGCCTTTCCGTCCCTTGGTTTCGCGACTCACCCGGACAATACCATCCCCTTCAGGAATGCTGTCATCGGCTTGTTTACAGGTACATTGATCCACTGGATTCTCACAATCCGGGCATACACGGCCCGTTTCTGTTGAGTAAACCAGGCTTCTTAACTTATCAAATGACATTGTTTTATCCACAGGTTCAAGATGGATTAAGAAAAAAGGATTAAGCGATAGGGAATAAGTGTACCGTCAGCTTACGGTGGCGGAAAGAGGCACAGGGTTCCAGGTACCAGATCTGAACGCCTGACAGATCTGCTGTATCACAGGTGCCGTCACTAATGGATGGCCTTTTGCTGCCACCGCCATCACAATCGCCACCGAAGGCAGATCAGGCAGTGTGGTGCCCGCTTCCAGCGTTGTCATTCCTGCCGGGACACCACTGGTCACCATGGCACTGACCATACCGTTACGCCGCACCAGTTCCGCCAGCAGCGCGGTATTATTCACTACGGCGCGCACCTGATAGCGTCGCCCCAGTTTTTCCAGTCCATCAATGGCGGTGCTGTAAAACTTACAATCCGGCTCGGACAGCGCCAAAGGTAATACTTCCACCTTTTCCGGGTCCATACCGTCGGGAATCACCCATACGCCCTGATCCTGAAACAGGGTATAGCCCTCATCACTGCCGGGGTGACGGGTCATCACCGATAGGTGCAGCTCACCGGCATCCAACTGGGGACGCAAACGATTGGTCGAACCACCAAAAATCTGTACCTCAAGCTTTGGAAAACGCTGTTCAATCAAAGCCAGTAGCCCGGGTACAACCGTATGCAGATAATCATCCGGGCAGCCCAACCGTAGCGGAGGGCAGGCTTCTTCCTGCTGTAGTTGCTGCATCGCTTCATCATGCAAATTCACTATTCGACGAGCATAACCGGTCAGTGCTTTGCCATCCTGAGTCAGCTCCAGCACCCGCCCTTCACGTTCGAATAACGTTTTGCCCAGGGTCTGCTCCAAGCGCTTCATCTGCTGACTGACCGCCGCCTGAGTACGGAAAATCTGCCTGGCTGCACGGGTAAAACTGCCGGTATCGACCACAGCCAGAAAGGTACGCAACAGCTCGGTTTCCATCATATTGTTATCCTCCTGGCTCTTATCTTAAACAGCACTCTACTACTATTTTCTACAGCGTCTGTCATCACTATTTTACAGCTAGTCCAGCCATTCTAAGAACTCCATCTTAGTCACCATCATACCCTTTTCCCTATCAAGCAAACCGATAAGCCTCGCTTATACCTGAGGTAAATATTATTCGTTTGAGCGCTTAACAGGATTCTTCCAGACTTGCATCCATCACATGGAGGAAGAAAAATGACTGAAAGAACCCTGATCATAGGCAATAAAAACTACTCATCCTGGTCGATGCGCCCCTGGCTGTTAATGAAGCAGGCCAACTGGAGTTTTAGCGAGATCCGCATCCCTTTGATGACCGATGAGATGCCAGCGTTAATGGCTCAACACTCATCCAGCCGTAAGGTGCCCGTTTTAAAGGAACAGGGAGATCAGGCACAAGAAATAGAAATTTGGGATTCTCTGGCGATCTGCGAATATATCAATGAATGTTGTGAAGGGCAGTTTTGGCCTAAAGATCCAACACTCAGAGCCATGGGACGTTCAGCGGTTTCCGAAATGCACTCAGGCTTTTTTGCCCTGCGCGGTGAGCTACCGATGAATATGCGTAAAACCTTCTCAGGCTTTACGCCTTCAGACGCTGCGCAGAAAGAGATCGACCGTATCAGTAGCCTGTGGCAACAGCTGTTAACCGCTTCAGGTGGGCCTTGGTTGCTGGGTGATTTTTCTATCGCCGATGCGTTTTATGCCCCTGTAGTCAGTCGCTTTATCACCTATCAGGTGGATCTGCCGGAAGCCTGTCAAGCTTACTGTCAGCAGGTAGAGCAGCTGGAAGCCTATCAGGAATGGAAGGCAGCAGCCTGTGATGAATCGGAAGTAATCCAGGTTGCGGAAGTCGAGGCTCACTGACGCCTAAATTCAGCCGGATAAACGCACCGGCTTCTCTGCGCCCACGTCCTGAAAACCCGCCCTGAGCACCCGTTCAGGGCGCTTCGCATTTCGCGACAGCACCACCGTTTATACTTCTGCAGTATTCGCCTGCACAGCACTAAAGATCCTTAAGCCTTTTGCGTCGTGCCTTATCTTTTTCCTGACTGGCCTTAGACCACTGTTTGATCTTCTTGATATAAAACGGCAGCACCATCAAAAACAGCACTGCGGCAATAACACCCTGATTATTCTGTATAAACTCTTGCATGCTCAACCTCTCATCAGCTTTTAAACCGACTAAATGATAAGACTCAACCCGGTTCTTAATTGATACTTATCATCCATATAGCAAAGACAACTATATAAAGTGCCTTTTACCATTACCTTCACTGTCGCTACCGTTTTAAAATTAACCTATGGAAAACAACAATATCCCAGGTCTGGGGTTTGCAACAGGGAATGTCGCCACATAGATGTTAAGCCGCTTTCCAGCTTAACATCAGACTTACTCTCAACCAGATGAAAGGATCTCTATGCGGAAGGTCGCCCTGTTTTCTAAATTTAAAAAGCTCTCTTTAGCCTCTGGTTTGCTGGTAGCCGTATTCATCGGTTCCTTGTTGGTAGCCTACCAGATCACTCTGGTAAAAAAAGCGGTTCAACAGGAAGGCGAGTTTTTATCGGATATCGTTTTTGCCAATCTCTATGCCTTTATGCAGAAAGGCTGGAATAAAGAGGATATCAGCAAAAAATTAAATGAGCTGAACAACTATCATAATGGCGTCAACTTCCACATGCACCGCTCGGAGAAGGTTATTGAGCTTTTTGGTGCCAGGGAAAGCCGGTGGAAATTTACGGAAGCAGAAGCCGAATTACTGAAAGGTATCGGCCCTGATAATCGTGTGAGCTACCGGAGTGAGTATGGTTTTATCTACTCTAAACCCATAGAGTTTCAGGCTGAATGTCTTGCCTGCCACGGCAATGCCAAAGCAGGCGACATCGCCGGAGTCCTGAGTATCAGCTATGGTTTTGAAAACCTGAAGCTGCCGCTATTGCACAGCTTTATTATGAATATGCTCCTGCTGATACTGACAGTCGTCGCTACGTATCTCGTCTACACCCGGGCAATCAAGGCCAGTATTATTGCGCCCTTTGATCAGTTTATCGATAAAATGAAGTCGATCAGCCAGTCGGATCAAATCATCCTGAAACGCTCTAAAACACCGATTGCCGAAATTGCTGAGATCGAAGACCTGATTCTGAAAGAACATTCTGACTTACTGAATGCCTTTAAAAAGCTGAAACAGGCCTCCTTGATTGATCCTTTGACAGGGCTATACAACCGCAAAAAACTCACCGAAGTGTTAACGGAAGAGATTACTCGTTTTGAACAACATAGCACGCCCTTTTCCATTCTCTCAATTGATCTAAATCGCTTTAAACCGATCAATGACACCTATGGTCACGCGGTAGGCGATGATGCCCTATGTCACTTTGGCCGTATCATCACCGAACAACTGAAAGGCACCGACTTTGCCTTTCGCCTGGGCGGTGATGAGTTTCTGGCCCTGCTGCCAACGACTCAGTTGAATGAAGCTCAAGAGATCAAAGGCAAAGTACAGCAAGCTCTGGCTGGCACTCCGCTCTCCATCCCCCAGGGCGAACTCTTTCTGAATGCCAGTTTTGGAGTGTGTGAGATGACCGCGGAAGACTGCTTTGAAAGCCTGCTCAACCGGGCCGATGAAAGCATGTATCAACACAAACGTGAACTCAAAGCCAATCGTTTAACGGATTTTTCAATCTAGAGGCTGGAGGCTGGAGGCTGGAGGCTGGAGGCTGGAGGCTGGAGGCTTATAAAGCCTAAAATCAGAAGCACTGCCGCAAGAACAAGCAACAAGAAAGCGAATAAGCAGAGGATCATTAACTTCTGTGAATAACGTTTACTCCATCTCCCTGTGGATAAAACAGCCCAACTAAAAAACAATCAGGTCGGTGACTGCCCCTATTCCCTTATTACAGAGAGAATATATCCACAGTCACCGGCCTGAGTCTTATTCTGGAAGAAGCGCTGTCCAAGAAGAAGCATGACCCTAAAGGACCTGTTGCCTTAGAAAAAGATCATACCGACCATCAGATAAGCGGCCACAATCCATAACAGGGATAACTTCAGCTGTTTTAACACCCAGAATCCTAACAGCACCAGCGCCATATCGACGCCAGACAACACCCCCGAGCTAAACACGGGCGTATACAACGCCGATAGCAGCAAACCGACTACCGCCGCATTAATCGCAGCCACAGCCGCCGCCATTTTCGGTTTAGCCGCTAATTGCTCCCAGTGAGGTTGCAGGGCATACATCAGCAATAGACCTGGCGCAAAAACACCGATTGTCGCAATAAAAGCCCCCGCAATTGGACTCTCTAACCACAGATCAGCCCCCAGGAAAGAAGCCAGAGTAAACATCGGCCCCGGCACCGCCTGTGCCGCCGCATAACCAGTCAGAAAGCGATCCTGAGCCATGCTTTCGCCAACCAACTCCTGTAACAGCGGCAGAACCACATGACCACCACCAAACACCAAGCTACCCGCCTGATAGAAACGACTGAACAGATCCAGGCTTTCCGCGATTGAAGCAAACAAAGGTAAGCCTAATAGCAAAGCAAAAAACAGCCATAACGCACGGGACTTCAATACACCGGGTTGATTGGATTGCCCTGCTTGCGAATAAGACGAAGCGACTGACTGCGCCGCCTTAGCAGAGCTTTCAGACATCAGCCGCTGTCTTTGCCAGATACCAAAACCCGCTGCAACAATCAGCGGCACAATCTGGCTACCAATGCCCGGTAGCATCAACAACACAACCGCCGTTAAAACCGCAATTGCCATCGTCCATTGGTTGTTACAGAAATTGCGATACATCCCCAGGCAGGCATCCGCGACCACCACGACAGCCAACAACTTAAGACCATGAATCGCACCGTTTAACAGACCGGTATCCGTATGCTGCAACGTCAACGTCGCCAACAGGGTTAACAAGACAAAAGACGGCAGGGTAAAACCAGTAAACGCCGCTAAACCACCCAACCAACCGGCACGATTGACACCAATCGCAAACCCCACCTGACTGGAGCCCGGCCCTGGTAGAAACTGGCTTAACGCCACCAAACGGGCATAAGCATCGTCATCTAACCACTTCAGCTTTTCCACAAAGGTGGTACGAAAATAACCGATATGAGCCGCAGGCCCACCAAAACTGACACAACCCAGCAGTAAAAAACGCCAGAAAACTTCAATGGCTGGTTTCATTTGCTCTCCATTTTTTCGATGAAATTACGCATGCTCAGTCTATAAATAACGAAGCGCCTATCCTTATCAGGTTGAGATTTCATTTTTATGGCATTAGATCTTATCTATAGCCGTCGGCTAATCGAAATCTTTTTCTGGCTGAATACCCAAGCCTAATTTAATATGTACGGAATTACCGTACATCACGAGAGTGTAAAATGGACAGTGTCAGTGTTAACAAGTTTCGCGATAATCTGAAAAGCTACATTGAAACTGTAGTTCAGGACCATCAGCCCTTAAAAGTATCCCGCCGCTCTGGTGAGGATTTTGTGGTGATTAGCGCTGAAGATTGGGAACGGGAACAGGAAACGCTATATGTGCTGCAAAATCAGGCACTGATGAAACAGATTGCTGAATCCATGGAAACCCATCAGCAACACAAGGGGCATCAACCTTCCAAGGAGGAACTGGATGAGATCCTTAATCTTTGAAGGGAGTACTTGGCAGGTATACGAAGAGCTTCGTAATAGAGATAAGCAACTGCATAAAGCCCTATGTCGCATTTTGAAGGAACTACTCAGGGCAGATCCGACTCAGGGTATCGGCAAACCTGAGGCCTTAAGACACAACCTCTCAGGCTTCTGGTCCCGGCGTATCAGCCAGAAGGATCGCTTGATCTATAAATTCGATGATCACTATATCTATATTTTTGCCATCGGTGGTCATTACGAGCAGTTTAAATAGTCCTCTTCACGTCATTCTCATCTTTTAGTACGAAAAAAACCCGCATATCGCTATGCGGGTTTTTCTTGGATCAACTAATACCATTCCCGATAAGTTTCTTGATATCAAAGTAGGTTGGATAAACGAAGCGCCATCCAACATTTGCTCCGGTATCGGATGATTGTCGGAAGGCGCCTTGCGGCTTTTCCGACCTACAACGACTTATCTGGTTTGGTATAACAGTAAAACGGATTATTTTACTTTAGGGTCCAGTTCGCCAGTGGCGTAACGGGCGAACATATCGTCCAGAGATACTGCACGGATCTTGCTTGCATTACCCGCTGTACCGAACGCTTCATAACGATCCACACAGATCTGAACCATCGCATCCATAGACGCTTTGAAGTATTTACGCGGATCAAACTCAGATGGGTTTTCCGCCAGGAAACGACGAATCGCACCGGTAGAAGCCAGACGCAGATCCGTATCGATGTTTACTTTACGCACACCGTGCTTGATACCTTCAACGATCTCTTCAACCGGTACACCGTAAGTTTCCGGGATCTCACCGCCAAACTCGTTGATTACTGCCAGCCACTCCTGAGGTACAGAAGAGGAACCGTGCATCACCAGGTGAGTATCCGGGATACGGGCATGAATCTCTTTGATGCGGTCGATTCGCAGTACATCACCCGTCGGCTTCTTGGTGAACTTGTACGCACCGTGAGAAGTACCGATAGCGATTGCCAGTGCATCAACACCGGTTTTCTTAACGAAGTCAGCGGCTTCTTCAGGATCAGTCAGCATCTGGTCCATATCCAGAGTGCCTTCTGCGCCAACACCGTCTTCTTCACCGGCCTGACCGGTTTCCAGAGACCCCAGACAACCCAGCTCACCCTCTACAGAAACACCACACGCGTGTGCCATGTCTACAGTACGACGGGTTACGTCTACGTTGTACTCGTAAGACGCAGGTGTTTTACCGTCGTCCATCAGGGAACCGTCCATCATTACGGAGCTGAAGCCCAGTTGGATAGAACGCTGACATACCGCTGGGCTGGTGCCGTGATCCTGGTGCATACACACAGGAATGTGCGGGAATTCTTCAATTGCTGCCAAAATCAGGTGGCGCAGGAAAGGAGCACCGGCGTATTTGCGTGCGCCAGCAGAGGCTTGCACGATAACAGGCGAGTCAGTTTTATCCGCAGCGATCATAATCGCGCGCATCTGCTCAAGGTTATTTACGTTAAAAGCCGGTACGCCGTAACCAAACTCTGCAGCGTGGTCCAGCATCTGACGCATACTGATTAAAGCCATGATCAATATCCTTGGTTAAATCGTAAGATTCGATTTTGGATGTATGAAATAAGTTTCAGTACCCGGTGTCAGTCTCGTCAGCTCAGAAAAAAACTAAACTGATGACCTGCTACCCAGTCCTGGAAAATAAGTCCGGCAAGACTAGCGTTAGCCTTGCCGTATCTCAACTGTTTTCTGACAGTTGTCGTAGTACCCGACTGTTAAACAGGGGATTAATCGCAGCAACCGCTGCCACAGCAAGTATCAACGTCGTCTGCTACCAGTTTAGCAGCTTGTTCCAGCGCGACGACTGCTGGCAGTTTTTTACCTTCCACGTATTCCAGGAAAGCACCGCCACCGGTAGAGATATAAGAGACTTTATCTTCGATATCATATTTGCCAATCGCGGCCAGCGTGTCGCCACCACCGGCAATAGAGAAGCCTTCGCTTTCAGCAATGGCCAGAGACAGAGTCTTGGTGCCTTCGCCAAACTGATCGATCTCAAAAACACCCACAGGGCCGTTCCACAGAATGGTCTTGGCTTCTTTCAGTTGTGCCGCCAGTTGCGCCGCTGTTTCAGGACCGATATCCAGAATCATCTCATCGTCAGCAACTTCATCCACTTTTTTCACAACGGCTTCAGCATTTTCACTGAACTCTTTCGCAACAACCACGTCAACCGGAACAGGGATTGAGGTCTTTTCCATCAGGCTCTTGGCAATCGGAATCAGATCCGCTTCATACAGGGATTTACCCACATTGTAGCCTGCCGCTGCGATAAAGGTGTTCGCGATACCACCACCCACGATCAGGTTGTCGCACTTATCAGACAATGCGTACAGCACTTCCAGTTTCGTGGAAACTTTGGAACCACCCACGATAGCCGCCATTGGCTTGGCCGGTGCGGCCAGGGCTTTTTCCAGTGCATCCAGCTCATTGGCCAGCAGAGGACCGGCACAGGCAACCGGAGCAAAACGTGCGACACCATGCGTAGACGCCTGGGCACGGTGCGCCGTACCAAAGGCATCCATCACGAAAACATCACACAGAGACGCATAAGCACGGGACAGTTCGTCTTCGTCTTTCTTCTCGCCTTTGTTGAAACGTACGTTTTCCAGAATGACCAGTTCACCGTCCGCCACTTCCAGACCGCTCAGGTAATCTTTCTCCAGACGTACTTCACGACCCAGCAGTTCAGCGATATGATTCGCCACAGGTGCCAGAGAGAACTCCTCGGCGTATTCACCTTCCGTTGGACGGCCCAGGTGAGACATCACCAGCACTTTAGCACCGGCATTCAGCGCCAGTTCAATCGTAGGCAGAGAAGCACGGATACGTGCATCAGAAGTTACCTTACCGTCTTTAACCGGTACGTTCAGATCTTCACGAATCAGGACGCGTTTACCGGCCAGTTGCAGGTCAGTCATTTTCAATACGGACATGGGATAATTCCTACCGTTTCAGTTACAAGGATAAAAATGCAATACGTTGTCAGGCGCAGTTTTTTGCCGTTACCGGGTTTGCCTTAACCAGGACAGAGCCACATCCACCATACGATTGGCGTAGCCCCACTCGTTATCAAACCAGCACAAAAGTTTCACCATACGCTTACCGGAGACCCGGGTCTGAGTACCATCCACAATGCCTGAGCGCGGATCATGGTTGAAGTCTACCGAGGCATGGGGCTCTTCGGTATAGCCCAATAGCCCAAATAATGGCCCTTTCGCCGCCTCAGACAGGATCTGATTGGTCTGCTCCGCACTGGCATCGGTGTTCACACACAGGGTCATATCCATCGCCGATACATTCAACGTCGGCACCCGCAGATGAAGGGATTCAAACTTGCCTGACAGATGAGGCAACAAACGATCAATCCCCTTTGGCAGACCAGTATCTACCGGCACAATCGAACTCATCGCGGCGCGGGTCAAACGCAGATCGGTCTGGTGATAAGCATCAATCACCGGCTGATCATTCATCGCAGAATGAATCGTCGTGGTAACCCCGTGAGCAATACCAAAGTGATCATCGATCAGCTTTAAAATAGGGATCACACAGTTTGTCGTACAGGACGCACTGGAAATAATGGTATGTTCGGACCTGAGTTCATGCTGATTCAGACCATAAACAATAGTGGCATCCACATCCGCTTCTGCAGGCTGGGAAAACAGCAGACGCTTAGCACCGGAATCCAGATGCTGCTGCGCAGATGCACGGTCTTTGAAAGAGCCCGAGCACTCCATCACCAGATCAATACCCAGCTCGCCCCAGGGCAGCAAAGACGCATCCGGTTGACTCAACACCTGTATAGGCCGACCTGCAACCACCAGTTCAGTTTCAGTCTGGCTGACTTCAGCAGGAAAGCGCCCATGGGTGGAATCATAACGGGTCAGGTAGGTAATCGTATCCAGATCAGATAGCTCGTTTAACGCCACGACCTGGAGATCGGAGCAATCGGAACGTTCAGCACAGGCCCGCAGGACACACTGCCCGATACGGCCATAACCATTAATTGCCAGCTTGTATATACCCAAAGGATGCGCCACTCCGTTAACAAAAAACTAAATCGCAGCGTTACTGATCATCGGCAGCTATCTTTGCGCCTAATGACCGAAAAATGGAGCGACATTTTCTCCCATCCGACGGCTGGGCGCAAACTTGTGCGACGGAAGTTTCAAGATATTAATCCACTGAACTTGTTTCATAGAGATCTAGCGCGGATAGCTCTAAGAGGAAAAAGAGGGTTACTACTGAAGTAACCACCATTAATGTGTCAAAGTGGGGATCAAGACCGTGCGTCTAAGTCTGCAACAGACTCAGCAAATTGTTAGCACATTACGCCAACATTTTGGCAATCAAAGCCTGGTTTATCTGTTTGGTTCCCATTTGGATGATCAGGCCAGAGGCGGTGATATCGATCTCTATCTGGAACCTGAAACCTCTGATACCAGTCTAATAGCCAAAGCAATGATTAAAGCCAAGGCCGCGCTTTATCAGCAATTGGCCGAACAGAAGATAGACCTGGTGATTGATCGTAAGGGATGGGGTTGGTAAAAGCATGCACTCTAATGATGATGTGAAGACCCCACCAGCAGGGGTGGATAGGCTATAAGGTCATTTGATTTTCGCAAAAAATGCCCATCCTGATAGGGATGGGCATTTTTCGTATGTCCGAAAGAGGAGGCAAAGCCAGCAATTCTCTCGACTCACAAATTCATTCTAATGCTTGTACAGCGTAAAGTTATGATCAAACCATAAGACATAAAACACATCCCGTACCCGGTAGCCAACCATAGGGCTCATACCGTTATAACGAAATGCAAGAAAGCTTTCTTCGTCTTCAGTGATAAAAGCGGGGATCGGTGCCTTTATACCACTGCGGGCTATCTTCTCAAAACCGAGGCTATGTCGATCAACAGATTTTATCTCCCGCCAAGTAATGCCTCTACGGCGAAATATCGCTTCGGCAAATTGTGCTTTATGTGTTTGATCGAGAGAGGAAAAGCAGTAATTACCCTGTTGTACTCGTTCTAAAGAGAAGACGGGTGGACGATTATCATAGTTGGGCACATCCAATGCTTTAACTGAGTGCCCTTGTTTAGGCTGTCTGGCCTTAATCCTTTTTCTGACCATACCCCATATCCGTTACTGGATTCGTGTTTTAAAGTATTCCTTAATCTCGTCTGGGCTTATCACTCCGGCATGAGACTCGTTATTCAGCCAAGGAGACTCTTCATGAGTCATATCACGCAGCTTCCAAGCCGAGTATTGACCAAAAACCTCAAAGACCTCATCAAGAAGTTCGCGTTGATTATCACTGAATACACACTGATTCAGGCCACTATCACCAGCTAGAGGAATAGGGTTTTTACCAAAACTTTTATACTGTTGATAAAGCTCCGGGGTCACAGGACCATGGGTCCAGGCCTCTATCCGCTCTTCAAATAAAGGCTGATCAAAAATAGCCAAGTGGAATCCTTGGGCATAATAAACCAGCTTTTGCAGTTTCAGATTAGACAATCCATCGCCTTCATTCATAGCATCACGATGTAGCATATAGTTAGCCACTTCACGAACACTGATCATCGCTTACCTCCCAAGCTATCCGAAAATCTAAACACTTACCCGTTAGAATATCGGGATCAATCGCAGCAAAACAAGTTGTTTAGCCAGAATAAAGCTCTAAGAGTCTACTATTAAGTATATCCAATTAATACCAATCCAGATAAGTTGTTGTAGGTTGGAAAAGACGCAAGGCACCTTCCGACAATAGCCATATATCGAAGTCACTGTCGGATGGCGCTTCGCTTATCCAACCTACTCTGATATCAAGAAACTTATCGGGAGTGGTATAAGCAAAAAAGGCAGACCAAATGGCCTGCCCTTTTTGTGAATGCTTGGCAGATGCTAACGACCGATTAAATTAGTCGTCCAGTTCTTCCAGCAGTTCGGAAACTGTGCCAACGATGTTGTCCACAGTGAAACCAAACTCTTCAAACAGTTGATCTGCCGGTGCAGATTCACCGAAGGTTTCCATACCGATGATGGCACCTTCAAGACCCACGTACTTGTACCAGAAGTCTTTGTGCGCTGCTTCGATTGCGACACGAGTGATCACGTCAGCAGGCAGTACAGGCTCACGGTAAGCCGCGTCCTGTGCATCAAAACGATCGGTAGAAGGCATAGAGACTACACGGATCTTCTTGCCCTCTGCAGTCAGCTTCTCTGCCGCATCCAGCGCCAGAGTCACTTCGGAACCGGTAGCGATCAGGATAGCATCAGCTGTACCTTCGCAGTCCTTCAGTACGTAAGCACCACGGGCGATGTTCGCCAGCTGCTCTTCAGTACGTGGCTGATGCGCCAGGTTCTGACGAGACAGGATCAGAGAAGTCGGGCCGTCGTTACGCTCCAGCGCTGCTTTCCAGGATACGGCAGTCTCTACCGCATCACATGGACGCCATACGCTCATGTTTGGCGTGCCACGCAGGCTAGGTACTTGCTCAACCGGCTGGTGAGTCGGACCGTCTTCACCCAGACCGATAGAGTCGTGGGTGAATACGTAGATAGCGCGCTGCTTCATCAGAGCCGCCATACGTACTGCGTTACGGGCGTATTCCATAAAGATCAGGAAGGTCGCACCGTAAGGGACAAAACCACCGTGCAGCGCCACACCGTTCATGACGGCAGCCATACCGAACTCACGTACACCGTAGTGCATGTAGTTACCGGAAGCATCGTCAGCGGTGATCGCTTTTGCACCGTTCCAGAAGGTCAGGTTAGATGGTGCCAGATCCGCAGAACCGCCCAGCAGTTCAGGCAGCTCAGGACCAAAGGCGTTCAGGCTGTTCAGAGACGCTTTACGGGTCGCAACGGTCTCGCCTTTTTCCTGGCAGGCTTTGATGTACGCATCGGCTTTCTCAGCGAAGTCTGCAGGCAGGTCGCCGTTCATACGACGCTCCAGCTCAGCGGCCAGCTCAGGATGTGCCGCCTGGTAAGCTGCAAATTGCTCTGCCCACGCGCTTTCAGCTGCTGCACCTTTCTCCTGTGCATTCCAGCCCGCTGCGATCTCTGCAGGAATTTCGAATGGCGCGTGAGGCCAGTTCAGGCGCTCGCGGGTCAGTGCGATTTCGTCATCACCCAGAGGTGCACCGTGGCAATCCTCTTTACCTTCTTTGTTTGGTGAACCAAAACCGATGATGGTCTTACAGATGATCAGGCTTGGCTTATCAGCTTCTGCTTTAGACGCTTCAACCGCGGCTTTGATCTCTTCTGGATTGTGACCGTCTACTTTGATCACGTGCCAGCCGTAAGCATCAAAACGCTGTGCGGTGTTATCAGTAAACCAGCCTTCTACTTCACCATCGATAGAGATGCCGTTGTCATCGTAGAACGCGATCAGTTTACCCAGACCCAGTGTACCGGCCAGAGAACATACCTCGTGGGAGATACCTTCCATCATGCAGCCATCACCCAGGAAGGTGTAGGTGTAGTGATCAACAATCTCGTGACCGTCACGGTTGAACTGACCCGCTAAGGCTTTTTCAGCCACTGCCATACCTACCGCGTTAGCAATACCCTGACCCAGAGGACCGGTGGTCGTTTCAATACCAGGCGCATAACCGTGCTCAGGGTGACCTGCGGTTTTAGCGTGCAGCTGACGGAAGTTTTTCAGATCGTCGATAGACAGATCGTAGCCGCTCAGATGCAGCAGAGAGTACAGCAGCATAGAACCGTGTCCGTTGGACAGGACAAAGCGGTCGCGGTTGTACCAGTTCGGGTTCTGTGGGTTGTGCTTTAAGAAGTCGTTCCATAGCACTTCAGCAATATCAGCCATCCCCATTGGGGCACCGGGGTGACCGGACTTGGCTTTCTGGACGGCGTCCATGCTCAAGGCACGGATGGCATTAGCTAAATCAGAACGGGAAGGCATGCTTACCTGGCTCCTGGGTGTGTGATGCTCTTATAAACAGAGGTATCACTGCAAAGTATGTTCATGGCCTGCCAGAGCGTTAACGATACGTTCAAAGCGTATAAGTTAAGCTCAAAATGGGACAAACCACCGTAAATAGGCGCGTATTGTCGCTTATAAGGCCGCACTCTTCAAACCCTGAACTTCATTTCATGACAGATAGAATGGAATAACACGGCAATTGCGAATGAATTTTATCCTCCATAGTGAAAATGAGCGTTTTTCAGGGTAATTTTAGTAAATTTCATTGTGCATTCAGCAGGGCAAATGGCTACAATTAACGATTAACCTTAGGCGCGTCCCATTCGATGGTGTTTTTATAACGCTCCAAGCCATGACCTCTTATGCAATGGGGTCTTCAACGTGGTGGACGAGGACTTGCCGGGTCATCGCTACACCCGGTTGGATTGTTCTATTGAGCGACCCTCCTGCCGGTCAAACCAACAGTCATACGTTTATCCTTGTATGTCTGTTACAGGAGGTCAGGTCTTAACCTATTTAAAAGGTCTGGCTAATTCCTTATTTTCAACTCCTTTGAGGGTAATAAGAGAATCATGAGCGAATACTCTTTATTTACGTCTGAATCTGTATCTGAAGGCCATCCGGACAAAATCGCTGACCAGATTTCTGATGCCGTACTCGATGCGATTCTGGCGGAAGATAAGTACGCCCGTGTTGCCTGTGAAACTATGGTAAAAACTGGTGTTGCCATTGTTTCTGGTGAAATTTCCACTTCTGCCTGGATCGATCTGGAAGATCTGGTCCGTAATGTTATTAATGACATCGGCTATACCTCTTCTGATGTAGGCTTTGACGGCAGCACCTGTGGCATCATCAACCTGATTGGTAAGCAATCCGTTGATATCGCACAGGGCGTTGATCGTAAGAAGCCTGAAGATCAGGGTGCCGGTGACCAGGGCCTGATGTTCGGTTACGCGTCTAACGAAACCGAAGTACTGATGCCTGCACCTATCACTTTTGCTCACCGCCTGGTTGAGCGTCAGGCTGAGACCCGTAAGAACGGTCTGCTGTCTTGGCTGCGCCCGGATGCTAAATCTCAGGTTTCCTGCCGTTATGAAAACGGTCAGGTATCTGCAATTGATGCCATCGTTCTGTCCACTCAGCACAACCCTGAAGTTTCTCAGGAAGATCTGCGTGAAGCGGTAATGGAACTGATCATCAAGCATGAGATTCCTGCTGAGTTGCTGACGAAAGACACCAAGTTCCATATCAACCCAACGGGTAACTTTGTTATCGGTGGCCCTGTGGGTGACTGTGGCCTGACCGGTCGTAAAATCATCGTAGATACCTACGGTGGTATGGCTCGTCACGGCGGCGGTGCGTTCTCTGGTAAAGATCCATCCAAAGTAGACCGTTCTGCGGCTTACGCGGGTCGCTATGTTGCGAAAAACATCGTCGCAGCAGGCCTGGCGGACCGTTGTGAGATTCAGGTGTCCTACGCGATTGGTGTTGCAGAGCCAACGTCTGTATCTATCAACACCTTTGGCACAGGTAAGATCTCCGACGAGAAGATCATCCAGCTGGTGCGTGAGCACTTCGATCTGCGTCCATACGCAATCACCAGCATGCTGGATCTGCTGCACCCTATGTACCGCCTGACTGCAGCATACGGTCACTTTGGCCGTAATCCTTTTGAGATGACCGTGGGCGATGACACCTTCACGGCATTCCCATGGGAAAAAACCGATAAAGCTGACGCACTGCGTGCTGATGCTGGCCTGTAATCTGATTACTCTCAATTAGATACAGACCCGGATGATCTGTTTTGTCACAGAGCATCTATAATGTACGGTTAACGTACACCACAAAGCAGGAGCCTGGCTCCTGCTTTGTCGCATCTGATTGTCAGCCCTGCTGGCATCACATCGGACTGAGGGGCGCTGCAACGGAGTTTATTCCGCTACGCTCAGACCGATGCCAAATTTTATTATTGCAAGGGCGCCCATTCACCTGAATGGAGAAACCTAATGAGCTTCACTGACTACAAAGTCGCTGATATCTCTCTTGCTGACTATGGCCGTAACGAAATCCGCATCGCTGAGTCTGAAATGCCGGCGCTGATGGCGATTCGTGAGAAGTACCGTGCCGAGCAACCGCTGGCTGGCGCTAAGATCATCGGTTGTATTCACACGACCATCCAGACTGCCGTGCTGATCGAAACACTGGTAGCCCTGGGTGCAGAAGTTCGTTGGTCTTCCTGTAACATCTTCTCTACGCAAGACCACGCTGCTGCAGCTATCGCTGCTCAAGGCATTCCGGTATTTGCCTGGAAAGGTGAGACAGAAGAAGAGTACGTTTGGTGTCTGGAGCAAACCATCAATAAAGACGGTGCGCCATGGGATGCCAACATCCTGCTGGACGACGGCGGTGATCTGACCGCTCTGATCCACGAGCAATACCCAGCTATGCTGGACAGCATCCACGGCGTATCTGAAGAGACCACCACGGGTGTTCACCGTCTGATCGAGATGATGCACAAGGGTACTCTGAAAGTCCCTGCGATCAATGTAAACGACGCGGTAACCAAGTCCAAGAACGATAACAAATACGGCTGTCGTCACTCTCTGAACGATGCCATTAAGCGCGGTACTGACCACCTGCTGTCAGGTAAAAAAGCCCTGGTGATCGGTTACGGTGACGTGGGTAAAGGTTCTGCGGCATCTCTGCGTCAGGAAGGCATGATCGTTTCTGTTACAGAAGTGGATCCTATCTGTGCGATGCAGGCATGTATGGACGGTTTCGAAGTGGTTTCTCCGTTTAACAACGGTGAATTCGACGGTACTGATGCCTCTATCAACAGCGCACTGTTGGCAAAAACCGACCTGATCGTAACCACGACCGGTAATTACAACGTCTGTAACGCCAACATGCTGAAAGCCCTGAAAAAAGGTGCTGTGGTATGCAACATCGGTCACTTCGATAACGAGATCGATACCGCTTACATGCGTGAAAACTGGGCGTGGGAAGAAGTGAAGCCACAGGTACACAAGGTATTCCGCGATGCTAAGCCAGGTACTGATGTCAACCTGGATAGCAGCGACTACCTGATCCTGCTGTCTGAAGGCCGTCTGGTGAACCTGGGCAACGCCACCGGTCACCCATCCCGTATCATGGATGGCTCTTTTGCTAACCAGGTACTGGCTCAGATCCACCTTTACCAAGCAGGCTTTGCTAACCTGTCTGCTGAAGAAAAAGCGGCGAACATCACTGTTGAAGTTCTGCCTAAGCAGCTGGATGAAGAAGTAGCTCGCTATATGGTTGAAGGCTTCTGCGGCGTGATTACCAAACTGTCTAAAGAGCAGGCAGACTATATTGGTGTTGACGTTGAAGGCCCATTCAAGCCAGAAAGCTATAAGTACTAATCAGCCCTCTTAGCTGACTTCAGTATTTAGAGATAACCCCGCACTTGCGGGGTTATTTTTTATCTCTGACTGCTTTTTTAGACCATACAAAAAAACCGTCTTCCCTGACGGATGGCTATTTAGTCACCTAAAAACCTTTGAGATTAACTGCTGATAATACGGGCGCTACCGTGGCAGTGAATCAGTAACTTGTTGGGGGCAGCCAGGGCATCAATGGTGAACAGTTGGGCATGCTTAGTGACGGCCAGATAACGCTCTTCCCTGCCACTGAGTTGCAGCGTCTGACCTAACTCAACAACACAGAACTCGTCTACCTCAAATACAATCTGTTCGATGGCATAGATTTGGCGCTCAAACACCAATAGCTTGACTTGATCTGTCCTGGGCTGTGCAGACATAACAATTCCATCAGCGGTCAATATAAAACTCATGACTTGGCCCTAATCTTCAGCGGCAACCTGTTTCAGAACAATATAACCAAAACCAAAGCGACAGAATATTACGCGTTATTACACCTATCCTAACCCCTGCTCAAGCCTGACTTTATACATACTTAACCGGCACTATCACTATGCCTTACACCTTGATGATAAAAGAGTACCTGAGGCTAAGGTCATCTCCCTTCAGTCAGATCTGTTTGATAGACTCCAGATTCACACAGGGTCTGACTTCATTCGAAACAGGGAGACATTGACGTGATTTCAAGACTGCCACGCTGGATTGAGTACGGTGCATTTCTACTCGCCCTAATGGCTGGTACGATCAATGCGGTGGGGCTGCTCGGTTTCCAGCATCAGTCTATCTCCCATCTTTCCGGCACAGTTACTCTGCTGGGCAGTGACATTCTGCACCTATCACCCGAGACACTGTCCACAACACTGCACTTAGCCGGTGTCGTGGTAAGCTTTATGCTGGGCGCGATGGTGTCCGGTTTTATGATGCCCCATGTCTCACTCAAACTGGGGCGGCATTATGATGCACTGCTGATCATTGAAGGGCTGTTGCTGCTGGGAGCCATTTTTCTGTTAGAACAAGGTTCGTTATCGGGCCACTATCTTGCTTCCGCGGCCTGCGGTCTGCAGAATGCGATGGTGACCCGTTACAGTGGTGCGGTCATTCGTACCACACATATGACAGGTATTGTGACAGATCTGGGCATTATGCTAGGGGCGGCATTACGCAATAAACCCATCGACCGGAGAAAGCTGATTTTACTGAGCCTGCTGCTGTTAGACTTTACCGCAGGCGGTATTGTGGGCACCTGGCTCTATCAAAACTATCAGTTTATGACACTGTCAGTACCGGCTGTTATCTGCTTTATTCTGGCGCTGTATTACCGCCTGTACCGCATCCGCTTTGCCCGCCGAATTGCATTGAAACGTCAAAAGGGCTCAACATCTGGAGAAAATAAATAAGTCACGCCAGATCCTGTGATTCGAAGCTCACCATAAATCACCGACCTCTTTATTCGATAATCCTGAACAAGCTTGTACAATAACCGTAACCATAACCGTCAAGTCAGACAACAAAAAAGCCGCTACTGGATCGTCAATCAATCACTAACGGCTTTTTGTTTATTCTCTCTATTTGTAAAAGAGGCTTAAGCACAAAACTTATACCATTCCCGATAAATTTCTTGATATCAAGCAGGTTGGATAAGCGAAGCGCCATCCGACACTGACTTCGGTACCTGATGATTGTCGGAAGGCACCTTGCAGCTTTTCCGACAACAACTTATCTGGTTTGGTATTAAAGAGAGCGGTTATATTAATCTCTTTTGAATTTAGTCCGCGCTCTTCTCTGTTGCTTCAGCCTTCTTCTCTTCAACTCGCACCGGTGGCAGATCAGACAAACGATCCACCTGAGCTTCCAACCATTCGGTCACCTCGGCATGCACATCATTGACATGGCGACCTTCGGTCTGGATCAGCGGACCAAAGCAAACACGGATAGTACCGGCTTTTTTCTTTAACGGGCTGGAAGTCCAATGCTCACCGGCATTATGAGCCACTGGCAGAATCGCTTTACCACTTTTGGTCGCCAGCATAGCCCCGCCTTTTTTATGATCGCCACGAGTGCCCGGCTCGGTGCGGGCGCCTTCAGGAAACGCCAGTACGGAGAAGCCTTCATCCAGGCGCTGCTTGCCCTCTTTCAGCAGTTGTTTCATGGCTGCAGCGGGTTTACTGCGATCCACAGGAATCGGTTGCAGTGCCTTCATGCCCCAGCCAAAGAAAGGGATCTTCAGCAGCTCCTGCTTCAGTACGGTACTCATTGGCTGAGTGACCAGCTGTAGGTACAGGGTTTCCCACTCGGATTGATGGTTCGCCAGAATTACGACAGTTTCACCGTTTTGTGGAATATGCTCAGCACCTTCGATCTCATAGCGCACACCACAGGTAATACGCAGCCACAACAGCACAAACCAGTTATAACGCAAAATCAACCAGGCACGGGTTTTAGGTGGGGTCAGTAGAGCAATCGGTGTCACGATACAGGACACCAGTACCAGGGCCAGTGAATAACCCAGATAAAAAATAATGGCTCGTAACGCAGTCATCTACTTACTTTCCTCAGAATGGACGACTTCCTCGGGTTGCTCAGCCTGGGCAGCTTTGCGACTATCAGCAATATGCTCCAGATACCCCACCAACGCAGGACGCCAGCTGCGCTGCTTAATACCGAAGTGATCCATAATCTTTTGACAATTCATCTCTTTATGCAGCGCCTGCTTACCGGTTAAACCCAGTGCAGCAGCCGATACTGAGCGGGCTTCCGCCATCATATCCAGCAGTCCCTGATCCTGTCCCAACTCAACCAGCAGCTCGGCAAACTCAAAGCGGCTGATCGGCTCAACACCGGCATATTGATAGGTTCCCCAGCAGTCCGCACCACAATCCATCTGTTGTAACATAGCAATAATCACACGGGCGGCATCGGCAACAGGGGTTGGCGAAAACATAATATCGCTGGCATCCTGTACACCTTTACTGCTCTCAGCCTGCGCCACCATTTGGCTTAACCAGCCCTTGCTGTTCGCATCAAACAAGGTGCCAAGACGCAGAATCAGGCGACGTTTCAGCAATTGGCGGATCGCTTCTTCGCCCTGCCACTTACTTTCACCGTACGCATTCAGCGGGTGAACGTTATCCTTCTCATGGAAAGCGATACCACGGGTTTCACCCACAACATCATCCGTAGAGATATGCAGCAGAGCACTGCCTGTTTCCAGACAGATATGCGCCAGGTGATCCGGGAAGATAGCATTGATCTGCCAGGCCCTGTCCGGCTGCTGCTCCACCTTTTTGCTATCGGCAAATTCGTAGGTATTGAGCACAAAGTCCACGGATAGCTCTGCCAGCTGACGCTGCAGCTCAGCAATATCATCAGGGTCACCCTGATACACCGTACACCGAATACCACGGATCGCCTCAGCGTATTGCAAAATACCTTGTGCCAGAGAGGACTGATCCTCTATGAAAAAAATGTGCATACCCTGTTCCTGTCTGAAGGATAATCCCAACATCGACAACGACTAAAGCCCATCAGAAGGATGTATTCAGCTCAGCAGTCAGAGTTGGGGTGATGCTTTGGGGATACGAATTGTACCGTATTGCTCGCTGGATTGCAGATCTCTAAATCAATCGCAGGCATGCTATACCGGGACAAGTATAATGCCAAGGTCGTCGATCAAGCCAAACGACGTCCCCGGAGAACAGTCAGAGAGAGCTTTATGAATATTCAGCGCACACCGCCACTGCGCAGTCTGCATATTTTTGCGGTTGCCGCAGAACTGGGTAGCTTTAAACAGGCCGCAGAACAACTGTGCGTGACCCCTCAGGCGGTCAGCTTGCAGATCAAATCACTAGAGGAACAGTTACAGCTGACACTGTTTATCCGCCACCCCTCAGGCATTGAGCTGAGTGCTGCTGGTGAACAGCTACTGGATTATGTGCGTCGAGGCATCGACCTGATCGACCGGGGTATTAAAGAGGTCAAACAGCAGCAACATCGGCCACTATTGAGAATCAGTACCTCACCCTGGTTTGCTGTGAACTGCTTACTGCCCAAGCTACCCGAATATGAAGCCCTGCACCCTGAACTGGATATTCGTATCACGACCACAGTGCCCTTTCCGGACTTTGCCGCCGAACGCCTGGATCTGGCGATACAGTGGGGTTTTGGCCAGTGGCCTTTCAGTCACAAGCAACTGCTGATTACCGACGATAAACTTCTGGTCTGCGCGCCTGATCTGCTGCAGCCGGATTCCTCTTACTACAAAACACTGCAACACAAAGACGATCTGAGCCAACACCGACTGCTCTGCACTCCTCTGTCCGTCGAATTGTGGCGCAAGTTACTGAACACACTTGGCGTAGATACCGTGGTGGAGCGTCAGGTGTTGACTCTGGATAGCCATGCGGGTCTGTTGGAAGCGGCTAAACGGGGTTTAGGCGTGGCTCTGATCTCTGTCCCCGATGCCCGAGATGCCATTACCCAAGGCGATCTGATTGCTCCTTTGGGCGATAGAGCGATCAGTGAGCTTAACCCTGGCTTGATGCCCGGCTATTGGTTAGTGCAAAAAGAAGACGCCCATAAGCACCCGCAGATTCAGGATTTTCTGCGCTGGATGCACAGCTGGCTACAACACCACCCAAGAGCCGCAAGAGCAAGTTTAACTTGACCAAGACACGAAGTTTTTTTGTTTGCTGGCATCTCCCTGTCTCGTCACACTACCTCTATTACCGGTATAACAAATAACCCTGTTTTACACACAAGGTTATGACCCAAATAAAAGATAAAGGGGTTTAATCCCCTACTGCGGCATTGAAGAGTGCCAGCAGAAAAACCGTGACAGGAAAACAACATGACTCCACAGGCTTTCTTTGAACAACTTTGGCAAAACTATATCGAGATCACACCACAGGCTGAGCAGATTCGTCAGCTGTTTGCCGCCACCGACGGTGAAGTGATTAACGACCATGTCGCTTTCCGAACCTTTGCCAATACACCGCTGCAACTGGATAACCTGGTACCTCTGATTCTGGAAATGGGTTACGAGGTACAAGGGGACTATGAGTTCAAAGCGAAAAAACTGCGTGCGAAAAGCTTTATCCACCTGGATCATACCGTGCCTAAGATTTTTATCTCTGAGCTGCTGACCGACCAGCTGAGCGAACAGGCACAACAGATTATTGCCAAGTACACTGCTGAAATCACCGAACAGCCTATGGATCAAAGTGTGTTCTGCTCGGGTCGTCACTGGAGCACGCCAGCCTGGGAAGACTATCAAACCGTAATGGCAGAAAGTGAGTACGGTGCCTGGTTACTGGCGATTGGTATCCGAGTGAATCACTTCACGGTCAGCATCAATCATCTAAACAGCACCAACTGCATTCGTGAAGTGCTGCAGCGTGTAAAAGACGCCGGTTTTGCAGTCAACACCGTAGGCGGTGAAGTAAAAGGTACGCCTGAGTCACTGCTGGAACAGGGCTCCAGTATGGCTGACCGTATGGCATTTACCTTTGCCGATGGCCAAGAGCATGAGATCGCGACCTGCTTCTATGAGTTCGCCCTGCGCCATGCCGACAATGAAGGCGTTGTCTACCAAGGTTTTATCGAAGCCAATGCCGATAAGATTTTCGAGTCTACTAACATCGCAGCCTAACCCTCTGATACGACAGTAATTATCCATTTAAAGGGCATGCTGGCAGCAATGAAGGCATGCCCTTATTATTTTTCACAAAAAACAAAGGACAATATTTGTCTTAAAAAATCCACTGATAAAGCAATCTTATTACTTGCCAGATTCCGGATAATCAAATAGTAAGCAATACATTAATTACTCAAGCTAACAATTTATTTATTAAAGAGGCCTATAAAAAAACCGATATAACTATCAATAAAGTCGATTAATATTGACTCGATACGCACGCTAATTGCGAAGCCCTCAGATAACAGGAGGTTATCTATGCAGATCACCAATAACTCATCAGCTCCATCCCTGCATTCTAATCAGCCCAAATCCAGCAGGACAGCCACTGAAGGCCACACCGCTGATAAGCATACCGTTCAACAAACTGGGACAGGTGCAGCGGCAGAAGTGCAAATTAGCAATGCAGCCAGAGAAGGCAACAATCTTCCACGCTATCTAAAACCAGTGGAAGGTTATGCCGATCCTCATGCATCATCTGGCAGTATTTATGATTTCTTAAAGCCCAGCGATCAAAAAGTTCTGAAAGAAGCCTATGACTACGCTTTAAATAATGGAACCGATCTAAAAAAAGTAGAAGAAGCAGCTTTTTATCTGGGCGGACTAAGGCACAAACAAGCCCAGGTTGCGACAGGTACGAAACACTCCACTTATGTACCTGATAAATATAAAGCCCTTGTAAGTGCGAAACCTGAAGACAGGGCTCAGGAGCTTAAAAAACTACTCCAGCAAGATCCTGACAATAAACTACTGAATAGAATAAAGCGTGCTGACGAAGGCAGTTTCTTTGGTTCAAATCCAATACTGAATCAAGCACTGTTTACTGACGCCGTTGATGATCAACTTGGTCCTTATCGAGCTAACGCGACATCAAATAATCAAAGCTCTAACGCTGCCGAAGATCTGCTCTTCCGGCATCTGAAAGACTCAGATCATTCGGAACTCAGTAAAGCGTATCAAAATGCGCGGGATAACGATCTAGATCCAGAAGAAGTACGCAAAGCAGCCCTGTTATTAGCCGTTCAGCGTATGAACGAAAATATGACCAAAACGCTGGATGAGAATAGCTCGGCAGCACAGGCTGTTAAAGCATCATCAGAACTCTTCAGAAATGAGATTGATACACCGAATAAGTTAATTGAGTTAGCGGAGAAGGTACTGGGTGAAGATGCTGCGGATTCCTTCAGGCAACTGGTCGGACAACCATCAACCGAAGAGATCTTTGGCAAAAACAGTACGCTGAGACAAGCCCTGTTCCTGGCTCCAGCCTACAACCTGCTCAATATGTCACTGAACGGCTGATTCAGTCCTCTGCTGGCCCTGTGCGCATTACAAATAGCGGACACAAAAAAAGCCCCGTGCACACGGGGCTGAAGTACTGTCTATGTTTTGCAGGAAAGCGCGTATTGCTCGTGTCTCTGTCTCGCGAGACTATATGATTCGAAATAACACTAACTCTTCCAATAAAACTATGCCGCGACGGCATGAGCCTGTTGATTACGTTTAAACGGGATATAACGGGCATTCGGTGCCGTGTGATTAATTCCTAACGCCTGAGCCGTTTCCTGATTGATCATCAAAGTGCCATCCGCTGCCATACGGGCCGGTGCCAGCATAACGCGGTAATCATTCAGGTTACCGTTGCTGAGCATATACATCTCATCCTGCTCCGTAATATCAAAGCTGATGCGTACCTGGCCCTGGTGACTGTCACGCACAGTATGCACTTCACCGACCGGACACTGTACCGATGGACCGCCATCAAACAGATCCACATAACCGGTAAACTGGAAACCCTCTTTTTTCAGCATATGCAGCGCAGGCGCGGAGGAGTCATTGGGCTTACCTATTACCTCACGGGCTTCTTGCGGTAACAGATCGATATAGATTGGATATTTCGGCATCAGATCGGAGATAAACTGCGTACCCTTCAAAGCTACCGTGTTCACCGCATCCTGGAACTCGATACCAAAGAACTGGCTACCTAAGTGCTGCCATAATGGTGAATTACCATTTTCATCCTGCCAGCCACGCAGCTCCGCCATCACGGTTTCACCAAAGCGTTCCGGGAAATCCGCCATGGTCAGAAAACGGGCACGGGACAGGAACTGGCCGACACCGGGCTTGCGGTATTCCGGCAGAACAAATAATGAACCCACTTCAGTCGCGCCAGTGTAATCATTCACCATGCTCAAGACACGAGCCTGACGGGTCACCGCCAGATCACTGCTGCTGCTCACCAAGGTAGAGACTTTGTAAGAGTAAAACGGACGATCCAAACCAATACCGGTATAGATCGCAGTGGTACCCACTACGCGACCCGATGCCGGATCTTCCAACACCATAAAATAGGTGCCCATGGGATCTTCTGCGCCTTGCGCTGAGAAGCTGCGTGTCGTGGCTTCTATTTTACTCAGCCATGCCGCTTCATCGGCTGGCATAGAGGTCATGCCACGACCCACGGCACGGGACAGCGCCATCAGATCATCGAGATCGCTCATTTGACAGGGACGAATTAACAACATAGCCATACCCAACTATTTACTGAAGTGATGAGGGTAATTTTAGTGTCATGTCTACAAAATGAGCTTTCTGATTTTCACTAAAAAGTGCAGATCCTGCAGCTATAATAAAATCGAGCCAAATAAAATTTGGCATCATGAAAGAAAGTTGCGAAACGCCATCGACAACGGCAAACTAGCGCAACTTAGCGTGTTTATCGCTGCAATCGTGCGTGATGAGTGATAGAAACAGGCTGAATATTCTTAAAAAAGCGCCCGTAGAAGGTTATCTTATGCAGCTTGACCGTATCAGCCGAAATATTCTTTCGATCCTGCAGCAGGAAGCCAGAATCACCAACCAGGATCTGGCAAACCGCGTCGGCTTATCACCAAGCTCCTGCCTGAATCGTGTCCGCAAGCTGGAAGAAGCCTGTCTGATCGGGCCTTATCTAAGCAATCTAAACCTGGCTAAGATCTGTCGTAGCGTGGAAGTGATCTGCACCGTCAGCCTGAAGGATCAGAGCACCGATGCCTTTCGTTCTTTCCAGAGTGCTGCCCAAAGCCATCCCGAGGTGGTGGAGTGTTATACCGTCAGTGGCAGCTTTGATTTCTTCCTGCGTATCGTAGCACCGGATATGGCACGCTATAACGATATCAACGATATGCTATTGGATGTACTACCGGGTATGGTCAATATCAGTAGCCATGTGGTGCTGACCAATGTGAAACCTTTCCGGGGTTATCCATTGGATGCTCTGCTGGAACAGACGCTTTAAGACAACCAGACGGACTTCCCCGTGGCCTATAAAAGATATATTATAAAAGAAAGTTAAAGATTGATTATTAATATTGCGAAATGGACTTTCCTGCAGCTAGCCTTACATTAAACCGAGCTGATACACAGGTCACTCCACATGATGTCCAGCCCTATTAAACGGATTACACACCAGTACAAAGTGAGCCTGATCTGGATCGCTGCACTGTTTATCTCATCCTTGTTCCTATTCGCGTCTCTGCTGTGGGAGTCCGCTGATACGATCAATCAGGAGGATGAGAAACATGTCCACTCATCCATTGAGGAAGATATTCAGCGCACCAAACGTCTGCTGCTGAATAATGTACGGGATTATGCTATTTGGGACAGCGCCTACGATCAGTGGATCAAACAGCAACAGCCTGACCGGGACTGGGTTGTGAGTAATCTGGGCACGGGGCTGTATGAAAACCTCAATGTCGAATGGGCTGCGGTTGTCAGTCAAAGCCAGGGGATACGTTTCAGCGCCTACCAGGGCAAAACGCACTCAACCGTTATGTCGCAAAAATTAGCACCATTAACACAAGCCTTATTGCGTCAAGGCAGTGACTTGCTGCTACTGGATAATAAGGTGTATGCCGTTGCATCACACCCGATATTAAAAGAGAGCGACAACCATGATGCTGCGGGTTACGGTGAAAGTTTTGTCTTTGCTACCCCGCTGAATACGGCAGAGCAGCATGAGCTTAAAACCCATATTGGTTATCAGGATCTGTACTTTTCCCTGCAACCGCCACCTTCCCATGCTTATTACAGCTTACAGGATAATCAAGGCAAGCAGCTCGGCTATCTGAACAGGCAACCTATGAAGCCCGGCAATCAATTCCTGCACC
Organism: Oceanospirillum beijerinckii DSM 7166; assembly: GCF_000422425.1. Classification (GTDB taxonomy): domain Bacteria; phylum Pseudomonadota; class Gammaproteobacteria; order Pseudomonadales; family Halomonadaceae; genus Oceanospirillum; species Oceanospirillum beijerinckii. The sequence continues at coordinate 60,325 of NZ_AULT01000030.1, forward strand.
ACCTTTTCCCTGGATTTTGCTGTTATTAACGGTTTTAGGTATTACGACAGGTTTGTTGTTCCATCGCCTGGTCAAACAGGGTCGGCACAGCCTGCAGGAGATGCAGGCTCTGGCCAATACCCGGTCAGATCTGGAAGAACAGCAGAAGGTGGTTCAAAACCTGCGCCAGCGCTTTCAGTACCAGGGTTCTCAACAAGCTTTCTTTCACACCCTCAGCCTGGAAGCCACCCGGCTGATCAAAGCAGATATCACGGCTGTCTGGCTACTGGATGATTCGGGCCATCAACTGGTCTGCCAAACCAGTAACTCTTCGATGACCCACGAAGCCTTTAATCTGAGTGAAGTTCAAACCTGTATCGAGCTGATTCAGGGCCAACCCGTAGTTGAACTGAATATGCCGGGTACAGACAGACCTGACTTGTTTTCTCATCAGGGTATGCTGAAACTGTTTCGCGAGTTTGGCTTACACAGTGCCCTGCTCACCGGCGTTTATCAGGGAGGGGAGCTACAGGGTGTGCTTACCTTCTGTCAGTACCAGCCAAGACAATGGAGTGATAGCGATAAGAATGCCGCCTCGGCACTGGCAGGCGTTACCGCGCAGTTTGCCGAAGCCTTTCAACGCCGCAAAGCCGAGGAAAATTTCTATCAGGAAACTCACTTTGATCAGGTTACCGGATTGCCCCAGCTGGCTCATATCGAGGACCAGTTTTCTCAAGAGACGGAGCATAAAGAAGGCTACCTGCTGATTCTGCGTCTTCATGGCCTGCATCTGATCAATGAATTTCATGGTGTAGAAGCCGGAGATGAAGTATTCAGAAATCTGGCCCAGCAGTGCCTTGCGATACTGGAGCCTCTGCCACAACAAAAACATCTGTTCCGCCTACCGGCTAATCGATTGGGTTTACTGTTGGAAGGCAGTCAAAGTGAGGCAGAGCACAGCGTTCAGTTATTGATTGATCTGGTCAGTGGCAGCACCTGGGATTATCAGCGCAAAAACTACACACTGAGTCTTCAGGCCGGTGGCGCGCACTATCCTTCCGATGGCCGCTCGCTGGAAGAGTTGCAGCATAAAGCCCGACTGGCACTGCAACATATCCGTAACCAGGCCGATAAACCCAATACATTCTCCTTTTATTCCCTCAACGTCAGCCGTGGACTAAAAGCCAGAACTCAGGCAATTCAGGAGTTACAACGGGCCATTGAACGTGAGGAGTTTGTGCTTTATTTTCAACCGCAATACAGCTCTGATAAGCGGATTGAGGGTGCGGAAGCATTGCTGCGCTGGCAACACCCTGAAAAAGGATTACTGGGGCCAGGGCACTTTATTACTCTGGCGGAAGAGACCGAGCTGATTGTACCTATGAGCCGCTGGATTCTCAGACAGGCCTGTCAGGTGCTGACCCGGTTACCCATCACCCTGTCTGTTAATATTTCGGTTCTGCAGCTGCGCCAGGCAGGCTTTGTGCGTGAAATTCAGGGGCTGATTCATGAATTTGACTTCCAGCCCCACCAGCTGGTGATAGAGATTGTCGAATCCATGATGGCTGATCCCGGTGCTGCCCGCCAGCTGAAAGCCTTACGCCAACTGGGAGTGCAGGTGGCACTGGATGACTTTGGCACCGGCTACTCCTCGTTAAGCTATTTACAGCACTTCGCGGTTGATGAGATCAAGGTGGATCGGTGCTTTATTAAAGCCCTGGAGGAGCAGGATGACGCGCCACTGGCCAGGACCATTATCGCAATGGCCCACAGTCTGAACTGCAGGGTGGTGGTTGAAGGGGTTGAGAACAAGGCTCAACTGGCCTTTTGCCGTCAGCACAAGGCCGACCTGATACAGGGCTTTTTCTTCGCAAAACCAGAACCCTGGGAGCACTTTACCGCACGGCTTGAAGCCTCGTTTCAGAACGACCACACCGCCAACGCTCATTGATAATGGGCTTGGCGGTTTGGTTATTGGTTTGGTATCGCTCAGATTTATAGCAGGATCAAATTTACAGCAGGAACAGTGTCGCTAAACCCAGGAAGCTGAGAAAACCGATAATATCAGTCACTGTGGTCAAAATCACAGCCCCGGACAAGGCCGGGTCGATACCCAGCTTTTTCAGCGTCAATGGCACCAGAATCCCGGATACCGCCGCCGCCAACAGGTTAAACACCAGCGCAACGGCAATCACCACAGACAGGCCGATATCGTTAAACCAGAACCAGGCCACCACAGCGACCACTAAAGCCCACACCGTACCGTTTAGCATGCCGACCGCCAGTTCCTTGGTCAGTAACCAACGGGTATTGCTGGAAGCGATCTGATTCAGTGCCAAACCACGGATTGCTAAGGTAAGCGTCTGACTACCTGCAATTCCCCCCATGCTCGCCACAACAGGCATCAATACCGCCAGCGCGACAATCTGCCCCAACGCCTCTTCAAACTGTCCGATCACCCAGGCTGCTGCAAAAACGGTAATCAGATTGATCCCCAACCAGACACCCCGGCGTTTTGCACTGGGAATCACCGGAGAAAACAGATCCTCTTCCTGATCCAAACCCGCACTTTTCATCACCTTGTCATCAGCATCACTGCGAATCGCCTCAACAATATCATCCAGAGTGATGCGCCCTAGTAACTGATGTTGATCATCCACCACCGCCATCGACATCAGATCCCGGCGATTAAACAAGGTAGTCACTTCCTGTTCACTGGCCTGGGCCCGGATCACTTCGCTATCACCGGACATCACATCAGAGATCAGCTGTTCCGGTGAAGACAGCAACAGCGTATTCATCGCCACCTTACCTAAAAAGCGGCCTTCATCGCTGGTAACCATCAGAGCATCGGTATGGGGCGGCAGGGTTTCATGGCGACGCAGCCAGCGCAGTACAACCGCAACAGATACATCGGGGCGAACCGCCATCACATCCGTAGTCATCAAACGACCAACGGTGCCCTCTTCATAGGACAGCACCTTCTCCAGGCGCAGACGGCGGTCCATATCCAGGGACTCCAGAATCAGATCGGTCTGATCCTTCGGTAGCTCCTCCAGGACAAAGGCCAGATCAGAGACCTCCATACTGTCTGCCGCCGCAACCAGCTCCTGCTCATCCATATCATTGATGATGCTGGAACGAGCCTCATCGTGCAGCCAGGTCAGGATCTCACCTTCATGCTCGGGAGGAATCAGCTCCCACAGATCCCGACGCTGCCCCGGAGGCATCGATTCCAGTAAATTTGCCACATCCGCGGCGGGCATATCCATCAGCGCGGCTTTCAGCACACTGCTGCTTTTATCTTCCGCCAGGTGGTTTAACACCCAATCCACTGAGCCAAATTCGATGCCGCTGCTTACCATAGAATCCTTGCCTTTTACTGTTGAACAATGAAAAACGTCTGTTCATAGACTGATTGTGGCCTATTAAAACGAAAGCGGGAGAGAAAAGATATGAGCAAACCGAATAGCCTGCTTTAGTCTGTGGCGCAGAGGAAACTGATACGCTGTATTAAAAACCGGATGGATAAAAGAGGTTTACCAACACAATCGATCAGCAAAGAAAAAGCCTCCACGATGGGCAGGTCGTGATGGCTCCTGGTTAGTCCTTTAACGTGCGATGTATCTAGTTCAGTCTCAAACTTTACTGCTCTAATGAGCCAGAAAAGTGGAACAGGCTAAAACCCAAGACAAAAAAGCCCCCAAATACAACAAACAACATAAAAAACAAGCAACCCCTTGATTTACAACAATATAAAACCGAAGCAATGCGACAAATACCATCGCTAATAAAAATTACTATTTCATGAACCATGAATGACATAACAAGCAACACACAAAAATCCTATATCAAAACTTTTAAATCAACCAAAGCTGATGTAGCATACAGAAAACACTTTATCTTTGTAAAAGCACATGACAAATTCAAAATATATTATATTTTTCATTGCCGCTATAATTATTACAACATCAACCTTCTCTTCAAATACCACATATGCGGGCATAAGATCCAAAGCGGCAGCAGCAATATTAGAAAAATCAATATCCATATATTTAAAGTCAAAGAAATCAAAAGTAAGAAACATAGCTTTAGACAAAGTATCATCAGTTATATCTAAAAACCCTATACTCAAAGAAAAAGCAAAACAAATCGCATCAAATATTTATAAAAAAAATCCCACCTTACAGAAACAATACTTTTTATTCCTAGATAGAATCAATGCTAAACAACAGCTTCTTCCTCCAGTAAAAAGAGCATTAAATAAAAGAAGCACACCAGGGGTAGCACATGGGATTGATACATTAAAAGCTGTAAAGCCTGGAAAAAGCTGGTTGCGAGGAAGTCATGGCAATGCGGCTCGATTTCCTAAGCAAATTGCTTCAAAGATGGCAAATAAGCAGTTCAGAAACTGGGACCATTTCCGCACAACATTTTGGAAACTGGTCTCCAAAGATAAAATACTCCGTAGTGGGTTCAGCTCATCAAATATCTCAAGGATGTCCCAAGGTTTAGCTCCAAAAGCTCACACATCTCAAAAAAACAAAGGCATTGACTCTTATTCTTTGCATCACATAAAGCCAATATCTCAAGGAGGTGGAGTATACGATATGAATAATATTTTAATCACATCCCCTCTGTACCATAATTCTTTTCATTGAAATTCAACTTTAATATATACATAGGAGCTATTTAGTGAAGGAACAGGAACCATCTCTTAACAGCCTATCGAATACCACATCATCCGCAAAATCCTTTACAAAAGATATAAATATCATTGCCCGATTTTATACTCAATATAAGTCAAATTCATTTGACTACCACATTGAAGATGAAGAAATAAAAAAACACATACCTAATGATGACAAAGAGCTTACAATTGAAAACCTAAAGCATAACAAACTACATAAAACGGGACTGCACGAATACAAATCAATCGCATTAAAATACAAAGACAAACTTTCATCATCAATAATAATAGATATCAAAAAAAGCAGAGATTTAAAGAAGCAAATAAAAAGCGAAATATCACCTTATATTGAAGATGAGCCCGAAAACAAAAAACCACCATTCACTATTGGAAAGCGGATTGAGGTCACAATACTAATAATACTATGTTTAATAATAGCATTCAGCGAAACAATTATGATGACTGGTTTTTTGATGAAAATAGAAGTTGATTATATGAACAAGGCGATCAACTACCTTTCAGATGATTTAAATATTGACAATGCAAAGGTTCTATATTTCCTAGGAGGGGCTATCATTCCTTTATCATCTGTTATAGCAACATTCACTTATTCAAATGTCAAGTATAAGAAAGGCTTCTCCAACTCTATCAGAATGAAGAGATTTTCATTCCACTTATTCTCCATTATTCTTTCAACCATAATATTTAATTCAATATACTCACTGTATAACAATAGAAAACCAGCATTTGGAGTGCCGCCTACCCTCTTTGAAACTATATTATCAACAATCGGTGGAACAGCATCTTTTCTTACTCTAATGCTGTGCTCTGTACTTGCATTATCTATAGGCACATCTCTAATTTTATGGATATTAAAGTCTCATAGCCCTATGAGCCTAAGAAACAATCCTGCATATATTGATATATGCAAAGAGCTTTCCGACATAGAAGAAATATATTCTGAATCACTAAGACAGTTAGCTAACATGGAGTCAATAGAAGAGAGGTATAACGCATTATCTCAGACTATACTTTCAGAATACCAATCAAAACACAGCAAACTTTTAAAAGCATATACAGAAAGAGAAGAACTCAAAGAGAGTATATTAAATGAAAAATTTTAGATATCTTTTTTTTACAGGAATGTTTTGTTCTTCGCTGTCTTTTTCAGCGACAGACTATATATTTTCAATACCTAACAATCCAACAAAGGAGTTCAAGACAGATATCATATATCCATCAATAGATATAATTATATCATCATTAAAAAAAGGTGACTCAGTAACCATCAGAAATGCGTCAAACAATGATGAAATATGTAGCATTGAGATAGAAAGCGAAAGCAAGGAAAATGCGAAAAATGCTGTCATACAAGAATGTGGAGACATACCAGAAATAAATAAAAATGGCAGCAACAACAAAATAAATATTGCAGGAGAGTTAAATGAATATTTTGACCTATTTGATCATAACGAAAACACAAAATGGTTTATTTTTGGTAGCGGATTGATTCGAAATGAGTACACCGACTTCAATGATGGCTTTCCATCAGATGCTCATGTAAAGGGTGATCTATGTATCGGTAGCACACCTTTCTGCCGTCTTGAAAAAGACAAAATACCGATTAATGCGTATTGGGTCTATCCTAAGGATGATCTTTCTTCTCTATCAGAAGAACATAAAAACAGCATAAATAGATTTTATACCTTAATGCTATCTGAGTCAGGGATTAATATTAGAGCAATAACAGATGATAGTAAAATAATCAAAAAACACAAAAAACTTAAGCCAATAAAAGTATCTCGATCAAAGTGGGCTGATAGTGAATCTATTCGCCATATTTCTATGCAGCCACCTAAAAAGTTTGAGTCATTAAAGAGTTTTAAGTGGGTTCATTTAATCAATGATACCGCAGGCCTTCAAACAACTGACCTAAAAACAAAAGAATACTATGAGCTAGAGTTTGATAAACCTTATAACATTAGAGAAATTTATATTAGAGAGGTCGATGGGGACTACAATCTTGATAAGGAGCGAAGATACAGAGTGCAGTTAATTAAGCACAGAGGATCATCTTTATTATTGGGTGATTACATCCCTTCATCAAACAATAGGCCTAGGGAAGAGAAAATCAAGGTATCTAGCACTGATTTATTCGAAAAAATCATAATAACACCAATTAATCAAAGCACGGGGCGATTTGATAACTTTGAAGGAGCCTGGCAAATAACTAACCTAAAATTCTTAGGAAAATAATAAAGCTGCTTTTAATATCTATTGTTTAACTTTCTAGTAAAAAGCCATCACGATGGGCAGATCGTGATGGCTGCTATATTAGTCCTTTAACGTGTTTCAACACGTGCAGGAAAAGCAGCTTTTCCAACACGTATTTGGCCTTTGACATCCCGCCGCTGGCCTATGCTCTTTTTCAGCAGAGCCTTTTATTGATCAAAAAGCTCTGCTCGGGTGGTTATACCCGCTGGAATGGATAGACAGAACCCAGACCCAGAATCTGAGTCAGCTCATCCAGCGCGGTACGTGATTCCATCAGCAGCTGAGGATCAGCCAGATCCGACTCCATCAGACGATCACGGTAGTGGCACTCCACCCAGTCATTCAGCGCTGCAAACAGGCTTTCGCTCATACGGGTAGACTGGTTAAACGCATTCAGCTCCGCTTCATTCATCGCCACACGCAGACGCAGACACGCTGGGCCACCGCCGTTGCTCATGCTTTGCTTCAGATCAAATACCTGCAGCTCATCAATGGGGCTATCGCCTGCTTTCAATTCACTCAGGTAACTCCACACACGCTCGTTATTGCGACACTCATCTGGGATCACCAGCAGCGTGCGACCATCAGGCAGACTCAGCAGCTGGCTGTTAAACAGATAACTTTGTACTGCATCCTGAACCGAGACTCGACTGTCCGGTACTTCCACTACATGGAAGCGACCGCCCATAGCCTCAGTCAGTTGCTGTTTTACAGCGGCCTGATCCAGAAATGCCTGTTCGTGGCAGAACAACAGATCACGGTTACCCACGGCAATCACATCGTTGTGGAACACACCGGCATCAATCACATCAGGATTCTGCTGGGCATAAACCACACCTTTCGCACTCAGACCGTGACTACGGGCCACCGCTTCTGACGCTTCCAGAGTATGACGGGCCGGGTACTTTTTAGGCTCCGGACGGCTGCCGTCAAAAGCACTACGACCGTAAACAAAAAACTCAACACCTGCTTCACCGTACTCATGGCAAAAACGAGTATGATTCGCCGCACCTTCATCACCAAAGTGCTCCACCCCCGGTAACGCTGGATGATGGGCAAAGTGCTTATCATCGTTAAACGTCGCCTGCAGAATGCGTCCGGTCGTTTCATGCTCAATGGAGCGATGGAACTTATTGGTCAGATTCGCCGGGGTAAAGTGCACCCGTCCATCGGCGGTATCTGCACTCGGTGATACTGTCGCTGCATTGGCGGCCCACATACTGGATGCGGAACAACAGGCCGCCAGAATACGGGGCGCTTGTTTAGCAGCGGCTGTCAGTACCTCAGCATCGGAACCGGTAAAACCCAGTCGGCGCAGGGTAAAGATATCGGGACGCTCCTGTGGTGCCAATACCCCCTGGTACATACCCATATCGTGCAGGGCCTTCATTTTTGCCAGACCCTGACGTGCCGCCAACTTAGGATTAGAGGCATTGGCCTGGTTGTTCTGAGACGCGACATTACCAAAGGACAAGCCGCTGTAATTGTGGGTCGGGCCCACTAAACCATCAAAATTTGCTTCAAATGCTTTCATTTCAGCGTTTACCTAATTCGGTGCTGACAAGGTAGTCTTCTATTCGAGCCACCTTGTGATTAACTGCCTGACAAGTAATACCCTTCGCGATAATTCGATAAACGCAAACGTAGATTTATAAATAAAGTACGTAGGTTGGATAAGCGAAGCGCCATCCGACGAGACTCTTGCATATCCAACCACTGTCGGAAGGCGCCTTGCGGCTTTTCCGACCTACAACCATTTATCGGAATGGGTAGAACGGCTTGCCCTTGGGTTTAAAAGGGACCTTGTTATTAGTCCAGCTTCAGACCTGGAGCCAGAGTCTCCGGCAGCTCTAAAGCACCGGCTTCGATACCGGCTACCGGGTATGCGCAGTAATCTGCGGCATAGTAAGCACTGGCTCTGTGGTTACCACTGGCACCCACACCACCAAATGGCGCGCTACTGGCGGCACCTGTCAGCTGTTTGTTCCAGTTCACAATGCCCGCGCGAATACGGTCATAGAAGTAGTTAAAGCGCTCTTCACTATCACTGAACAGACCGGCGGACAGACCGTATTGGGTGTTGTTAGCCTGACGAATGGCGTCATCAAAATCACTGTAACGAATTACCTGCAGCAGAGGGCCGAAATATTCATCATCCGGCAGCTCGGCAATCGCGGTGACATCAATCAGACCTGGAGATACCAGACCGGTACCGGCCTGCAGTTTTTCCAGCTTCAGCAGAGAAGTTGCGCCCAGCTCAACCAGCTTGGCTTGTGCCGCGACCATGCCATCAGCCGCAGCTTCGGAGATCAGACTGCCCATAAACGGCGTGTCTTCATCAAACTGACCGCCGACCTTGATCTGGCTTACGGCCTGCTGCAGTTGGCTCAGGAAGTTATCACCCCATTCACCGACAGGTACAAACAGGCGACGGGCACAGGTACAACGCTGACCGGAGGTGATATAGGCGGATTGAATGGTTTCATGCACCGCTGCTTTGGTGTCGCTGACCTGATCCAGAATCAGCGGGTTATTACCGCCCATCTCCAGCGCCAGAATCTTGCCTGGGTGACCGGCAAACTGCTCATGCAGCAGGTGACCCGTGCGGGAACTACCAGTAAAGAACAAACCATCCAGGTCATTATGATTAGCCAGTGCGATACCGGTCTCTTTTTCACCTTGAACCAGGTTCAGTACACCCGCGGGCAGACCCGCTTTTTCCCACAGTTCAACCATCTTATGAGCCACATGGGGGGTCAGCTCGCTTGGCTTCAGCACCACGGTATTACCCGCCAGCAGCGCCGGTACGATATGACCATTAGGCAGATGGCCGGGGAAGTTATAAGGACCAAAGACCGCCACGACACCGTGGGGCTTATGACGCAGTACCGCTTTGGCACCGGCCATATCACTGCTACGGGAACCGGTACGCTCGTTATAGGCTTTAACGGAGATTTCGATCTTGCCCATCATGGCACCGGCTTCGGTACGGGTTTCCCATAACGGCTTACCGGTTTCGGCTGCGATGGTAACGGCCAGCTCTTCTTTATGCTCTTCCAGCAGCTTGCCGTAACGACGTACGATCTCGGTGCGGGCCTCAAAACCCAGCAGCGACCATTCGGTGCTGGCGGCACGCGCTGCGGCGACGGCCGTTTCAACCTGCTCAGGAGATGCTGCACCGCCCGTCCAAACGGCTTCGCCAGTTGTTGGGTTGAGCGAACTAAATTCAGCACCAGAGCCTGCCAGCCACTGGCCATTAATAAACAGTGAAGTCATCTTAGAATCTCCTTCCGGAAGACAGGGGTACAACCCGTACGGTGTTGCCTTCGCAAATCTTTAAGGCGTCAGCCACCTCTTGGGGCAGGCCAACAACATGATTACCAACCAGCTCCAGTGCGGTCATACAGCAACGGAAATCACGGAAGTCCGTGGTACTGACCAGATAGCGCCCGCCTTCAGGCTGGTTGTCGATAATATGGGCTTTAACGTAGCGGCTTTCCTGAATCGCGCGGATATCATTGCTGCGGGATACCAGCGTCGGGCCACCGTCAAAAATGTCGATATAACCGGTGTAACGCATGCCTTCACTTTCCAGCAGCTTACGGGCTGGTGTGGTGGCTTCGTGGGTTTTACCGATCGCATCCTGAGCCGCTTTGGGTAGCAGGTTGGTATAGATGGTGTTTTTCGGCATCAGCTCGGCGATAAACACCTTATCCATAGAGGACAGCTTGTCGGCTTCAGCAAAATCCAGTGAAAAGAAATGACGGCCCAGACCTTCCCAGAACGGCGATACCCCCTTGTCATCGGAATAACCGCGCATCTCTGCGATCAGGTATTCGTTAAAACGCTGTGGGAACTCCGCCATAAACATAAAACGGGACTTGGACAGCAGGGCACCGTTTTTACTGTGGCGTGCTTCCGGACTTAAAAACAGCGTACACAGCTCGGAGTAACCCGTATGATCGTTGGAGATGGTCAGGGTATTGACCTGGTTGTACACGTTCAACTCACGGGATGCGTGTACCAACGTACCAACGCGGTAGTTGTACCAGGGATCGGACAGACCGACCGCCGCCTCGATACCGCAGATACCCACCACTTCGCCAGTGTCGGTATCTTCCATCACAAACAGATACAGCGCTTCCTGTGGAATAGAATCCGGGTTATAGGCGGCCAGCGCCGTTTCCATTTTGGCGGCCACCTGCTGGTCGTTATCCTGCAGAGAGGTAAAGCCGGGACCGGTCTTTCGCGCCAGTTCTCTCAGCGCGGCATGGTCTTCAGCCTGGATTGGGCGTACTACCATCATGGTCGGGTTCACTCCATCATCAAATTATGCAGGCAAAGGGAGGGCGTACCGGGCCTTTGCCAGCCGGTTAATTGGGGAAAATCTAATAAGTAGTATAGAAGTCGATAAGCGCTAGGGAGCATCCAACCAGAGCACGCGCATCCGGTCACCCGGCGCCAGCTGTAAGGTTTCAGCCTGAGCATGAGTCAATCGCTGGGGCTGTTCCGGATTCAGCGTCAGCATCAGGCTGCGGTATTGCTGCAACCCATCATTACTGATCAGAGCTAACCGGCCTTGAGCCACAGCTTCATCACTGATCTCAACCGTCAGGGATTGGCTTTGCACAATAGAGCGCACCGTGTCGGTACGGGCCTCCAGGGTTGGCCCCGCATCAAAAATATCCACGTAGTTGCGGTAGTTGAAGCCTTCCTCTTCCAGCAGTTGCTGCACCTCGACCATGTCCTCACGGGCTTTCCCCAGAGCGGCCTGTGCAGCTTCGCTTAGCAGAGGCACATAAACAGGATAGTGCGGCATCAGATCCGCAATAAAGCCCTTGGAATTAATCCCGGTCAAATAGTTGGCTTTATTGAAATCCATATTGAAAAAATGACGACCCAGGCATTCCCAGAACGGAGACTGATTGTTGTCATCGGCAATGCCTTGCAGCTCGACAATCAAGCGCGGAGCAAAACGTTCCGGGTGCGCGGCCATAAAGAGCAGGCGCGCACGGGATAACAGATGCAGATTGTGTTCACTGCGATGCCCCGCATCCATAAACAGAGTGTACAGACGTGACGCACCGGTATAGTCCTGGCACAGATGCAGTGCCGGAATCCGGTTGTGGATCTGCAGCTCACTGGATGCGTGTACCACCTCATCCATACGGTAGCTGTAGAAGGGACCACTCAGACCCACCGCCGCTTCAATACCGGAAACACCAACAATCTCGCCGGTCGTCGTTTCTTCCAGCACGAAGTGATAGCTTTCTCCCCCAGGACGTTCAACCGCCTTACGCAGCGACTGCTGGGTGTTGTTGATCAGCTCATTCAGGTGATCGCGGTTGGCCGGTAGCGTGGTCATGCGGCCACCAGAGATCACCGCCAGACGCTCCAGCCCCGGCAGATCATTAAACGTCAGAGGTCGAAATAACAGCATCAGTTTACTCCCAGCCAACTCAGATCATCACTGGTTGCCAGCTTCATTAGCATCAGGGCGCTCAGCTTGGCCCGCTCAGTCAGGCTTTTCACTTTCACATATTCATCAGCAGAGTGGATCTTGCCACCCTGCACTCCCAGCGTATCAATATTCGGGATACCTGCTGCGGCTAGGTTATTACCATCACAACAACCACCCGTCGGCAGATATTCGATGGTCATACCCAGATCCGCACCACAGGATTTTGCCAGCTCAAACAGCTTATGATTGGCTGGACTCAGCACCTTAGGCTTACGGGTAAAACCACCGTGCAGCTCAATCGACAGTCCATCACGGCTATTGATCTGCTCTAGGATCTCGGCCAGACGTGCTTCACACCAGGCTTCGTCTTCCGGCTTTTCCAGACGGATATTAAATTTGGACAGACACATGTCCGGTACGATATTGACCGCACCACCACCTTCGATAAAACCAGGATTGATGGTGACACCTTCACGCTGACCATTCAGATCATCAATCATGGCGACAAAGTCACACATAGCGCGAATGGCATTGCGGCCAAGATGGTGTTCACGACCCGCATGAGCGGCCTTACCCCGAGTGACAACACTAAAGTTACCGCTACCCTTACGCTCACCGGCCAGATTACCGTCCGGGAAGGAAGGCTCGTAGATCATACCCAGATGTACACGCTTCGCCGCATCAGCAATCAGAGGTGCGGAACCTTGAGAACCTATCTCTTCATCTGGGTTAAACAGGATCTCCCAACCGATACGCTCGGCCCAAGGGCTACGCTCCAGCGCTTCAATCGCTTTTAGCATCACCATAATACCGCCCTTCAGATCCGCGACACCGGGACCGTTCAGGGTTTCGTCATCTAACCAGGTGACTTTCTGGAAGGTGTGATCAATGGCAAATACTGTATCCATATGACCGCAGAAGAAGATCTGTAGCGGTGCTTCCGGGCGTTTACGGATACGTACCGCATCACCCAACGCATGTTCTTCCACCTCACCCTGAGCATTCACGCTCTGGAAAGGTGCAATGGGAAGAATCTCAACCTCACCACCTAACGGCTCACAGATCGCAATTAGCTCCTGACCGATACGATTCACACCGGCCGCATTCATGCTGCCGGAGTTAATCTCGGACAGCTTGATGGTGTTGCTCAGCATCTCATCGTATTGCGCATCCAGCCAGTTCAGCCAGGGGGTGAAATCTGTGCTCATTCTTCTCATCCTGTTTTCTTGGTTGTGTTTATTATTGATGAAGAAGACAAGACAATCTGTCAGTGAAGCGACCTTTTTTTTAAATTGCGGACACTATAAGCGCGCTTTAAAGGTCCGAATTTAGAAATAGGACAGGACGGAATGACGTTCTTTTAAAGTTTTAAAAGGGCTATTTGGAAAGTTGGAAAGAACAAAAGCAAAGAGAAGAAGGAAGAAAATAAGCAGACAAACCTCGAAACCAATCTCTAAAGCAAAACATCGAAGTCTGTTTGTTTCGCCAGGCACAAAAAATGACCACCTCCCAGGGGAGCGTGGCCATCTGCGATTAAAACAATAGTGTTTTAATGTTTAACTGACGCCTATTGGATCACGCTTCTTCCGCATTTTCCAGCACATTCGCAATGGCATCACCTAATTTAGCCATACCCTCACGGATATCGGACTCAGGGATGATCAGAGACGGTGCAAAACGCAGCACATTAGGACCTGCAACCAGCATCATCAAGCCTTGCTCGCGGGCGGCAGCCAGGAAGTCACCGGCTTTGCCGTGCCACGCTTCGATCAGCTCAGCACCGATCAGCAGACCGCTGCCACGCACTTCTTTAAAGATACCGAACCGCTCGTTCAGCTTGTTCAGCTCTTCATTGAAGATCGCATTACGCGTGTTCACACCTTCCAGTACTTCTGGCGTGTTAACAATATCCAGTACTTTTTCAGCGACCGCACACGCCAGCGGGTTACCGCCATAGGTGCTGCCGTGAGTACCAAAGCCCAGGCTTGGTGCCACTTTATCGCTGCACAGCATAGCGCCAATCGGGAAACCGCCGCCCAGAGACTTAGCAGTCGTCAGTACATCCGGGATCACACCGCTTTCCATATACGCATACAGATGACCGGTACGGCCAACACCGGTTTGAACTTCGTCAAATACCAGCAGGGCATTGTGCTGATCACACAACTCACGCACACCTTTCAGGAATTCAACATTACCCGGTACAACACCACCTTCACCCTGAGTCGGCTCCAGCACGACCGCACAGGTCTTGTCGGAGATCATCGCTTTCAGGGAATCCAGATTGTTGTACTCTGCGTGCTCAATAGCACCCGGCGCAGGCTCAAAACCTTCACGGTATTTCGGCTGACCACCGACAGAAACGGTAAACAGAGTACGACCGTGGAAGCCCTGCTTAAAGGAGATAATTTCGTTCTTCTCTGCACCTACGTTATCGTAAGCGTACTTACGTACCAGTTTGAATGCGGCTTCGTTGGCTTCTGCACCGGAGTTACAGAAGAATACTTTGTCCGCGAAAGTCGCATCAGTCAGCTTCTTCGCCAGACGCAGAGCAGGCTCGTTAGTGAACACGTTACTCAGGTGCCACAGCTGATCTGCCTGTGCTTTCAGAGTTGCAACCAGCTCAGGATGACAGTGACCCAGCGCATTTACCGCGATACCACCGGCAAAGTCGATGTATTCGTTGTTGTCCTGATCCCAAACACGAGAACCTTCACCACGAACCGGCACCATCTGCTGCGGGTTGTAGTTAGGCACCATTACCTCGTCAAACAGGGCGCGGGTTACTTGCTGTGTGGTCATAGCGATCTCTACCTCTTCTTACCAGTTCCACTGTGAACCGGTGCTTTATTGTCATCATCAGGCCAATCCGGGTCAGGTGTCATCAACATCACGGATTCCGACTGGCGATAAAATGTTCTCTCGACCTGTCGCTCAACAAAAACCCTGACCAGGCTTGAATTTATAAAACAAAATTCCTGGTTGGCGCAGATTGTCGTTGTATCAGCCTTGCTAATCAATGCTTATATACAGTATCGACAAAACGGCTGCGGGATAACAGAGACAGATTTTCAGTAGCGCGACACAAACTTGCTCTCAACTGACATTTAGCGCACAGTGCGCAGCCTTTGTTTTTGTAAACGGGTATTCTCACCCTGTAATTATTCTGTCTGATGGATTTATTCAGGAGATTTTACTCTTGTCAGGCTCCAGCACCCAATATCAAGCCGTTACTGCCGCTAAGCCCGCAACCTTGCGTTATGGGTTTCTGCTGTTGCCTAACTTTTCCCTGATCGCCTTTTCCTCTGCGATTGAGCCCTTGCGCATGGCGAACTGGGTCACCGGTGAAGAACACTATGAAACCGTACTGATCAGTCATGATGGAGAAGCGGTAGCCAGTAGCTTCGGAGTGAAAACCCTGGTGGATTACAGCCTGGATGAGATTCCTCCACTGGATGCGATCTTTGTCTGTGGCGCCAGCCCTATCGCCCGAACCGGCAATGAAGCGATTATCGCCTGGCTGCGTAAACAGCGAACCACGGGCATTGCACTGGGCGGTATTGGTACCGGCTCTTATCTATTGGCCTGTGCCGGTCTGCTCAATAACCATAAGGCGACTATTCACTGGTGGGATATGGATAGCCTGCGCGAAGACTTCCCCCATACTCAAGTAACCAACAATCTGTTTGAGATCGACGGCAAACGCTACACCTGTAGCGGCGGCACCGCTGCGATGGATATGATGCTGTTTCTGATCAGCCAGCGTCACGGTATGGATCTGGCCGCTTCGATCTCAGAGCAGTTTGTCTGCGAGCGGATGCGCACCAGCGACGATCAACAGCGTATCCCACTGAAAGCCCGTATCGGTGTCAGCCAACCCAAGTTGATTGAAGCGGTTCAGCTGATCGAAGCCAATATCGAAGAGCCGTTAAGCGCCGACGATCTGGCCCGTCATGTGGGTGTTTCCCGTCGTCATCTGGAACGGCTATTTAAGAAACACCTGCAAACCGTACCCTCCAAATACTACCTGGAACTGCGCCTGGAAAAAGCGCGTCAGATGTTACGGCGCAGCGATAAACCCGTACTTCAGGTCGGTCTGGCCTGCGGCTTCTCCAGTGCGTCTTATTTCAGTACCGCCTATCGCAATCATTATGGTCTGACACCGAGGGAAGAGCGTAAACGCCTGCAGGAAGGCGAGCATCAGGACAGCCCTATGACCGGCGTCAGCCGCTCTGTGCTACTCAAAAACCACTGACGTTTTTATCCTGCTGACTTTTCCGGGTCGCACTTTGTGAACTCAATGGCCGATTTTTAAAATAACCTGCCCCGGTAATTTGTTACTTTCACACTGAGATCAGCTAACCCTGATATTTATTACGGGTAAAGGCCTGTCAGCACACTGACATGATCAGACACTCAAAAGTGATCATCTAGCAGCCTACCCCGGCGGGTCTTGTCCTCCCGCCACGAACATTACGTTATCGCCCAGCGGTAACCGCTCATAATAATGTTCCACTATCTGTCCGGCGCTCTGCTCACCCAACACCTGGGAGAACAGAGAAAACAAGAATCAGAGAGAACAATAATATGCCTGAGAACAGTGCAATCAGTCTTACAAACATCCATAAATCCTTTGGCGATCTGGAGGTTCTGAAGGGTATTGATCTTCAGGCTCACGAGCACGATGTGATTTCTATTATCGGCTCCAGCGGTTCCGGTAAAAGTACCTTCCTGCGTTGTATCAATCTGCTGGAAACACCGACAGAAGGCGAGATCTGGATTACCGGTGAGAAGCTGGCTTTAGGCCGGGGTAAAAACGGCGATCTGGAATCCACTGATCATAAACAACTGGCACGTCTGCGCTCCAAAGTCGGTTTTGTTTTCCAAAACTTTAATCTCTGGCCCCATAAAACCCTGATCGAAAATGTGATTGAAGGCCCCACCCAGGTACTGGGTCAAAGTAAGGATCAGGCCATGGCTTACGCCGAAGAGTTAATGGCAAAAGTCGGTCTGTCCGAACGGAAAGATTTCTATCCTTCTCAGCTATCCGGTGGTCAGCAACAACGTGTCGCCATCGCCCGAACTCTCGCCATGGACCCACAGGTATTGCTATTTGATGAACCTACCTCCGCACTGGACCCGGAACTGGTCGGCGAAGTACTGGGCGTAATGCGTGATCTGGCTCAGGAAGGCCGTACCATGCTGATCGTGACCCACGAAATGGCCTTTGCCCGCGAAGTCTCCAACAAGATTATGTTTCTGCATCAGGGCCGTGTCGAAGAGTTTGGTTCACCGGAACAGGCCTTTGAAAACCCGACATCTGAACGCTGTCGCGAGTTCTTATCCAGTATCTACTGATCCCAAATAACACTTATCACATGCACATACCTCGGCCTGATTCTTCAGGCTGCCGGTGATGTGTGACTTGAATAAAGTGCAATCGGAAAAAGCACGGGCGAAAAGAACACGAGTTATACCAATCCTGATAAGTTGCTGTAGATACCATCTCTCCAAATCACCTTCAACAGCTCTTTTAGGCTGATTGAGGGTGATATTCGCTTTGATGCTTTACAACACCAAAACAAATTTGAACAAGCTTGCGCATACCTGCGCACAGGGCCTGCATTTTACTTTTACCCTTCTCTACTAAACGCTTAAATTGATGTCGAATATCTGGGTTATGTTGTAAACAACTGACTGCTGCCATATAGAGCTTTGCTCTTATTTTGGCTGGCCCCTGCTTACTTAAACGGCTTCTTCCTTTCCATTGCCCTGATTGCTGGATACGAGGCACTAAACCCAAATAGGCCGCTACTTGTCCCGCATCTGTAAATGATCGACAGTGTAATACATACAGCATCAGGCGCGAG
>NZ_AULT01000031.1 GCF_000422425.1 Oceanospirillum beijerinckii DSM 7166
ATAGGTGGCTTGCTCAATCCTGCGACTGGAAAATACTCCGGTGGCATAAGCGTAGATGAGCAGGGATAGTAGTAGAGAAGGGTGATAGGCTGCACTGCCTCTCCCGCGATATGCTCCCTGGATGGCTTGCAAATCCAGACTATCGACAACCTCTACAATAAAGCGAGCTAAATGATCTTCAGGCAGCCAGTCATCAATAGATGGAGGAAGTAGATAAGGCGTTTGACGATCGATGGTACGAAAGCGACTCATGATATATCCTGCTGGAACCTGAAAAGGGCTATTATCCTAGATCTGGATGAAATGGGCTAATAGTCCGACAGGCTGCTAGATATTTTATTCAGAAACACTCAGTCACAATCTTTACGGAAAGCTTCGTGACTGGATTTACTGTGCTGTTTAATCTGCCCCAACAGCTGTTTGACCGTTTGCTTGTCATCTCCTGCCGCTTTCAGCTCAGTGAATAACTGGTTCAACTTATCGATCCCTTGCAGATATTTCATATGCTTCATATGAGTCGCATGGGACATGCCTTCCATATTCGGCATATGTTTCATCCCCCCCATCTGAGCGTGATGTTCTGCACTCATCTGCGGCATATCATCCTGCAATTTCAGTGGTACATACTCTTTGGCTTTTAAGGATGCTGTCATTAACTGCTCAACAGCAGTCTGCATTGCAGCGGAGTCAGAGGATTTAAACGCACCGACATAAGCTTTCAGGTCGGTTTTCATCCCTTCCATCAGATCACCCAGTGGTGTGTCCTCACAATGAGCCGAGTGGGCAAAAGCCCCCTGTCCCGCCAGCAGCGCCGACGCTGCACCCAAAGCTATCAAGCTGTTTTTTACCGTTTTAAACATCGTTTTTTCCTTATTATTTATGGTGTTTATTCAAACAGGTTCACCAGAGCTATGACAAGCTGGCGCGCGCTTATGTCGCAGCTTGCCATAGCCTGGTTATTGAAACAAAGAAAGATACTAAGCCTTTGATATTATTATTTTTCTCAGACTAATTCGTTTCCACAGATAATACATCGCAGGCAACACCAGCAGTGTCAGCAATACCGCAGAAGCCATACCGCCAATCATGGGGGCAGCGATACGCTGCATCACTTCTGAGCCGGTACCCGAACCGTACATAATGGGTACCAAACCGATAATTACGGTGGCAACAGTCATCATTACCGGACGCACCCGCAAACCAGCGCCTTTTAGTACCGCTTGTTGCAGATCCTGTAAGCCAAACTGTGTCGTGTTATCGCCTTCTTTGGCTTTCTTCTGATATTTATTCAGGGCCTCATCCAGACTCTGGTTCAGATAGAGCAACATAATCACACCGATCTCAACCGCAACCCCGGCCAGGGCGATAAAGCCTACGCCGACGGCAATAGAGAAGTTATAGCCCAGCCAGTACATCAGCCAGATACCACCAATCATCGCCAGCGGCAACGTCACCAGAATCAGCAGCACTTCACCGATACGGCGGAAGGCCATATAGAGCAGCAAGACAATAATGCCCAGCGCAGCCGGTATTACTATTTCCAAAGTTTCCTTGGCCCGCTGCATATACTCATACTGACCGGACCAGGCGATAGAATATCCCGGTGGCAGTTTCAGCTGTTCAGCCACCACCTGCTGCGCTTCTTGCACGTAGGAACCCAGATCACGGTCTTCTATATCGACAAAGACCCAACCGTTAGGACGGGCATTCTCGGTTTTGATCATCGGCGGGCCATCTTCCAGCACGATATCCGCTACATCCGATAACGCCAGACGCTGACCGGAAGGTGTAATGACCGGCAGATTCTTTAAACGTTCCGGGGAATCCCGATACGACGCGGGATAACGCACATTAATGGGGTAACGCTCCAGGCCTTCAATGGTCTGACTGACCTGCATACCTCCAATGGCCGTCATCACCACCGCTTGTATATCCTGAATATTCAGACCATAACGAGCTGCTTGTTCCCGGTTGATATCCACTTTGATATAACGCCCACCGGCCACGCGCTCCGCATAAGCCGACGCCGTGCCCGGAACGGTTTTAATCACTCGCTCCAACTCTTTACCGATTCTTTCAATCTCGGCCAGAGATTCACCTGCAATCTTAATACCCACCGGGGTTTTAATACCGGTTGCCAGCATATCGATACGGGTTTTAATCGGCATCACCCAGGCGTTGGTCAGGCCGGGGAACTGTACCAGGCTATCCAGCTCCTGCTTCAGGATGTCCGTGGTGACTCCCGCGCGCCACTGATCCTTAGGTTTCAGCTGGATAAAGGTTTCGATCATGGTCAGAGGTGCTGGATCGGTGGCGGATTCCGCACGTCCCACCTTGCCCCATACGGTTTCCACCTCGGGAATGGTTTTGATCAGTTTGTTGGTTTGCTGCAGTACTTCCCGTGCTTTACCGATACTGATACCGGGGTAGGTGGTCGGCATATACATCAGGTCCCCTTCATCCAACGGCGGGATAAATTCACTACCGATTTTACTGATCGGTGTGACGCTAACGGCCAGCAGACCTATGGTCAGTACTACCGCCAGTACAGGCACTTTCAGCGTCAACTTCAGCACGGGCATATAGATTGCGGTTAACAGACGGTTTAGCGGGTTTTTATGCTCGGCAATTACCTTACCGCGAATGAAATAACCCATCAGTACCGGCACCAGCGTTACCGCCAGGGCTGCCGAAGCTGCCATGGCATAGGTTTTAGTGTACGCCAGTGGAGCAAACATCTTGCCTTCCTGCCCTTGCAGGGCAAACACAGGTACAAAACTGAAGGTGATAATCAACAGTGAGAAAAACAGGGCGGGGCACACTTCACTGGCCGCCGTGGTAATCACTTGCCAGCGATTATCATCGGTCAGCTCTGTGCGTTCCATATGTTTGTGGACGTTTTCGATCATCACAATCGCACCATCCACCATGGCACCAATCGCAATGGCGATCCCGCCTAACGACATAATATTGGCGTTAATGCCTTGCCAGGACATCACAATAAAGGCGGTCAGAATACCGACGGGTAAACTGAACAATACCACCAGAGAGCTGCGCAGATGGAACAGGAACAGCGCGCACACCAGTGCGACGACGATAAACTCTTCCAGCAGTTTATCCTGCAGGTTTTTAATAGCACTACCGATCAGATCTGAACGGTCATAAGTCGTCACAATCTCAACGCCTTCCGGCAGACTGGCTTTCAGTTCCTCTAAACGTTGTTTAACACCGTCAATCACCGCACTGGCATTTTCGCCAAAGCGCATGACGATGACACCACCCACGGCTTCACCTTCACCATTGAGTTCACCCACACCACGGCGCATCTGAGGTCCCAGCACCACATCAGCGATATCCCCCAGTAGCAGCGGTGTGCCTTGGGCGCTGACCTTAACGGGTAGACGCTTCAGGTCATCAATGGAATCGATATAGCCAGTGGCTCGCACCATATATTCCGCTTCTGCCATTTCAATGACGCTGGCACCGGTTTCCTGGTTCCCCTTGCGGATCGCTTGAGTGATAGCCGACAGGGGCAGATCATGGGCGCGCAGTTTTTCCGGATCGATACGAATCTGATACTGCTTGACCATACCGCCCACAGTCGCGACTTCCGCTACTCCGGGTACGGTTTGCAGTTCATATTTCAGAAACCAATCCTGCAGACTGCGTAACTGACTGAGATCATTCTGACCAGAGCGGTCGGTCAGCGCATAAGCATAAACCCAGCCAACGCCGGTGGCATCCGGCCCCAGAGCGGGTTTAGCGGTTGCGGGTAGATTCGGCGTCACCTGAGACAGGTACTCCAGTACTCGGGAACGGGCCCAGTAGATATCCGTACCATCCTCAAAAATGATGTAGACGTAGGAATCACCAAAGAAGGAGTAACCCCGCACCACGGTTGCTCCCGGCACCGAGAGCATGGCGGTGGTTAACGGATAGGTCACCTGATCCTCGACCACTTGCGGTGCCTGGCCCGGATAACTGGTTTTGATAATCACCTGCACATCGGACAGATCGGGGATCGCATCCACGGGGGTGTTTTTAACAGTAAAGGCCCCATAAATTACCAGTGCAATACCGGCTAGTAACACCAACAGGCGGTTTTTAATGGAGGCCTCAATAATACGATGAATCATTGACCGGTCTCCTCATCATCCAGATCCAGCCAATCCAGGTCTTCATCGGCTTTTGTTGGTTCTGGCAGTTCCAACGGTTGCGGGCTCATCATGGAGTGGTTCATTTTGCCCTGCCCCATAGAGCTATGATCCATACCTTCATGATTCATCTGGCTGTGGTTCATTCCGCTGTGATCCATTCCGTCCTGTCCCATAGAGCTATGATCCATACCTCCATGATTCATCTGGCCGTGATTCATGCCGCTATGATCCATTCCGCTGTGATCCATTCCGTCCTGTCCCATAGAGCTATGATCCATACCTCCATGATTCATCTGGCCGTGATTCATGCCGCTATGATCCATTCCGCCCTGCCCCATAGAACTATGGTCCATACCCTCATGATTCATCTGGCCGTGATTCATACCGCCATGGTTCATTCCAGCATGCCCCATTGCCTGAGAACCAAACTCCATACGGCTAAAATCAGCGGTCAGACTGGACTCGGAATCCAGCATAAACTGAGCAGAGGTGACGACGGTTTGTCCCGGCATCAAACCATCCAGAACCTCAATCTGAGTACCGCTTTCACGACCTGCTTCAACCCGAACAGAGCGATATTTCCCCTCACCTAATGCCAGCACAACACGCTCCATACTGCCGGAGCGAATCAGGGCTTCTCGGGGAATCAATAAAGAAGGGGCCGGAGCTTCAGAAGAGAGACTTACCTGGGCAAACATATTGGGTTTTAGCTGCTGGTCAGGGTTATCAAAACGTAAACGCACTGTTACGGTTCGGTTTTTGGCATCCAGCTCTGGGTAGATAAAATCCACCTCGCCCTGCCAGCGTTCGCCGGGGTAGGCATCCAGACGAATCTCTGCTTGACTGCCCACCTGCACCAATGAGGATTGGGATTCAAACAGCTCCGCTTTTAGCCACACAGTATCGAGCGATACGACTTCCAGCAGTGTTTTAGCCGGGGAAATATAGGCACCTTCCCGGATATTAAGTTGGCTGAGATAACCGTCCTGACGGGCATAAAAGGTTACCTCCTGTTCAACCTTACGCTTGCGAACCAGGGTATTGATCTGGGACTGATCCATACCGAGCGCCTGTAAACGTCGTTTAGCTGAACTGATGAGATTCTGATGCTGTGACATACGCAGTGCGTTAATCAACTCTTCCTGAGCTTTGACCAACTCAGGGGAATACAAACGCAGTAACGGCTGTCCCTTTTTGACTGACTCCCCAGCAGATTTGATATAGAGTTTCTCTACCCAGCCAGCAACCCGGCTGTTCAGCTGCCACTGACTGTCTTCATCCACAGAGAGATAACCCACCGTATTGACCTCAGAGATCAGAGGATCAAAGGCGACCTTTGCCGTTCGTACCCCCAGATTATTTTCCACCACTGGGGAGATTTTTACCGTACCGGCTTTTTCATCTTCATTTCCATCGGCATAGACTGGTACCAGATCCATCCCCATAGGCGACTTGCCGGGTTTATCGCGGCGGTAGTTAGGGTCCATCGGCGCAACCCAGTACAGAGGTTCTTTATTAGCTGAAGGCCCAGCTTTATCTTCTGCCGCCACATCAGAGTCACCGACATGCCCCGAATGATCAGATAGTTTTGCCTGAGCACTACTCATAGGCATTATTTTACTCAGCAAACCCTGATGGGTTGCTACACTGCCAACCGCGACACCAATGGCTAATGTCAGCGCTGAAATCATTATGGTTTTCATATCAAGCTCACTTGTCTCGTATCGAACCGATGCATTGATCTTTTTGCATCAGGTACTTATCTCGCCTAGCCATCTGTTATCTGATGACTGATCTGTTGGAAGTTACGTCTTGTTAAAGCCCCTGAAAGAAGCGCAACCGCGTCTGTAACTGCGCCTGTTCGGTGCGCAGCTTCTGATATTCCAGATTGAGATTCAGCTCCTGGGTATAGGCCTGAGTTAAGCGATCAAAAACACCGGTATTGGCCTGATACGCCTGTTCAGAAGCCTGAATACGAGACTTGGCTTGAGGCAAAAGTTTGTTCTGATAAAGAGAGAGACGTTGCTGAATAAACTGCAACTGAGTGAGTACTTCAGTGAGTTCGCCCTGGTACTGGCGAAGACGTTCATCACGTTCTGCCTGGGCTGCTGAGACCTGATAAACCGCCGCTTGGTACTGACGATCCTGACGTTGCTCCGGGAATAGCGGTAGCTCAACGGTTAGCGCAGCGCTTAACAGATCCGGCCGGGAACTGCCATCAGGTAACTCACTCCAACGGCGACCATAACTGACATCCAACTTAAAGGCCGGATCATAAGCAGTTTTTGCTAACGCTACCTGCCGTTGCTGGTAGTGAATTTCTGTCTGAGTTTGTTGAATAGCAGGATGGCGTAATAACAAGCGTTGCTGCTGATCACTATCTTGCAGGGCTTGCCACTGATTATCGGATACCCACCCCGGTAACGACATCTGCAGCTTCTGATTCATTGGCAAGCCTGTCCAGCGACTGAGTTGGGCTCTTAGGGCTTGTTCCTGTTGCTGATGCCCAGCCACTTTCTCCCGGATACGTTCCAGCTCCAGCTCGGCTTGAATCAGATCCTGGCTCTGCATTCCGCCTAAGGCAAAACCGCTGACCATATTGTCCAGATTCTGGCGAATCAATTGCTGCTGACGCGTTAGAATCTGCTGCGCCTGGCTGCGAAAACCGATGGCAAACCAGAGTGTTCTGACTGTTTGCAGTACCTGAAGCTTACGCAACTCACTCTGTTCGCTGAGCTGCTCTGATTTTAGCTGAGCCGATGCGCGTTTAATCGCCAGACTATCACCACGAGGGAACGCCTGAGAAGCACCCAGCACCAACTGAGTCATGGGGTCGTCATTTAAACGCAGACTGTCGGTAGGTATATTCGCCAACCCCACTTTAAACATAGGGTCGGCCCATTGAGCTGCGGCTTCACCTTGCTCTATAACACTTTTCTGACGATAGCTCAGTTGTTGCTGAACAAAATCCTGTTCCAGCGCCTGCTTTTCGGCCTGGTTTAAGTCAATACTCTGAGCGTAACTTAGCTTGCTGGCTGTCATGGCTATAGTGGTAGCAATAGCCAGCCATAAAAATCGTGTAGACATAACACGTCCTTACTGATGAAAAAGTAAAACGATGTGCTATGTGAACCTATTGCCCGGTTTGTAAAATGGCATCTTTACGCTGGGAACACACCTAACGTTGAGTACAAAAAAACGCCAAAAGATCGGACAGATTTAACACATAAACACAGGAGTTAAACGATTTCAGTCTGTATAGGAGGACGGTAAGGGGTTTCAGAAGAGCTCTGAAGCTGAAGCGAGGGCCGATGGCCTAACAACAGATGTGTTGTTACAGGCCAATGGTAATTCAAGGTTTGCGCAAAGTGACTGCTGCTAATACAGCTCATCGCTGCACATTGGACATCACAATCCATCATCAATGCATGAGCACTATGCTGGCTTTGGTTTTGGCTATCGGCACAATGATTACCCGGGGCCATCTCGCCAGCACGTGTCATTTCGCTGGCATCTATCGTAACGCTATGGCCACCATCGATTACAGAGATTTGGTAATGATCCATATGAGTATTATTTCTCTCAGGCATAACAATACCCGCACTCGTGAAAAGCGCACTGAATGTCAGACTGAAAATTAGAAAAATAATAACTCTGGATACGGCCACGATAGTAAAGCTCGATAACAAGTCATATAAACCTGACACTCATTAGGCAATAGGAAAGCGGCCAAAGTCAACCTGAAATAAGAAACCATACACCTTACATACAACCTCTATCCTAACGAAGAACCTGACTGCTATACTGCCATGCGACTATAATTTTTTTAATAAAAACAACGTAAAACAAGGCATTTGTATATGGTACAGGTGGACAACCCCTCTGGCAGCATTGACCGGGCATTACTACAGATCGCACTGGATCTGAGTTCGGGTCTGGGGGATCAACGTCAGTATCAGCGCCTGATTGAAGCGATCAGTCAGGTTCTCCCCTGTGATGCCAGTGCTCTGTTTCTGCTGCAAAAAGATCAACTGGTACCTGTAGCGATAAACGGCCTGCCCGATGAGATCTATGGTTATCGCTTTAAACCGGTCGAACATCCACGTTTACAGGCCATTATTGAGTCCAGAGACCCGGTGCGTTTTGCTGCTAACAGCTCCCTGCCCGATCCCTTTGATCAGTTACTGAGCAAAGATACCGAGCGCAGCCTGGATGTACACGATTGTATGGGCTGTAGCCTATACGTCGGCGATACTCTGGTTGGTGTTCTGACACTGGATGCCCTGACCGTAGGCGCTTTTGACGCACTGGATGATGTTACCGTCGCCACCTTTGCGGCATTAGCCGCAGCCACCCTGCGTAATGGTGAGATGATTCGTTCACTGGAAAAAAACTCCCGCCAACAGCAAGCACTGACGGAAGAATTGATGCTGGAAGCCCGTCAGCAACGAGGTGAGATGATCGGCTTTAGCCAGCCCATGCAGACCCTGAAACAGAATATCCAACTGGTCGCACCGTCCGATCTGGTCGTACTTTTATGCGGTGAAACCGGCACAGGTAAAGAGTTGGCGGCACACGCATTACATACGGCCTCTCCCAGAGCCACAAGCCCCTTAGTCCATGTGAACTGCGCAGCTTTGCCGGACAATATCGCCGAAAGCGAGCTTTTTGGTCATGTGAAAGGGGCATTTACCGGTGCCCATAGCCATCGTGCCGGTAAATTTGAGTTGGCCGATGGCGGTACTTTATTCCTGGATGAGCTAGGTGAGCTATCACTTCCGCTACAAGCCAAACTATTAAGGGCGATCCAACAGGGTGAAATCCAACGGGTTGGGGCAGATAAAAATAAACATGTTGATGTACGTATTATCGCTGCGACTAACCGTAATCTCGCCCAGATGGTTCAGCAAGGCAGCTTTCGCGAAGATCTTTATCACCGGCTAAACGTATTCCCCATTACTCTGCCACCACTCAGGGAACGCAAGGAAGATATTGCTGTACTGGCTGGCTATATTCTGGATCAGGAGCGTCGCCGTTTAGGCATGGCTCAGCTCAGACTTCACCCCAATACTTTAATGGCTCTTGAGACTTATGAATGGCCTGGCAATGTTCGTGAGTTGCAACACCTGCTGATGCGAGCCAGTTTACGGGCCATGCAGGGTAGTCAGCTGCCTGGCTTGATTATGTCTCAGCACTTGGACCTATTACCATCTGATCGTCTGCAACAAGCCAACAATAGTAACCATCACTCTGAGCTGGATACAGCATTGGGTTCATCAGCAGATAGTTCTGTACAGGTTGCCAATCAAGCGGGCACACCCCAAACTCTTAATTCATCAAACACCGCTATACTTGGCCTAACGCAGACAACCAGCCGCCCCCATTCAACCGACCTGCTAGTCCATGAAATGGCAGCCGCTGGGCTATCGGTAAAAGAAGCGACTCAAGCGTTCCAACGTCAGCTAATTCAACAGGCACTGGAACAAAATCAGGGAATTATTGCCAAGGCTGCCCGTCAGCTACAAACAGATCGGGGTAATTTTTACCGCATGGCGAAAAAGCTTGGTGTAATTTGACTTTGATAGTCCACTTGGGGTTTCAAAACCGGCTGCATTGTCAGAACTGACTGCGATTCAACGTAAAGAGCCTATCCTTCAAAACGGGTTAACTCAAAATAGATACGACCGCCTTTGTACATTTCCAAATGCAGCGGCTCCTCCCGTATCAGTTTGACCAGGCCCACACCTGGGGCATACCACTCGGTTTGCGTAATGATCACTTCCTGATAGCCAATCCTCGGGTCGGCATAAAAACTGATCGCGCCTTTTCCCTGTATCTGAATGCAGTTTTTAAACGTACCCGCAGGCACTCTCACTTCAGCCGTGGTGCTGATCACATCAAAAGCCAGATTAAAGCGCCGCTCCTTTGGGTCCGGTAAAGAGTGGCTACTGGTGGCATGTAAAAGATAAGGCTGGGTTTCCAAATACCAATGTAAGCCTCTGTTCTTGACTGCAAATGCTTCATTTTCACTGCCCAACTCTTCAATAGCCGTCGAGGTCAACGATGCTCCGGTTGCAGCGGCCTGGATAGCAGCTATAGGTATGATTGTACGCATCTCTGGATCGAAACGAGGTTTAAGCTCAACCTGAGTACGCTTTCCAATCCTGTACACACCATCATCATTTTTCAGGATGTAATACTCGGTATCATCACTGGTACGACGGACACTGACATCCTGATCCGCATACTCACCACCCAATGCAATCTCGCCCAGGTTCTCGATACTAAAAGGGTACTCTTGCTCTTGGTCACGCCACTCCCGGCCAACCCGCTGCTCAGAGACCCGATAGTGCCACTTCAACCCCTTTTCCAGAGGGAAATAGTCCTTGGAATCCGGGGATTGCTGGCAAGCCTGCAACGCGGATATACCCAGCACGATCAAACCGGCTTTAAGCAGATAAAAGAGGTAACCATTCATCTTACTTCTCCGGCAGAGCGGGGTCAGGCAAACGATCAAACTTCAGGCCAGGATACTTATGCCCCATCAAAGCCGTTTGTTCACTTTGCTGCATATCCTCAACAGGATTGATCTGGCCGATTTGCAGTTTTCCGCTTCCACTCTCCCGCATTGCGGCATCCAGTTTACTGTGCAGTATCTTTTCATACGGAAGGCGATAAGCCCTTGGCTCCGCAGCCACCTCATGAGCGCTAAGATCCGTTAACCAGATAAAGATCTGACCTTCCAGACCAATCTCATCATCCGGTTCTTCAATCACCGTAAAATGCAGTAGAAACTTGTCAGGTAACTGAGTGGTCGTGGGCCAGCCCTGACTCTCTTTCCAACCTTGATAGCTTGCCCAATAAAAGACCAGTGCCACGAGGATCAACACGGCTTTCAAAGACCAGTGCCATCGACTGTAGACCAGACTCAGTAATACCAATGCCGTTAAAAAAACATAAGCGATGGACAGCTCCAATAAGATCTCGTTCATAATCCATAAGCCTTTTCTTGCTTTATCTTTTTACCGGTTCCGCGTCACTTACCTTGTCCGCTTACCAGTTTTTTCTGCAACTGATTGATGTCAACCACCTGTCCCTTAGGCGTTAAGGTAAAACGTACTGCGGTAGCTTCATCTCCCTGTTGTTCCAGAATGAGGCTGTGGTAAGACAGTACCTTCATGACCGGATTAACCTCAGCAAGATATACGGTGACAGGAACCGGATTCTGATCCGCTGACTTGAAGTAATGCACATTAATCACAAACTCGCCGGGCGGGCGGCCCCGTATCGTCAGCACCTCCTGATTCAGCGGATTGATTATTTCCTGACCATTGACGGTCTGGGTATCATTAGCCAGTCCCCTGTCATCCCTGTCCAGATGCATTAAGCCGTCCTGAGTCCGCTTATACCAAACCTTGGTACCCTTAGGGCCACTGGCCCAGACATCAATATCGTTAGGATCACCATCAGGCCAGCTTACCGTAATCAGAAACTCCGCCTTGGGATCAATGATGCCTGTTTTAGCCGGAGGGTTTAGTAATAACAGCGCAATCAGGAAAAGAAAGGTAAAAGTGAGTAAAGCGTTGAACAGCAGGTCAGTAAAAGGATCGATATCAAAGCCGGTCTTGCGCTGAAACAGTGCCATTACAGCGTCCCACTGCGCTCATCAAACGACACGCTCATAAAGGCCTGGCCTAAATTGACACCATCTACCACCAGGCGATCTGCACAACGATCAAGGAGCAGATACTGTACTCCAAGCGCCATGCTACTGATCAATCCGACCAGCGTGGTGTTCATGGCAACGCCCATGCCCTGCGTCATCTGCTGCATCAGCTGTTTAATATCCGTAATATCCAGCTTGTCGAGGCCGGATACGGAGCTAAGCATCAAAACAAAGCCAACCACGGTTCCCAGTAACCCCAGCTTGATAACGATACCTGCGATAAACCAGCCCACCTGATGCGTACCACGCAGTGACTCGGCCATGATTTCCGAAAGGAGTACCTTGTCTTGGGCATCCCTACCTTGATACAGGCCCACAAGATATTCCTGAGCTAAACAGCTGCCACGGGGGAAGAGACTTAACAGCTGAACAGCCGAACCCTCTTTAACCAGCTCATCCTGCAAATAAGCCAGCATCAGAGCCTGCCTGGCCAGATAAAAGCTACGCCAGGCACAGTGCACACAAGCACCGAAGAAAACAAACAGGATAATAGTGCTGATACGGGTAATATCCTGCTGCAAAATAGCCCTCAGAATACCTATATCCCAAACGATAAACACACCCGACAGCATCAGGCTGGAGAGTAGCAACCAAAGCAGAAAAATCTTATAAGGCGTTGAGTGTTCCACGACTTTTCACTCCCAAGAGGCCCGTGAAAGACCATCATTACAGATCCCAGATACGCTTGGTACAGCACTAAAGCAGGTAGGGATTACTTCCTTTGGCCTAAACCTTTGATTAATTCCGGTAGACTAACGCTTCGTTAAACCTCTGTTTATCAGTGTAGCCCACAGGGTCATCGCCTCACTGAGTTCATCGCCGACGTATTACTGACTCATCGCCTATCTCTCTCATTACTCCGTCCCTCACTCCGCCCATCCAGACAGGTATTGGTTGACCACGACATAACAAATTGCAGCAACGGCCACACACTGATTCAAACGACAATTAACGTCCTGCTAATTTAAAAAAACCAAACCTTAGTAATTACTCTAAAAGAACTAGGGATCTCCCTAGTAACAAAAGATCCCTCTCACTTCTACCTTTATCCCTAGAACTTAATCTGGCTCAAAAACAGTTCACTGCTAGTCCGACAGAGACCCTAATAATAATGCCTGCGGACTGAGGAACAGATAGTAAGAGGAATAGGACAATGGCTTCTGCAACAACCACCCAAACGGCTCGCCTTGAGTCAAAGGCCGAAAATAATACCTCCAGACGAGAAATGTCATTCAAGCTTCGCCTGATACTGGGCTTCTCGATTCCTTTACTGACCCTGATGTTACTGGGTTCGATCAGTATCTGGGCGTTAAAAGAAACCAGCCTGGGGCTTAAAACGGTCTACGAAGACCGCGTTATTCCTCTGCAAAGCTTAAAAACTATCGCAGATGATTATGCGGTTTTAATCATTGATGCCGTCAATAAAGCGGATGCAGGTTTAATCAGTGCAGAAGACGCCAGAGCCAGTATTTAAAATGCTCAAAGTCGCATCGCCAAGGTTTGGAATAGCTACCTGAACACCCAGTTAACACCAGAAGAAGCCCAATTAACTCAGGAAGCAGAAGCTCTGTTTATCGCCGCAAATCAGGACATTCAGCAGGCTTTAACACTGTTAAACCGACTGTCCGGCAATATAAAAGGCCAACTGGACACAATCAATGGCCCTTTGTATCGCTCTATTGATCCGATTAGCAGCAAGATCAATCAACTGGTTGAACTGCAATTAAACGTCGCCAAGGAGCTGTATGCTCATACAAAGGAACATGATCGACAAATGCTGATACTGGTCAGTAGCTTACTGGCACTGGCTCTGTCAGGCAGCATCGCGTCTGGACTCTACATCATCTACCGGCTATCCCGACAACTGGGGGCAGAGCCGGCTAAGGTTCGGCTAACCACTCAACGGGTGGCCCAGGGCGACCTGACCATAGAGACACCCCAAGACAGTCACGCAAGCAGTATTCTGGCTGCGGTAGGCTGTATGACTCAGGATCTGAAAGTCGTGGTGAAAAATGTTAAAAACTCCACTCAGGATATTGCTGCTTTGGGTAATCAACTGCACCAAAGAACGCAGGCTACACGGGATATGCTCAATACCCAGAAAAGTGAAACAGATATGATCACCTCGGCTATGACTGAGATGAACGCCACTGTACATGAAGTCGCCAAAAACACCGCCGCAGCGGCTGAAGCCAGCCGCACCGTTGAACTGGAAATGGAAAAAGGTCTGCGCATTGTGGACGACAGCATCAAGAGTATTCACTTACTGGCC
Organism: Oceanospirillum beijerinckii DSM 7166; assembly: GCF_000422425.1. Taxonomy (GTDB): domain Bacteria; phylum Pseudomonadota; class Gammaproteobacteria; order Pseudomonadales; family Halomonadaceae; genus Oceanospirillum; species Oceanospirillum beijerinckii. The sequence goes on from NZ_AULT01000031.1 coordinate 14,156, forward strand.
AATGAAGTACACCAATCCGTGCAAGTTGTCTCTCAACTGGCTGAGGACAGTCAAGAGATTAAAACCATTCTGAGTGTTATTGGCGATATTGCAGAACAAACCAATCTGCTGGCACTGAATGCGGCTATTGAAGCCGCCCGAGCCGGTGAACAAGGTAGAGGCTTTGCGGTTGTGGCCGATGAAGTCCGTACCCTGGCCAGTCGTACTCATGATTCTACGGAACAGATACAGAATATGGTGCAGAAAATTCAGTCTGGCGTTGCACAAAGCGTTACGGTCATGAAAAGAAATGAAGCGGTGGCTCAGAACTCAGTCACCCTGGCAGAACAAACCCAGCATAGCCTGCATAAAATCAGCGAAGCAATCACTACAGTCAACGATATGAATACTCAGATTGCCAGTGCAGCAGAAGAACAGAGTCTGGTTACAGAAGAGATCCATCGCAATATCTCGGTCATCAGTACTATCACTCATGACAGCAACGACGCTTTTGATGAAGTGTGGCAAGCCGCCAATAATTTAAGTCAGATGGCTGAGCGCTTAGATCAGGATGTGGCGTATTTTCGATTATAGCGACTATCTATCCTTCCCTCCCTTTTCCGTCTCTCATGCCCAATAAAGAAGCTCTGATTTAGTGGTCAACTAAATATCGATCAGAGCTTCTTTGTCATTTCTTCTCTGATTTTCTACCACCAAAGATGTCTTAAACACATCGAAAGATGTAATAAAAACATCACTCATCAGATGTAAAAAAAACATCAAACAAATATAACATCATGCTGAAAGCCCCTATTTATGTAGGGCTTAAAACCCTGGCACGCCACCTGCAATAGCCCTATTACAACAAAGGTCAAATACAACGGCCGTTATAAAAACAATCCTGTGATGATTAACCTGATAACACGTCACCTAATCACAGGATTGCACTATTACCAGAATCCAAGAATAGTTTGAGGAAAAGCGAATGTTCTGTGTCCAGTGTGAACAAACCATGAAAACGCCTGTAGGTAATGGCTGCGCTTATGCACAAGGTATGTGCGGTAAAACAGCTGAAGTTTCCGACCTGCAGGATCTGTTAGTACGCGCGCTGCAAGCATTATCCATCTACGCCAACCGCGCCCGCAGTGCAGGCGTCATTGATCAAGAGATCGATCAATACGCTGCCCGCGCATTTTTCTCTACCCTGACCAACGTTAACTTTGATAGCGACCGTATCGTTGCTTACGCTAACCTGGCGCAACAATACCGCGACCAACTGAAAGCCAAATATATCGCCGCTTGCACCGCAGCTGGCAAAACCCCTGATGCAGAAACCGAAGCCTCAGAATTTACTCTGGCCGATAACAACGAAGCTCTGACTGCACAGATTGCTCAGTCCAGTGTTAACCGTGGTAGCAACGATGACAACAAAGATGTGATCGGCGCACGCCTGCTGGCGATCTACGGTCTGAAAGGTGCGGCGGCTTATATGGAGCACGCTCATGTTCTGGGTCAATACGAAGAAGATATCTGTTCCGAATTCCACCAGATTATGGCTTGGCTGGCAGATGATAGCGAAGACCTGAACGAGCTGCTGGGCTGTTCCATGCAGATCGGTAAACTAAACTTCCGCGTGATGGAGATGCTGGATCGTGGTGAAACCACTCGCTTTGGTCACCCAACACCAACCCAAGTCAACGTTAATCCTATTAAGGGTAAAGCGATTCTGGTATCTGGCCACGATCTGCACGATCTGGAAAAGCTGCTACAACAAACCGAAGGCAAAGGCATCAACGTATACACCCACGGTGAGATGCTGCCAGCACACGGTTACCCAGAGCTGAAGAAATACGCACACTTAGCCGGTAACTATGGTACCGCATGGCAGAACCAGCAAACTGAATTTGCTCAGTTCCCTGGCGCTATCGTCATGACCTCTAACTGTATTATCGATCCTAAAGTAGGTCAGTACGGGGACCGCATCTTTACTTCCAATATCGTAGGCTGGCCGGGCGTTACTCACGTGGCTGACGGTGATTTCAGCCCTGTGATCGAAAAAGCGCTGGCACTGGATGGTTTTGATCACGACCAGATAGAGCACTTTATTACCGTTGGTTTTGCTCGTAATGCTCTGATGCAAGCCTCTGGTGCTGTCATCGAAAATATCAAAGCTGGTAATATCAAACACTTCTTCCTGATTGGCGGCTGTGACGGTAGCGCCAAAGAGCGTGAATACTACACCGACCTGGCCACTCAAGTGCCACAAGACAGCGTAGTTCTGACGCTGGGCTGCGGTAAGTTCCGCTTCAACAAGCAGGACTTCGGTGATATCAACGGCATCCCACGTCTGATCGATATCGGTCAGTGTAACGACAGCTACTCTGCGATCCAGCTGGCGGTTGCTCTGGCAGAAGCGTTTGAGTGCGATATTAACGATCTGCCACTGTCTCTGATGCTGTCCTGGTTCGAGCAGAAAGCGATTGTGATTCTGCTGACTCTGCTCTCTCTGGGCGTGAAAAATATCTCTACCGGCCCAACACTACCAGCCTTCCTGACCGACAATCTGGTTAATGTACTGGTTGAGCAGTTCCAGCTGAAAGGTATCACCACTGCTGAACAGGACCTGGCTCAAGCGCTGAATGCCGCATAGGATTCAGGCCAAAACAGCGTTAGAAATAGATTTAAAGCACTGGGATAAATAAGCAGAAACTGTTTCAGGGCTGACTTGGATCAAATACCAATACCCTGATTCTGTTAAGGTTTTCTGCATTTCCTAAGTGACAAAGAGGGTCAGCATCTGCTGGCCCTTTTGCTTCTCCGCTCAGCTACGGGCTTGATCTAAATACCGAACAGAGACACGACAGTCTGATTCGCGGATTAAGCTTTAGCGGTGAAAGCAACCGCTCAGCAGATATCTATAAATAGAAACAAAACTAGGTGATTAGTAATATGCAGCAACTTGAGCAGCTGAACTTCACGGGCCAAACCAGTGCCTTTATTGCCCCTATTAACTGTGTCGCCCGTCGTGACGAAACGCCGGACGCCACCACTTTTATCTTTGAAGCCTGCAATCAGGCAGTCTTTAACTTTATTCCGGGGCAGTTTATTACTCTGCAACTGGAGATTGATGGTCACGAGTATGCCCGCTCTTACTCTATGTCCTCATCCCCATCCCGACCTTTTACCCTGGAATGCACCATTAAACGCGTGAAAGGCGGCGTGGTATCCAACTGGCTTATCGATAATCTACAGCCGGATATGAGCCTGAACGCTTTGGCACCAGCGGGTGATTTCAACCTACAAAACAGTCAACAACCTGCCCGCTATCTGCTACTAAGCGCCGGTAGTGGTATTACGCCTGTAATGTCCATGGCACGCTGGCTGCTGGATACCAATAGCACCGCTCAAATTGACTTTGTACATAGCTCGCCTAATCGTGACAACACCATCTTCCAGAAACGCCTGGAGATGCTGGACAAGATTTATGACAACTTTAACCTAAACCAGCTATTCAGCCGTCCGGCCAATGCTGACGATGCACAGCGCTTTAGTGCGGAATGGTTAAACCAGAATATTACTGATCTGGAAGATACCGAAGTCTATGTTTGCGGCCCAACCGGCTATATGCAAGATGTAGAAGCAGCCCTCAAGGCGCGTGGTTTTAATATGGAGCGCTTCTTTAAAGAATCCTTCCAACCTGAGGCCCCAACTGAGAATACCGATATAAATGCTGCCTCCACTTTCGCCCTGGAGGTTGAAGGCCAGAAAACCATCGAGATTAAAGCTGGTCAGTCTATTCTGGATGCTGTTGAAAAAGCAGGTTTGGATATGACAGCGGCGTGTCGTGCCGGTGTCTGCGGTGCGTGTAAGTGTCTGATTATCAATGGTAAAGCAGAATCCAGCAGCCAGGCGAATCTATCTGAAGAAGATCTTGAACAGGGCTATGCACTGGCTTGTAGCACGACCGTTTCAAGCAATAGTCACGTAAAGATTGGTTAGAGTCCAAAACGTCCAGGCTTATTTCTTGGCGGACTTTCGTTATATGTTGCTCTCAAAGCCTTGACTTATATTTCCCACCTGAAAATAACGTTACAAAAAAAGGGGACATCCAATGTCCCCTAAGAGCAACAGCCGTTAGGCCTGCATTCGTGTTATCAGTCAGCTGTCGATAGCTCACTGAGATAAATATTTCCAGTCCCTATCTGCTTGGCTTCTTCAACAGCTAACAGTGCTTCTGTTGCCAATTGAGCAGCATTTTTGGACTCATCTTTTAGCGCCAAGCCGATACAACAGCTGATGACTACATCACTTTGCTTCATCTTGATCGGTTGACACAGATTCTGCTGTAGGTCTCTGGCCACCTGCATCAATACTATCTCGTCCACACCGTTTTTAGAAAAAACCAGTTCCAGAAAACGATCACCTTCATAGCGATAAATGATTCTTTCACGGGCCACGTCATTTTTCAGCAAACGTTCTGCTTGTATCGCGAGAATAAAATCACCTACCGCACGACCATACTTTTCATTGACATCAGTAAACCGATCAAAATCGATAATAATCGCAGCGGCTAAGTCCCGCTCAAAACCTTTGTTCAAACGATTTATTTCAAACGCTGAACGACATAACAATCCAGTTAAGGGGTCACAGTTGCTTGTAATTTTTTGCTCACCAACACCCTTGGTCAGATTACTCGTGGGCTGCTGTAGTGTGCTAGATAACCCCTCATCCTGCTGCCCGCTGTTTTGAAAAACCAATATGGGCTGTTTATGCTTGATTACTCCCATAGAGTTTCCCCATTTCAGTCGGTCCATTCGGCAGGATAGCTTCTGGATAATTTAAATTTTTATTATCAAACTGACCAGCACCTAAAGATAAGCCCTTTCTTCTCCAGCCAGAGGCAGAAGAGAACATGGAATAGATGTCGAAAAAATCTTGTGCAAGTGCTAATACGTATTATGACTTGAAAAAAAAGCACTGAATACTCGGTCTAATACCAAGATTTTTAAGGGTTTTCCCTAGGGTATTATCTGAATTCCACATGTATACTTGTATTAGATACATAGCTGGATATTCTTATGGCGGAGAAAAAAACACGTTCCCTTTCAAATCAACTGGTTCGTCTGGTTATTCTGCCGTTGCTGTTGTTGGTCATACTGGTGTCTGGTCTTCAGGTTCAACTCTATTTTCAGAGCACTAACCAATTAAGGGAACAATATCTGAATCAACAGGTAGATCAGCTAATACCTTTGCTCTCTAAAGCATTATACGATGCGGATGAGGACAGTATTAATCTGCTGGGCGATACTCTTTATCAAAACCCAAGAGTCACTCATCTGATGATTTCTGACCAGTTTGCCAGAGTTTATCTGCGTACCCGGATCAGCCCTGTCGACCACAACACATTGTCCCCCCCGCCTTTAATTATTAGCAGACCTTTGAGCCACACAAATAGCGATGGACAACGTTTGTTAATGGGGAATATCACTATTCATTTTACCGATAATAACTTCTCAGTATTTCTGACCCCTGAGAATCTCAGTATTATCACTCTTAATCTGCTAAAACTGCTTCTTCCGTTAGTGGCGCTATTTATTTTTCTGCAACGTAAGGTTAATCGTCCAATCAGGTCCTTAATTGATGGCTTAAAAGAGACTCGCCCAGATCACTTTAAGCCCCAGATGGTAAAAGACCATAGCCCCAGTGAAATACATGAACTGGTCATGGCATGTAATACCCTTCAAGAAAACAACCATTTACACCATATTCGACAAAAAGAAGTTAATGACAAACTGATGGAAAGAAATCAGGAAGTCGCAGAAGGTCGGGAGTCTGCGCGCTTACTATCTAATATGTTACAGAGCAGTCAAAAGCGCTATCGTGCTCTGTTCCACAGAAGTGTTGACCCTCTATTGATTGTGGAGCCCTATCGGCTGGGTGAAGAAGAAATTTACCGTATTATCGACGCAAACTATTCCGCTATTGATCTGCTCAAACAACCTTTGGATACCCTTACAAAACAGAACTTTGAGGATATCTTTGGCCTGAGACCGTTAGAACATGGCAGTTACCCACTGCCGGAAAATATTCTTGCTCAGCCGGGAGAGACCCGTCACAGACATATTGAGTTGCACTTTAATATGGTGCTGTATGATAAACACAGTTTGTACTACGTCACTTTAAAGGATGTTACCGATAAAATTCGTGCCGAAAATCTCGAAAAAGAAGCCAGCGAATTAATGAACTTCCGTCAGAATCAGATGGCTATTGCCGAAATGGCTACAACAATCGCTCATGAGATCAATCAACCTCTGGCCGCTATTCAAAATTATGCTAATGCAGTGATCAAACTAAGCAAGCCCTCTTCAACTGCGAATCAAACTAGCTGGCAAGAGCAGCAGAAGAAAGTTTGCTTTAGCCTGGAACAGCTTAACAAACAAGCTCAGATTGCCTCCGATATTGTAAAACATGCCCGAGGTGAACTCGGCCGAAACGATTATCCCCAAGACGCCCTTGAACTGACACAAACCGTACATAACACCATTGATCTGTGCCAGCTTAGGGCTGAAAAGCTGCAGGTTAAGATCAACTTCTATCCATTAATAGATCAAGCCTGGATTATCGCTAACGAAGTACAGATCAAACAAATATTGATTAACCTGATCAATAATGCACTGGATGTCCTGGAAGATATGGCCCATCCATCGGGGCAAATTATACTGGAGCTATATAATCAGGATGGCCACTATATTTTAGAGGTCAAAGATAACGGTACTGGTATCAGTGATATTCAACGGGTATTCACTAACCATTACACCACAAAGAAACACGGTTTGGGTATGGGCTTAGCCATATGCCGCAGTCTGGCCGAAATCCATCACGGCACGCTTAGTGTCAATAATCGCACTGAAGGCGGTGCTGTTTTCTCTTTAAAACTGCCCGCTCATGAGCCAGAAAAACCACTCCTAACAACCACCACATCGGTTAACTGATAACTTATCAAGGATATTTAACCTATGTCACAGACCATCAATCATAAAATTCATATTATTGATGATACGGAATCTGTAGCATCATCTTTAAAGATACTACTGGAGTCATATGGTTACGATGCAGAAACTCACTCTTCAGGTGAGAGCTTTCTATCGTTTATTGAGCAAACCTCTGCTGAACCCAGCTGTATTTTGCTGGATGTCCGTATGGAGGGTATGAGCGGCATTGAGCTGTTCCAACAACTGGAAAGCCTGAATATCATCGCCCCGGTTATCTTTATTACAGGTCATGCCACCGTACCTATGGCCGTCCGGGCTATACAGCTAGGTGCTCATGATTTTCTGGAAAAGCCTATCGATCACAGCCAGTTAATTTTTAAAATCGAGGGTGCATTAAAGAGTTTCAGAGAGCGTAAGGCCTTACTGCGCAAAGACAAAGAAACTCATCAGATGTTTGACTCTTTGACCAGACGGGAAAAGCAGATCATGGTGATGTTGGTAGAAGGTTCACCCAACAAAGAGATTGCCCGCGAGCTCAATATCACGGTTAAAACTGTTGAGTATCACCGCAGCAATATTATGAAAAAGACCCAGGCTGCCTCTTTACCCGACCTGGTCAAGATATATATGTCCCATGAAAATAGTTAATTGCTCTTTGCTGCAACAATGTCTGCTGTGGTCCGGCGTATTATGGCTGACATTGTTAGCCGGATTCGCTCAATGCTCAGATAATGGCAATATTCCATCCAGTAAACAGCAAGAATCGGCTAAACAAGCCGGTAAGCCACTCTACTTTGTTCTACTAACCAATAACGAGCAAAGTGAGTTCTGGCGTTTAACGGAACAGGCCGCGAAAAAAGCAGCCAATGACCTCGGTATAGAGCTTCAGGTGATCCCTCTGAACGGCAACCCTCTACGCCCTGTCAGAATTATTTCTTCTTTAGTTAACGCACCGAAAAAGCCCAATGCCGTTCTGTTCTCCAATATGAAGAATACCGGCAAGGCTGTATTGGAGATACTTGAAAACCATCGCATTCACTCCTTTATCTTTGATAACGGCTTTGCCGCCAGTGATCAGATCGGTTTACCTGGTCGTGAGTATCGCTTCTGGCAAGCTGAACTACTCAGCGATAATGAGGCTTCCAGTCGTAAGCTGACTCAAGATCTCATTGAAGCAGGCTTGTCCCGGTTTACAGCCTCAGATCCCCTCCCTATGATCGCTATGGAAGGCAATCCATCTTCAGAGGTGAACGCTGAACGCCTACTGGGCATGTACGATACCCTGAAGAAATATAAGAGCGCCGTTGCGGTAAAGCAGGTTTTTCGTACCCGTTGGAGTACTAAACATGCCCGTAATGCCGTTTTGGCAACATTTCAACGCTACCCCGACGTAAAGCTCATCTGGGCGGCCAGTGATGATATGGCAATCAGTGCAGCCAAGACCTTACTTGAGATAGGCAAAAAGCCAGGAGAGGATGTATTTATCGCAGGGTTCGATCGACTGCCAAAGGTGCTGGATTATATTGATAAGGGTCAAATCGTAAACAGCTATGGTGGACATTATATGGCTGCTGCCTGGGGCGTGATCTATATGTATGACTTCTTTAATGGCTTTAATTTGGCCCATCGCAGCATGCAGTTGCCAATGTTTAGTCATAAAAGCACCGGCATTCCCTTCGAAACCAAAATCCGTCTGGGCAACTTTGAAGAGGTAGACTTCACTCAGTTTTCCAAAACATTGGCCCCCTCAGTTCAAAGCTACCCCTTTTTAACCCAACAATCTCATTAAAGGCGTTGTTTACTCAAGCAGTAAAAAACAGGTTACAGGTTAATTAATGATTACGACTTAGGCAAAAGAGAATAGCGTTGGAACAGATGTTGTCCCAGTTCAGTGCGGACCTTGGCTAAAGCCTGCCAAAAACGCTGGCTTAATTCGGGGTTTCTGGCGACCCATTGATGAGACAGAGGAAGATACCAGTCCGCCAACATAAAAGGCTTATCCAAAGATCGTACATATTGCGCTTCCTGGGTCGATAACACCAGATGATCGCCAATGGCACTTTCAACCACATAGCCGTCCAAACGCCCCAGCGCTACAAGGCGCATGCCTTCACTTGGCATATAAGAGTGGGCCACTTTAACATTTAAAGCCTCCAGCTTCTCTTCGGCTACATAACCTAAAGGAGCCGCAATTCCTGTTTTCAAACCGGTAAACTGCTCACCATCCCAGGACAGAGAGCTGTTTTTCAAACTATAGATATTATATTTTACTTGCCATAGCAGATAGCGGCTGTCTGGTTTACCATCCAGCATGGGAAAAGCACCCCATCTTTCCCTTTTTTTCAACCAGATTGCCGCATAGATGCCATCAACCTGTCCTGCTTCCAGCAACGCAATACAACGTTTCCAAGGATAATGGACAAACACTGGTGTAATGCCAATAGAGCGACTGGCCTCTATCACCAGATCAGTCAACATGCCAGCCTGTCCCTGCTCAATGCTATTATCTTCAGCCTTAATCAGGTAAGGTCTATAATCTTGATTTTCATAGCAAAAGCGCATGACTTTAACTTCATCAGCAAAACCAAAAGTAGAAAAAGCCAGTAGCACAACAGCTGATAGGGACGCTCTAATAGGCATTCAGAATTCCACTTAAAAAAGGTTATTCTGAATCAAATTTAGTGCAAATAACAGACTAAAAACAGTACAAATAGGTAAAATATTCCTTAATTGTCTGTGCAAAACTGTTTTTCAGCCGGTATGACTGCATGAACAGACCTCACGTCAACAGATTTCATATACTAAGCATCTCCTTGGTCTGTTTCTTGCTTTTATAATTGAATTATCAACTTAAAGACCTTCAGCGATGAGTAATACACCCTCTTTTCAGCAAGTGATCGAGCTAATTGATCAAGTCAATAGCCAAGACCCTAATACAGAGCAATGGCAGGGTCAGAGCATTCCTAAAGAACTACTTTATGCTCAACGTATGTCTGCCCAGCTGGAGAAATTTGCACCACAAGCGAGCGAGCTACTCCAAATTGCTGCACGGGCTCAGCATATCCAACGCTGGACGATCAAACGTTCAGATTATCCAGAAGGGCGTATGGGCTACAAACACTGGCGTACGGAGCTGGGCAAGTTTCATAGCGAACAGACAGGAAAGTTAATGTTAGAGGCAGGTTATACACAAAGTGATGCCGAACGCGTTGCTTTCCTGCTACAGAAAAAACAACTGAAGCATGATGCAGAAGTGCAAACACTGGAAGATGTGATCTGTCTGGTTTTTTTGGAATACTATCTGGATGCATTTGCCGAAAAGCACAATGAAGAGAAAATTATCAGTATTATCCAGAAAACCTGGAAGAAGATGTCAGAACAAGGACATGCTGCAGCCTTGCAAATTGCTTATTCCGACACCATGTTAGCGTTAATTAAAAAAGCGCTGGGCTAAGGTATTCAGCTACGGCTAATAACACAAACGGTTCACACACAAACATCCAGGTTTGGTATTCATCAGTCAGATTTAAGGTATTCAACAATGGAACAGCAGATCCGTGCAGAGATGCAGGTATTGCCCGAGATTGATGCGGATTTTGAAATCCGCCGTCGGGTTGATTTTATCAAACGTAAATTAAAGCAGTCGGGTTGCAAATCTCTGGTTCTGGGCATCAGTGGAGGCATTGATTCCACTACCTGTGGCCGTTTGGCACAGCTGGCTATTGATGAATTAAACGAAGAGACACACACTGCAGACTTTCGTTTTATCGCTGTTCGTCTGCCATATCAAGAACAGAAAGATGAAGATGAAGCACAATTAGCACTCAGCTTTATTCAGCCCACTCATTCTGTAAGTGTAAATATTCATGCTGGTGTCGATGGCCTGCACGCCAGTACCCTGGAGGCTTTGGAGGGTAAAGGCTTAATTCCTGAAAATCCTGCCACTGTTGATTTTGTTAAGGGTAATGTCAAAGCCCGGGCCCGTATGGTTGCTCAGTATGAAATTGCGGGTTTGACCGGAGGACTGGTTCTCGGAACAGACCATTCTGCAGAAAATATCACGGGGTTTTATACCAAATACGGTGACGGTGCTTGTGATCTTGCACCTCTGTTTGGCTTAAGCAAACGTCAGGTGCGTAAGCTGGCACAAACTTTAGGTGCCCCGGAGTTACTGGTACATAAAACACCAACGGCGGACCTGGAGGAGTTGGCTCCACAAAAAGCTGATGAAGATGCTCTGGCACTGACTTATGATCAAATTGATGATTTCCTGGAAGGCAAACCTGTATCACAGGAAGTGAGCGAACGTTTGATATACATCTATAATGCGACTCAACACAAGCGCCAACCTATTCCAACTATTTACGACAAAGAGTAACTAAATTGCTGCGAGCCCGCAGACAGTGTTGGTTGCGGGCCCTCGCGCTTTCTGCTCTTATCATTGGTCTTCCTTTATCCCCCTCAGCTGAAGCTATTGCTCTAACCAACCTCTCATAGTGATAACACTTCAATCTCAACAGCAAAACAATGATAAGCATTACTATTTGCATTGACACAACCAATCGCCGCATAGATAATAAGAACAATTATCATTAAATGAGCAACCCCTTATGATAAAAGAAGTTTTTAGCGGCATTGATAACTTTACTCTCTATGATCTCATCCAGAATCAACGCTTTGGAGTAGAGTACCAGCCTATTATTGAACTGCACCCCGGTGATATCATGGCTTGGGAAGGGTTGGCTCGCTTTTATGATCCAGAGGGTCAAACCCTGCGTCCAGACATCGTCTTTGAAGCGCTACATTCTGATGAACTTAGCCTGTTCAATATCGAATATCAGATGAAATGGCTACAGCTGACCTCCGCCCCAATCGGCGATAATCTCTTTCTGAATATTGACCCTCACGCCTTTGCTCTCTTTGGTGGCGATGAAAGGAATCCCCTGCTCGAACTGCTAAAAGGCAAATCCCATCTGGTAGTAGAGATTATTGAGAACACAGATGCCAGCGATGCAATCTATAGCAGCGGCATGGGTAAGGCTTACCGGGATCATGGCCTGAAAATAGCTCTAGATGATATCGGTGCGCCAAACAGTATGTTGTCATTCGATATCCTGCTGAGTGTGGATTATCTGAAATTGGACCGCTCCTGGATTAAGAACCAGCGTAAAGAAAACTATGAGCACCTGCTGAAAGCTCTCTGTGATTTTGCCAAGGCTAGTCATAAAAAATTAATTCTTGAAGGCGTTGAAAACGAAGAAGATCTCCAATTTGCCCACCATCTGGGAGTCGACTATGTACAAGGGTTTATCTACAAAGAGTTTTTTCGTACAGAGAAGCACTAATCACTGACATTTGATATAACCACTCTGCATTTAACGAAGAATAGCCAACACTTGACATTCGACCGCTTAACTATCTGTGCCGGTAAAGCAAGTGCTCGAGAGCCTTCGTTTCTTGTTTGCAATCAGGAAACAGAAGGCTCTTTTAGGCACTTCTTATCTCTTTTCCGTATACACTTAAGCAATAACATCAAAATTTTTTCGACATTTATACCTTTGCCCTCTCCGACCATTGGCCGGAAAGGGCTGAGATATTTATGTAGGTGTACTTATGAGTGACTCTTCTTTTACAGTTGTATCTACGCTTAAAATTAAGCTTAAGTACGTTTTACCCTGCTTATAGCTGCGCTGTTCAATATTCAACCAGACTCTCAGCGTCTTTACATTTTTTTTATTAAAAATCTGGACCCATGTTGAAAAAATTTTATACTGAGAAAGCATTTAAAAATTAAGGACCCAGCCCGGTGCCAAGATTGGAAGTCTCTCGAATCATTTTCGTGGCGTTATTTGCACTTTACAGCACAATAGGCTTCGCGGCTGAAAAAGTATCTGTTCAGCTAAACTGGACTCACCAATTTGAGTTTGCGGGCGTCTATGCAGCATTAGAGAAAGGCTTTTATAAGCAGGAAGGACTGGAAGTTGAGATTAAAGCAGGTGGTCCTGGCATTACCGCTCTCAGTGAAGTATTAACAGGGAGTGCTCAATTTGGTATCAGTGGCTCCGAGTTACTACTGGCAAGAATCAGCGGGCAACCCGTTGTCGCATTAGGCGTTATTTTTCAGCACTCTGCTGCAGGTATCGTGGCACTGGCTGATTCTGACATTTATACCCCACAGGATTTTTCTGGCCGGCGCCTGGAGATCGGTGAACTCTCCTCAGATGCGGAAGCTTATGCGGTATTACAAGCAGAAGGCATAACCCCCCGGCAATACGAACATATTCCAAGTACCTTTAATATGCAAAAACTGATCAGCAAACAAGTGGATGCGGCATCAGTTTATATCACCAATCAGCCCTTCTACTTGGAACAACAAAACCTACTCTACCGACTGATACTCCCTCGCTCCTATGGTATCGACTTTTATGGCGATACCATATTTACCAGCGAAACCCTGTTAGAAGAGCAACCTGAGCTGGCCAGAGCTTTTATGAATGCAACACTAAGGGGCTGGAAATATGCCTTTGACCGTCCGGATGAAATCATTGATCTAATTCTTGAAAAGTACAGCGACTTCCCTTTCGCCCACAGCCGTAAACATCTGGAATATGAATATCAACAGATGAAAGAGCTGGTATTACCGGACCTTGTTGAACTAGGGCATATGAATCTGACCCGCTGGCGTCATATGGCTAATACTTTTGTTTCTCTCGGCTTACTGCAACCGGATTATTCTCTCGAAGGCTTTATATGGCAACCGGATCGCCCCACAAAAAACTTAGATCAACATTACTTTAAGATCGGATTGATTCTGGCACTCAGCATCGGCTTTATGCTGTTACTGCTGTTTTTCTATAACCGCAGATTACAAGAACAGATTAATCTGAGGGCCCAAGCAGGCTCTAAACTGGTTTTTACGGAACAAAAACAACAAATGTCTCTTTGGGCTTCGAACCAAGGTTATTGGCACTGGAATCGAGTTGATAATACCCTGTTCATTGATCAAAATGCTGCCACTTTTCTGGGTGGGCAACATCAGGCCACAGTTTTTTCGTTTCAGGATGTCTCGTCCGAATCCAATATAGTCTCAGTACGTAATTTCTTTAGCCATTTTAGCGACCAGGTCCGTCAACAAGCAGGGCGTTTTGAGCTGGAAGCAGAGCTGAGTGATGAAGATAACCTGTCCCGCTGGCTTGTCTGTCGCGGAGAGATCATAGAAACCAGCACAGAAGGCGGCCTAAAAGCAGCCCATGGAGTCTTACTGGATGTGACCGAACAGCGTAAGGCCCAGCAGCAACTGGAACAATTAGCCATTACAGACACGATGACGGGTTGTTTGAACCGACGCTATTTTATGAGCCGCCTCAGCGCTTTTATGCAAAGGGTAAAGTTTGGTGAAGGCCATTTTGCAGTCGCGCTGATCGATATTGATAAAATGGAGAATATCAATGCCGAGTACGGCGAACATACAGGAGACCATGTCATTGAAACTTTGGCGGATATTATCCAACAACAGGTTCGCCCTATGGATCTGGTGGCACGCTTTGGCGGTCAGGCATATGCTGTACTGATGCCCAATACGAACACTGCAGACGCAATAAACGCCTGTGATCGTATCAGCAACTATATTGCTCACTATCGCTTTGATACCAGTAATAACAGTTTCTTTGTCACCGTGACAGGCGGTATTGTAGATACCGAAGAGTTCAGCTTAACCGAGCTAAATAGCAAACAGCTGCTATTCCTGGCTGAAGAGCGGGTGAAAGAAGGCAAAAGCCAAGGCGGAAACCGTCTTATTACTGACCACAGAAGCCATTAATATAATCTGTACCCATCAACCTATGTCAAAATCAATTCTTATTACTGGATGCTCCTCCGGCATTGGTCACTACACGGCCCATGAACTCAACAAGTTAGGCTACCGTGTTTTTGCTACGGCCCGTAAGGCTGAAGATGTCGAGCGGCTGAAACGAGAAGGGCTAAAAGATGTTTACCCGCTGGATCTCGATTGCAGCGATTCCATTCAACGAGCAGTCGACTGGGTACTTACAGAAACGGGCGGCACATTGGATGTCCTGTTTAATAACGGTGCTTATGGTATTCCAGGTGCCGTTGAAGATCTAAGCCGAGACAGCCTGCGCCAGCAGCTGGAAACCAATGTTTTAGGTTGGCACGAACTCACTTGCTTAGTACTGCCTGTTATGCGTAAGCAAGGTCATGGCCGTATTATTCAGAACAGCTCTGTACTAGGCTTAATCACTTTAAAATATCGTGGTGCCTACAACACGTCTAAGTTCGCCCTGGAGGGGCTGAGCGATACTCTGCGTCAGGAATTAAACGGTACCAATATCTATGTCAGCCTGATCGAACCGGGCCCTATCACCAGTAAATTCAGAGATAACGCCTATCAGAATTTTAAGCGGCATATCAACCCGCATAACAGTGCTCATAAAGCGGTCTATGAAGCTGTCGAGCGGCGTTTGGCAACATCAAACGGCAAACAGAACGATCCCTTCACATTAGGACCAGAAGCAGTCACCAAGTGCTTGCTGCATGCCATAGAAAGTAAACACCCCAAACCTCGCTACTATGTCACCTTTCCTACCCATCTGTTTGGCTGGCTACGTCGCATCCTCTCAACACGTATGCTGGATCGAGTATTGCTCAAAGTTTCCAGTGACGAGAATAAATAACATCTGAACCCTGAGACCTCATCCTGTTTGAAAGGTGCTTTGAAAGGCACGATGAGGTTTCTGCTGTTTTCGACAAACTGACTTATTTTTTGACACTTGTCTCATTGTTAAACACTGCCCCCAAAACCGCACTTTATCCAAAAAACCTATAAAAGTTTTTATTTATCAATTAGATAAACCCACTCCCCCTGCTCTGGCATAGCCTTTGCCATATTTATGATGAATCGGGCTAGTACCTGCTATCCATAAGTGAAGTTTCTTAAAACCTCAACTTACAGGTATTAGGTTTTGCCACATCAAGATTTATTCGTACCAGACAAAACGAACAACAATAAAAAGGTCGCTATATGAGCGTATTAGAATCCCAAGTAAACATTTCTGAAGCTGCGTTAGCTTTTATCCAACGCCAACATAAGTTTTTAGTGGGAGATCAGTGGTTAGCCGCCGCC
Source organism: Oceanospirillum beijerinckii DSM 7166 (assembly GCF_000422425.1). Classification (GTDB taxonomy): domain Bacteria; phylum Pseudomonadota; class Gammaproteobacteria; order Pseudomonadales; family Halomonadaceae; genus Oceanospirillum; species Oceanospirillum beijerinckii. The sequence continues at coordinate 30,269 of NZ_AULT01000031.1, forward strand.
GATGGACAAACATTAGATGTCTACAACCCATCCAACGGCGAAAAGATAGCCTCTGTACCCAGTGGTAGTAAAGCCGATATCGATAAAGCAGTGGCAGCAGCCCGTCAGGCATTCGATGATTCCGACTGGAGCCGTATCAAGCCTGTGGACCGTCAAAAGCTACTGTGGAACTTTGCCGATCTGATTGAGCAAAACGCCCCTCTATTAGCAGAGATTGAGTCTATTGATAATGGTAAAAGCATGGTCATTGCTGAACATGTTGATATTCGCCTGGCAGTGGACTTTCTGCGCTATATGGCAGGCTTTGCCACTAAGATTGAAGGCCGTACCGTCGATGTATCTGTGCCCTTTATGCCCGACGCCCAATTTCACGGCTATACCCGTCGCGAAGCGGTTGGTGTGGTGGGTGCCATTGTCGCCTGGAACTTCCCACTGTTACTGGCTTGTTGGAAACTGGGCCCCGCACTGGCAACAGGCTGTACTGTGGTACTCAAACCCGCTGAAGAAACACCGTTAACCGCGTTAAAACTCGCAGAATTGGCACTGGAAGCGGGTTATCCAGCGGGTGTAGTCAATGTGGTGACAGGGGTTGGCCATGAAGCAGGAGCAGCCTTATCTCACCACCCTGACGTTGATAAGCTGACATTTACCGGTTCTACCGAAGTTGGCAAGCTGATCGGCAAAGCAGCCATGGACTCCATGACCCGCGTCACTCTGGAACTGGGCGGAAAGTCACCTACGATTGTACTGGATGATGCCGACATTCAAACCGCCGCTCAAGGTGCTGCCAACGCTATCTTCTTTAATCATGGCCAGGTGTGCTGTGCTGGCTCCCGTCTCTATGTTCACAAAAAGCATTTTGATAACGTGGTTGCTGACATCTCCAGTATCGCGTCCAATATGACGTTGGGCTCAGGTTTAGATCCTAATGCTCAGATGGGACCTCTTGTTTCGGCCCGCCAGCAGGAACGGGTATGTCACTATATCGAACAAGGTATTCAGGGGGGCGCTACGATTACAGCGGGTGGTGGAGCAATAGAAGGTCCTGGCTTCTATGTAAAACCAACGGTAATGGTTGATGTTGACCATAACGCTATCGTCACACGGGAAGAGATCTTTGGCCCAGTATTAGTTGCTATGCCATTTGATGATATTGATGAAGCCATTCGTATAGCCAACGACAGCCAGTATGGCTTGGGCGCCAGCATCTGGTCCAATAACCTATCTCAGGTACACCGAATGGTACCTCGCATTAAGTCAGGTTCAATCTGGGTCAATTGCCACACTGCACTTGACCCAGCACTGCCATTCGGGGGCTTCAAACAGTCAGGTCTGGGACGTGAGATGGGTTCCGATGTTATTGAGCACTACACAGAAGTAAAATCGGTACTGATGAGTATCTGATTGATCGATAGCAATCGCGGTAGGTATAGAATAAGGGAGCCGTTCTCATTTTAATGATGGGATCTGCTCCCAAGCCGGTTATCAGTGGCTGATGGCGTATGGATACCAACCTTAAATAACGATACAAATACAATGACACCGCCCAACAGATTAGCGACTCTGCTGTCGAGGCCAACTGAGTTTAAAGCGCGCGCCACCTAAGGGACTGTCCATTACCTCGACTTGCCCCTGATGACGCAGCACAATCTGTTTGACAATCGCCAACCCCAGACCAAAACCACCAGTCAGTTTAGAGCGGCTTTTATCCGCCCGCACAAAGGGATCAAATAGAGTTGCCCGATCCTGTTCTGGAATACCAGGACCATCGTCATCGACCAATATGGAAACGCTACCGTCCAGCACTTCAAACGAAACCTGAACCTGATAATCCGCATAGCGGCAAGCATTCAGCACCAGATTATCCAAAGCACGCTTAATGGAAGAAGGGTGGAACTCTACTTCCATGCTTTGAGGTACTTGAGAAGTTTGAATTTGAACACGCTGAGATATTTGATGGGTTTGGGCTCTATAGGGCCCAGGCTGAACCAAAATAGCAGCCTTACTTGATGGTCCCAAAGAATCAGAAAGACCGGAAACCAGCGTTAAAGTGATATTGTCGTGCGGTAATTTTATTTGCTGAGACCATTGTTGCAGCCAACTATCCAGCACTTGAGGTTCATAATCCAGCTTTAAACCTGAACGCTCAAAACGCGCATAGGTTAACGCTTCTGAAACCAGATCTTCCAGTTCGTTGATATCTTCAGCGATACTGTTTAATGATTTCTGTAGTTCCTGCACGTCATCCAGATCTTGCGCATAATCCAATTCAAACTTAATTCTGGAGATAGGGGTTCTTAATTCGTGAGATACCGCATTACTGAGGTGTTTATGGCTTTCTATCAGCTGCTGAATACGCTCAGCCATGGTATTAAAGTTATGGTTCAGATCACTCACTCTTAAATGACCAGCCTCACTGGCCCGAACAGTCAACTCCCCTTGCCCTAGTTTTTGCGTAGCTTGAGCCAGGTGCCGAATCCGGCGCTGCACAGTCAAGGTCCATAACACGACACAGATTACCAAAACCCCGCTACCGCCAAAGAAGGTGATAAAAACACTGTCTTCGTACATGTCAGTGGTATCAATAGGGCCTATCTGAATGATCCTGCCTTCAGTATCAAACGCCTTTAAAGCAATATCATGCTCAATATCAGCAATCCAAATCCCCCCCTGTTCTAACGTTGTTAATCCAGGCTCAGATAACTCCAAGGCTTGTGAGCTAACCAACTTCACGGGAATATTAGCGGAGGACATCTTTTCTAACTTCTCTGGCCACTGATCAGGAGGCGTTAACCGTAAAACCTCCTCAACCATATAAAATGCCCCAGACAGATCGTTCACAGTATCGTCTACTATCGCCTCTGGTGACATCATCAAGAGCAACTGATCAAACAGATCGTTGGAATAGAAGCTAAACACAAACAGTAAAAGATAGAGAGGTAGGAAAATTCGTAACATAGCAGCAAAGGTCTCACTGTTTGATGGCAGATCTAAAGATCCGGTTCCAAAATTAGAACAAACAAGTACAGCCTAAACCAGCAGCCTGAAAGCAGATACAAGGTAACTGTTATGGAATGTTATGACTTCGCTCCCATAACCCAAAGTAGACCAGGAAGCCCAAGCGAGAACAAACAGGAAAATAGATTACCCTTGTGACTGCCTGACCTTAACCCCAGGCATCAGGGACAAACAGGTAGCCCTTAGCTCGCACGGTAATAATCTTTCTCGGTTGCGATAGATTATCTGCCAATTTTTTACGTAACGCCGAAACTTTAACATCCACCGAACGATCAAAACCGTCGTACTCGATACCTCTCAAGGTTTTCAGAATCTCATCCCGGCTCACCACCTGCTCGGCTTGATTAGCCAACAATAACAAAACATCAAACTCTGAAGGTGTCAGGATAATATCGTCACCCGCCAAAGTAACAGCCCGCTGTATAGGGTGGATCTGCAACTGGCCAAAAGTCAGCCATTTCGTCTGCTCAGCAATAGGGGGGGCAGAATTCACAGCAACATGAGCCGCCACTGTACCTACATCAGAGTTAATAGCAAACGCCTCGCCAGTACGTGCTGTACTAGAAGCAATAGCAGGCTGACGGTTACGTTCCAATAAACGCAGATGAGCAAGCAAAACCCTGGGATGAATCGGTTTGATCAGGTAACCATCAGCTCCCAGCTCCAAACCAGCAACTTGATCCATATCGTCTTCACTGGCCGTCAGTATTAGAATCTGACCAAAGAAGCCTGCCCGCACCTCACGACAAACCTGAAAACCATCAGCACCTGGCAGCATAAGATCCAGAATTACAATATCAGGCTGCCGGATTCTAATTTGTTCAATGGCCTCCAAACCATCCATTACTCGAATAACCTGATAATCATACCGTTCAAGAAAACGCTGAACCTGATCCCCAAGCTTTTGATCATCCTCCGCAAGCAAGATACAACCTTTTTGAATCTGTTCAGACATACCCTTTCTCAACCCTGTTCAATGATGGCTTCTAAGCTCTGAATAACCACTTGTTGATTACGCTTGCAGCGAAGAATGTAATACAGGACATGCCATCCTTCCATTACAAAGCATAACTTTTGCCTGTAAGACCCTAACACCTGTGCTGATTACACTGGCCCCAACGTTATGGCGAAGCACTCGCCAAGAAAATGATTTATTGGAGATTAATTATGCAAAAGTCACTAGGTGTTCATTTTATCGCGGCCTGTATGCTGCTGTCAGGTTGTAATGGTGATGATGACGAGACAAATATTAGCGCTATCAATAGTGAATCCTATATCGGAACCTGGGTTGCACCAGCCTACGGTACAGCGATGGTAGTAGGAAAAGATCGCTTATATGAATATCAATATACCAGCAGTTACTGCATTCAATCTAACTCTGAAAGAGGCTCAGGTGCAGACCTTGCCAACCAATTCTGGCAATTGTCTGAAGACCAGCAAAGTATGCGTCAAATCCTGAATCAACACGGCGTAGAGCAGCGTGGAGCGGTATACGCCAAAACAGGTGCTTTGCCAGACAGCTGCCTACAAAATTTGGTTAAAGTGAAAGAAGAAAGCGGTTATCAAGCCGATGCCGCTCGAGATTTTGAAATGTTTTGGCAAACCTTTAATGAATACTACCCTACATTTGATAAACGAAATGTAGATTGGGCCGCTCAGAGAGAGCAGGTAACCGTGAGCCTAACCAGTGATAGCAGTGATGAAGACCTGTTCTATGCATTGGCTGAGATGGTTGCACCGCTAGGGGATAGCCATGTTGAAGTCAGAGCCGTTGATTCAGATTCGGGTGTAAACGTTACCAGTGGAGTAACCCTGCTGGACCGTATTGCCGAAGAGTACATTTCAGCCAATGGTACGATCAACAATGATCAGCAATATGTCCAGTATCTGAGCTATCAAGCAGAACAAATTGACCGAGTGAATCAGATCCGTATTTCTTACGCCGCCGATGATAATCAGATCAAGCAAGCAGCCAACGGCCAACTGATCTGGTTTATCACGACAAATAATATCGGTTATCTGAGCATTGAAAATATGGCCTTCTTTGCAGGCGATAGCTTGGATGAACTCGATTTTGTTGATGAGCTGAATGTCCTGAAACCAGCCATTGAGCAAGCCATGTCTGAACTCGCCAATACTAATGGCCTGGTGATCGATATTCGCCAAAACCCTGGAGGCTTTGACGCAGCCAGCCAAATGATAGCGAAACACTTCCTGGATACGGAACGTCATTTGTATAGTAAACAGGCGCGTCTAGGTAATAGCCGAACAAAACTGGAAACCTACAGCTTAGCTCCAGTGGCCAGCCCTTATCTGAAACCGGTTGTGCTACTGACCAGTGCCGCCAGTACCAGTGCCGCAGAAGTCTTTACCCTGATGCTACGGGAGTTGCCTCATGTCACCTTAGTCGGTGAAGCGACTCAGGGTGCGATATCAGATATCCTGGAAAAGACACTACCTAATGGCTTTGAGATTGATCTGGTTAACGAATATTACCTGACACCTGACGGGGAGTGGTTCGAAGGAGAGGGCATTCCCGTCGATTATCACGTTGAGTTCGGCACCCAAAGTCAACGCCTGGCAGGTATAGACGAAGGTATTGATCTGGCTCTGAGCTTACTGACAAATTAAACCAGTCCTCCCCACACTCTTCAGCCTCTGAGTTCAAGTCAGAGGCTGAAAAGCATCGAAACACCCGCCATATAGCTTCTCAACTTCCCTCAAGCCATATTGATCAAACAAGCAAAAAGAATTTTGACTAAGAAGTAAGCAAGAGCAGAACTTAGATCAATATTTATAATCGAATACATCACATGTAACGCAATTTAATGGCGATACCCGATATAGCTGCTACGTTTTATTAATCGGATATTTTTTATCATTTAACGAATGACAACAGCCTTATCCAGTGCTCTGTCGCTGCAACATAAGAATGTTTACTCACATTTTAAGGGGTATTTTAGGAAAACAGGGTACTAAATACCCGAACAGAGATTGGTTCGTCATGGCTGTAGCCAAAAGTCACAGGGTTGGAATAGCGACATTATCGATACGGAGTGAAGATCATGAAAAAACATGCCGTTAACAGAATCATGGGAAAAGCCATTGCGACTTACGCATGTGGCGAGCGTCAACAGGATATCCTATATACCGCCTATGATACTCACGATGACGTTCAAAAGCACTCCAGCCTGATCCGTCAGCTATTCTCTAGCCAGCCCCCAACCAAACAAAACAACGAGCTGTTTTATCTACAGATTGACAGCTGATCGAATCAATTCAGGAACACACCTAACCTAGATGCCACTTACGGATTAAAACCTCCAAGTGGCATCCTGCTAATTCTCCCAAGGAGATCAGTTTCACACTGAAGCGCTACACAACGCCATAGGCATATGTATCGATAGTCTGCCTAACCAATTCTAAAGTATCTTGCAGTTTATCCCGCTCAATTGAGCCCAGGGCTAAACGGATCGCATGAGGTATATGCTCCGTTATTGCAAAGGGTTCTGCGCTGGAGACTGAGACATTCTGCATCATCAAAGCCATCACAATCTGATCCGAGCGCACCTCTTCAGGCAAGGGCAACCAGATAAAATATGAGCTGGGGTGGCCTATCGTCACTAACTCTTTAAATACCGCTTTGGCGATCACCTGTCGTTGTTCTGCATCTCTGCGTTTTTCCATTTCCAGGTAATCCACTGTGCCATCTTCGACCCATTGACACGCTAATGCGGTGACCAGGGCCGGAGTATTCCAAATCGTTGCTCTTATGGTACGCTCCAGTTGAGCTATCCAGTTTGAGGGGGCTGCAATAAAGCCCATACGCAGCCCAGTAGCTACACTTTTGGAAAGCCCGGAAATATAAACGGTTATATCAGGTGCGAGCGCAGCCAGTGGCGGGGGTGGACTGTCAGCCAGAAAAGCATAGGCGGCATCTTCTATAATAATCAGGTTATATTGACGTGCAATAGCGATCAGACGTTGTCGCTGAGCTAAAGTCATTACCCAACCCAAAGGATTTTGCAACGTCGGCATAGCATAAACGGCCCGTACAGGTCGCGTCTGACATAACCGCTCCAAGGCATCTAAATCGGGCCCGACTGCCGCTGATATATTCTGAGTACCCGTAGATATGGGTTGGGTAGATCCCAATGCTTTTTCTGCCGATGAGGATACTTTCCAAGCGATAGAAACCGGTGTCAACTGCAACGATTGAGCTGAAGCGACTATCTTAAACCCCGGATAGGTCAGAGCATCAACAGCCACCAAGTCTCCATGCTTTAGTAACGACATCACCGCACAGGCCAAGCCATGCTGGGCACCATTGACCAATAAAACCTGCTCACCATCAACTTTCAGGCCGCGCCGTTCGAGATAATGCGCAACAATGGCTCTTTCATGTTTACGCCCGGCATGGGGTTGATAATGCAGTAAGGCTTCGATATCACCAGAAGAGGCCAACTGACGTAACCCCTGCCTTAGCAGTTCAGCCTGTCCAGGCAAGGCAGGCGAGTTAAAATTCAGATCCAACATGCCTTCTTTGGTACAGATTTGATCAATACCATGTCCTGCCGGTAACTCGGTTTGCCGCACAAAAGTCCCCCGACCCGTCTCGCCGCTCACCAGCCCCATCGCCTCAAGTTCTGCGTACACCCGGGATGCAGTGACCAACGCAATTCCTTGTTCAGCAGCCAACTGCCGGTGTGTTGGTAAGCGTGTCCCTGGGACTAACTTTCCACTGCGAATATCTGTAGCAAATTGATCGACCAAGTGTTTGTAACGTGCTCGTGCCATCGCCAAATGTATCCATGACAATAATTTTATTGTCATTATTTTGCTCGATACACTGCGGTCCAGCAAGTAACAATTAAGGGCTGAACTCTAAGCCCTTCGACTGAGGCCAACCTATGCACATTTCAATTCTGACGTTTGATGGTTTTAATGAACTGGATTCCCTGATTGCTCTGGGAATTCTTAATCGTATTAAGCAACCGGATTGGCGTGTCACTCTTGCCAGTCCGACTGCGGAAGTTACTTCCATGAATGGAGTAACGCTGCAACGGCATATTTCGCTGAGCGAAGCTTGTCAGGCAGATGCAGTATTGATCGGTAGTGGCATCAAAACACGGGAAATTGTGGCAGATCACAGGATTATTGAACAACTTCAGCTTGATCCATCTCGCCAGCTGATCGGTGCTCAATGTTCAGGGAGCTTAATACTGGAAAAGCTAGGACTGCTGCAAAATATACCCGCTTGTACCGATCTCACTACCACGCCCTGGCTGCAAGATAGTGGTATTGAAGTATTAAACCAGGCCTTTTTTGCCAAGGATAATGTCGCAAGCTCAGGCGGCTGTTTAGCCTCTTCATATCTCGCAGCTTGGGTAATTGCTCGCCTGGTGAGCATTGAAGCGGCCCAAGAAGCAATCCACTATGTCGCACCTGTTGGAGAAAAAGAACGCTATGTCCAACAAACACTGAAAAACATTCTCCCTTTCTTATCTAATGCAAATCAGTATGGATCAGTGCGTCAAAATCCAGTTCAAGGCACTTAATCTCTGTTGTAAAACATCGGCTAACGCCGTCCATGCCTGGACGGCGTTCTTCAGTCAGAAAAAGAATCTGCGCTATTGAAACAGATCACACTTAAAAAGCGGAGCAAGTCATCACGTCCTCTGAATAATAAACATCGCCACAATAACCAGTACAATGCCGGGCAAAACGGCTAGCTCGAACACTCCGATACCAAACAAAATACTCAATAACAGCGCAAATGCAGGGGTAAGAAAACTATAGGCCACCGCATTGGTCGCACCGATTTTCACAATACCCATCTGCTGTAAAAAGAAGGTCACCAACGTTGAGAAAAAAGACAGATACAAGATCCACAGATAGACTTCATTGCCAATGCTCTGCCACTCAATGGTGAAAATCTGCCCCCAGGATGCCAGCAGTAACCAACCTGCGCCAGAGACCAGCACCCAGAAGGTCATCAGCTCCATAGGTTCTCCGGCATAGAGTTTTTTTACCAGAAAGTTATAACCAGCCATCACCAAACAGCCGATAAAAAAGACCAGATCACCGTAGTTAAAATCCAGCGCCATTGCGGCTTGATAATCACCTCGAAACACAATCCAGATCGCCCCCAAGGTGCCCAGCATCAACCCCAGTACGTGCCTTACCTGTTGTCTCCCGGTTAACCAGTAACATATAAAGTGCCGTTATTCCAGGCACCATGGTGTATAACGCACTGGTGTTCAGGGCACTGGTATATTTAAGACTCTCAAACATACACCAGAAAAAAGTCGCTAATGGCAGACTGATTAAGGAGTAATGCAACAATCTTTTGCCAGAAGGCAGCGCCAGGGTTTTCTTAAACATCACATAAGGCAAAAACAAAATAGCGGCACAGACAAAGCGAAGCAACATAATCACCGAGGGAGACAAACTACCGGCAATGGCAGCGCCCACCGGAAAAGAACTGGCAACCAATACCGTCGCAAATATCATCAGCGAATGATAGTACTTCTGGCTAGCGATCATAACGCGCACCTCAATTATCTATGGGTAGCTAAAACAAAAACCTTCAGATTTGACAGTCCGTCAACACATCAAGATAACAATGTGAATGGACTGCCAGACTCTGTTCAGAACAAGAAAGGATCAATCCAGTAGTTTTGGTGTATCGCCGGACAGGTCGATCCAGGTATTGGTACCCAGTAACTCAGCACCTTCTACACTCGGTTCTTCGTAACGCATAACAAACTTCTTAGGGCCATGGGCATAGGCCACCACCAAACCATATTCCGCATCCAAATAACCGCCATGAGGCCCTAAACCTGGGTAACTGATGCGCCAAGCCTGCCCATTAAGCCCCACATGACCCAGCGTTAATTTACCGACCACATTGTCAGGTAGTGAGAAAAACCAGGTCCAAGGGCCACCTGAAACAATAGTCATCACTTCATCGATACCCACGCCCTCTTCGGAGCTGTTTACATGCAGAAGACCAAACTTCTTCTGCAAATAGGTTTTTACTTCTGGAGTCATCGCCCGCATGTCATACACCTTAGGATAAGGTGCAACACCTTCTTCCGAGGTTGAAAGATAACCTCCCCGGTGAGCCTCAGGCTCACAACCTGCCTTATGGATCTCATCCAGCAACTGACCACGATGCAGAGGGAAATGAACTGAGATCAGTTCCTGTGCTTCATCTGAGCTAATGGTACGGGTTTGCGAAGCTTCCAGAATAGGTAAAGCGGCTTTGGGCAGGTCTAAGGTACTGACCCGAACACCCACAGAGCGCAGCACGCTATTAACTTGATCAACTCCCGTAGTCGCTGGGCGGCCATCGCTGTAGCTGAGCGTCAAAATACCATCGGTTTTATCCGCAAAGCTTTGTACTGGCAGTACAATAAACAGTGCAGAGAGTGTTAATTTTAGCCACTTCTTCATGGCGGATTCCTCTTCATAATGTCATTCACGTTGTTGCAAAATCCAAGACAACGTCTTGATACTGCGTACTCTACTTTTCTATTCGGCCTAGAAAAACAGCATTTTTTTGAATATATTGTTCTCTATCAAAGAACAATATAGAGCGAGAAATGGGCGGATGAGCGATAAACTGTTAGAGATGGAAACCTTTGTCCGGGTGGTAGAAGCAGGGTCTATTTCAGCCGCAGCCGAGCAGATGTCAGTGGCTAAATCTGCCGTCAGTAAACGTCTATCAGATCTGGAAGCACGTCTTGGAGTTCAGCTATTAGCGCGTACGACACGCCGTCTTAACCTAACGGATTCAGGACGCGCTTTTTTAGCGCAAAGCAAAGAGATCTTAGCCGCAGTGGATATCGCTGAGTCGACAGCGACGGGCTCAAGGGGATTGATCCAGGGTAAACTCAGAATCACCTCTCCACTCACCTTTGGCTTGATGCATCTGAATCCTGCCATTCGGGAGTTTATGCGTTTACACCCTGATGTTAGAGTAGATATCGACTTCTCAGATCACCAAAGAGATCTGGTACACGGTGGTTATGATCTGGGACTACGGATCGCTAACCTAGGTGATAGCCAACTGGCCGCCCGGCCACTGACTCAGATTCGTCGTGCCATTGTCGCCAGCCCAAGCTATTTCAAAGACAAAGCCCTGCCAAAAACACCAAAAGACCTACTTGAACTGGATTGTCTGCATTACAGTGGTGCCAGCGATTCCCGCTGGGTATATATCAGCCCAAACGGGCAAAAAGGTGCTATTGAGCCCATTGCCCGAATCAATGCCAATAACGGTGCCTTTTTAAGAGATATGGCGATTGCAGGTGGTGGCGTCATCAATCAACCAACGTTTAACATCTACCAGGCGATCTGCTCAGGTGAGTTAATCACACTGCTTGATGACTACTGCTGGCAGGAGCTGACCGCCTGTATTGTGTACCCAAAAACCCACTATCTGCCATTAAGAGTCCGAGCCTTTATTGATTTCCTGACAGAATACTTTGATCGTGATGAACCCTATTGGGAGCGCGAGATAGCACAGGCGGTTAAACAATGAAGATCAGCCAATCGAGAAGTTATCATCTTGGTTAAAAGAGAGAACTTTTCCTCTCGTACTGCTGCTGAATATGCTCGATAAAAACGCGAACCTTTTGGGGTAGGTGCTTTTTGCTGGGGTAAACGGCATAGATCTGCTTAGCATCGTCAAAGAGATAGCTATCAAACAGACGAATAAGCTCTCTGCTATTTAGGGCGCGCTGCACACTGATCTGAGGTAAACAGGCCAGACCAAGGCCGTGAATACAGGCTGTTTTCAACGCCTGAGTATTATTACTGGAAAACGTGCCCAACAGCCGAAGTTTATACTCTGTTTGACCAGCACGATGCCTGGCCGTTAACGTGGATTCAGCATCAAGATACGTTAAAAATGGGCATTGATCGAGACTATGGATATTTTCCAGGTCTATGGCCTGCTGCTGAATAAAAATCGGACTGGCACATAACACCATTTCAGTGCTGAATAGTTTTTTTGCAATCAACTCAGAATCTTTCAACGGCCCCACTCTGAGGGCGACATCCGTATGATCTTTAAACAGCTCACGCAGATCATTACTCAAGTCCAGCTGTAACCGAATCAGTGGGTAGCACTGAACAAAATCACTGAAGCACTGGGACATTAAGTCATTACCCAACGTTAACGGAGCCGAGACATTAAGCACACCAGCGGCACTGTCGTTATCGCTGGTCAGATGACTCACTGTCTGCTGCATGCTTTTCACCTGTTCCGCACACCCTGCAACCAGCTCATTTCCCTTTTGCGTCAGTTTTAGGGAGCGAGTATTACGCTCTAATAAACGCAGACCCAACTGATTCTCCAGCGCACTAACGCGCCGACTGAGTGTGCTGGGAGGCATGGCTAACTGCTCAGCCGCTGCACTAAAACTCCCCTGTTCAGCCACTGCCACCACGATGGCTATATCATCATAACGCCACATATTAATCCATTTTTGGCATAGTTAATGCCATTTAAGCCAATTATTAATGCTAAATTGGCATGATAGTATGATCCAAACGGTTAATAAAAGGTTTGTCCTCCATGCCCGAGATATTCAATGCCTTTGGGTTTATCAGCGTTATCTATCTAATTATCGGCATCGCCATCACAGCTAAGTTCTATCCAGGCTATAGTCATACACAGCAATTTGTCAGTGAACTGGCAGCAATCGGCAGCCCTACGCAGAAACTGTCGCCACGGCTTAATAACTATCCGCTGTCCGTGATGTTCTGCGTATTCGGGTTGAGTATTTGCAACCTGAATACTGCGGGCATCAGTGAGTGGATTGCAGGTAGCAGTATCATCGTTCATGGACTAGCCACTGCCGTAGCTGGCTTTTACAGCATGGATAAAGACCCCTACATAGAAACACCCAGTTTCAGTGGACAGATTCATGCTTTGGCCGGATTGCTGGTGATGGTATCCCTGTTTATAGCGCCATTGGCCTTAATGTTCTCACCGCTATATAGTCGTGGTTTTCAGCTATTCTCGGTCCTGTGCATCAGTTTATCAGTAGCGTTTTTGGTCGCGACAGCGAAAGCATACCAGTCACGTAACAACGCAGGGCTTTATCAAAGGCTTTCCTATGGCGCTCAGTTACTGTGGCTGGCAGGGTTTTCCCTGATACTCATGGTGAGATAAGGGATTCTAACTGACCCGATCAAAGCCACAAACATCAGTCCACATCCAACTGATAGGTCTGCCACTGGGTTTTACTGGCTAAACGGTCATATACCGCCCGGCCACGATAGTTATCCTCGGCAGTGATCCAGCGTACAAACGGCCAGCCCTGAACCTGGGCTTCCTGCTTTAAGCGCTCAAACAGCAGATCCACAGTCCCCTTACCGCGACAATCCGGGTCAACAAACAGATCATCCAGAAAGCCCACCTGAGCCCCACGCAACGGCGAAGGCATCTCACGATAATGCATCAGGCCCACGCCATTACCCCACTCATCTTTGGCAATCAGCGCAAAAAAGCGATTATTAGGATCAAAAATCCAACTCCAGACCTGATCCAAGGTCTCTTGGGTCATTGGCATCTGATAAAAATTCGCATAACCGTGATAGAGCTTTTCCCACTGCTCCCTATCATTTAAGTTCAGTGCAGAAACCGTAATAGTCATCTCAACCTCCTTAAGCCAAAAAGTCCTGCAAAGCACGCTGCTGCTTGCCTGCACGGTCAAAATTATCAGGGTGTAACCAAGCCCGGAAAGCCTGCTTCAAACGCGGCCATTCAGAGTCCAAAATAGAGAACCAAGCGGTATCCCGGTTACGACCTTTATAGATGGTGGCCTGACGGAAAATACCTTCAAAACTAAACCCCAAACGCTCAGCAGCCTGTTTAGAGGGTCCATTGCAGTTGTCGCACTTCCACTCATAACGACGGTATCCCAACTCATCAAAAACACGCTGCATCATCAGAAACATCGCTTCCGTTGACATCGGTGTTCTCTGCATCAAAGAGGAGAAATGGATATGCCCCACCTCGATCACACCCACAGCAGGCTCAATACGTAGGAAACTTGCCATCCCCACCGCTTCACCAGTAGAACTGTCCACCACCGCATAAAACAGGGGATCATCACCACAACACCAATCCTTCAACCACGCCATAAATGGCTCAACACTATCGAATGGGCCATAAGGCAGATAGGTCCAGTTACCACCCTCAAGGTCCATCGCAAAGGCTTTAAACAACTGGGTACAATGGATCTCTGGATTGAGAGGTTCCAGCCAACAGTACTCACCTTTCATCGCTGTTTTTGCCGGACGGTTACGTGGGCTCCACTCAGGCAGCTCAGCACCAATAGCCTGCCCCAGAGCATTCTTGCGTATGTTATCAATCATCTCTTTCATCCTTTCCAACAAGCTGTGATTTAGCTTTCAAATGACTCTGAGGGTAGATTAAAGCGAAAAATGGAACCTCAAAAGACCCACTATAGACAATATAGATAGACCCAATTTTGAAAGGTACTGCTGGAAGTGGTAAACCTGACGCCCTACGATTTTGATCCAGTGTAAAACAGGCTGCTTCATATTTGAAAACAGCGACATGACTACACTCTTTGTAAAGAGAGGATAAAAGCGAGGCAAACCCCCTCCTCCTGCTCAGGGATATCGAGATGCATTTTAAGCATGTATAGAGCTATATGATAATCCAGGCATCAGCTGCGTTTAGTTCAAATTTCGCGGGGTTGCAGGTTAGCCTGCGGTTTCAGCTCAAACTCGACCAGTTTATTAATAATCGAAATCAGATCCTGATAACCTGGGTTCTGGCGACCATACACGGCATACACTTCACGACTGACTGATTGCGCTGCTTCGACCAGATACAGGTCTTTATTGATCAGGTAGGGTTCAACCAAGGCACGGGGCAGAAAGGCTACACCACCGTAAGTGATCAAAAACTCCAAAGCGATCTGGCTTTGTTCTGTATGTAGAATCGGCATAACAGGGGTGCGAAAAAGCTTAGCGTTTTTCATATTAAAAGCCGTACCCCAATCGACAAAGACATAACCTGTATGATCAATTTCACCCAGTGTTATACCCTCTTTATGGCTGACCAGCACCAGTTCTATCTGGCCTATTTTACAGTTCTCCAGTTCAGCGGAGTTGGGCGGGTCAAGTACTACAGCAATATCCAGGCGTCCGGCTAATAGCGAGCGGCTCAGTTCCTGATGTGAGTTAATCTCAGTACGGATTGATAATCCGGGAAACTCGTTCGCCAACCTGGGCAAAATAGACTGGAGAAAGGTGCCCCAGAGATTGGATATACCACCCAACGTGAGCTGCGTATCCTGCGCTTCCGACATTCCCACATCCTGCAGTGCCAATTGCCAGCTTGCTAACAGGTTCTCTGCATGAGGTAACAGACGCTCTCCAGCAACGGTCAGACGGATATTGTTTCTTTGCCGGGTAAACAGCTCGATACCGACGATCTCTTCAAGTTGGCGAATACGAAAACTGACTGCCGATTGCGTCAAGTGGAGGTTTTGTGCAGCCTGGCCAAAGTGCCGGGTTTTTGACACCTCCAGAAAAGTACGCAGTAACGTCAAATCCATAAAACATCCATAAAAAAAATCGATTGAAATTAATAAAAAAACATCATTTTACAGCCTGAAAGCCAGGATTAATAATTCGAATCATCTTAACCGGAGCTTTATTTACTGAATAAGCGCTCTGAGGTGAGTATCGGCTTTTCTCTCAAACCTGGAGGGTATAGCTGGTAACTACCGTCTTTTGAAGGGATTAGCACGTCAAATAGCTGCTAACGGGTCCCTTAACTTTATCGCATTAAACATATCTGCCTACAGGACCATAATGAAAATTGTTATGTGCCAGGGGCTTTTATATGCCGTTGATTATTATAAGAAGTACTTATCGAAAATGGTAAGTTTGCTTCTGTTTGGAGTCTGATCTTGAAAATCTGTTTCATTATGTACCCCTGGGACCGTATCGATCCTGAAAGTGATTCGACCTTACGTATGATCCACGAGTGTGTAGATCGGGGTATTACTGTTGCTGTAACGACACCAAACAACCTCACCATCCGGGACAGTGAAGCCCATGCTTTCTGTAACGTCATTAAGCACGCCACTAAGCTCACCAGCAACATTGTTTCTTTTTATAAGAAAGCTGAGTTTAAACGCTGTAAGTTGCCGTTAGCAGGCTTCGACGCCATCATTATGCGCGCGAATCCACCATTGGATACGGTTGCCCTGAACTTCCTGGATTCGGTACGTAATGACGTCTTTATCATGAATGATCTGGATGGCTTAAGAATTGCAAATAATAAGCTATATCCCGCTTCTTTTAATGGTGAAGCGAGTCGTTTTGTTCCTGCAACTCACGTATCGAAAAACCGTGAGTATCTGGAGCAGGTACTGAAAGATTCCCCATCCGAAAAAATGATCATGAAACCCTTAAATGGCTTCGGTGGCCAGGGTGTGATCGTGATTGAAAAAGGCGCTCGACAAAACTTCCGTTCTCTGCTGGATTTCTATATTGGCTCAGGTGATGAAAGTAACTATGTGATTCTTCAGGAATACGTCTCCGGCGCTGAAAAAGGTGATGTTCGCATCCTCTTGTTAAACGGTGAGCCTATCGGTGCCATGCGCCGTGTCCCACCAGCCGATGACGTACGCTCCAATATTCATGCCGGTGGCCGGGAAGAGAAACACATATTGACCCGTGAAGAGAAAGAACTGTGCCGGGCGATTGGTCCTCAGCTGGTGCGTGATGGTCTCTATTTTGTCGGCCTGGATGTAATCAATGGCAAGCTGATCGAAGTCAATGTACTGAGCCCTGGCGGTATTACCCGTATCAACCGTTTGAACCGCGTACGTCTGCAAAAGCAAGTGATAGACTTTGTTGAGAATGTGGTCAAAGCCAAGGAAGTGGTCGTGGAACGGAAAAATGCTTTCCGTAAGGTGATTGAAGATGCAGCGGCTATCTGAGAAAGAGATCCTGCGTCGCATACGCCAGGGGGAAGCCTTCGAGTGTTTAGCAGAGGATGACTCTTTTACCTTAAAGGTTGAAGAGTATACTCCTGCGATCTATACCGCGATCCATGACGGCCATCAGTTTCGCTCATCGCTGGAGAAATACAGTCTGTTGAGTGAAGCGGAACGCTATCAGGAAGAAGATCCTTTTACCGGAGAAATGATTCAGGCCATGCCGATAACACTGATCGGCATGGATTCACGCTATGAGTATGACCTGAATCGACCAGTAGCCACCTGTGTCTATAAAAAAGCCTGGGGCAAACAGGTATGGCATAAACCGATCTCGGTTTCACAGCGCCAGGCCAGTATCGAAAAACATAAACGCTTCTATCGCATCCTGGATGCTCTGGTCGAAAAGGTCGAGCAGCTGTATGGTGCCTGTATCGTTTTTGATATGCACTCCTACAACGGGTTTCGCCAGAGCGAATCGGCTCCGGTATTTAATCTGGGCACGGAGCAAGTGGATATGGATCGTTGGCAGCGGGTTGTTAAACGCTTCGAGCGTCAGCTAAACAGCATCACGTTACAGGGCGTGCCCGTTCGGGCAGCCAGTAACGAGGTGTTCTACGGACGGGGTTATCTGATTGCCCATACCAACAGTCGCTTTGAAAATACCCTGGTGATTCCCTGCGAAGTAAAAAAAGTGTTTATGGATGAACACTCAGGGGAAGTATTCCGTCTGGTACTGGATGAACTGAAAGAAGGCCTGAAACATAGCTTGAGTGATACGGCGGCTTTTTTCGCACGCAATCACACCCGCAGAGCCAGTGCCAAGCGATTGGATATGTTATCTTCTCAGCTTGACCCAGCCATTAGAAAACTGGATCAGGCACTGTATACTCTTGCGCGCGATTTAGAAACACTGTACTACATCAACCCCATCAATATCGCTCAGGAAAAGCGTCGTTTCTTCAGTAAAAAAGGCAACTATCGTCCTGAATTTCGCTATCGCCCTCTGGCTGTTGACCCTTACCATTTCCGCGAGCAACTGTATCGTTTACCGGTGGATGAAATTCGTGATCCCGGTATTCAGCAGATGTATCGCCAAACGATTGACGGTCTCTCCAGTAAGATCGATCTGTTAGTCCATGCCGGTAGTGAGCAGTTTGTTTATAGCTCCCTGAAGTACTACGGCGAACCCAGCATCGAAGACGAAGCCAATGCCAGGTTTTTGCTGCATGCAGCAGGTTTGGAAGAAACGGAAGATAACACCGTCTCCGCAGAAGAAGCGTGTGACTACTTCCGCAAATGTGCAGCTGATTGGGGCATGAACTGTAAGGTTGAGCCTAACCACCGGTTAGTGGCAGGCGCTATGGTTTCTGACCGCAAAAAAACCCTTTACGTCAATGCCAATGATCGTTTTGCCCAAAGCCAGCTACAGGCTCTGGCACATCATGAGCTGGGTGTACATATGGCCACTACACTCAATGCCCGTCTGCAGCCGCTAAGAGTATTTTCTCTGGGACTACCAGGCAATACCATGACCCAGGAAGGTTTAGCGATTCTCAATGAGTATCACACTGGCAACCTACCTCTGAAGCGTTTACAGAGCCTGGCTCATCGGGTGCTGGCCGTTAAGGCTATGCTTAAACACGGTGATTTCCACTATACGTTTAATTACCTGCATGAAGAGATGAAACTGGATCAGGACAGTGCTTTTGGCCTGGCTGTCAGGGTTCATCGTGGCGGAGGTTTTACCAAAGACTATCTTTATTTAAGGGGTGTCAGCGAAGCCCTGCGTCTGTCGCAAAGCAGGGATATTAGAAACTTATACATTGGTAAAACCGGTTTTGCCTATCTGTCTCTGATCGATGAAATGATTGAACGCGGTATATTGAATAAACCTCGTTTTATCGCCGAAGGGCTCACCTTGCCACAACAAAATTCTGAGGTTTTGACTTATTTGATGATGTCAGTACGGCCCACCGCCCCTGCGACTGAGCCGCCCCCTATGCTTTGTGCCTGATGACAGGTTAAATAAGATGACAACAATAAATAATGATAATAAAGAGCTGATTAAAAAAGTACTGACCGAGGCTGCCGACAATGTTCCGGTGGAACAGGTCTGCGAACAAAATGGCATCAGTAAAGCCACTTACTATGCTTGGTATTCCGCTTATAGCTGTGAAAACGGTGAGTTAATGCGGATAACAGAGGTCAGGGAAAAAGACCAGAAACAAGCAACAGATCAACTGGTTAAACAGATTACCGTGTTTCGCTGAACATGAATAGGTGAGGGGCCGGGGTTTCCTATTTGCGGATAGTTAGGAAGCTCTGGCGCAATCTGTTAAAGATCATCATCAGATAAAATCTGGCAGCAGTGACGTACAGTTAAAATCTGTATCTCATAACCCAGGCTGTAGATGATGCGATAGTGACCAAAAATGATCTCTCGATAGCGAGAATCTGAGAGGTCTGGAACCCTACGTTCCATCTCTGGCATAGCCCCCAATAGCTCAGATTTATCAAATACCTCATTGACTCACTTCTCAGCTGCAGCAGGGTCATCCAGTGAAATAAACTCAATGATACCACCGAGTTTCTGTACGGCCAGAGGGGACCATACAACCTTCATTTTTTAATACGACCCAGTATTTGTGCACGGGCATCTTCGTTAGATATTGCAGAGCCTTCTGCTAGTTGCGTCTCTGCAGTACGTATTTCTTCCAACAACTCTATCTTTTCCTGCATCGTTTCATACTCCACGACATCAAGGACTACGGCGACACCCTTGCCCCGTTGAGTAATCAGTAGAGGGCGACGGGTTTCATTGACCTTCTTAAGAAAAGAAGCCACTCCAGCACGAAACTCGGATAGTGGTTGAATGTCTTGATCAAGGTGAATACGGCTCATAAGGTACCTTTTAGCGTACAAAGTAATGTACAAATGGTAGTTCGGTAAGCAAGTAGGCAAGAAAGGAAACATCTTATTTTGAAACTGCACGCTATAAGTTCGTTTGGCTAATCAATCTCATTGCTGATTTTTGGAAAAGACTATATAAGATTGATTTAATAGATAAATAAATACTATACCAGGCATGATAAGCCAGCTTGTTACAGATACTCATGATCTCTCGACCAGTAGGAAAAGCCCAAAAATGGATACAACTGAGATTAGCTTCTCTGATATCAATGCCTTTAATGACGGACAAAGAGAGTCTTTTGAGGATTTGATTTGTGTGCTTGCACGACGTGAGAAACCTCAGGGTGGTATTGAATATCAACCAAATGAGGGCAGAGGTGGCGATGGCGGTGTTGAGGCTATCTGGTTACTCGATAATGGGAAGAAAGTGGGTTACCAAGCAAAGTTTTTTCTTTCGTTAGAAGATACTCAGTGGCGACAAATGGATGAATCGGTACAACAAGCGCTAAGAGTACATCCAGAGCTACAAACCTATGTTTTTGCATTGCCAAAAGACCTTACTCCAAATCGAGGTGGTAAGGGGAAATCCGAGTGGCAGAAATGGTTTGATCGAATAGAGAAGTGGAAAAAGTGGGCCGCAGAGAACTCTATTAGCATTGAGTTTGAGCTTTGGTCAGAAACCATCTTGAAAGAAATGCTTCTCAGGGAGGGGAGTTCACCTTTAGTTAGATATTGGTTCGGTAAAGATGTATTGAATCCAAGCTGGTTTAAGGAACAAATCAGTTCAGCAAATCGGATGCTGGATGATCGTTTCAACCCTGATGACCATGTTGGAGTATCCATTGAGGAACTGTTTGACACCATCGTCCGTGGCCCCTCTATTATTGAAAAACTGCGGGCTGCTTTTAATCAATTAGAGACGGTAGATATTCAAAAAACTCTTTCTCTATCTGAGAAGTTGTTACCAACCACTGAGGCTTCTTTGAAAGTACGTAGCACCTGGCAAAAGGTGACGGGGCTTAAAGATTCTCTTGGTCACGACCTAGACAAAGAATGGGATGTTCATTCAGCGAAAAATACTGTAGATGAATTACGGAGCGAGCTGCAGAATTTGGAAAGCGATCTTGACTCAGTTGATGAGGCTCAGTTTTCAGAACTAAACCAACATAAGCTTGAAAATGTGTTGCGAGGTTTTCCTGACATTAACTCTGCTTGTTATTCGCTGAGTTCTTTTTTTAGCCAAACTCGGCTTCAAGCTGAAGCTCGGAGATGTGCGGTTATTTATGGGCCTGCAGGTGCGGGTAAGTCTCATATCTTAGGACAAGTAGCAGAACAGCGGGTTGGTGTGGGTTTACCGACAGTTCTAGTACTAGGCCAAAGTCTTTCTCAGTCACCTTTTTGGGAACAGATTGGGAGTCTTTTAGGTTTGGAAGGGAGAAGTGAAGAGAGTGTTTTAGGAACACTTAATGCTGCAGGAGAACGCATTGGTGAACGGACGCTTTTGCTGTTTGATGCGATCAATGAAGGCGTAGGCGCAGGGTATTGGAGACAAAAACTGCCAGATATTATCAATGCAATCACTCGTTACCCGTATTTGGCCGCAGTATTCTCCTGTCGCGATGAATATCTGCAATATGCTATTCCTGAAACCCTATCAGACAAATTACCTAAGTTTCGTATAAACGGGTTCTCGACACCAGAAGAGCTAGAGCGAGCTGCTATTCAATATCTTGATGCGAAAGGGATCGCCAGGCCTAACACTCCATGGCTATCACCAGAGTTTAGTAATCCGCTGTTTCTAAAAAGTGCCAGCGAAGCAATACATGCGAAAGGATTAACAGAATTTCCGCGTGGATTAAGAGGAATCTCTAGCATCATGGCTTTCTATTTGGATGCATTAAGTTGGCGTATAGGAGTTGATCCATCAAGTCAGGATGATATAGCTGCATCTATCAAAAGATGTGCATGTCAAATTGCTAATAAAATGGCAGTTAATGGCTGCGACTTTGTTGAACCTGAACAAGCAACAATATTTGCAGAAGAAAGCTTTAGAGGAAGAACACCGCCAGAGGGAAAGACGTGGTTGCGAATCCTAATTGAAGCAAACTTGTTTCGTAGAGACCCCCCTCCATACTCAGATGATATCGATCCCTTTGATCCTCCATCAGATTTAATTCGTTTTGCATTCCAACGGTTTCAAGATCATCTGATGGCAAAGACTCTGACCGAAAAGATAACCAAAGAACAAGCCCATGCAGCTTTTGATAAAGATGGGCCATTAAGTTTCCTATGTTATGACGAAGATCTCGATCAGGGCTTCCAATATAAATACGCAGGTTTGATCAGTGCTTTATCTACAATATATCCAGAAAAGCTTGGGTTGGAGTTTGTCCATACTTTACCTGACTGGGAGCGACTATGGGAAGAAGCTCATCTGTTACAAGAAGGGTTTGCAGAAAGCTTTAAATGGCGCAGCCCCGATGCTTTTCCTGATTCGGCAATAGACCTACTAAATCAATTAGATGGTTATCATGTTGACACTCTGGGGGTACTGCTAGAAGTATCAATGACGGCTGAACATCCATTTAATGCGTTGTTTCTACACACTAATCTGAAACGGCAAGCGATGCCTGAACGAGATAGTCAGTGGACGAATTGGATAAATTTTGTTTCACGGGAAGAGCTGAATCAAGTCGATAGGGTTGTCTCGTGGGCTCTATCTATATCTGAAGGTTCTGCTGACGTTAAGCATATGGAGCTTGCCTCGATTGTATTGGCCTGGGCACTTTCATCATCTTTTATGACTCTGCGAGATCGAGCAACTAAGGCCTTAACGAATCTGTTTGTGGTCAATCAAGATATTTACACTTTCGCGCTTGAGAAAATGTATGACTGTGATGACCCATATGTTATTGAACGGTTGTATGCAGCTGCTTTTGGAGCATGTTGTATAGATCAGGATACTAAACGTTTACAAAGATACTCCAAGGAAACCTATAACAAGGTTTTTGCTGCAAGGAAGCCGCCAGTAGCTATTCTGACCAGGGACTATGCACTCGGGATAATAGAGCTGGCCGATAGAAAAGGAGTATTGAGTAGTGATATTGATTTAGAGGGCTGCTTTCCTCCTTTTGATAGTGACGCACCAATATTCGGCTTAACGGAACAGGATATTGAATCTATTGCTGATGGTCGAGGAGGAAGAGATATCTTTTACTCCTCTTCTAGTGAATTGGGGGATTTTGGAAAATACAGCATACCAGGGAAAGTAGGAGCATTCATATCTACTGCTTTGGACAGCCCCGCCCCAATCTCTGCCGAAGATCTAAAGAAGCAATTTCTTGAGGAGTTTATTTACCCGAGCGATGAGCGAGCAGAGGCCTTAGATCGCTATGAATCTCTACAGCGTTCTATAGGAACGGCTGTTTTTTTACAGGTTACAAGTGATGACTCTAAAGAAACTGTAGAGCAAGACCTTGCCTTTCTAGAAGAGTCAAAGACAAGGGCTTTGGATCATTTAGAAAGCCTTTTGAATGAAACTGAGCGAATGAGACTGAGATCAGAATATTTCCGTGAAGGTAAGGGCTATGAAGAGTACGACAAAGTTGATTTAAAGCAATGTCGACTCTGGATCGCTAAGCGTGCTTATGAGCTTGGTTGGACTTCTGAGCTTTTCCCAAGAGATTGTTATAGTTCTGGTTATTCGAGATATGACAATGATTCTGAACGTGTTGGAAAGAAGTATCAACGCATTGCCTTGGATGAAATACAAGCCCGATTAGCAGATAATTTTTGGGCACTTCAAGATTGGTCTGAAGAGTTGGGTGTTTACCGTTATAGCCATCAGGATTTTCGTCGAGATATAGAGCCAACAATCCTACCTAATGAGGCTTCAGGTATAGGGGGGGCTGATTGTACAAATAGCTGGATTATCGAACCTCTGATTCAATTACCAAGAGTTGCTGAAAGTGATTTGAAACAATGGCCTTTTGCAGAAGATCCAACCCAGTCAGTTTCAGAAAAGCTCGTAAGAGTTGATAGCGAGGCTAGAAGATGGTTGCTTTTGCATGAGTATCACTCAGATCGGCAACAGTATGACGAACCTCATCCAGGTGAACATGGTATACGATATGAAGAACTTCGGTTCTTATATTGTGTGTTTTTAAAGCGGGGAAACGTGGAGGCATTAGCTGAACACCTTACGGAAAAGCAAAGTATAGATGGACACTACTTTCGACCAAGTGAATTTACTGATGGACCATACCTTCGAGAGGCTTATTGGCGTAATACCTGGCAATCAGAAAAGCTATATCAGGATTTACCAAATGCTCCAAAAGGTTGTGAATTTTTGATTCCAGTTACTTGCTATCACTGGGAGAGCCATCTTGATAAATCTCTTCCTGAAGGCTTTTCTCAATACATGCCGCAGAAATGGTTTGCCAATGAGCTTGAAGTAGATATGTCAGACTCTAGTCCTAATATCTGGCTAGACAAGACTGGCCAGAAGCTTATTCAAGCTCATAGGCCTTCTGCTAATCAGATAGCTGTTGTTATTGATGAAAATGTCCTCAACACTTATTGCAAAAAATTCGGAGTTGAGCCCGTTTGGATAATGATTGCAGAAAGGAATGTCTGGCCAAATGGAAGTAACAATGAATCCTGTTCGCGAAGATCAGAGGGTATGGTCTGGCGTGAAAATGGTAATTGGAAACAAACTGGATGGAATCAGGATACTAAACGCTAAGCTTATTTATGTAGATCAGTCTCCCCACTATCGAGTGAGGGAGACTGAGTGAAAGTTTATGCCGATGGAGCTTTCACCACCGCCGTTAGCTCTTCGGACACACTCTGTAGGAACCACTCCTTAAAGGTATTAAAGGCCTTGAGGATTTGATCTGATAGAGACCCTTAAGTGTCTGACAGCGACATTTCCTTCTGCCTCGATTGCTCACTGTACCTTAACCCTCTAGGTTACATCAAAATATGACAGTTATTTCCTGAAGAGAAGCTGAAGCAAGAGCCCAGAACTTTCCGAAGATCTGTGAGTGCATCTGAGTTTTTGCTCTGGCCTTCTGAAACGTATTGGAGTGCGTTATGACATCAATGGCTGCTGTTGCTCAGAAGCAGATTTTTGCCAAAGGCTATCTGCTTGTGCTGATTTCTGCGATCTGCTTCGGCCTACAACCTTTTTTCGCCTACGTTGCCTATAACGATGGCGCTAATCCGACAGGGTTATTACTGGCCCGGTTTAGTGTCGCGGCACTGGTACTGCTGCTATGGCTGAAGATGAAAGGCGTGCCACTACCCAGGCCTAAAATCTTTTTTCAAAGTGCATTAATTGGTATCGGCTATGCAGGAGCGGCCTTAGGCTATTACAGCGCCAGCCATTCAACATCCGTGAGTCTGGCAGTCATTCTGATGTTTTCCTTTCCCGCTTTTGTCACTCTGTATGCGATTCTGGTGCTCAAAGAACCCACCACAAAAACCCGGATTGCCAGCATGGTGTTAGCGCTCACTGGAGTGATATTAGCGGCAGGGATTGATCTACAGGGAGATCTGCAAGGTATTCTGTGGGCGCTATTTGCAGCATTAAGCTACGGGGCTGCTATTGTGTATGGCTCACATACCGCCAAGCCAGAAAACCCTATCGCATCTGCCTGGGTTATTCTGTTAGCAGGAATGTTGACCTTTGCCTGCGCCAGCGCATTTCAGGAAGCGGCACTGCCTCAAACCAGTGACGGTTGGTTTGCAGTATTGGGATTAGCGATTTTTGCCACCATTGCACCGATTGCAACCTTTATTGCGGGCTCACCCTTGATTGGAGCTTCAACCGCTTCAACTCTGTCGACTTTGGAGCCTGTGGTAGCGATTTTGATAGCCGTATCTCTGATAGGAGAGGCTCTGTCGACGATGACACTAATGGGCGGTGGTTTGGTGCTAACCGCCGCTGTTTTACTGGCAAAAGCCAGTAGATGAACCCGTTGATCTACACACGGTTTCGCTTTACTGCGGCTTCGTTATGATCACCTCAAGGATACTTTGCAAAAATACCTTCCGAGGCATCTGGTATTATCTGATCACCGCACTAAATACTTGAACCCAAGCTCCACTGACTACAGATTAAACCAACATTTTGTCCCATTATGGTGTAATCTTAGCGCACCAATTCCGACTGTTTAAGTTGGTTATTAAATCAACTGTTAGCTCTAAACCTAAAGACCCCAGGTTAACGGTTTTTTGCATCACATTGCGACGAATTTACGCTTCGTTTAGCAGGAGATATTATTTTGACTCACACTGCACCAAACACATCAACAAATACATCTACAACCACAGCCCCTGAGCCTATTACGGTATGCGCACTCTACAAATTTGTGCGTTTAGAAAACTTTGAACAGCTACGGGAGCCTCTACTGCAGCAGATGCAGAACCATGAAGTAAAAGGCACTTTGCTACTGGCTTCTGAAGGCATTAACGGTACGATTGCCGGGGCTGAAGCAGGCATTAAAGCGGTGCTGAGCTGGCTGAAAAGCGATACCCGTCTGACCGATATTGTCAGCAAAGAGTCCTACCATGAGCATAACCCCTTTAACCGCACCAAGGTGAAGCTGAAAAAAGAGATAGTCACCATGGGCGTTGAAGGCATAGACCCGCGCCATGTAGTGGGCACTTATGTAAAGCCCGATGAGTGGAATGACTTAATCAGCGATCCAGAAGTACTACTGGTCGATACCCGTAACGACTACGAAGTTGAGATCGGCACCTTTAAACATGCCGTTAATCCCAACACCAAAACCTTCCGTGAATTCCCGGATTATGTAAAAGAGAACCTGGACCCGGAAAAACACAAAAAGGTGGCGATGTTCTGTACCGGTGGCATCCGTTGCGAGAAGTCGACGGCTTATTTGAAGGAACAGGGTTTTGATGAGGTTTACCATCTGGAAGGCGGTATTCTGAAATACCTGGAAGAAATGCCGGAAGAAAACTCCCTATGGCAGGGTGAGTGTTACGTATTTGATGGTCGGGTTTCGGTGAATCATGATCTGGAAAAAGGTCAGTACGATATGTGCAACGCCTGCCGTCTGCCGATCACTGAAGAGGATAAGCAATCCGAACAGTATGAAGCCGGTGTCAGCTGTCCTAAGTGTTATGGCACACACAGCGAAGAGCAGATCCAGCGTTTCCGTGACCGTGAAAAGCAGGTTCAGCTGGCCAAAGCCCGTGGTATTCAACACGTCGGCGGTCAGGCTCAACAGTTTGCGGAGCATAATCGCGAACTGAAGCAGAAACAAAAAGAAGCACAGCGGACTAAAAACAGTTAAGTCTTGCTAATACCATTCCCGATAAGTTTCTTGATATCAGAGTCGCTTGGATAAGCGAAGCGCCTTGCGGCTTTTCCGAGCTACAACAACTTATCTGGTTTGGTATAAGACTTATACCTTAACAACGATTGAAAGCGCGAACACATACGAAAAAGCGCGAAGGGACACCCGCTTAACGACTCTTGAGCCATAAATTCAGGGGCTGTTACGTGGGACTCCCACACGCAGGGCACTTGGTGATTTTTGTGTTTTTATACTGCATTTTTCGGATGCTTTGAGTTTGCTATCATGTGCCGAATAGTTTGTTTTAAAAGAGGTTTCATATAATGTTGTTCTTTCCTGTACAACAAGAACTTGATTGCATTAATGATAGCGGAGACATCATTGGAAAAATCACGTTTGATGCTGCTCAAGATGAATACGTGTTTTCTCCTGCCCGCAAAGACATCGTGTTATCCGTAATAGAGGAGGCCACCATCGCCATCAGGATCGCCGGGCTTAAATCGGGCAAGTTTTCTATTCCAATGCAGGATGATGATTGATTTGTACGAAACCAAGCCAGGTCACAGCAGAATAAACACCCACCTAAAAATAGTTGGTGTGCACAAAAATGCCATTGGCAGTACTGCATATACGCCAGCATCCAGCGTATCGGTAATGCAGAGATATACGACAGTACCTCTATTAGACTGGCAAAATCTTAGTCTGTATCCAATCTAAAAATGCCTGCCCGTCCTCAGAGAGTCGCTGGTCGTTATGCCATAACACAAAGTATCCCAGGTCACTCTCCACGCTTTGCCCGATAGGGTTGATCAACTGCTGATTCTGTATCAACTCATCAGTTGTCAGATGTTGCCAGGCCAGAGCGATACCCTGGCCATTCTTGGCAGCATCGATGACCAGAGGGTAACTATTCAAGGAGATATCTAAACGTTCAACAGGCAGATCGACATTCTTCGCATTGAGCCAACGCCGCCAATTCATACAGCTGGAGTTATGATCTTCCAGCTCAATCAGATGATGATGCACCAGATCTTCAGCATCTTTAATCTCGCCAAAGCGTTGAATGTAATCAGGACTGCATACCGGGTAAACCTTTTCTACAAACAACTGCCGACTGTTGTAACCCTTCCATTGCCCATCACCAAAGGTAATGGCGATATTCACATCTGGGTTAATACAATTTTCAAGGTCATCAGAGGCAATCAGGCGCAGCTTTATATCCGGGTATTGGATACGAAACTCCGTAAGTTTAGGCATCAGCCATAATGAAGCGATAGACTGATCTGTCGCAATGGTCAGGGGGTTATCTCTATCCGTAACCTTAAGCTCCCGTGTCGCATTAGCCAGCTCAAGTAGTAAGGCAGCAATGGTATGTTGAAAGTCTCGCCCCTGTTGAGTAAGACTAACGGAGCGATGGGCACGAAGAAACAGAGGGACACCTAGAAAATCTTCTAACTGACGGATCTGCTGACTGACCGCTGCCTGTGTCAAGTGCAGTTCCTGCGCCGCTTGAGTAAAACTGAGGTGCCGTGCTGCCGCTTCAAAGGCGATCAAGGGGTCAAGGGGCGGCAGTTTCTGTCGGAAGTTTTTCATTATATTATGCCTTGATTGTTCTACGTGGCAGAAAACCCCTGTTTTTCAGGGGATGAGATGTGTTTATATCAATCTCAGGCCCTGTTCTCTGAACCTATCCCTAAATCGATTGCTATTTAGTGAGATTATATCAACTACGCTTCTTGGCTTAAGGACAAAAACGACAGACAGTCGCTTATTGTACTTTTTACGCGTTGTAATATTAGCGTTCCACATCACTTGCTGCGCCTTGGGAAACCAGTCATGACTCATTCATAAAGCAGCTTCCATTAAGAGACATTCAGACCTGCTGCACACATAGCTTGCTTACATTCAGGCAAATAAACCGTCATAAATCAGTTTAATACCTGTGATAAACAGCAAGCCGTAGCAGCTGATATAGAACCAGAAGTCGTTTACTCGTTTATGCAGGTACATGCCCAGATAGACACCCATCGGGGCAAATATCAGTAGCGCCAGGGCTGTCATTAGATTATTGCTATCCAACAATCCTAACCAGGCATAAGGGATAAGTTTGGTGTAGTTTACTACTGCGAAGAAAATAATCGTCGTGCCAACAAACAGAGTTTTATCCAGCTTTTGTGGCAGCAGGTAGATATTCATAGGAGGACCACCGGCATGCACACTAAAGCTGGTAAAACCTGCCAGTATTCCCCAGAAACTACCTTTGCTTAGGCTGGCCTCTCGTGTGTTATCTGGTATTTTGCGTAGCTTTTGATAACCGTGATTTAAGGTAAACAGGGTCGCCATCAGTCCTATCATCAACTTAATATCCGTTTCGGACAGACTATTAAAACTTAGTGCGCCAAGCACAATGCCGATAATGGCTGCTGGCAGAATAATTTTTAGATTGGTTTTATCGTAATGACCACGAAAACCCCATAAACCTAGCAGGTCCATCACACATAGAATGGGTAACATAATGGCGGCTGCCTGAATCGGTGGAATCGCCAGAGAAAGGATAGGCACGGCCACCATACCTAAACCACCGCCCATACCGCCTTTGGATATTCCCACAATTAAGACGGCAGGAATCGCGACAAGATAAAAAAGAGGGTCATCAATCATAATACTCACTCTGAAACAGGCTTTGGGCCAGTAATATGATTGGCATTCTAGAGAGGGCCTGCCACTTGAGGTAGGCGGCAGGAACTATACAAGCTATAAGTTCAGCTTATAGCTTAGCTCTGAAGATTTGAGCCATCGGGCAATATCATCACGTCAGAGCATGATCTTCATCCCGTTAGACACCATCGCGGTTACAGTAGCTTTTCAACTGGTCAATAAAATTCTGTGTAATCGGTTGAATCAGGTTCTTATAGCGGGTAACCAGCATAATGGACAGAGTGAGATCCAGATTATCCAGTGAGGAATAGATCAGTCCGGGTTGCCCCGCTGCAACATATCTAGGCGCAAAACATACCCCACTGCCATTACGAGCCAGATTAAGCATAATATCGACCGTTTCGACTTCCATGCGGATAGCTAACACTTGATCTGCGAACGCATTTTCAACCGCACGACGTAAAGCATAACCGGGTGGGAAAAGAATCATAGGTGTTCCCTGAGGCAAAGTGCGAGACTGGAGGATCTGCCCGGCACCCGGAAAATCTTCAGCAAAAATCGCCACCAACTGTTCATCATGAATAGCCTCTGCTTCCAACTCTGGTGGGAGCACCATAGTACTATGAACCAAACCAAAATCGACCGTGCGGTTATAAGCCAACTGAATGACTTCCTGACTGCTGCGGGCATGAAGCTGGAACTTAACTTCAGGATTCTCAACACTATGCTGACTGATCAGTGAAGGTAACAGATAAGAGATGACCGTATGAGGGCCAGCAATCGCGATAGTGCCTTCGACCACCCCTTCCTGAAACTGCAACTCCCGAATGGCCTGGTCTACATTCTGATACAGAGGATGCACTTTCCCCCATAACTGACGCCCTGCAGCCGTGAGTTGAATACCCCGTCCGGCACGGGTAAACAGAGTGATACCCAGCTCATCCTCCAGCTTGCGAATCTGCTGGCTGAGTGCCGGTTGAGAGATACCTAAACGATTTGCAGCCAGTGTAAAGCTACGCTCTTCCGCGCACACCAGAAAATATCTTAGCTGTAGGTCAGACATAACTGTCCTTAGATGGCGTAAAACCAGCAGATTCCGGCGGTGCTCAAACGGCTTGAATCCATTGGCTGACTGATAGAGTAAGATGCCAGAAAATACTGATGTGTGTGAAGGTTCAGATTAGTAGATACGCTTCAGCCGTTGTTGTTCTGTTGCCTCTCGACGCGCGGCAAAATCTCTTTCAGCCGCTTCTTTACGTTCTCTGAAATAAATAGATTTCTCTCGTGCCAGCTCTGCTTTTTTCAGCTCCTGCTGTCGATCAATATCCGCTTGATGACGCGCCTGATCCATGGCACTTAAGATCGCCTGACGTTCACGGGACATCTGGTACTTAATGACGGAGTTTTCCTGTTCAAAACGGGCTTTTTCTCTCGCTCGATCGGCTTCTGTCCGTTTAGTCGCGACTGAGCGCTCATGTTCAACCTGGGCCCGTTCAGAATTGCGCGCTCTTTCAGCATGTACACGGATTCGTTCACGTCTGGCTTCGGCATCGGCTCTGGCTCTGGCCGCACGCTCCTGTTCTGCCTGGCGTGCCCGTTTCATAATACCGGGATAATCATCAGCAGGACTTTGATAAGCAGCCCCCTGAGCCTGTGTCGTTAGCGGGAACACAGATGCAGATACTGATAATACGACAGTCACAGAGAGTCGAAACAGAAGGTTTTTCATAGCGGAACACCAAGTTCTGGGTAGACTTACATTGATATTCAGGGCTGATTTTGACAAAACGTCAAATACTGATACAAAGATCTTAAACACTAGGCATCAGATCAACCTCAGTCTCTTCCCATAAGTAAATTATCGGTAGAGTGAGAAGATTCATCCAATAAAAAACACCCTATATACTCCATATCATCACTTTAAGAGTGATTCAGTTTCCATAGGGCGCTTAATCTGAAATAACAACGCTAAATTATGCCACGATAAAGTTACTGCTACTTAGCTCGCCTTGTCCCACATCGCACAACACAGCGACCAACTGAATATCTTCGGCCATTACCAGTGCATCACTTGAGCCCGACTGCTCAAGATGCCAGAGGTAAGCGTTATTATTCTGATAGGAGATTAAACCGACTTTGTCATCTGCAGCATTGACCTGTATACCTGATACGGGAGTAGAATCCTCAGACAAAGCCTGTAACAAATCACTGCCCGTGCTGCTTTTCGTCAGCTCAATATCATCATCCAATGTGGTATTGAGTTCTACAATACTGAACTCAGAACTGCTGGCACCCAAAGTGAACGTACTACCACCGGCACTAATCAGAGCCGTATCGGTATAGGCAAACTGTAAGTTACTGCCTGAAGGCACATTGCTTTCCGCAGTCAGGTCTGTGTTTTGCCAAGCTATGATGTCATTCTGGACATTAAAGCTATCAATGGAGTCTACCCCCTGAACGTTAACAGAGGATAAAACAACGATATCAGCAGCGGCTTCACTTTCAGCCAGGTCAATCATGTCATCACCGCCTAAACCACTCACCCTGTCTGCGCCTTCGCCCGGAGTCAAAGTATCATCAGAGCTGTTTCCGGTAATAACATCACCTACGCCTGAACCAACAATAGTCAATTCTCTTGTCGTTAAATCCGCACCATTAATGGATATACTGACAGTGTCAGAATCCACGTTCAGGCTCGATAGGTTGAGAGATGACTCATCCATGTTAATGATGAAAGTATCTTTTTCCCCGGTACCAGACAGTATTATCGGCTTATTATCCAGCTCAGAACTATTTAAGGTAACGCTCGCAGCAGCGTCGGCCGTAATCTGCATTTTTTCAACATTGATAATATCAATTGTATTGGCGGATAAATCCAGTGTATCTGTAAAAAGCAATACATCCGTACCACTGCCAGCATCCAAAGCAAAATCCCCCCCGACGATAGTGAAGGTATCATCACCCGCACCACCAGTCATCGAGGTTAGAAGCTCACTTTGAGTTATGGTCAGATTGCCAGTTAAGTGGTTAGCATTGACGCCTTGAGCTGTAATACTTGCCAAGGTGACATTCTGGCTACCCGATATATTAACAATACTACCCGATTCACTGCCTGTAAGCGCACTCAGTTCAACAGCGTTACTGACTGAGCTTAGGTTAATAACTTCAAAATCGCTGACATCAATACTCCCTGTCTGACTGGCAGCCACACTGATATTGATACTATCTGCAGCGCCATCCGTTGGCGTATCGAATGTGATTGCGCTACCTAAATCGCTGGACAACAAAATACCCTGTCGCTGAGATAGGCTGTAAGTGCCTGCACCCTCAGCGCTCGCAAACTCAATAAAGTCGACATTTAGGTTTGAGAAATCGCCTGTACCACCGGATAGAAGGCGGATAGTGGTTGTTGCCAAGCTGGAGGAGGTATCCAGGGAAGAGAGCCCTGTCACTTGATCCAGGGTAAGACCCAAGGTGATATTGCTGCTACCCGAAAATACAACTTCAGTGGGTAAGTATCCCTCACTATCCAGTAAATAGAGCACATCGCCGTTATTCCCGGAAAGCTTTAGAATCTCAACCTGATCCGTCTCTTCGCTTTCAATGCTGACAGTACCCGTAGATTGTAGGGTTACGCTGTCAGTTCTACCGGAAGTACCGTCCAAAGAAACCTGGGCACCATCACTGGTAATAATGGTCACATCATTTTCATCAAGGTTTTGCAGCTGAATGTTGGTTGCAGCGCTTAAGTCCAGCACGGCATCCTTACCCTCGATCATTGCACTGACCGTGTTAATTTTATCGCCAGTGATTAACTTAACATCACCGGGAACGTTCAGAAGCAATACGCTATCTGAAGCAGAATCACCTGCATTAGTTACATTAATCGTTGTGCCAAAGCCCACAATGCCATCCAGATTGATTGTCGACGGAATGGAGGAGCTCAAAGAGATGTTGATTGTTTCAATACCAGATATCAGAGATGCCATCTCAATAATATCCGTTGCACTGGTGATACTCAGGATGTCTTCATCATTAAGATTATTATCCGCCAGGGTATCTTCACTATCCAGCGTAGCATCACTATTCTCAATGCCACCAGTAGCACTAAAGAAATCGTTATTATCTGTCCCCTGATACTCATCAGCCGCTCCCGTTGCATCAGCGTCAGTGAAAGCAACTGTAATACCTGGAACACTCAGGCCAACGTCTTTAACTGCATCAGTGGCTGCGGTAGGATCGTAATTATCACCCGCAGCGTTTGTATACTGCTCCGCCGCCGCGGTTTTCATTGATAGAACCAGGCTATCTTGCTGATCTGCACCATTGACCAGAGCAAACACTAGCAGGTCAATATCAACTGTACTGCCACCTTCTTCGGCCCAGTAACCGACCTCATTACTGGCAGGAACTCGATTGAACATACGAGAATAGAGTTCAACAATGACACTGGCCCGTGACAAAGCACCCAGCCCAGTAGCATACTCAGGCTGTTCATTGACAATATTAGCGCGTAACTGTTCCAAACTCAGCGCGCCTTGTTCAATCTCCTGCTTCCAATACTCAAGGCCGGGCAGGTCCGCAGCTCTGCCTAACAAGCCAATGTATACCTGCTGAATCTGTTCGGATACTGTCGCCATCTGTCCAACTCCGTCAATAAAAGTAGGCAACCCTGAAATACTCAAGATAGTTACTAACATTATCTGTTATTAAGTGCAGCTTGCAAACCTTTTGGCTTTAAGAATTAAGTACATAGGGTTGTTTAATCTCATCACCCTGACTTATTACAGAGGATAGCCCAATCATCAGCGCAGCTGGAGCTGGCACTTCACTTTCTAAACGCCCCCCATTAAAACCGTCCTTAATGGCCTGGGAGATATCTTATTATCCAGCAAGCATTAGTTTAGTCCAGGTCAGCGAGGAAGCGGATCAACAGTTTAATGACCAGAAAGAAGCGACCAAAAAAAAGCGACTAAATATGTCGCACAGATTTCCACCGTTTTATATTGGCGAGGTCCCGAGCCGCTGTGATACCTCTGCGACTGCGGTATGGAAAGCAGATAAGGTTTGTCCAGAGGGTGCTACCCTAACCAAATAAAGTGAAAACCTGACCATGACGCTGGCGGATAATATGCAGCACCCGCATGCGGCAGAGAGTATTGACCACCTACTCTCTGCTGCTATCACTCACAATCCGCTATAACGCCGGCATATCCTGTTCAAACGCCATCAACGTCTGCTGATTAACCGGCTGTCGAATTACTTTAGCTTCGCTGCCACTGACCATGACCTCAGGGATTATCGTGCGACTGTTATAGGTTGAGTTCATTACCGAGCAGTAAGCTCCGGCGCATAGAAATGCCACCAGATCACC
This sequence comes from Oceanospirillum beijerinckii DSM 7166, assembly GCF_000422425.1. GTDB lineage: Bacteria > Pseudomonadota > Gammaproteobacteria > Pseudomonadales > Halomonadaceae > Oceanospirillum > Oceanospirillum beijerinckii. The sequence goes on from NZ_AULT01000031.1 coordinate 65,557, forward strand.
CGCTTGTAAGTCACCACTCAATGGATAACTGCGGGCAAAAGTATCGGTGCTTTCGCAAATAGGGCCGACAATATCGTATTCCTGAGCAGTGCCATTCGCAGCCTCATTCACTGTCACGATAGGATGCACTGCCTGATAAAGCGCAGGACGCATCAAATCGTTCATACCCGCATCCAGAATAACAAATGATCTGGGTTCTGCTGCTTTCACATAGTTGATACGCGATACCAGAATACCGGTATCCGCAACTAATGAGCGCCCTGGCTCCACTATCACGGTTCCATGAAAACGCTCAGTTTCTGCAGCGATCACTTCAGCGATGGTTTCAAAATCCAACGCGTCTCCCTGACCATAGCTGATACCAAAGCCACCGCCCAGGTCCAGGCGGGTAATCTCAACGCCTTCCTGCGCCAACTGATCAACCAAAGCCATCATTTTGCCAATGGCCGCACGATAAGGTTCGGTATCGCAGATCTGAGAACCGATATGCATCGCCAGCCCCTCAATAGCCAGATGACTATGATCGGCATAGTGCTGACACAACTCACAGACCCGCTCCATATCGATACCAAACTTATTGCCTTTTTGGCCCGTAGTGATGTTTTTGTGCGTATTAACCGACACATCAGGGTTAACCCGTAATGCCACACTCACTCGAGCATTTTGCTGTTCTGCCAACTCGGCTAACAAGGCCAACTCTTCGGCTGATTCCACATTAAACTGGCTACTTTCTGTCTGATTACCTTCTAACCGGCCAACACCCGCTTCAATAGCCGCATTTAACTCTGCACGACTTTTACCAACACCCGAGAAAATCATACGTGATGCAGGGAAACCCGCTGCTAGAGCCCGTTGCATCTCACCGCCAGAAACCAGATCCACGCCTAGCCCCTGCTCAGCTATCAGGCGCAGAATATGCAGGGTACTATTGGCCTTCATAGCGTAGTGAATCTGAATGCCCCGTGACTCAAAAGCATCTTTACAGCGACGCACATTACCCAGCAAGCGGGCCTCGGAATAACAATAGAATGGGGTCGCCATCTTTCCAGCAAGTGTGCGAATCTGACTGGATTCCATTTGCAACTCGCCCTGATGGTAATAAACTGGCTCGGTTAACTGTGTCACGGCTAAGCTCCTTCACGTAAAATGGACCAAACTCTTTGTTTGCCCCGTATTTTTGCCAAAAGTTGTTTTTTGACCACAGGAAAAAGCTTACGCTAAACGACCAGGCCTGACTGCTGACAGATCCGCCTAAGGAATTGGCAAAACGACGGTATTTTAGTGAAACTGTCTGAGCGACAGACAAAACGACAGTTTGGATTCAAGGAATAAGGGCAACCCGGCTGTCACTTAGCAAGTACACCAATTGACGGCACAAAGACACTCATACCCGAAAACACTCGCACCAGAAGACACTCACACCAGAAAACACTATGGATAAGTTTGACCAAGCCATTATTGACCTACTGACACAAAACGCCCGCCAACCCGTTGCTGCCATTGGCGACACGATCGGCTTGTCCCGTACCGCAGTTAACGAACGTATTCGTAAGCTGGAAGAGAAAGGGGTGATCCGGCGTTACACGATAGAGCTGGGCCATGAGTCGCAGGAGCAAGCGCTCTGTGCTTATTTTGAACTCACTTTTCGTCCCTTTGATCCCATTGCAGTAAAACAACAACTGCAAGCGATTCCTGAAATCCGTCAGGCTCATGCCCTCAGCGGCTCAACTGATGTATTACTGTTTGTCCAGACGCGCTCTATGGAACGACTTAATCAAGTACGCCAGCAGCTGTCCAGCTTGGCTAATCTGGATAAGCTTGTCACCTCTACCGCAATGGAACAGCTGGTCTGAAGCAGGATTGTTTTATCTCCTTGGCTCTGCTTTATTTACAGCAGAGTGGTCCCTTGTTTACTGACTACCGGTAGAAGAAGTGATTGCTGTTCGCCAGAGTCAGAGATCAGGCTTCAAGTATCTTCTGAAGATTAAGTGAGTAAGCGTAAAAATCCTCGTTAACGCGACAGTAACCTAAACCTTCATACAAACTCTGTCCTACCAGATTATTCTTTGCGGTTAACAGATCAATTCGGCCTCCGCCATTTTGCTGGGCGTACTCACTGGCCGTATCCATCAGAGCTTTTCCGATGCCGAGTTTACGAGCCTCACTATCGACATAGAGGTCATACAAAATATAGATTTTAATCGCTTCTACCGAGCAAAATGAGGGATAGAGCTGGGTAAAGCCCAAGCCATTACCTTGTGCATCTTGCGCCAGGAAAATCACTGACTCCCTGTTTTTCAGTCGTTGATGGATAAACTCGGCCGCCAACGCCAAGTCAGGAGGGCACTGATAGAACTGCCGGTACAGATCAAATAATGCAGCAACTTTAGACAAATGGGACAGATCTGCGCGAACAATCTCCATAAAGGCTCTCCTCAAATTTTTTTCTTCCAAATTAGATGCTTCTTCAGTTCGGTGGTATACCCATTAAGAGATATCTTAATTAAGTTATTTAGTCATGTGATGGATATGGTTTGAACACGTGATGGCTATTGAGCGGCAGTTTAGCGCCGCTAAACTGCTCCATACTGCCGGTTTTTACCTGTAGCCAAGGGGTTTATGTGAGAAGTTTTTTCTTATCCTTCTGTTTTTAAATATTTTTTCATTTATGGCACGGATTTTTAATAGATAAAGGTATTCAGCGCAACTTACACGGGACAGGGACTATGATTGGGATTAATTCAGCCTACAATGATACTTATCTAAGTCAGAGCAGAAGCCAGAAGCTTGATGCGGCTGCCCATGAAGTAATGTCTACCACCGGCGTTGCTAAAGATACGACTCAGACCGCTCAATCTGAAATTCAGCTCTCTAGCCGAGCGGTAAAGATTCAGAAACTGAATGAGGAGTTCTTTAAAGAGGGGGCCGACAACTTCACAATCTCATCCCAGTTTGTCTCCCGGCTGACGGAGTACGGCTTGATCAGTCAGGTTGACGCCGATATGTTAAACCCGCTGACCCATCAGAAAGAGGATGAGCCAGAGGAAGACGGCACACCGTTAAATGAGCTGAAAGCTTTTATTAAGGACTTCAGCGAAGACCTGGAAGAAGGTACAAACAGCCGCTTGCTTGATACCCTGACTAAGTCTGTGCAGGTGCTGGATAACTATGATGGCAGTCAACCTAATCCTCTGGGTGTCAATGCTCGACAGCTGGCATTCAGCCTACACCAGTTTAATGGATCAGAAACCGCTGAGTCATTAGCCAACAAAGAAAAAGAAGCGTTGAAAAAGCTTGAACTGGCTATGAGACTGGCAGAGCGTCTGAATCCGCAAACGGTTACCGCAGGCCGCATGAACAGCTATCTGGATACGCTCAGTCGCTTTGCCTGATGTAGATCAATTCTTGCTGGAAAGCTTATTTCAGCTGAAGTCAGATGCGAGATAACCTCAGCTAAAACCCAGGCTTTTATCCTCTTATTAACATCTGCTATCCTTGCGCGCTTTTCCCAACAGCCCCTACAAAGCAGGGGCACAAAATAGTCGATCAGTTGATCGGCTATTTTTGATATCAGCAGACAAGAGATAGGAACACAGATGGCCATCGGTTTTGATTTTGGTACCGCAACATGCTCTGTTGCGCATATTGTAAATAACAACGTTCAGGCCATTCCTTTAGCGGACGATGAGCTATTTATCCCTTCTACCCTATGTGCGCCTAACCGGGAAACCGTCTCTGAATATCTGTATCGCCACCTGGATATTAAGCCTTTAGGTACGGTGAGCGAAGGTCTGCTTAGAAGCTCTATCAATACCAATAAATATGAAGGTTTTGATGTGCGGCCCGATGATCTGCGTTTTGGTAAACAGGCAACAGAACTCTACCTGGAAGACCCCACCGATTACTACTACGTAAAATCTCCCAAGCCCTTCCTGGGTATGTTGGGGCTGGATGCCATTCGCTACGCCATCTTTGAAGATATCGTCTGTGCCATGATGGCTAACGTAAAACGCCAGGTTGAAATTTCCCTGCAGCACGAGGTGGATTCAACGGTGATTGGCCGTCCCGTAACCTTCCATAACCGTGGCGGTGAAGAATCCAATCAGCAGGCGATCAATATCCTGCATAAAGCGGCGACACGAGCGGGCTTTAAACACGTGGAGTTTCAGTTTGAGCCGGTAGCCGCAGGTCTGGAATATGAAGCCAGTTTAACGTCGGATAAGAATGTTCTGATTGTAGATATTGGTGGTGGTACCTCGGACTGCTCCCTGATTCGCATGGGACCTGGCTGGGTTGGCAAACACGAGCGTTCAGAGACTTTATTAGGTCATACCGGTAGCTTCACTGGGGGTAACGACTTGGATATTCATATTGCCAATAAACGCTTTATGACCGAGTTTGGCAAAGATACTGAAACCCGCTCAGGCCTGCCGGTGGCCAGTATGCCGTTTTGGGAAGCGATTGCGATTAATGACGTTGAAGCTCAGCGCCGCTTTTATGCCCGTAACAATATTAATGAACTGAAGCAGATTCAGCGTGATGCCCAACAACCGGATAAGCTGGCACGTTTAATCGAAGTTTATGACAATATTTTGGGTTACAGCCTGGTGGCTGAAGCAGAGCAAACCAAGATCGCTCTGTCGAATACCCATGAGTATATGGCAACCATTGATCTGCCTTCTGAACAGCTGCAAATTCCCGTAACGGCAGATGCGATGGAAAAAGCGATCCATACGCCAGTCAGAAGAATCAAAAAGCTGGTTGAAGAGACTATTACTCAGGCCTCGGTTAAACCAGATGTGGTCTATATCACCGGTGGTTCTTCCCGCTCACCCATCCTAAGAAAAGCGGTGCAAGAGGCTGTAGGCGATATCCCGTTGGCCAATGGTGACTACTTCGGCTCTGTCACCGCAGGTTTAGCCCGTTGGGCAGATATGTGTTTTAAGTAATCTCTAAACGGCCTATTTCGAAACAGGGTAGGCCGTGCTTACCGGCTGTCGTTACATCAGCCAATCGGATTCACAGTAGACCAGATGGGCCAAGGGTTCTGGGTGCAGCGTTAATGCTTGTCCTGATTGAGCCGTCATATATTGTGTCAGGCGTTGACTGTCCTCTTCTTGCCACAGTTTTGGGAGCTGCTGATGAAACTCTTGCAGCACTCTAACCGCCTGGGTGGGCTGACCTATCTCATACCAGGCCCTGGCCAGGTAAGAGGCTTGCAACCGGGTTGTGATCGGTTCGTTTTCCATCGCAATCACTGCAGAGTAGTCATTCCGGGCCAGATGAATGCGCATAATGGAGTAATTCGCATAACCTGCGGTGGTGGGCATGCTAAAGGTTTGGTTTAGCTGTTTGGCATGCTCGAGATAGCTGAGTGCCGTGTCGTACTCTTTCAGGTCGCTATAGGCCCACCCCAAAAAGATCAATGAGCTGGCTTTAAGCAAAGGAGCCGGGTCTTCAGCAATAAACTGTTTTAGCCGAGTAATCGCCTGATGGAGTTTTTGCGGGTCCTGTCCATGGCCTCCGATAGCATTCTGATCCAGGCCTTGGTCCAGCAGGGAAAACGCCTGATAGAAATGACTATAGCTAAGCAGATGATGCGCCCCAAGCTGTTGCGCTAATCTCTCAGCTTCAGAAAAATAACCATAAGCGATTTGCCCTTGATGCAGCTGCATCTGGTAAAAGCCTGCGTAGATCAATGCCTGAGCCAGTTCATAGGGCTGCTGCAACTGACGATACAGGGCTATAGACTGTTCCAGCGCCTGCTGCCTTTGTTCCAAAGGTAGGGAGTAGTTCTGAGCGATAGCGAGTTGAGTTGCAGCAACCATCGGTTGGTTGTGCAACTGCTGATAAAAATTCAGCGCCTTTAATAAACGCTTCTGGTTCTGGCGAAGATCATTTAATGGGCTTTTTTCCAGCCCCTCATTTGTGGGATTGCCCAAATAAAACAGATTCTCCGCCTGGGTTTGCAGCTCACTGTTACTGGCGTTTAACTGATCCGCTTTGGTTAACCATGCCTGATGATTTTGCCACTGCATCTCACGCCAGGCATAGCGGGCTTGCAGCCGATAACTGAGCGCCATTTGAGTACTGCTGTTCGCACTTTCGGCGCTTTTAATGGCCAAATCAATCTTTTGCTCTTCATTTGGGCTATGACGTCGAAAAGCCAGTTCGGCCAGCCAATAATCAATAAAGGCATTAAGACGTAGATCCTGCTCCCGTGCCTGAGTTGGGATCTGTTTTAATCTGTGTTCTGCTTCAGACCAGTGGCCCAGCAGTAGCTGACTTTGTGCCATTCTGACACTGGCCCAATGGTTCTCCGGCTCCACAAGTTGACTGGCCTGGAAATAGCGTAGCGCCTGAAAAGCCCCTTGTGTCTGCAGATATTGAATACCCTCTGCCAGGGCCTGGGAGGCTACGGGATCTGTATTTGTCTCTGGAGCAGAAGCCATTAACGCTTTTTGCGCAGGCTGTAGCAGATAAAGTAGCTGCTGCGCGATGGACGATACCGAAGCGGGCAGCGATGGATAGCGAATACTGCCTTGTTGAGTACGGCCATCAGCATAGATCAGCTGAAAATCCAGCACTTGTTGCTCTTTATGTAAGCGAACACTCGCAAACAGAGCGGCACTAAGCTGCTCTTTGTTCAGTAAAGCCCGTATCTGAACCGGTAGCGCAGGCCAGCTGAGTTCTGAATTCAATAAGAGGTGCTGGCTACTGGCAGGGGGCACCAGAGAGAGGTTGTAACGACGTTGCAGTTCTGTCGCCAGCATGTCAGACAAACCCAGCTCCAGCCAAGCCATACTCTTGTTATCTGTTGAATTGATAAAAGGCAGTACCAGAAGGGAGGGGGCCTCTTCTGCTGTCGTTAAACCTCCGGATCGCCGCTCAGTATTTTTCTCAATTTGTACTGCTGAATTCTCATTGAGAGAAGTGCTGACAAAAGACCCATAGTTAAACCAGAAAGTCGTGCCGAACAGCACAATTAAAACCAGGCTGGCCAGTGTCCATCGAATGGACTTATGGGTTTTATTATTGGGTAGCGCTTGTGCAGTCTGTTCAGATAAGGCCTCTTCCTCTGCACTTTTCCTTACCTCTGTCTCTGCTTTTATCAGCTCTTTTTCAACCTGTTTCTTGCCAAGTGATGACAACGATTGTGCAACTTCCGTTGATATACTCTCCTGAGCAAGATCACTGTCCACATCGGCAACCGGACAGATCCATTGATAACCTCTTTGAGGATAGGTGCGGATAAAGATGGGCTGTTGGGCCTTATCACCTAAAGCTTTGCGCAGCTCCCGAATACTTTGGGTCAGGGCATTTTCCCGATAATCACTGTGCTGCCATAGTGCCGCCAGTAACTCTTCCTTGCTGACAATCTGTGAGCGGTGCTCCAGCAGATAACTCAGCAGACTAGCCACCTTATGTCGCAACGGAATTTCCTGCAATGGGGTTGCAGGGGTTTGCTCTGAAGTCAGGGGATACAGACAACCCTTTTGGCTATCAAACCGGTATTTATCAAATTGGTACAGAGGCATAGGGCGTCATAAATCCTGATGGCTATAGCGCAGAAATACACGGACAAAGATCTTCTAAAACAGCGAAAACCGTTTGTTCAGACTGATTCCAATCAAGGCTGCTACTGCGTCAGTTGTGTTTTATCTGGTCTCTAATTTTACTGAAATTTTACGCTAACCGAGCACAGATTGATAGGTAATAGCCATTGCATTATAAATACATAACCAATTGAAAAATAACAAAAAATAAAAATTTCATCTGGATTTTAGCTCGATTTTATCCCTATTTGATATTTACTCCACTGCCACTGGGTATAACTAAAGCCATCAAGAAACGGCAGACGTCGTTCTGAAAATACCTGGTGTGAATAGCGTTGATCTCTTCATAGCAATATCTGCTTCAGGTGTACTTTTTCTCCTCTGAGGATAGCTATTACGATGGAAACCATGATCCAGTCTGCGCTGATGGCAAATCAGCAATCCTTTCTATTGGTCGGGGTCGTTTTTGCCACTGGACTACTGACCAGTTTAACGCCCTGCGTTTATCCCATGGTACCGATTACCGTTTCAGTAATCGGTAGCCAAGCGAAGAACAAAACACAAAGTGTCAGCTTATCTCTGATCTACGTTCTGGGGCTGGCATTGGTTTACAGCCTGCTGGGTCTTCTGGCCGCCAGTACCGGGCAACTGTTTGGCACTGTGGCCAGCCACCCTGTCACCTTGATTGTTATGGGGAGTTTTTGCCTGTTGATGGCGGCTTGGATGTTAGGGCGCATTAATCTGATGGCAAATATAGCGCTGCCCGAATTTCGTTTTTCCCGCCCCTGGCTAAATGTCTTTATTGCTGGCTGCTTATCTGGCCTGGTGATGGCCCCTTGTACCTCACCAGTATTGGGCATGCTGCTGATGTATGTCGCCTCTGCTGGTGATCGACTATGGGCTGCCCTTCTGATGTTTGTTTTTGCCTTTGGCATGAGTGCATTGCTGATTCTGGCGGGTTCTGTATCCGGTTTTCTGACGCTGATTCCCCGTTCCGGGCGCTGGCTCAACCTGACTAAGTATCTGATGGCAGGCCTGATGCTGCTGGCCGCTTTCTATCTGTTTTATCAAGCAATTTAATGGTGCTATCTATGAAAAAAAGAGTGTTAAACAATCTGCAACAACTGGCTGGAGCCGTTGTTCTGACTACTTTGGCTGCAAATATTCAAGCGGGTAGTCCGGCTGCAGGAGATGTCGGTATTGGTAGTCAGGCCCCGGTATTCAGCGCAAGAACCCTTGAAGGTAAGGTCTTTAATCTGGCGGATTACAAAGGTAATAAACCGGTTTACCTGAAATTCTGGGCCACCTGGTGCAGTTACTGTAAAGCGGAGATGCCTCATCTGAATAGCATTAAAGAGCGTTACGGTGATGATATTCAAGTAGTGACCATTAACGTCGCGATGAATGATTCAGTCGCTAACATCGATCACTTTTTTCAAGGCCAGGGCTATCGCATTCCAACCATCTTCGATACCGGTGGTGAGCTAACCAAACGTTATGGCGTAGTGGGTACTCCCCATCATGTATTAATTGATAAGGAGGGTAGGATCGCTTATCGGACCTTTCTGGCCACTGACCAACTGGATCAGCAGATTAAGGATTGGTCCCAGGCGCGCCGAAGTGAAGCGGCTTCACAACCCAAACGACAAAATCAAATCTCATTTAATACTCAGCCCACAGAGCAGTATTCGAGTGTTCTAGTACAGGGGACCGCTCAATGAAAACAATACATCAATTAACCAAGACAGCTCTGGCAGCGGGTATTGCCTCTATCCTACTCACGGGATGTTATCAGCAGCAGGTGAGTTCGGAGTTTGAAGCAACAGGAGTTGAAGCATCGCTGCAACTTGTTCAGTCTGGAGAGCAGAGCGTGAGCATTCTGGATCAACTGAAGACTTTTGATGACAAAGCTCTGGATATTGATCATGCCAAAGTAACCCATCTGGTGTTTATGAATATCTGGGATAGCTACACGGGAGCAGGGGCAGAGACTCAGGTCGCACAACTACCCGAACATTATCTTCAGCGCAGTCAGCAGATTTGGGTACAGCCGGAGATCAATGTAACCCAGGCTCAGATGGCGGAATTTCAAGATTATTACCCAGATGTAGCCCCCTTAGTTCTGGATCAGGGCTTTCAACTGATGCACGCCTATCAGGTTTGGCAGTCGCCCTACCACATTCTACTGCAGGGCGATAAGACGCTTTTTTCGGGAGACTTTGCCGAATTAAAAAACTACCTGGGTGTAACCGATACAAAACCTGCTAAGAGTGAGCTGGTGGCAGAAGTACTCGCACAGGAACAGGCATCGCTGCAGCCAAGCAAGCATTACCGGAAACTGGCTGCGGGGGATTTAGCGCCCAACTTTAACGGTATAACGTTGCAAGGCAAAGCGTTCTCGCTGGATCAGCAAATGGCTGCAGATAAAGACAAACCCGTAAGTCTGGTTTTTCTGGATTCGCTATGCCCCATGCCACACTTTCCTGGTTGTGAAGATAAACTCAATCGACTTTCCCAAACGATATCCTCTGCCCGGGACCGTCATTGGGTCGGGGTGATGAGTTCTTTCTACGTGGATCAATCCATAGCCAGTCAGTTTGCTGAGCGTTTCAGCCTGACCCTGCCGCTAGTGTTTGATACCGGCAACCAGATTTTTGAGCAATATGGCGTTCACGGAACTCCATATCAAATCGACATCAATCCACAAGGAGTGATTCAATCAAGAGGAGACACCCTACGATAGAATTCATTAATACTCATTATTAGTTTTAACCGCAGCCTTAACAGCACCTTGAACCCCAAATGATCTTTGGATTCAGGGTGCTGTTCTCTTCATTATCTTGCTATCTTGACTATGGTTAGAAAAAAGCTTTCTTTGGAAAATATTGAGTTACTCAAGTCTGTGAATAATAAATCCCCGTGCCCTGACCGTTGCTAATGTGATAGATATACTTAGACCTTGAAACAGAAGTGATTTGGTCAGGGAACATGCTCTCCCTATGACATGCTCCTCTATATGCAACGAGATGCAACATAGAGAGCATTGAAATAATCGTCATACATCCCCGGTTGCAGACCAGAGATCACAAACGATATCGCTTCCAGTAACCTGATAACGATAGGCATAAAATGATTCGCGCAATAACCAAAGCTGACTTTGAACTCTTCTGGGGCACCTTTTTTGAGGTGATTCAAGCTCAGGAGACTTACGCCTTTGAACCGGATATGAGCTTTGAGCAGGGTTATAACTTATGGTGTGAGCTGCCCAGCAAGACCTTTGTGTTTGAACAGGAGGGGGAGATTCTGGGTTCTTACTATATCAAAGCCAACGCTATGGGACCGGGTAATCATATCTGTAATTGTGGTTATATGGTCAGCTCTGCTGCCAGGGGGCAAGGCATCGCCCGTAAGCTATGTGAACACTCGCAGCATGTTGCGAAAGATTTAGGCTTTAAGGGGATGCAGTTTAACTCTGTCGTATCGACCAATGTGGTCGCAGTCGAACTCTGGCAAAAGCAGGGGTTTAAGATTATCGGCACGATTCCTCAGGGTTACAATCATAAGCAGCAGGGCTATGTTGATTGTTACGTGATGTATAAGAGTCTCTGACTGTTCATCACAACCAGACTTGTTAAGCCCATCGGCTGTTATAACTGGAAAATACCCTTTATCAGCTAATGAAAACAGCTCCAATACCACACCCTGATTACTATACTTTCACCGAATGTTTGATCTATGGAAATTGTTAAACTAAACCCCGAATCTCCCGCAGTACAGGCTGTTATCCAGGATATTGATGATCTGATGAATAGCCTTTATCCACCAGAAAGCAATCAGCTACTCTCTATCGATGCCTTAATGTCTGACGATGTTTATTTTATCGGCATTAAAAACAACGATGAGATTATGGCCTGTGGCGCCATCGTGCATAAAAAAGATGCCAGAGAGAGTGGCAAAGAAGGTGAATATGGCGAATTAAAACGTATCTATGTCCAACCGGAGCACAGAGGCAAAGGCCTATCTAAGCCCATAATGCAGGCTCTATTGGATCACGCAGAAAGTCAGCACTGGCCGTTAGTACGTTTAGAAACCGGTGTTAAACAACCGGAAGCAATTGCGCTGTATGAGAAGCTTGGCTTTGTTATCCGGGGCCCTTTTGGCAATTATCCCGATGATCCTGTAAGCATTTTTATGGAAAAGTCGCTAAAGGACTAAACGGCTTTGCTATAAACATCTTTAGAAGATCCAGGGTGCTACCGGCTCATATTAATAAGTGTTTAAATACAATAAAAACAGTGAAGGACACCTTCAGGGATACACCAGAAGGTGCCTTTTCGAGCGGTGCTTTTATAACGAGGGGAGATTCAGTTCTACCAAGCCAGGCAATGAACGCTTATGGCTCTATACCGTGAATCCCTTTCCAGTTACCCGGTTGTACTGCATAAAAAATCTCAGATTTTTACCTTCATACTGCAGCTCAGTGACTTCTGGTAACCAGAGTACATCTCCTTTCTCACCTTCTAATACCCCATCTGGCGTGCGTACGCGAAATACACCTTGCAGCACTGAGGTATTAGAGATACGTATGAAACAGTTGCAAATGATGCAGACCCAGCTTAGCGAATTGAAAACTTCCCTATCTGAAACACTAAAAGAGGAGGGAATATCTGATCCTCAATCACAGCCGATATCTAATCGTATTTGACTGTGTATATGAACAAGAAAGCCCGGAATCACTTCCGGGCTTTTGTGTTTACCGCAGCAAAATCTGATTGATGTTTAGCTTACAGGGAAGCCAGTGCATCGTTCAGAGTTTTACTTGGACGCATAACTGCATCAACTTTAGCCATATCAGGGTGGTAGTAACCGCCCAGATCAGCCGGTTGGCCCTGTGCGTCTGCCAGTTCCTGAATGATTTGAGCTTCATTCTCGGTCAGTGCTTTAGCCAGAGGTGCGAAGCGCGCAGCCAGATCAGTGTTTTCAGTCTGTTCTG
>NZ_AULT01000032.1 GCF_000422425.1 Oceanospirillum beijerinckii DSM 7166
CTGTCGACATTGTTCGGCATGATCCAGAGCGGATTTGAGTGTTTTGGAATCGTGCTCATTGCGCTCATGGCTAACAACACCTACGATCACCTGACTGTCTAACGTGGTGACAACTGAAGCTTTTTGGCCATATTCATAAGGCTTATGGTCTTTGCCTTTCCCGACACAGTAAACGTCCGGCTCATGCAGGCTATAGATTTTATTCTTATCCTTCGGCTGTTGAGCCAATACCCGCTGATACAGCTGAAAACGCTCTTCTTCCTGTTTCAAAATGTCTTCTGGTAGCTTGCGCTGTAACTCTCGCAACAAAATACCGGCAATCGTCCGTAAGCGTTTAAGTGTTTTTTTAGCTTTGCCCCGTCGTTTTGTCAGCAACAGTGCTAAAAGTCCTTAAAACGCCAACTTAAATTGTCCACCCGACCTGCATGATCTTTCCTTAAGGTGACCAAACCAAATAGGAAAACATCATGCTAAGCCGAGAGGACCACAACATGATAAAGCAACTTCGTGATCAGGGGATGTACCTAATCGATATTGCCAATCAAATAGGCTGTTCTGAACGCACTGTCAGACGTCAACTGGCTTTACCCGCACCACAGCCTCACCCAAAAAGAGCTCAGCGCCCCTGTAAGCTTGATCCATATAAAGACTTCATTGATAAACAGCTCAGTGACAATATCTGGAATGCGGAAGTCATCTTCCAGATGTTACTTGAACGAGGCTATACCGGCTGTCGAAGCCTGGTTCGAAAATATATTCAACCCAAACGCCCCCTTAGGAGCAGTAAGCAAACAGTCCGTTATGAAACTGAGCCCGGTTATCAGCTACAGCACGACTGGGGGCAAGTTCAGACCGAGATCGCAGGACAGAGCTGCAAAGCAAATATTGCCGTCAATGTGCTGGGCTTCTCTCGTTATTTCCATGTCTGGGCTGCCCCCAGCCAGAATGCCGAGCATACCTATGAATCGCTTGTGAGAGCGTTTCATTACTTCGAGGGCGTCCCCAAACAGGTGCTTGTCGATAACCAGAAAGCAGCGGTTCTTCAGCATCCCAGAAACGGAAAAGTGGTGTTTAATGCAGGTTTCCTTGAATTAGCTAACCATTACGGCTTCACAGCCAAGGCCTGCCGTCCACAAAGGCCTCAAACTAAAGGGAAAACTGAGCGTATGGTGGGCTATGTTAAGCATCACTTCTTTCAACGCTATCGCAGCTTTGAGAGTTATGCTCATCTCAATCAGTTATTAGAACAGTGGTTAAGTACTTACGTCCATCAGCGTATCCAGCGCCAGTTCCAATCCCCGGCGGAACGTTTTTGTAAGGAGCAAAAGGTACTTCTACCTCTGCCAAATCAGGACTTCGATACTCGCTATCATGATATACGCCTGGTGGGTTGGGATGCTTATATTGATGTGCGTGGTAACCGTTATAGCATGCCAGCAGAGTACTGCGGACAACAAGTCAGTATCCGTATCAGCTTATACGACGAGTTAAGCATCTATGACGTACAGAGCAACCTCATCGCTCAGCATCGTTTGCAAACGCAGCAGCCACACTGGCAGACCGTGCCAGAACATCATCAGTCTCTTTGGCAGCATGTACAACCGGTACAACAGCGTGACCTGAGCGTGTACGAGGAGGTGGTCAGATGAACCTTGATGAACTGCTTGAGCGTCTGAAGATGGAGCACCTTCACGCGACACTGGATAGCTTATGTGAGCATGCGAGTAAAGAGGACCTGACCTACCGGGAGTTTTTGGAACAGGCATTGGCACAGGAGTGGGGTGGCCGACATCAGAAAGGCTTAGAAACAAGATTAAAACAGGCTCGCCTTCCCTGGATAAAATCGCTGGAGCAGTTCGACTTCAGCTTCCAACCGAGCATAGATCATAAGTTAATCAGGGAGCTATCCGGTCTGGGCTTCGTAGAGCGCAATGAGAATGTGGTTTTACTCGGTCCTCCTGGGGTTGGCAAAACGCACTTAGCGGTAGCTCTGGGAGTGAAAGCGGCAGAAGCCGGGCATCGTCTTCTGTTCATGAGTCTAGATCGTCTGGTCAGTACGTTGGTAAAAGCACGGCAAGAGAATCGGTTAGATCGGCAGCTGCAGCAACTGAGTTATCCGAAAGTGCTGATACTGGATGAGATCGGCTACTTACCGATGACACGGGAAGAAGCCGGCCTGTTCTTCAGACTCATCAATCGTCGCTATGAAAGAGCTAGCACTATCCTGACCTCGAATAAGAGCTTTACGGACTGGGGAGAAGTATTCGGAGATCAGGTGATGGCTACCGCGATCCTTGATCATTTACTGCATCACTCAACGACGCTGAATATTAAAGGAGAAAGTTACAGGCTGAAGGGCAAACGAAAAGCAGGGTTAATCCCTCGCAGTGACTTATCCAGAGAGGTTGCAGATGTAGATAAACCGGACAAAATGGATAAGCAAGAGTAACGAAAACCGGACATTTTAAGTTGGCAAAAAGCGGTCAAAATAGAGTGTTGTTGACACCGTTTTGATAATGCTTTGGACCTGTTTAACCGCTTGCTGCTCATTACGATGGGGGCGAAATCCGAAACTATTGCTCGAGAAATCTGGATCGAAGATGGGCGTTAGAACTTGGGCTATGGCTTGTTGGATTACGCGATCAGTAACTGTTGAGTTTTATCTCCAAATAGGCCCAGCTGGCGTTTACCGACATCAGGTTTATCGATTTCAACACGTCTGACCGGGTAAGGGTAATATTGATCTGTTTCCAGTTCTTGAACCACCCGTTTCCAGTTGCCTGATTTAACCCAATCGGGGAATTCATCAATGGTCATTCCATCAATGCCAGCAGCCCCTTTATTGGCTCGAACTTGTTTCCATGCAACCTGAAGGTTATCAGGCCGTAGTGCCTGTTCGAGTAGATCTGTGCGAACCAAAAGTAGGCGCCTTAGGCGAGGCTGGCTTCATGACAATACGCTGAGTCATGTCTCCACCGGGCGGTGTTCGTGCGTTCAAGTCTGACAAGGCTCCTCCTTTATTCAACTGAGTGTTCAGGCCTTCGCCTAAAGCGCCTACTGTTGGCAGCGTGTCCCATCCATTACGATGGGTGTTAGGCTACTATGCCGTCTGCTGACTTCTGCTTAATCGCCCGTAGAGTTACCTCTATTGGCGCTATCGGTATCCATCTTGTTCGCTCTCCTTTGTCGATGGAGTCAAAGGAGCCAAGGCACTTCTATACCAGAGCCTCACTGGTTACAAACCGATCGCCTGTTAAGCAGATCTCCCCCCCTCTTTATAAATAGAAAGGGGGGACATGAACTTTCCCTGCACAACTGCATCATTTACGGTGGCCGTTAAGTCACGTGGCTTCGTTGTCTTGTGCCAACTCGCCTTCAGCCTACGCCTCATATGATGTTCTTGTTCATCAGCTCGCAGTTTTGCTAGCGGCTTCCTCCAGACCTTCCCTCACGGTTAGGCCCTTGCCATTCGCGAGTAGTTAACATCTAATAACGGTAATAAACCGCTA
The DNA here is from genome assembly GCF_000422425.1 of Oceanospirillum beijerinckii DSM 7166. Classification (GTDB taxonomy): domain Bacteria; phylum Pseudomonadota; class Gammaproteobacteria; order Pseudomonadales; family Halomonadaceae; genus Oceanospirillum; species Oceanospirillum beijerinckii. Next base: position 3,510 of record NZ_AULT01000032.1, read on the forward strand.
TGGATGGTGACCTTCCTACAGAGGACTTTCACCTCATTAGTTCATGCCTATGCTGGGCGTACACAATTCGCCATAACCGATCTTCGCTGCGCTCGACGGTTAGGCTTTGCGTTAGTTGCCTTATCAATATCTCATGTTCAATTTAATGTACAGGTGGAGTGGTGAGGACTATACTTGTCTCATTAAACGTACATGTGGTGGTTTTATGAGAATTGTATCTTTTACCGAAGCTAGAAATAGCTTGAAGAGCGTTTTGGATGCTGTTGTTAATGACGCCGATACAACAGTTATTACACGTCGTGATTCTGAAGATGCTGTGGTTATGTCTTTAGATTACTACAATAGCCTTATGGAGACAGTGCACTTACTACGCTCTCCTCAAAACGCTGAACACTTAAACCGTTCTATAGCACAGTACCGTGCTGGTAAAACAACAGCACGAGAGTTAATTGATGAGTAGTAGTCAGCGTTTACTGGCGTGGACTGATGACGCTTGGGACGACTACCTGTATTGGCAAACTCAAGACAAAAAAACACTCAAGCGTATCAATAAACTCATCAATGATGTTAAGCGTTCTCCATTTGAGGGCATCGGTAAACCTGAGCGATTGAAAGAGAACTTATCTGGTTTTTGGTCCCGTCGTATTGATGATACTAATAGGCTTGTTTACGCAGTCGATGATCAGGCCATAACGATAATCTCATGTCGTTATCACTACTAAATTAGGTTCAGCGATCTGACAACTAATCGGGTAGCCGAGGGTATCTAGCCCTCAGCCCCCACAACACCCTGCATGCGGGTCCGCACAGGGCGTTTCACTCAGGGTAGTGAAGCTTAATCGAACCATCTCGTAGCGAGTAAAGCCCCTCAGGTTTCAGGTAGTCCACGGGAGGGCCTGATTAATCCCCGGGGTTTTAGTGCTACGCCACGGCCCTTTGCTGGTGATGCCACACGCAACTGCGGCTTTAATATGAACACCAAGACCGATACTGTTCAGTACACTTTCACCTGAACGTTGGCTTTTGACCAAGACGCTATTCAAGTCAGAGAGTATGAAAAATCAATAGCCTGACAGGTTTTATCTTTCAGCCGTTGAAAGTTTGCCTATATCTTTATGGTTCTTCATATATTCCAGATAGGCAATGGCATTGTCGATATCCTGATCTGACAGGTCAGGCAGGCCTGTCATTCGGCTTCTTGCCCTGAAGCTGTCTGGGTTGCGAATAAACTGCCTCATATACTCCTTCGAGCGGTATTCCGTAATGTTCTGTGGGATATTCAGCTCCGGTCCGATCACACCACCGACGAGGTTGATCGAGTGACAAGCCAGGCAAGCACCCTTAAAAAGTTTGTAGCCGTCATGAACAGAGATTGATGCCGAGGATGATGGTTTCAGCATTTCGTAGCTATCGTTTGCAGAAACTTGTAACGCTACAACCTGATGAGGCCATGGGAAGATGCCATAAGTTTCTTTTTGCGGCCATACCATGTAGAAGGGGGAGGGATCGGCGATCTTTTTACCTTCCCGGATAGGCTCAAAATCACCTTCGATGCCTTTACCATTTTGATCCAGTTGACGATAACTGATCATCGCGTCGGGGTATTTTCTCAGAATATCTCCATCTAATACGGCTTTATAGCCATCAGCACAAACTACAGTGATTTCAGTGATACTATCCAGTGAATAATTGTTATGTTCAAGCAGAGCCTTCAGTGAGATACCTTCATAGGTTTTATCCTGATGATAAGCTTCATCATAGACGGTGAACGCTTGTACTTTTAATGTACCCATCATTTCAGATAAGGTCATCACTGCGTCACCCTGTTCAGATTGAATCTTGAACGTCTGGGATGCGTCATAAGCCATTGCCGACATGGATACACCGGCTGTTAAAATACTGCTAAGTAAGATCCGTTTCATGAAAAATTATCCTTATATTCCTGTTCCTTGAGTTGCAAAACGGATAATGCATGAGAAAGTATTAAATATCAAATATTAAGAGAAAAGCATAAGCCAAAGGGGCGTTTGCTTATTGTAAGTGAGTTTCAGTTTGGTGTAATACGTTCTGAATATCTCATAAACCCCTTTAATATTTTATACATTGGCGATTGCGGAGGCATATTTTTAAATATGTCCCCTTTGTAGGGGACAAAAAAATCTGGGAGGTTGGCAACAAACTTATATCTACTTATTGGTGCTTTATCTTCGGAATGATTCAGGCCGGTAGCACCAACCTGCCACGGATTACCCGTACGGTGGGGTCCAGTGTTCAGACTGACTCTCAACAAAAGATTTCAATTTTGATCAGGTTGCCCATATCTATTACAGGAGGCCCGGGGGCTATGCCGCTTCAGACTGTTGCTGAGAATTATCCCTTACAGAGGTTAAATGCTTAATCAGTGCGCGAAAATATTAGAATGTCTCCTTTAAAAACGCTATCTAAATAATCGGTATGTTCTGGTTTAGAAAACGTTGATGCATAACCAATCTCAAGTAGCTTTTTCGCCAATTTGTTTTTTCTACCCCGGCCTGGATCGACGATTATGACCTCGCACCTTGGGTTTGAGTGTTCCTGAATGAAATTTGTGAGTAACTGAACATGTTCATCTTCATACAGTAGGTCGCTGCCTATTATTATGTCAAAGCGCCCTAAAGTATCATCGCTATCTGCCCAGCCAGTTCTTTCAAAAGGTATTGCGTTGTCTCCATTAAGCTTTGTGTTTCTGTTTAAAAAGTTTTTTGTTTCAGGATGGTAATCAGTTGCTGTGATATCTATATTCTTTTTATTGAGTAATAAACTGCTCAGAGCGGTTCCGCATCCAATCTCAAGAACTCGTTTGGCACCAATATCATAGTTACTCATGTGGTGCGCGAGCACTAAACTTGATGGCCAAATAATTCCAAAAATAGGCCATGTTGCAGAAGAAATACCCAGTTTTTCAGCAGTTCCATCAGGGTCGTGGAACTCCTGCTTATTACGTAGCGTACAAAGGTGAATATCTATATTTCCAAACTCAATAGTTTGGTAGCATACACGTAGGTCTGTCATTTAGCCGCCTCAAAAAGTGAGCGCTCAGCCAAGTATCAAGGATAAATGACAAAACGAAGAGCGTAGCAGGTTACAGTGATTCAAGGAGAATGCAATGCATTTAATCAGGCGCTGTAACCGACAGATAAAACTGTCTCTTGTTTTGTCTGTGACTAAGCGCGGCGATATACGTAATCAGGAGGATGCGTGAAAATTGTAGAAGCACAACTATCAGATTTAGACTGTTTTTTTGAGTATTTAGGCGTGCAGCTTTTAGATAATGCTGCAGATGAAACACCGCTTTTTCAACCGATTGCTAAAGAGCACTGCATAGTTTCGGAAGGGCTCAAACCAAGTTTAGAGACGGATTTCAATACTGTGTTGGTGAGGTTGGCTGGCGCAAGCTGTGGCTGGTTAAAGACTTAACCGGAAGCATTTATGGTCATATCGATCTCCGCCATCACAGTAGAGAATATACTTTTCACCGAGTGTTATTGGGCATGGGTGTCGATGCCAGCGTTAGGAAACAAGGCATAGGTGTAAAGCTAATCGAGTTAGTTACTACATTCTGTCGTGAAACTGACAGCATCGACTGGCTTGATTTAAATCTCCTTTCAATAAACCTTCCTGCGAAGAATTTATACTTGAAATGCGGTTTCGAGGTTCTTGGTGAAATACGCGATTGCTATCGTATTGACGGTGAATCGGTATCGGAGCTTACGATGACAAAATGCACCAAAAATCACGTATAACACGGCGTTCAAGAGGGACTTGGTTTACTATACGTTAGTTTATTTTGGCAGAGAGTGTCGGTCTAGGTTGGCTGTTTAACGTATGGGAAAAATGGCGTTAGAGATTAAAGAAATCTATTGCTGATGAGGCGAGCTTTTTGTCGAGATGAAAAGGGCTTCTGATACAAGGATGTTTGTTATTCTATATTCATTGGATAAACACAAAACCTTTATTTAAAGTGATGATGTAATTTATCTATATATATTATGAAAATAAACTACCTTATTGGTCAATGGCTTAGTAGTGATATCTTAGGATAATACATGTAATCGAAATTAAGGAGATTGTTGTGATAAATACACATCAAGGTTCTTGTCTTTGTGGTCGTGTGAAATATGAATTTTCAGGTGATTTTCAGTCTTTCTTCTTATGTTATTGCACTCGCTGTCAGAAGGATACAGGCTCTGCTCATGCTGCCAATTTATTTGCTAAAGAGGGTTCTTTGACTTGGTTGCAAGGTGAAAATGATATTAGAGTTTATAAGCACGAAAACTCTTTGCATGCAAAAAGCTTTTGTCAAAATTGTGGTTCAGCACTCCCTACGTTTGCCGATAGTATTAACAGTGTAGTGGTGCCTGCTGGCAGTCTCGATAGCCCTGTATCCATTACACCGACTGCTAAAATCTTTGTTGATAGCTGTGCTGTCTGGTCTATGAACTTATCCGATGTGCCAGGTTACAAAGAGCTTCCAGAATAATCTGATAAGTATATAATGATGCGATTTATATGATAGAGGGGCATAAAACAAGGGGCATTAGGGAATGATGTTTTTATTTTGGTGCTGTTGGTATTTTAAATTGATAAAAGGGATATAAAAAGCCAAATGAAAAGGCTAAGTGTTACCCCGCTTTTGTTTCTTTCGGTAAGTATAAAGGGCGAGTGATTATATTGCTGAAATGAATAACAAGAATCACTGCAGTCTCGATAGTGAGTGTTTATCAGGCATTGTATTTGACGTTTAAGATAGCTTTCGGAAACAGTGGTATTGAATGGCTCACCTCAACAGGGTGTCGTGTGTTCGTATGAGATGTTCTTAGTCGATGGTGAGCAGTGTTTATTAATGAGGGAATAAGTGCTTAGGAGAAGTATTTTGTTGAGCAGTAGGTTGTATAGAGCGGTATTTTTATGGGCTGCAATGGCACTTAGCCTGGCCTGCCATGCCAGTTCTGAAACAGTCGGCATGCGCAGTATCACGTTTGTTAGCCCGGAACGAGCAACAAATATAAGCGCGTTGGTGTGGTATCCGGCAGTTGTTGGTGAGAAGCAGGCTCAGACACTGATTGGTGATAATGCCGTGTTTCATGGTGTGCCCGCATACCAAGACGCACCTATTGCGGGTGGTCGTTTTCCCCTTGTTATCATTGCCCATGGTGGCTTCCGGTCATCGCCTTATAGCGTCAATTGGTTGGCCGCAGCTCTGGCCAGAAGTGGCTATGTTGCGGCTATTATCAATCCACCTGCACTGCCTGCCGGTCAGGCGACTCAAGCCGTTGTCGATGAATTCTGGCTACGGCCTGCTGATCTCTCAACAGCAATAACAGCGCTTACGGAACAGATGCCCTGGAGTCACAATATTGCAGCTGATCGGATTGGTGCTGTTGGCTTTTTTCTGGGTGGGTATACCACCCTGGCATTAGCGGGTGCTCGTGTTGATAACGCTGGTTTTATAGATGCCTGCAAGGGCGAACAACAGCGCTTTGACTGTGCCTGGTTTGAAAAAGGCGGCGTTGATTTACATCAGTTTGATTCTGAACAGCTAGGCCAATCCTATCTTGAGCCACGCCTGACGACGGCAGTTGTCATTGATCCTGAGTGGACACACATTTTTTCACCGGTGAGCCTTGCCGCAGTCGAGCTGCCTGTAGATCTCTTCAATACTGGCCCCTGGGCTAGCGCTGAATCTCCACTGAATGCTTCAGCATTAGCAGATACACTTTCGACATCGTATTATGCGACGATTGAGCCTGCAGGAAAGTACAGTAGTTTTGCAGAGTGCAAACCAAAAAGGGTTTTTATTCTGAAAGACGAGGGCGCCGACGCGAGCCTTTGTGATGACGGTCCTGAAAATCCGGCGCGGGCCGAGACCCATCAGCGCATTGTTAATGAGATTCTCAGCGTTTTGGATCGGCAGTTAAAGCTGTAATCAATACAGGATAGAGAATGGATGCAGGGCTTAGATAATGGATCAATTTACTGCTTATATTTGTGCAGTATCTCTTTGGGGATATGGCAATAGTCATCGGGGCAGCGAGTGAGCCTGTCCTGATGTTCATCATCGCTTTTGACATAGTTGGATAGCGGCAGGATTTCAACAGCGATTCGATCTGCATCCGCTCGGTTGTTGATATATTGCTGAGCCAGCTCTAAGTGGCTTGGTTCTGTACTGTAAATTCCCGTGCGGTATTTTTCGCCAATATCTTCCCCTTGTTGGTTAATGCTGTAGGGGTCGATCACTTCAAAAAAATAATCGAACAGTTGCGGTAATGAGACAACCTCAGGGTCGAAGCGGGTGCGTACGCATTCTGCATAGCCGTCGTATTCGCCTTGTGTTGTTTTAGCCGTGCCATTGGCACGACCGGCTTCGGTTGAGGTGACCCCCGGTAGATGGCGCAGATATTCCTGAACGCCCCAGAGGCAGCCACCGGCAAAGTAGATTTCCTGCATTATGCGACTCCTGGTTTGCTATAAGAAAATAAGGGATGCAATGGCGCGATTGGTCGCGCCACGCCAAACCTGTGAAAACTTAAGCGCTTTTTGCAGAGCGCGACAGTAAGCTGGCAGGTCGGGATTTGGCAATCGCCGCAGTCAACAAGCCTGCAATCACTGCTTTGATAATGTCACCAGGGATAAAGACCAGCATTAGTGCGGCGGCTTCAGTCAGGGTTTTATCCAGCACAATGGACATACCCACGATGCCGAAGGCATACAGCACAATAATGCCGCCAATGATAGAGGCAATAGTGGCGACCAGGGCAATCGACGCCGAACGCCATTTCTCAACAATTAAGCCGGTCACAAACGCAGCCACCGGCCAGCCAATTAGGAAGCCGCCAGTGGTTGAAAAGAACAAGCCCAGACCGCCACGGCCACCGGAGAGTAATGGCAGGCCAATCGCAACCAGTAACAAGAACAGTAATACGGCTAAGCTGCCGCGCTTACTGCCTAAAATCGCGCCGCATAGCATAATGCCCAGGCTCTGAGCGGTAATCGGCACGCCAAATGCCAGGGTGATTTTAGGCACCAGACCCAGTGCCGCAATCAAGGCCGCAAACAGGGCGGTGTAGGCGATATTCTTTTCCATTATTCATTCTCCAGATGGGTTAATCCACCGCGAGCCCGCAGGGCTTCGGCAACATGGTCTGCGTCATCAAGTGCGAGGACAGTAAAGGGTAAAATAATTCTCCAGCCGGAACGCCGATTGGAACGGGCGCGCCAGGCCCAGGTCAGTTTCTGGCCTTTTGAGATCAGTACGGGGGTCATTCGGATCACCAGCGCAATTGCCAGCTCCAGTGCCCGGCCGTTTAAGCCTAAGCGATATAATGGCTGAGCCAGAAAGTGCACCACATCAATCATGTCAGAGAGTCGCGTGGTCATGGTGACCAGATTAGCCAGGGCTACGGCAGACATCATACGTAAAACAATCACGGCCCCCTGCTCAACCTCACCGGTCCACAGATGCCAAAGGGCCACGATAAGAATAAAGGGCCAGAGAATCTTCAGGTGCCGCCAGCCGCTGCTAAAAAATTCACGGCCTGGCAGTGCATAAAGCACGACAATAGCCAGCAAAAACAGGCTGTGAAAAACCAAATGGTCGATAAAAAACAGCATGCCGGTCAGGAAGCACAGCAGGCTAAGTTTTAAACCCGCAGGCCAACGGTGGGCGCGGGTTTCAACCGGCGAGGTCAGAGATATCATCGCTGTCTCCCAGGGTATCCATTTCGCTTAGGTAACGGGGCAGCACCTCGTCATAACTGCCCAGTGCAGCCACTTCACCGCCTTCCAGCCAGAGCAGTTGCTCGTAGCCGTGCAGGTCTTCCGGGTCATGACTGATATGAATCAGACTGCCAGAAAACTTATCCAGATAACGTCGCAGCTGTTTTTTGGTCGGTATATCCAGACCGGCAAAAGGCTCATCCAGAATAATCAGGTTGGGTTTCATCGCCACGATAGCCATCAGGCAGACAAGGTGCTTCTGGCCCTGGGACAGAGTGGAGGTGTGGACGTTCTCCCAGTGTGCTTTACCAAAGTTGTTTAACACCTGCAGTGCATTGTGCTCAGCCGCTTTTTTCTTCTGTCCGAGCTGACGTAGGCCAAAGGTGATCTCTTCTAACACCGTCGGGAAAATAATCTGGTGCTCAGGGTTCTGAAACAGCAGGCCTATTTCGCGCAAAGCTCCCTTTCGATCTTTAAAGGGATCAATACCGGCTACTTCAATACGCCCTGAGCTGGTTTCAATTAAGCCTGAAAGTAAGCGGCTTAAGGTGGATTTACCCGAACCATTACGACCAATTACGCCCAGGCGCTTGATATCGGTCGATAAAGACAGTTTATTGATGACCTGCTTGCCTTCGATCTCCAGACAAACGTCATCCAGACGAAGGCTGCAGCCTAAAGTAGGGGCGTTTGTAACAGTCGAGGTGTTTGTAACAGTAGCAACGTTGGTCGAGGTTCTGGTCAAAATTGTGGGCTCTATTTCTTGTGTAATAGGTTTTGTTAGCGTTTTATTCATATCTATTACGTACTGGCTTATACGGGTTAAAACTGGATATCACGATGCCGTGACACATCAGTGGGCCTGGTGCATCGTTGAACATCGTTGAGAGCCGTGGGTTGGATCAACTTTCCTCAGTGCCAGTCTTTGATGCGGTCCGGGCGTCGAAGATTAGCAATAATATACCTTTTGGTAAACCATGTTTTTTATTTTTGGTTTACAGGTTGGCGCTGCCCGGTTGCTTGGTAGGCTTCCAAAGTAATACCCAGTCAGATAAGTTGTTGTAGGCCGGAAAAGCCGCAAGGCGCCTTCCGACAAGCATCCGGTATCGGAGTCAGTGTCGGATGGCGCTTCGCTTATCCAACCGACTCTGATATCAAGAAACTTCTCGGAAATGGTATAAGTCCTACAGGTCTTGCTGCAGTTGAGTCGCGAGTATTAGTTGAGTAGTGGGTATTAAGAAACCTATCAGAATGCTATTGCCGGGTCATCGTCAGAGCGACCTCAATAATGCCATCTTTGCTGGGTAATGTGGCGGTTGCGGCTTTGCCCAGGGCAATAAAGCTATCTTCTGCGCTGATGCGTTTGATATTGACGGGCGAATCCAGTTGTTCGGTCAGTAGTGTTACCAGTTGCTCGCCTAATGAAGCGGTTCGGCGGCATTCGTCGACGATCAGGATATTTTCGCAGGCTCTTACGGCTGCCAGAATGGCTGTCTCATTCAGTGGTGCCAGCCAGCGCAGATCGACCACTCTTAACTGAATATGGTGTTGTTCCTGTAGGATTTTGGCCGCTTGTCGGCTGAGGTAGTAGCCGTTGCCATAGGTCATGATGGCGAGTTGAGTGCCTGTACCATCTTGGTTGATTTGACCGAAGGGGAGAGCCGTTTGTGGCTCTGGATAGCTAAAGCTCCATAAACCATCACCTTTTTCGTGCAGATCACGGGTCATATAGAGGGCGATAGGTTCGATAAACACAACGACTCTTTGTTCTTCTCTGGCAAGACGCACACACTCTCTTAACATGCCGACCGCATCCTGGCCGTTGCTGGGGCAAGCGACGATCAAACCGGGGATATCTCTAAACACATTCCAGCTATTGTCGTTATGGAAGTGACCACCAAAACCTTTCTGGTAACCCAGGCCTGCGATACGGATCACCATAGGGTTAGTATATTGGCCTTTTGAGAAGAAACTCAGTGTCGCGGCTTCGCCTCTGATCTGGTCTTCAGCATTATGGACGTAGGCGAGGAATTGAATCTCTGGAATCGGTAGCAGGCCGTTATGAGCAGCGCCTATAGCTAAGCCCAGAATGCTTTGTTCATCCAGTAGGGTATTGATTACTCGATGGTTACCAAACTTCTCGCTCAGTTTGCTGGTGACATTGTATACCCCGCCTTTCGGACCGATATCTTCACCCATCATAATCATTTCGGGATGCTGGGCCATCAGATCTGCCAGTGTCCAGTTGAGCAGCCGGGCCATATGCTGTGGCTGATCCATGCTGTTTATTTCTCGTTGCTCCATACTTCTTACTTCTCGTTTAAATAGCGCGTTCCTCTGTTCCGGTTTTAATGGTGGGGCTGGGGGGATATCTCTTTTGGGTGGAATCAGAGATTCCATTACGGCTTTGGCTGAGGTCAGTTTGGGGCGTTGAATCACTTCTTCTGCGATATTAGCAACTTGATCACTGATTGTTTGATTCAGCTCGACAATTTGTTGTGCCGTTAAAATATGATTTTCAATCAAGATGCGGGCACTGTGCAGAAGTGGATCTTGGGCTTCGGTGGCTTCGATCTCCTCCTGGCTATGGTAAGCCACTTCGGCATCGGAACCCGCATGGCCCATCAGGCGCACACAACGCATATGCAGGAAGACCACTTGATGATGCTGACGGGCAAGACGCTCCGCTTTGTGGGCCGCGCAGTAGGTATCGATCAGGTTAAGGCCATCACATTGGATATAATGCAGTCCGGGCCTGCGACTGAAACTGGCCTGTATCCAGTCCATCGGTGTCGGAGTTGAGATACCAATACCGTTATCTTCACAGATAAAAATCAGTGGCAGTGGGGCTTTCTGATGACTGGCCCAGCAAGCGCTGTTAATAGCACCTTGAGCGGTGCTGTGATTAGCGGAGGCGTCACCAAAGGAGCATAACACCACACTGTCATTAGGCAGCTCGCCCCGATGCCCCATGCGTTTGGCTAATGGGATGCTATAGGCTGCGCCCAGTGCTTTGGGTAGATGGGATGCGACAGTGCTGGTTTGTGGTGGGATAAACAGTTCTTTGCTGCCCAGCACTTTGTGGCGTCCACCAGAAATCGGGTCTTCGCTGGAGGTGGTAAAAGAGAGCAGCATATCCCAAATAGCTTGTTGGTCTGTATCTAAACCGGGTTGCTCTTTATCCTCAAGGGGGGGCTTTTTATCCTCAAGGGGTTGGCGCTGCCGGGCGCGTTGCAGTAGAAATGCGGCATCCCGGTAGTGTAGAAACGCGATATCGTTATGACGAAAGGCCGCGGCAATAGCGGCATTCCCTTCATGACCGGCACTGCCGATGGTGTAAAAGGATTCGCCTCGGGCTTGCAGTTTACGAGAGCAGAGATCCAGGTGGCGGCTGAGCAGTTGGCTTTCAAACATCTGCACCAATTTTTCCGGGCTGAGTCCGACCTCTTCCGGTTTAAGCTGGATTGGGCTATCTGGTAGCTCTCCTGCAAGCACCTTACGGGCAAAACTCTGTTCGATAATCTCTGCTCGACTTTTCATCCTGAATACCTCTTGCTCTTATAATGGGGGATGATTGCTTATGCTCCGTTGTGTTTATCTGCTGCGATGGTTCTGACTTAGGACTGAATAGGGACTGTGTATTTTCTTGGGTTGTGCTTAAAAATGCTGTTGTCTTAATGAGTATGGCTGAGAAATGCGTATTCTGCGGTTTCTGTTGCCGTGAGATCTTTATCGGAGCGATGCATGGATAGCGCTGGGTATGGAGAAGCGACAAGCTAATACTATTCCTGATAAGTTTCTTGATACCTGAGGTTGGATAAGCGAAGCGCCATCCGACATTGGCTTCGGTATCTGATGATTGTCGGAAGGCGCCTTGCGGCTTTTCCGACCCACAATAACTTATCTGGTTTGGTATAAGGTAGGGGAAAGTGAGGTGTATAAAGATACAGTTTTATCTGGGCAGAGAAGGATAATAGGGTTATGCTTAAATCAAAGCATAGTAACTATTTAAGCAGTAGCTATCTAAACAGTAACTATCTGATTTTATCCGGATTGTGCTCATATTCACTGGATTGTCACTGATGCTTGTCTATTCATCGATCTGATATTTGATAGCGATATGCAGCAAGGCTTTTTACTGACCCGACATAGTCACGACAAGGATGGCGAGACCGAGATTATTTTCTGGCTCTCAACGCCGGATGGCCCAACACAATTAAAAGTTAAGGGTGAGAAGCCGGTATGTTTTATCTATCAGGATGATGTAGCCAGGGTTGAACAAGCCCTTTCGGGGATAGATTTTGGACAAGGCCAGAGTGTAGGGCAAGGTTATGAGGTTCGCCCACTGACCTTGAAATCTTTCCAGCAACAGCCGGTTTGTGGCCTTTATCTGCCAACGATCAAAATGTTTCATCAAGCCGTTGAGCGTCTGCGACAGCAGGGCATTCAGATGCTGGAAAATGATTTCCGGCTGCACGATCGCTATCTGATGGAACGCTGGATTCGCGGGGGCGTGGTATTTCAGGGCAAGAACAGTCAAAGAAAAGGCTTACACGGTTCCCGCTTTACCCGAGTCGATCAGGCCCGTTTAAAGGGCGGTGATTATATCCCCCAATTAAAGGTCGTTTCGCTGGATCTTGAGTGTTCCGCCAAGGGCGATCTCTATTCGGTTGGACTTTATAGCGACGCTATTTCTCTGGTGCTGATGATAGGGCCGGGAGATGATGGTCCGCAGATCCGGCTTGAAGAAGATGGGGAATATAAAGCAGCAGAAGAAAAAGAAGAGAAAGGGCAGGTACGCTGGGTTGAAAACGAAAAGGCACTGTTGCAAGCCCTGGAAGCGACCATTGCCGAGTTAGACCCCGATGTGATTATCGGTTGGAATGTGGTTGGCTTTGATTTTCGACTGCTCAATACCCGTGCACAGAGATACGGTATGCGGCTTAAGCTGGGCCGTGGCGGCAGTTATGCTAGTTGGCGTGAGTCCAGGGATGACAGTAATAGCGGTTTTATCACTATTCCTGGACGGGTAGTGATTGATGGTATCGCGGCGTTAAAAACGGCAACCTATAACTTTGCCAGTTTTAGCCTGGAGTCGGTGGCTCAGGAGCTGTTAAACCGGGGTAAACTCACCGAAGATGTGGATGATCGCTTAGCAACCATCATGCACGATTTTCAGCACAATAAGCTAAAACTGGCTGCTTATAATCTGGAAGATTGCCGTTTGGTGTGGGATATCTTTCAGCATACCCGTATTCTGGATTTTTTGATTCTGCGTTCTCAACTGACAGGTTTAGAATTGGATCGCAGCGGTGGTTCGGTCGCGGCTTTTACCAATCTGTATCTGCCCAAATTGCATCGGGCGGGTTATGTCGCTCCCAATCTGCCGGGCGGTGGTGGTTTGGCCAGTCCCGGTGGTTATGTGATGGACTCCCTGCCGGGGCTGTACAATAACGTTTTGGTTTTAGATTTTAAAAGCCTATACCCCTCTATTATTCGCACCTTTAAGATCGACCCGTTGGGCTTGATCGAGGGTGGTCTGCATCCCGAGCAGGCGATTCCCGGTTATCGCGGTGCTTGTTTCTCAAGGGATCAGCACTTTCTGCCAGATATTATCACCTCGCTGTGGCAACAACGTGATGAGGCGAAAAAAGCCCAGGATCCCGTGCGCTCTCAGGCACTTAAAATCTTGATGAACTCCTTCTATGGCGTGCTGGGCTCCGGTGGTTGTCGCTTTTACGATACCCGACTGGCCAGCTCTATCACCATGCGGGGTCACGATATTCTGAAGCAAACGACGGAATGGATTGAGCAGAAGGGCCTTAAAGTGATTTACGGCGATACGGATTCGCTGTTTGTTCTGATGGGGAATGATCTGCAGCAAAGTGGTGGCCAGCAGACGATTAGCCGGGCACAGTCATTATGCTCGCAGCAGACCGTAAGCTCAAAGCAGGCGGATCAGCTGGGCAATGAGTTAATGCAGGAGATTAACCAACGGTGGCGGGATCATCTGGCAGACGTTTATGGTTTGGAGTGTTTTCTGGAGCTGGAATATGAGACTCATTTTACCCGTTTTTTGATGCCGACCATTCGGGGCCAGGATACCGGCAGTAAAAAGCGTTATGCCGGACTGATCAATAAAAACGGTCAGGAAAAGTTAGTATTTAAAGGTCTGGAGGCAGTTCGTACGGATTGGACCGAACTGGCGAAAGAGCTGCAAAATGAGATCTATAATCGGGTCTTTCATGATCAGAACCCCTGTGACCTGATCAGTGCTCTGGTGGCGGAATTGAAAGCGGGCCAACGGGATCATCAGCTGGTTTATAGCAAGCGTTTGCGTCGCTCATTAGATGATTATGTGAAAAACGTACCGCCCCATGTCCGTGCCGCACGCTTGGCGGATGAGATCAATCGTCAGCAGGGTAAACCGCTTAAATATCAGCGTAAGGGGCGTATCGCCTATGTAATGACAAGCAATGGTCCTGAGCCTGTGGAGTATCAGCAAAGCCCTATCGATTATCAGCACTATATCGACAAGCAGGTACAGCCCATCGCTGATGCTATTTTGCCGTTTGTCGGTTTAAGTTTTAGTGCCATTGTTGATGACCAGATGCAGTTGTTTTGATCGGCCATCTGGGCTTAATAGTTAAATCTGGTACCTGTTGAATGATGTGTATGTACGGGCTACCAATGCAGAGCTCAGGAGATACAGAGTTCAGGAGATGGCATAGCACAGCTTAGCTCACTCGTTGCTGTTCTATGGAAGGTGTATATAGCTCAATCAGTTCTGCTAACTTTTCCAATAGCTGTCGGACACTGTCATCCAGCGGCCAGCCAGTATTAATGCGCAGACAATCCTGATACAAAGACAGGGTAGTGAAAGCAGGCCCAGCTCTTAAATCCAAACCCCTTTCACATGCCTTTTGCCATAGGGCTTTGCTGTCTAGGCCGGGAATCTGGAGCCAGATCACCATGCCGCCTTCCGGCTGGCTGATACGGCTATTAGATGGTAGAAGCTTGACCAGTTGTTGTGTGTAGTCGCGGATATTTTGCCGTAATTGGCTGCGAACTTTATTCAAATGGCTATGATATTGTCCTGTACTGATAAAGTCGGCGATGGCGGACTGGACCGGCGTGCTGACACCAAAATGACTAATCCCATGCAATCTCAAATAAGCGGGTAGAAAACGTCCCGGTAGACACCAGCCCAACCGGAAGCCTGCAGTTAAGGTTTTAGAAACCGAGGCACACCAGAGCACATAACCACCTTTATCCCAGTATTTAGCTGGTAAAGGCATCACCTTGCCGTGGCCCAGTTCCATATAGATATCATCTTCAATAACGGGCACCTGATATTGATTGGCCAGCTCTGCCAGTGCCTGTTTCTGTCGCGGCGACATACTGATTCCCTGAGGGTTCATATGAGAGGTGCTAAACAGGCCCGCCTTGATCGAGCCCTGTTTCAGGTGGGCCTCAAACTGTTCCAGATCAATACCTTCCTCGGTACAAGGAATTTCTACGACCTTGCGTCCTAAACCGGCTAACAGCTCCAGTAAGCCGCTAAAACAGGGTGAGCTGATAGCGATGCCATCACCGGGTTGAGAGATCGCTTCTAAGCCAATACGTACCGCATCAATGCAGCCATTGGTGATCACTAACTCCTTAGCCTGAAATGGAAAGCCATAACCTGAAAAGTGCTGTTCAAGGGCATAGCGCAGACTATGCAAACCCTGGCGATCAGGGTAGGCATGAATAGTCAGGTTAAGCCGCTTCAGGCCCCGTTTCAGGCTTCTTTGCAGAGTTTCTGTTGGCATCAATTCTGGGGCTATCTGTGAGATACCCAGAGGGCCTGGATCATAAGCACCGGGTCGGTAAGTGATGGCTGATTCCTGAGGAGAGATCTCGCGTAGCTGGCTTTTAAACTGTGGTAGTTCCGGTGTGGCCAGCTCAGCCAGCGGTTTGGAAACGTAAAAGCCAGACTGAGGTTTGGCAAGGATCCAGCCCAGTTCCTCAAGCATATGATAGCAATTCAGAGTCGTGGTTAGACTGACCCCCTGCAAATCAGACATTTTGCGCAGCGATGGCATACGGCTGCCGTGAGCCAGTTTCCCCATACGGATATCTTCTATGATCTGTTCGGCTATCGCTTTATAACGCATCGCAGTCCCCTCTCTATTCGAATTCAAGCATAGTCTGACAATGATTAACTGTATACTTTTTATTTTAGGAAATTGAATCTGTAATCTTTTTCGTCGGGCTTTCATACTGACTTCAACGATTCAGGCTGATTGGTAGGAATCGGCTTCATACAAAAATAGAACGTTTGAAAAAGATATAAGGAGGCAATGATGAGACTGAATGACCTACTGCTGGCTTTAGCAGTGATGTGTTTATGGGGATTTAACTTTTCAGTAATCAAACTTGGCGCAGACCAGATCAATCCCGTACTTCTGACAGCACTACGCTTTACTGCAGCTGTGATTCCAGCGATCTTTTTTATCGCCAGACCAAACGTAAAACTACGATATCTAATCGCTTATGGCGTTATTTTTGGGGTAGGCGTCTGGGGAATGATGACTTGGTCAATCACTCTGGGAGTTTCTGCGGGTATGGCGGGTCTATTGATGCAGCTGAGCCTGGTATCCAGTTTGTTATTAGGCTGGCTGTTGTTAAAAGAAACGATTACGCGTCAAAAGTGGATCGGAGCGACTCTGGCGCTTTCGGGGCTTGGTGCCAGCCTGACGCTTCAAGATGGTTCAGTGCCTCTGTCAGGTTTGGTGTTTGTTCTGATAGGTGCGTTTAGCTGGAGCCTGATTAGCCTGATTGTCAAACTGGCCAATACGAATCAGGTGTTCTCGTTTAGCGTATGGGGGATGTTGTTCGCACCTGTTCCTTTAGTGCTTTTAGCTTGGCTAAGCCATGGCAGTGAGATTTTTGTTCAGTTACCGGGGCAGCTAAATAGCACAGTATGGTTTTCTATTCTGTTTCAAGCCTACCCAACCACGTTATTAGGTTACTGGTTATGGAATCGATTGATTGTGAAATACCCCTTATCAACGGTTGCTCCTTTGACAATGCTGGTGCCTGTATTTGGTTTAATTGGTAGTATGATCTTCTATGGTGAGAATGTAGAGGGAGTCAAGTTGGTTGCATGTGCTTTAATTCTATTAGGTTTGCTGATCAGTCAGTGGCAGAGTAGCTGGTTTAGTTTTATTCAGCGTAAACCTACGGCTAGTCGGGAGGCTGGTTAAGTTGGAAAAATATCGGAATATTTATATTTGGGTACTTACCTGACTTTTGACTCGATTATTTTATTTCAGATGTTCTCCTTCGAGCAATGCAAGCGAAAGTTGAAAATACCTTGCTTTATATGGGGGTAATAGCTCACGGCATTATTTAATAGCCTGTACAGTGATTATGGCGATCACCATGAATATTTATTCAGGTAAGTGGCCTTCCTCTTGGGCTAAGAATAAGAAGATTGGCAAAGGCTATGTTATTTGAAGCAGGCGCTGCACCCTATATGTAATATGATGTAATTGCATTTTTAATATATATGATAATGCTGTTTGTTTCACCTTGTTGATATTGGAAGTAGCAATACATTTCTGGAAGAGTAGTTACACTACATAGCGAGTGAAATCTTTGTTACAAATGTGTAGATAAATTATTGATTTTTTTTTTATGTATTTGCTTTATACTAAGCTTTAAATGATTCTACATGGACTTGTTCAATGTCGGTTGTTATCCAATATCAAAGTGATTTGCACCTTGAGTTCGAACACGGCTTTATCAGTCACACCTTGCCTGATGTCAACGCTGATGTAATTGTCTTGGCAGGAGATATAGGTATTGCCAGTCGTCTGCATTTTGACTGGGTGCTTGAGCAGACCCGTGGCATCCCAACGGTTTTTATCCTCGGGAACCATGAGCCCTACCGTAGTTGTCTGCAGCTGGCGCAGCAGGAATGGAAAGAAGCTATGGCGGGAAGCAATGTTCATGTGCTGGAAAATGAAGTGGTCGAACTTTGTGGTGTTCGCTTTATCGGCTCGACTTTATGGAGTGATTTCCAGCTGTTTAATGAAGACCCTTCCATTGCTCAGGATCTGGCACGCATGAGAATGAATGATTTTCGTCTGGTTGAATTTGAACACAAGGGACTGAAAAGAATGTTCACTCCTGAAGATGCCCGGAATATGCATCTTGAGTCGATGGACTTTTTTAATCAGGAGTTAAGTAAACCATTTTCAGGACCTACGGTTGTGGTCAGCCATCATGCGCCCTCCATAGAGTCTCTACCAGTATCTTATCGAGATGAACCCATTCGTGCGGGTTATGCCAGTAATTTAGAGCATTTTATTGAATTGCATCAGCCTGATGCGTGGATACATGGTCACCTTCATAATACCAGTGACTACTGCATTGGTAAGACACGTGTATTGTGTAACCCTCGTGGGTATTTCCCCCGAAGTGTAAATCCAGATTTCGATCCTGAAATAGTGCTTGAGCTATAGTCTTATAGATCAAAAGTCTTATAAGTCAAAAGTGTTATAGATCAAATAACTGTAGTGCATACACCAAGCAGGAGCGTTCTGCCAGGCAGCCGTTTAATAGGGTGACCTTCGATTTCTATGCGTGCCTTTATTATAAAAGGCGGATTCAGCATACCAGTATAAATATCTCCATTCTCTCCGGCCCCTGGTTGGAGAGAAGAAAGATATAAATATAGGAAAGCTTATGTGTAGGTGTTCGCCTACAAAGTGATTGAATTTCAACCACTTTGTATAAAAGGCAACTTTGTCTATAGATGAGAATTACAGTGATGCCAGAATAGTTTCTGCGCTGCTCTTATCTACACCTTTCTCATCAATGTTCAGTGTCTGAACCACACCATCCTCAACAATCATAGCGTAACGTTGAGAACGGATGCCAAACTGAACACCTGTCAGATCTTTTTCCAGACCAATTGCCTGAGTGAATTCAGCGATACCATCGGCCAGCATAATAATCTCTTCTGCATTTTGAGCCTTACCCCAAGCATCCATGACAAAGGCATCATTAACAGACAGGCAGATGATGCTATCAACGCCTTTGGCCTTGATCTGATCTGCCAATACGACAAAGCCTGGTAAGTGAGTCATGGAGCAGCCAGGAGTAAAGGCTCCAGGCACTGCGAAAAGGACTACTTTTTTACCGGCACATAGCTGTTCTATAGTGATGGACTCTGGACCTGCTTCGCCCATGACTTTAAGTTCAGTGTTCGGAAGTTTATCGCCAATTTGAATACTCATGTTTTACCTCAGGGTACATTAGTCCATGCAGTACGTTTTATACCGTACTGTAGAGTGAATTTCAGACAAAAAAGTTAGTAGTTGACTGTTTTGCTGGGTTGATAGGGGAAGCTTAGCAGGTATTGGTCGTTTTAGCATTAGCCGATAATAATCAAAAGCTTGCCCGCTTGAACTTAATGATCAAGCAAGGACGCAGAACGCATGAGGCCAACCAGGCACGATGCTCCTGTTCCTCCCTAACCCTCTATCTTTCAGTTTGATGATGGCGTTGCTCTAATCGGCGATGAACTCAAAATTGTAATTATTACAGCCTGAAATAACTGCTAAAAATTATAATAATTGTTAGTGGAAGGTCTTGTTATTCTATACCTATATGAAAAATATTATTTTTATTGGCAGTAAGCGTGCCAATATAGGTGTTTTTATTCTTATTTTATCAGGCTGAAAGAATAGGGCATGAATTTCGAAAAATACCCTGTGGTGATGGTTATGTATCTATTTTGCAAAGACAAGATTCGGGGCATAGAAATAAAATTCTTTCTGAACTGATAATATAGTCCGGATTTTTATCTTATAAGTATAATTGTTAGTTAAATTTTAATTGATGGTTTGTGGTAATGAGTTGGTGGTGTTTATTATTAATGCTTAATGATATTTAATCTCTAGGCGGCTATTTCTTTAGTTGAATAAATAAGCGATACTTTATTCTTTGTTTTTAGCCTTTGTTAAAGTAAAGCTTTTGACTCTCTTTTAGATGGCATATCATGGGGCTCTAATGAGCAAGCAGATCGCTATTCCCAAGCAGTTAAGGATTTGAAGGTGATACATCATGTACAACGATAAGTTTTTCATTAATGGACAGTGGGTTGAGAGTTCGACTCAGGATTACATCGAAGTGATTAACCCGGCCAATGAAACGTCTGTAATGGTCCTGCCCTGTGGCGGTGAGCAGGATGTTAATGCCGCAGTAGCTGCTGCGAAGGAAGCTTTTAAGTCATTCTCACGATGGAGTAAAGAGCAGCGCTTGGAGTTGCTGGAGAGGGTGCTGGAAGAGTATAACAAGCGCTTGAGCGATATCGCTCAAGCGATTACTTCGGAAATGGGAGCGCCAACCAAACTGTCCCATAACGCTCAGGCCGCTTCCGGGGCTGGCCATCTGGTCGCAGCCATCAAGGCATTAAAAAATCTGGATGAAAGTCATTCTCTGAAAAAGACGGAAGTGTATTATGAGCCTGTCGGTGTGTGTGCATTGATTACACCTTGGAACTGGCCGGTTAATCAGATTATGTGCAAGGTGGCCCCAGCACTGGCTGCCGGTTGTACTATGGTGCTGAAACCCAGTGAAGAAGCGCCTCTATCAGCTATTTTAGTAGCTGAGGTGCTAGAAGCGGCAGGTGTGCCTGCTGGCGTATTTAATATGGTGCATGGTACGGGTGAAGGGGTTGGTGCACCGTTATCATCCCATCCCGATGTGGACCTGGTGTCTTTTACAGGCTCAACTCGTGCGGGCACAGCTGTGATGAAGGCGGCTGCAGATACGATCAAGAAAGTTTGCCTGGAGCTAGGTGGTAAGTCCGCTAATATCTTGCTTGATGATGCGGATTTTGAGCGCAGTGTGAAGCAGGGTGTACTGAGCTGTTTCTCAAATACCGGTCAATCCTGTAATGCGCCAACCCGTATGCTGGTGCCTGAAACGGAGATGGAGCGAGTGATCGCTATCGCAGAGCAAGCCGCTCAGAAAGTCAAAACGGGTGATCCACAATCTGAAGAAACTACTATGGGGCCGGTGGTCAGCAAGCGCCAGTATGAGCGCATTCAGATGTTGATTCAGGCCGGTATTGATGAGGGTGCAACTCTGGTATGTGGCGGTACAGGTAAGCCTGAAGGGAATGAAACCGGCTACTTTGTGAAACCAACAATCTTTGCCAATGCCAATAATCAGATGACCATTGCCCGTGAAGAGATCTTTGGCCCGGTGTTGAGCATTATCCCTTATAAGGATGAAACAGACGCCATTGAGATCGCCAATGATACGGTTTACGGCTTGTCGGGTTACGTTTCTTCATCGGACCTGGAGCGTGCCAAGTCGGTGGCCCGCCAGCTGCGCACGGGGATGGTTCATCTGAATGGTGCTCCGACTGATGTCTTTGCACCATTTGGCGGTTATAAACAATCCGGCAATGGCCGTGAATGGGGCGCAGAGGGGCTGAAAGAATTCCTGGAAGTGAAGGCAATTATGGGACATAACCCGTAAGATCACTGAACCCATAAGGCTAACCTGTGCAGCTGACTCTTTGAAGAAACGGCACTTTTTATAAGGTTTGTTGTCCCAAACAAGTGCATTAAGCAATGCATAACGTTGTGATGGCAAGCCTTGTTTTGTTTGGTGGGCTTTGTTTGTTTGACAAGAACAAAGCAAACTTTGGCTTCAAGTAATAAGTGATTGGTTTTAGCGTTAAACTATTGTTAGTTTCCGGTTTTGTTCGGGGCTGTTTTTTGTAACTCAGTGAAATCATCAGGAAGGTATCATGAGAACAATCGGTAATATTATCTGGTTTGTGTTGGGTGGGCTGGTGATGGGTATCGCCTGGTGGTTTTTTGGTGTACTGGCGTTTCTGTCGATCATTGGTATTCCCTGGGGAAAAGCCTGTTTTGTTATGGGCAGTTTCTCATTCTGGCCTTTTGGTAAAGAAGCCATTGCCCGGGATGAGTTGACTCAGCATGAGGATATTGGCACTGGGGCTTTGGGGTTGATTGGTAATATTATTTGGTTATTGGTCGCAGGGATCTGGTTGGCTATTGGTCATATTATGTCGGCAGTGGCTTGTGCGATTACTATTATCGGTATTCCATTTGCCATTCAGCATCTTAAGCTGGCGGGTATCTCCCTGGCACCGATTGGTAAAACCGTGGTTGATAAAGAGGTAGCGCAAGCTGCCCGTATGGCTAATGCTGGTCGCGATGTATCAAATTTAAGAAGAAAGTAGTATCACATTAAGGGGAAAGGTCCATTTGCTTTATCCACAAATGGACTTTGTCCTCCCGGTATTGTCAGCATGACAGGCCTTTTGATCTTGTACTAAACAGGTTCCAGGCACTCTTCGGCTAACCTACACTGGCTCAGGCTAATCTAGTTCAGTATTCTGGCCAGATCCTGCTCAGATGGTGCAAACCAGTAGGAGCTGCTTACCGCATCAGAGAAATCAATCAGTTTGTCTGTTATCCCATCTTCCGTCAGGCCGTACATACGCTTCAGTTGAATACTGAAACGTTCCAGTTCACACGCAAATGATAAGAAGTAAAGACCACTTTCTGTCGCTGAGCCGTAAGGTGCGCTTCTGCGATAGATCTTCATCGCCTTTCCGTCCACTTTGACATCGGTGCGACTGACATGAGAGTCTACAGGCATAGCATCACCTTCCAGCTCAATATCATCTTCTTTCGTGCGGCCTACCACTTTTTCCTGTTTCTCTACCGGAAGTTGATTGAAGTCATTCAGCTTGTGTACCCACTTTTGGCTCAGTACATAGCAGCCACCTGCACCCACTTGCCCTTCTGGAATCACGGCAGCCAGTTGACGTTGATCCTCTTTGGGATTCGCTGTGCCATCCACAAAACCGATCAGGTCTCGGGAATCGTGGTAGGTAAAGCCTGGTAGATCCAATTTCAGCTCTGCAATTCCAGACAGTGCGTTTTGGATATGCAAAACCTGATCAAAGTTATTGTCATGGCTCAGGCTATGAATCCAGATCAGCAGATCCCTTTGTGTCGCAGGTGCTGTATGGCCTTGAGGACTGGTCAGCGTAGTGAATTCTTCCAGCTCGACCGGCGTCCAGGTCGGGTTCAGTTGTTGCCAGAGTCGTTTACCAAAAGCAACTACCAGATTGATTTGGTCGGACTGTTTGGTTAGGGCGTGTTGCAGTGCGGGGATAATTTTTTCGGCAGAGTAAGATGGATCAAGTTGGTATTCCAGGTGATAAAATTGGTTGCTGTTTTCCTGAAAAATAGCCGATTGTGGTTTTAGCATAAGATCTCCTGGGAAGGTGAGTTTCTGGCGAGCTAATTGATTTTGAGATAGATAACTATCTGATGCAGAATGTTTTTATCCTGTTATTAACCTCTAATGTACCAAAAGACAGCACGATTACTCTACATGGATGATCTGAGGACACTAATTCTTGCTTTCAGGCATCTTGTTAGCACCCCCGGAGATCAAAGCATCTTTACAGTTAGTCCAGGCAAGCAATGATTTTATCGGCAATGGCTTGCAATTCATCGGTATCGGCAAACTCAACGGCGTGGCCCTTCAGCGCTTTGGCCCCAAAAATGGGTCCTGGTAAAATATGGAAGTGGAAGTGAGGGACCGTTTGACCTGCCGCTTTGCCGTTATGCTGGAAAATGGTTGTACCTTCAAAGTTCATCGCTTTGGCGACGGCTTTTCCGACATGCTGCACTGTTTTCATACAAGCTAAAGCGGAAGTCTCTGACAAATCATACAGTGTCTCGGCTTCCTGCTTGGGAATCACCAGAGTATGCCCGTCCATCTGGGGCATAATATCCATAAAAGCCAAAGTGTGTTCATCTTCGTAAACCTTAATGCAAGGGGCTTCCCCGCGTAGAATCTTGGCAAAAATATTATCCGTGTCGTAAGCCATTTTGCTACCCTTATACCTAACTGATTGAATTGTTGAGATAATCCTGACATAAGCAGATGGGGCCGCTCAAGTCAGTTAATTTATCATCGTATCTGCAAATATTCCCGCAACACCACAATAATGGAATGAATACCGGCTAATGAAACGTGTATCTGTTTTTATACTGCTTTACCTGATAGGCCTGAGTCTGGTGCTGTTTGTGCTGCATTATCAGCTAACGCTGAGCTTTCATCAAAATAGCCAACAGCAGGCGCAGGTAGAAGTGGAAAGCCTGAGTCAGTATATCAATAGCAGGTTAGCCCGTTTTCAGAATATCCCCGGTTTATTAGCCAGTAATTACATGATTCGGCAGGGAGTAGGCGGTAATGCCGACCAGGAAGGTTTAAACCATCTGCTGTTAGAGATAGGCCAAAGCGCCGGGGCTGATGATGTCTATCTGATGGACCCGGAAGGTACTGTGCTGGCAGCCAGTAATTATCAGCAACCGCAAAGTTTTATCGGCAGTAACTTTGCCTTCAGACCCTATTTCCAACAAGCGGTACAGGGGCGGGAGAATGCCTATTATGCATTGGGCCAACGCTCTCAGGAGTGGGGCTTTTTCTTTTCTGCACCGGTAGTATTGGATGGACAGATCCAGGGAGTGATTACGGTCAAGGTTGCCGTGAGTTTGTTTGAGCAGGACACCGAGCTGCTATCCGGCAGTCAGGGGGAGAGTTTTATTCTGTACGGTCTGGATCGTGTGATCTTTATGTCCAACAAAGCCAGTTGGCGCTTAAAACAATGGCGTGAGAGTGAGCGTTACAGTTGGCAGCAGATTGCTCAATCCCAACGCTATCTGGACCTTGAGCAGGATATTTTAGTTAATCAACGTTTTCAGGCGCCTTGGTACGACAGTGAGATCTGGCAGTTGCCTTTACCCCAAAATATCCGTCAGAACTACTTCTATGCTCAGGCTAATATTCCTTTGATGGATCTGACGCTGGTATTACTGCTGCCCGATAAGCCTGGCTTGGACTATCCCGTCAGTTATCTGATTTTAGCGGCACTGGCTTATTCGGTCTTGTTGGCACTGGTAATCCATTTATATCGTCATCAGGCGGGTTATAACCAGTTGCTCTACACCCGTAATAGCCTGGAAAAAGAAGTTTCAACCCGTTCCAAAGAGCTGGCAAAGGCGCAGGATGCCTTGATTCGCGCGGCTAAGCTGGCGACGATTGGACAGCTCTCCGCCAGTATAAACCATGAGATCAATCAGCCCCTCAGCGCCATGAGTACCTATCTGGTCAGTAGCCGTCGGATGATTGATAAGGGTATGTATGATCAGGCGAAAGAGAATCTGTATACCCTGGAGTCGCTGGTACATCGGGTGCATAAGATTGTTGCTCAACTCAAGCAATTCAGTCGGCTGGAGCAGCAGGAACAGAGCCTGAAACCGGTACCTCTGCAGCAATGTATCGATAATGCTTTAGTGATTGTCGGACCCGAGATAAAAAAGCGCCATGTCGAACTGCAGATGGATCTCGTGGATACCGAGGTGCGGGTTGAGGCTCTGAAGTTTGAGCAGGTATTGGTCAATTTACTATCCAATGCGATTGATGCGATGGAAACTGTTGGGCATAAACGCTTAACTCTGGTCGCACAGATCTCTGATCAGGATGTAGTGGTCACAATCAGTGATACCGGCCCCGGGCTGGATCTGCTGCAGATCGATACGATTTTTGAGCCGTTTTTTACTACCAAATCGGAGCATGGGTTAGGCTTGGGTCTATCTATCGCT
Source organism: Oceanospirillum beijerinckii DSM 7166 (assembly GCF_000422425.1). Taxonomy (GTDB): domain Bacteria; phylum Pseudomonadota; class Gammaproteobacteria; order Pseudomonadales; family Halomonadaceae; genus Oceanospirillum; species Oceanospirillum beijerinckii. The sequence goes on from NZ_AULT01000032.1 coordinate 28,988, forward strand.
CGTAATATTATGCTCTCTTTTGATGGTGAGCTGTCTGCTGCTAATCAAGACACTGGCGGTGCTATTTTTACTGTTCGACTTAAGCGAGACCAAAACTGATGCCTATTTCCCCTGCCGATGATGCCCTGACCAATAATAGTGCCGGTCATTCGCAAGAGCCTATTAAGCCAGAACGCCTTCCTAAAGATGGCCAGGCGCTGATGGTGAATCATATCGTGGTCATTGATGATGAGGCGATTATTCGGGATTCTCTCAAGCAACTGCTGGAACTGGAAGGTTATCGGGTGAGCTGCTACACCAGCGCTACCACGGCTCTGGATCGTTTAGGGCGTGAGTTTGCAGGTATCGTCATCAGCGATATCAATATGCCTCATATGGATGGTCTTGCTCTGTTACAGCAGGTGCAAAATTTTGATAGCGAACTGCCTGTGGTTTTACTGACCGGTTACGCCGATGTTGCGATGGCGGTAAGCGCGATGCATAAGGGCGCTTATGATTTTCTTGAGAAACCGATCAATGAAGACCTGCTGGATTGTGTCGCCAGGGCATTAGAGAAACGTCGCTTAGTGCTGGAAAATCGTCAACTAAAAGATCAGGTCGAACAAAGTCTGGCTCAAAACCGTGGTCCCGGTGTCAGAATCTTAGGTGATACCCCGGCAATGCATGAGATGCTGCAACTGTTAAACGCTGTAGTCGATACTCCGGCTGACGTGCTGATTCATGGGGAAACGGGGACAGGCAAAGAGCTGGTTGCGCGTTTTTTACATGATCATAGCCAGCGCCGAGATGCTAACTTTCTGGCCTTAAACTGTGCGGCGATTCCTGAAAACCTGATCGAGAGTGAGCTATTTGGCGCGAAAAAAGGTGCTTTTACCGGAGCGACAGAAGATAGAGTAGGTAAATTTGAGTTTGCCAATGGTGGTACGGTGTTTCTGGATGAAATTGAGGCGATGCCGTTGGCGATGCAGGCCAAACTGCTACGGGTGCTGGAGGAGCGAAAGGTTACGCCCGTGGGCAGCAATGAAATTATAGAGCTGGATATTCGCATTGTCGCTGCAACCAAAATCGATCTTTTGGCTCTGGCCGATAAAGGCGAGTTTCGTGCCGATCTTTACTACCGTTTAAACCTGGTTATGGTCGAGATTCCTCCGTTAAGAAGCCGTAAAGCGGATATCCCCCTGCTGTTTAAACACTTCACCTCAATCGCGGCCAACCGTTTTCATAAGCCCTTGTGTGCGCTGGATGGCGATAGCCAACAGCAGTTATTAAGCTACGATTGGCCGGGTAATGTACGAGAGCTGCGCAATGTGGCAGAGCGCCACGTGCTGCTGGGAACCGGCATCAAGCTGAATACCACCACTGAAATCCCTTCTATTGATAGCGATCTGAGTTTGGCAGAAAAGGTGGCTTTCTATGAGCAGTCGGTAATTGAGGATGCGTTACGTCAAAACTCAGGTTCTGTTAAAAAGACACTGGAACTGCTGAAACTGCCGAGAAAAACTTTTTACGACAAGATGGCTAAATATGGCTTGGAACGTAGCAACTATATTCAGGATTAACCGAACAAAGCCCCTGAACAAGATGAGAAAACTAAGCCTCTCTTCGTAGAGGCCAGGCTTAATCGTTTGCTCTTAAGACAAATGAGATAGCTGAGCCTCCCATGACTAAATGCTTGTGTGGAAAAAGTGATTTTTGAGCTGGAATATTTGTGTGGAAATCCATACTTTTTTCTGGTGAAAAATATCAATTTTATTATAAATTATTGAATATAAAGGATAAAAATAGAGTTTTAAGGTCTGGCAATCAATTTGCGTGTTGATATATCGAGAGCAGGGTACTGGGACCGTGCTCGAAGAGATCAACACACTTATCTGACCAATACACGCAGGGATGGCGTGCTTGAAGTTTTGAGGATTGCTGACAATGAGTGACAACAATAAAAAGACACCCTGGCTAAGCCTGCTACTGGGACCAGCCGTAATGTTAATGACCCTGGTGATGGATTCACCGTTTGATGGTTTATCAACCGAAGCCTGGAGAACAACGGGTTTAGCCTTCTGGATGGCAAGCTGGTGGATCACCGAAGCGGTGCCTATTCCAGCAGCTTCTTTACTGCCTCTGGTTGTGGTGCCATTGGCCGGTATCGCAGGTATTAAGACTGTTTCTGCCCCCTATGCCCACCCCTTGATCTTTCTTTTCCTTGGGGGTTTTTTAATCTCTATCGCCATGGAAAAGTGGCATCTGCATAAGCGTATTGCACTGACCACCATGTTGGCGGCAGGTAGTCTGCCCAGTATCCAGATTTTGGGTATGATGCTGGTGACGGCATTTCTATCGATGTGGATGTCTAATACCGCTACGGCGGTTATGATGATGCCGATTGCTCTGTCGGTAATTCAGATCGTCAAAGATAAAAATCCAGATAATGAGAGCTTTGCCAAGGCGTTGCTGCTATCCATTGCTTATGGTGCCAGCATCGGCGGTATTGCGACCTTGATCGGCACACCGCCTAATGCCCTGATGGCGGCTTATCTGTCAGATAGTTACCAGATTGAGATCGGTTTCGCTGAGTGGATGATGGTCGGTTTACCTGTATCTATCGCTATGTTGGCGATCTGCTGGTTCTGGTTGACTAAGGTCAGCTACAAAGTGGATGAAACGGGTGAAGTGAGTGCCAAGTCAGTATTCAAACAGCAGCTGAGTGAGCTGGGTACTATGAGCGCTGGTGAGAAAAAGGTGCTGTATATCTTCCTGTTTGCTGCTCTATGTTGGGTATTCCGTCCTTATATCGGCAAGCTGACCGGACTATCTCTGTCCGATACCGGTATCGCCATTGCTGCAGCGATTCTGTTATTTACTCTGCCGGTGAAATCAGGCAACAATGAACGTGTACTGGACTGGGAAAGTGCGAAAAAAGTGCCTTGGGGCATTCTGATTCTGTTTGGTGGTGGTTTGACACTGGCCGCACAGATCAAGAGTTCTGGTCTGGCAGAATTTATCGCACTGCAGATTCAAGGTGCGAGTGCTATTCCACTGATCGCAGGTGTATTGTTGGTAACAGCGCTGATCACCTTCCTGACCGAGATTACCAGTAATACGGCGACCGCTGCGGGCTTCCTGCCACTGTTAGGCCCTGTGGCGGAATCCATTGCCGGAACACCTCTTGTATGGGTAGTACCTGCAGCGATGGCTGCTAGTTGTGCCTTTATGATGCCGGTTGCGACGCCACCCAACGCGATTGTATTTGGCTCAGGTATGATCAAAATGCGCGATATGATACGGGCAGGTTTTATGCTGAACCTGGTTGCAATTGCCCTGATCACGCTGGTAACGGTTACCCTTGTGCCTACGATCTTTGCATTTTAATGTAGGCTTTCTAGATAAGAGCTGCTATATGATCAATAGCAGCTCTTTTTGATCCACAAAAACACAAAGCCTATGCATAAGCTAGTTTTATACGCATAAACGGTAGAAACGAAGAAAAAGAAAAAAAGTGAGCTGTTAAACTATAGTAAATCCAAGTCCTTTCAGTTGCTCTTTTTCCTCAGGCTTTAGCGTTTTGACGGCCCAAATTAGATACTCTTTGGGCCGTGATGATGCTACATAAGAAAACCTAGCGGCTTCACTATTTGGATTCTTAAGCCAACTTTTCCAGTGAGAATCATTTCCAGCTCGATCTGAGGATATCACTATAGTGATATCGTGAGTTTCCCCTTTGGCACCATGAATCGTTGACTTTCTGTATAGCAGGGATGGTTTTGCTGTAGCTCCTAATGATTTGCTAACCTTTGACTTGGCCTCGCCGGATGGTGCTCTTAAGTTTACTTTTTCTAGTGGGGTCAATACTCTAGCAATGTCTTCATGACAAAAACTTTGCTTTGGGAGTGTTTGAATTAGCATTTTTGCTTTCTTTACCCAGTTTGACCAATCGATATCAATCTTCTGTAAGCTGTTGTTAATCAAATGGCTTAAAGATTCATAAAGAAATCTACGCCACATAAGGGATGAATCTACAGATTGGGGGCAGTTGAAACTATTTGGTTTGTAACTTTCTTTTAGATGATAACGAATAAACTCAGAGAAGTGCCACAAAGAGAGGTTCATTGCTTCCATATCTTTAGGGTCATAAAGTTTAATCGCAAGGGCTAGTTTTTGAATGTTCTTCAGATTGGTTGTTGAAGCCTGAAACTTACTAAGGGTAGAGTGACCTCTTGCGACTACAACATTGTTGTTATAACCATTGCATTTTTCCTCAAAAATTTCTACTAACTCAGTAGGGCAGTTATTGTATTGAACTACTAAACACCGCGGGTCTAGCCAAGATACATTTCCAATAATTTCTTCTCGCTTGGTTAATTTTGTACAAATATTGATGATATTTTGGCAGCTTCTAAAATTTCTTGTTAGTTTCAAACTGGTAAAGCAATTGTTGCGAATGAACTGAGATACCTTGGCTGGGTCAACGCCTCTAAAACTGTAAATAGCCTGATGAAGGTCCCCAATAAAATGCAATTGTGTGCCTTTGCCTGACAGCACCTGAAGGATGATTAACTGTTCTTCAGAGAGATCTTGACATTCATCAATAATGATTAATGGATAACGCCTTACAAATAAATCAACGAAATTCTCGTACTTTTCTCCTGAAAGGACCTCTAGAGCTAAGCACTCAATGTCACGGTAAGTCGCAAAGCCGTTTCCTAACATTTTGATTTTGGTAGCTTTTAGATCTCTAACTTGCCAATCTTCTAGCTGAATAGCGTTCAAGGCTCGATCTAGTTTAGAATCCCCGGTTTCAAAAATTATATTCTCATTTATTAGATTCAAAGAGTAGTGATGAGCACATATTTGCCCTCGTTGTGCATAATGGTATTGAGTTTTATAGCCTAGGAGTGCACTTGGTTCAATGATACGGATTGATGCATCTTTGCTCTCTCCAACGTACCTCGTTAGTTCTATCGATAGTGGGGAAACAATATTTTTGTAAATGAAGCTATCAAATGTACCTAAAAAATGAGGAAACATACTACGGCCATGGGGCAGGTACTTCGATACTCTTATTGTTAACTCTTCAGTTGCGCTATTGGAAAAAGAAAGTGCTGCTAACCCCCCTGGATTTTTCTTCCAGGAATTAATCTCCTTAGCAACCTTTGCTGCAACTACCTCTGTTTTTCCGCTTCCAGGGCATGCTTCTAAGAAAATGTGTTCTTCGATACTCGAGCCGACATAATCAAGCTGTTCTTTCGTAAACTCTACTGACATTATTCTTTCTCAGTATTATTTGATGAAGAAGCCCAAAGAATGGCTTTTTTAATATATTCAGGAACGGCAAAATCAACATGTTCGCGTTGTATTTTGTCAGTCATGACTTGGGCGAACATCCCTTTTCCAATATTATCATCATCGATTCGTTTCAGGATTTGATGAGCTGCTTCGGCCACTTCTTTTCGTGTTTTTGTTGTCCAATCTATAGTGGACATTTTTTTGAATTCTTCGATTATAGTGCTTTGGCCTGTTTTAGGTTCAGGCCAGAGAGATGTAATTATATAGGACATTAATGCAGCATTGTTACCCTCCATGGCAAGGTCATATTCCAATGTTTTGTATTTGCTCACGAATAGACGTGCATTGGTTGATTTGTTAATAGAGTTAACAAGTTTAAGGGCATGGTTAGTGCCACTTTTTATATTGCCATCGAATGGAATGAAGTCTTCATGTATTGTTTTTGTTTCACCTTCTTTTTCTGGGTCAGGCACTTCTTTAGGGATTTTTTTAGGTGGGTCGAGATCTGTTATACCTGCACACTTTACCGGAATATTTTCGCCAATATTCCTTTCCTCAGGATTATCGGGGTTCTCAATGTTACAATATAATTGCATGAAGTGTCTGAAGTAGATGCCATTGAGGTTGATTGTTGAGACACCAAGGTCCTCAAGGCTCTTACGACCTATCTCCTGATCCTTTAGAACTATTTTAGCCAAAGTTGGAATGATCATTTGTTCTGCAATCCCTTCGACCAGGATTACACCACCGGCAAATAGCAGGTTTGATTTTGTGACATCTAACCAACGATTGATAAATTGGCTACTAGTTGTTGGCAAGCCACAAGCTTTAAGAGGTGTAGCTATCGGATTTGGTGATTTAGATAGATGAATGATTGACTCAAGTTCAACCGAAGAGGCTAATACCGTTGAATGAGTTGTTACGATAACCTGAACATTTTTGTTCTCTTCAGCTACTGACTTTAGGTGGTTTAGCAGTCTAACTTGTAGCTGAGGATGTAGATGGGCTTCTGGTTCTTCAATAAGCAGCAATTTAAAAAGGGGTTGCTCTTCATCTTTATCATCAAACGTAAGCTCTGCCAAAATCGAAGCTATGTAGAGGAGGTTATTATAACCCAAGCTATTTTGGTTAAGCTCGCGGAATAACTCTCTATCCTGAGAAGACATATCAGGAAAGAAAAGCAGAGTTAGTCTTTCGGCAATTTTTGTAAAATCACTTTCCGCAAACTGAATGCTGGTTTGTTGTCCAAAGTGATGTCCAATAGCTTTAGTTAAGTTGGTAGTTATGAGTTTATTAGCATCGCTAATGCTTAAGGCATCATCTTCAGCTAAGGAACTGTTGAAATCTTTTAGCTTTGCTTCAAGAGGATGTAGTTTATCCTCTGTTCTACACTGCTTCAATTGTTTGCGATTTAGAGCCTTAAGGAGCTTTGATAGCCTAGATTGTCGGCCGTTTGATAATTTGGACTCAGCATCTCTCAGCGGTGGTAAATAGATGCACTGGATCAGATCTAGCAGTTCTGGATCAAATTGGGAGCTTTTAGATCTCCCGCCCCAAATAATTTTTTTGAACCGTCCTCGTATTTCCTTATTTTCCGCTTGTAGGTTTAGTAGTGCAGTGTCAGAGGTTCCAATCCAAGGAAGAAAAGCCACCTTTTTTTCTACATTTAATCCATCAAACTCAGCCGATATTGAAAGGGATGTTGCTGATTGTTCGTTAGTAAATGGAGTGAAAAAGTCATCGCTTGTGATACTGTATCTACCAGATTCAGAGTCGTGGAAAAGTTGTCGAATAGCGCTGATTATTGCAGTTTTACCCGCTCCATTTTCACCTACAATTACATTCAAACTATCTGTAAGTTGAATCTCAAATTCATTTTTGAAACAGCGAAACCCTTCAATATTTAGTGTACTTAAATACATAATTTCCCTATTGGTTATTTGAGTGCTATTGCTATAAGTGTTGATGATACTGTAATTAAGAGGTCAATGAAATTATTAGGGCAGGGTTTTTATCGGATGTGTAATAAATTTGTTTTGAATCAAGTATAGACCTGATGGGCATCCTTTCTTTTGAGCTGATCAATGGTGGTAGGTCAATAAAATATTAAAGGTCGGATTAAATGATCTATTGCTTTTATTGTTTGGGTGCTATATAAAAATATAATTAATATCTGAATGATATAGAGTAAAGCCAGATTGCTCTGGCTTTACTTTCATTGTTTAGCGTTGAAAGATCAGGGCCTTCAGATCACCTTCTGGATCTATATCAGGAAACTCCGGTGGATTATCCAGACGGCGTTCAAACTTCAGTTCAGGTGCTTCAGCAGCCATACCATCAATCAGAAACTGCGAGGTTACTGCTGGGTCGTTAACACAGGCCAATACACTACCTGATTCAGTCAGCAGTTCAGGCAGACGGCGCAGAATTTTCTGGTAGTCTTTGGTCAGTGCGAAACTGCCTTTCTGAAAGCTGGGTGGGTCGATAATAACCAGATCATAAGGGCCGTATTTACGCACTTTGCCCCATGACTTGAACAGGTCATGACCCATAAAGGTTACTTTCTTCAGATCATGCTCGTTTAATCGGTGGTTTTCACGGCCACGATTTAGCATCGCTTTAGCCATATCCAGATTCACCACATGATCAGCCCCACCGGCAATGGCGGCGATAGAAAAACCACAGGTATAAGCAAACAGATTCAGGACGCGTTTGCCCTGCGCCTGTTCCCGTACCCAGTCACGGCCAAAACGCATATCCAGAAACAGGCCATTGTTTTGATTACGGCCCAGATCCAGCTGGTATTTGAGACCGCTTTCAATCACCTGCTGGGATTCACTCAGTTCACCCCAGATGACTTCTGTTGGTGAACCTGGGAGGGCTCTGTGTTGCAGCAGCAGGGATGTTACACCGGTATCAGTCCAGTAATCCTGCTGGGTGAGTGCCGTTAGATCATTTTTCAGGGCAGCCAGAAACGCTTCTGAAGGTTCTTTAAACAGTGAAACCAGCACCTGGCCTTGTAGCCAATCCACGGTGATCTGTTCTAAACCTGGCCAGCTGCGGCCACGGCCATGAAACAGACGACGGACTTCTGTCGGTGGGTTTTCCAGAGCAGATTCCAGATGTTGTGTTAAAACGGGCAGTGCTTCTAATTCCATAATACCTTCAGGCCTGTGTCAGCAAGCGGGCTATTCTACCGATTGCTGACAAGCTGCCAAGTCTGGTGAAGGTTTATTTTAGACTTTTATAAGGCATACAATGGCCTGGGTTAAACCGTTTTAATTAATATAGGTGCAACAAATGCAATTACTGCTGTTTCAGGCGGTTGCGGATACGGCTCAGGGCAACTGGAGTAATACCGATATAGGAGGCGATATATTGCAGTGGGATACGTTTCTCCAGGTCGGAAAACTGGCTGATAAAGTCCAGGTAGCGCCGCTCTGCACTGTGTTTTACCAGAGCGTTTTCCCGCTCTTCCTTGCTAATAAACAGGTGTTCCAGTAAATGGATATAGGTACGCAGAAAGTTAGGGCATTGGCTCATCTGTTGATAAAACTCGGCCCAGGGGTATTCCAGTACCAGTACATCCTCTAATGCCTCAATGCTAAATAGAGCAGAAGATTGGTGCACCATCGCCCGAGTTGAACCTGCTATTCTGGGGGCAACAGCAAAAGACTGGGTAAATTCTTTGCCTTCTTCAGACAAGCTGACATAGCGTACCAAACCGTAACAGAGAAAGTACAGATTGGCTGCACTTTCACCCTGTTGAAACAGGTATTCCCCCTTGGCCAGATGCTTGATTTGGGGCTCAAGGGTGAGCTTGCTCCAGTCTATTCCCTGGCTTTGGGCATTGGCGCCAAAATTGTCTTTGACAGAGGCATGGGGAACGGAGTACCGGTCCAGATAGCACTGAAAACTATTTTGTAGCTGTTTTTTGTCCATCGCCGCCCTTTAGAGAAATCTTGATGCCCATAATGAGTGACAGGGCGAGCAGTAAGAGAGTCAGTCCCAAGTAGAACCCTATAGTAAACTGATCGGACAGGTTTTGTCCTGTTTGGTTCAGGGCATTATAAACAGCTGCATTATAGAGTGCTACCCACAGTGGAATGGTATAGGAGAATGCCAATACTTGATTGGCACCGCCATTTTTAACCAACCACTGTTGCAGAATGAAGGTCATCACTGTTGTAAAAAGAGTCAAATGCAGGTAGTAAAACCAGAAGCTGCTGTCCTGCCATTGGACCTGATTGAGATCGCCAGTGAGTAAAATCACAGGCAGCAATAGTAAGCTACCGATTAAGACAATCAAAAAAGCACCTTCAAGCACTTGTACCCGGGAGCCCCACTTTTGAACTGCCACTACATGCAGGGCAAGAAAGATCAAGGCTATAAAAAAAATCAGGTCGCCGCTTTGCCAGCTCAACGCCTGAGTATCCTGACTGGAGAACAATAAGATTAAAGCAGCGGAACTGCCCAGCACAAAACCGGATAATTTTTGAAGCGAAATTTTATCCTTGAGCCAAAACACGCTGATCAATAAACCTAGCAAGGGTAACAGGGTATAGATCACCGAAGTGTTCAGTGCGGTAGTGTTCTCCAGGGCCTTAAACATACCGATAAAAAAGATCACTAAGCTGGCACTGATAAACAGATAGGGCAGTATAACCTGTTGTTGCATCAGGTCAGTGCGGAGTTGTAATAGCACTTGCCGGTGTTTGGCGGGACTTTGCTGCTCCTGGCTGATCTGTCTGGCTTTTAGTAGCCATAAAACGGGTAAAATAATCAATAGCGCCAGGGCAAAACGTAACCCTGTTGTTGCCATAGGTGGTGAGTATGGCACTATTTTTCCTGAGACCACAAAAGAAGAAGTCATAAGCCATGCCCATAGGGTCAGCAGTGTTAGCTGTTTCATTGCCAGTTTCTCTGATAAATTGTTTCTCATTTGCTAACGCAGAGTAATGATTCAGTTAATCGTACCTGATTAGCGATAATGGATTAATGGCTGTTGTTGGTAGTGTTTTGTAGTTGAGGCTGCACAAAGCGTTCAAAAAGATGATCGGCTACCGCCCGGTCAATGGGTAAGCTAAAGGTTTGCAGCAGCAGCTGATATAAATGTTCTGCACTGGTGACGGGGGTGATCTGGGTTTCTCCCTGCTGTATAACAAACAGCTGATGGTTGCGCAGGGACAATACCTTTTCTGCCAGCTTAAGACTGACGACCAGGTTGTTAACAAACCCTGCTTTTGGGTAGCGATGAGAGAAGAAATGCCCCGTCAGGCAGTCTGCGTCCGTGTAGCGGTTAAGATCAAAACGGTAGAGAGAGAAAAACTCCCCCTCTTTGATAATTTGCAGATCATATTCCCCGTGCTCCCTTGCTTTAATTCGGAAGGTCTCATCACCTATAGTCTGGACTTTGTCAGGGGTTAGCTCAACAGCGTGACGAGGGCCCAGTGAGCCAAAACCGGTATCGACAATATAGATATTATCGTTCAATTCCAGCAGGGTAATACGGTGGGTGCGAGGTACATCTTTTTCCTGGTTATAGATTACTCTTGCCAGTAATAGTCGTACCTTAAAACCAAGAGCCTGCAAAAGTTCAAAGCTCAGCTTATTATGTTCAAAGCAATACCCGCCTAAACCCTGGTCGACAATTTTTCTGCTCAGATGAGGTAAGTCTAAAGGCATCTCCTGCCCGAGAACCACTGCCAGACTATTAAAGCTGTAACGGGCGATATGACGACTTTGTAGCTGGTTGACAAACTCTATATCTGTTGTAGTAAAAGATAAATCCAAGTCATGAAGATAGCGATGCAGCTCTGAAGGTATTAGTGTTTCTTCTGGTAAGAATCCATAGCTCTGAGCTAAGCCATTATTTTTAAGAGAAGTTGTGTTGTGCTTAGTCATGGTAGCTGCCTGTTATTGAGTTTCGCCTAGTTTAACGTCATTGCGGTAGAAGATAATTAACCTGGGTTTAGTGGCACAGGTTTTCTTCATAGGCTGAAACTCTATTGTGGAGAGCTCCAGCCCATAACGCGTTTTTAACAGGCGACTAACTTTTAACAGGCGACTAATAGCGATGGGACTTTGCTAACCGTAACAATCAGCTGTCTTGCTATGGGATATCCTGTTCAGATTAAGCTACTTTTGGGTAAGTCAACTGGCTTTGACTCAGGTTGTTTTTGACAAGAAGAGCCAGGTAGCTGATTGCGCAGCAATTCGGATCCAAAACAGGAATTTTTTTACCGAGTTTATCTTCCAGCATAGCTGCAAGAGGTTGGGCAAAGCGGACGAAGCCTGTGCAGCCGAAGATCAGGGCATTAGCACCATCCAGTTCAATTGCTTTTAGAGCTTCCTGATACAGATGTTCCAGAATAAGCTGGCGGGCATCATCTTCCGCGAGGTTAGGTACAATAATATTAAGTGGGCGCACAGAAGCTAAGTTTTCACTGATGCCAAAGTTACGAGTGTGCTCACTTTGCATCTCCTCAACATTAGCAACTGTCAAAATCGAAAAGCGCTTGGCCAACATCATGGCGGTAAAGGCACTGGCTCTGAAGCCTCCAATTACTGGAATGCTAACTGCCTGACGGGCTGCTTCTACGCCACACATATCCATATCAGTGACAAAAATACCATCAAAGCCCTCTTTCTCCGCTTTTCTGGCTAGCTCAACGACATGTGGCGCATTCATCGTCAGATCAAGCCGGGATTGAATAAATGGGGATCCTTGGCTTATAGCTTCAATATCAATACTGATTTCTGAAGTCAGAACAGGCTGTACTGAGTTCTCAATCAGGCGGTTATATTCAGTTGTATTAACAGGGAGAATAATTTTTAATTTCATTATGCATCGATTCCAGCAATAGATAATTTAGGTGTATCACAACTTTGCTTTTCCAAATTGCGCTCTTCAGCACTCACGGGGGGGCGATAGCTACCGTAATAACCGTAATGTTTAAAAACGCTGGCATACTGCTTATGGAACCACGGGTGGTACATCGCCCGGTCAGCCAGGAGTGAATAAAGGCAGATAGGCAGACGCTCTGAACTGTTCATAAAGTGGTTCTGAATCTCAGTGTTGGACAGCACCGTACCATCGGGTTGGATATAACTGATCAAATCAGGTGCCATCGCGATAGGGCTATCGGATTTATTGGACCAAACCAGCATATTCTCGTTTTTAACAACAACAACAAACTCTTCCTGGTCATCATTTTCAATATAGACTTCCAGCCAGTCGAAGCCCCCGCGTGTTGTTGAACTGACACGACTGATATAACCCTGACACAACAATTTAGCTGTTGGTAAGGCATCAATAACAGACAGAGGGTTATCAGAAAGGCGCAGTGAGCGTCCCAGGTCACGGGCTCTGGTCATGGTGTGATGAATAAATACACCTTCCTGTTTGGCTTGTAACCCTTTCATAGCGTAACAGGAAAGAGAAGCTCGTCCGTGGAATCCTGCATTTGCAGAGATGATACTTCGGGCAAGGGCATCGACTGCAGAAGTATCGTTGCAGTCGAGATTCATTTTTGCTCCCCCAGCGTCAATTGAAGTCTCTGAGGCTAATACGCAAGGGGATATTTGCAGATTAAACTCAGCCTCTTGATTGGCAAAGCTCAGCATAGGGATGCAAGGTACTGCGCGGCCTGCTCCATCACCGTTAATAACGGGAAGTTCCAGGTTTGCCGCGACAAGCAAAGCCATGCCGTGAGCAATGGTCCCCGTTTCTGCAGCCATTAAAGAGCAGAAGGTGAAACCGGGATTACCCAAGCGCACCTTAATTAAGCGTTCGTGGCTAAGGAAGGCACTTACAGGTGATTCTCCATAGCCATATTGTAAAAACTTTTGTGGCGCGCCCATGGCACCCATAACAGGGAACCAGCCGTGGTCAGGAATCTGGTCTGGTTCCAGATATTGAATATGATCAAGGCCTCTTTTCTCAAGAACCTTCTTTGTATCAGCCACTAAGCGTTGACCGTTCACTAAAGCACCGCCGCCGCCGCACGCATAAAAGTGTGCTCCGACTGCAATATCGTCTAAATCCTGGAAGGTAAATGTATGTGATTGATTTGAGTCCATCAGGTTTTCTCCTTTCTAACTTCTGCCGCTAGTATATGAAATTAAAAAAAAGAAATTAGCATCATTAACGGATCACTTAGTGTATAAAATTTTTGATACTTTTCTCTGTAATAAGATTATTTCACTGTGATCCCTTTTTGATCCGGAGGGTGATTTATACACTCGTAAGTGAAATTAGGAGAATGTCTTGATGATCAGTAACTGTGAATATATGGGGAGGCATTAGAGATCTGGTTAGCACGATGTGCTTTTCACAGAGATAGGACTCCAGTGATACATAAAACAAGCTCTTAAGTGCTAAATAAAGGCTTCTTGTAATAACTACGTTCTTTTTTCAGGAAAGCTTTTGGTTTTCTGCTATCTATTACAGATAGCATAGCGTTGAAATATTCTTGCTTAAGCTTATGTATATTGCTGAACAACATATTTCAGATTCATAAATACTTCAACACGAATACCCCTATCTTTCTGGATAGACGGTAGGAACGTAGTGTGGAAATAATTTTTGTGTAAGTAAAAATGCGCTTTACTCCATAAAAAACTGATTAAAACTTTCTTCTTCTCCCATTGCTTTGCGAATACGCGCTGCAAACAGTGGGCTTTCCTGGCAATATAAAAGACCTTCCTGAAGGTATTGGTGGGCTTCTGTGGATTCGGAACAGAGAGCTAATAGGCGGAACATCTCCGGAACATAACACTCTTCACCATGTTCAATGCCGAAGGTAATGCCCTTATGCAGCACCTCTATAGCTTCCTTAATCTTGTTTGTTTCCAAGTAAATTTCGGCAAGAATAGTACTATATAGCGAGTAAGCAATTTTATCCCCACTGCTTGCAAGCCATTGTCGATATCCCCGGTCAACAATACTGGCTGCTTGAGGGTTTTTATTGAGTTTGTGTTTTGCCCAACCCGAAAATAGTGCCGCAACACCTCTGTAAAATGGGAAATTCATACTTATGGATAGAGCTTCCAATTCCTGTGCCGCTGCCAATGACTGAGCTGGTTTATTATGGTGGTAATCTAACCAGGCGCTGCCTTGCAAAGCGATAGATAAGCTGAAATCATGCTTAAGATTGCGCATCTCACGCATAAGGTCGTTACGGTATTGCTCTGCTTCTTCTTTATGTCCCAAAATAGAGGCCGACCAGATTGCAAAGCAGCCTGCTAATGCCCTGGGATCTTGCCCCATTAATTGAATAGATACTTTGGTGTACTCAGGTTTATAAAGACGCAGCGCATGGTTTGCAGCGGACTCCGCTTGCTTATGTTTTCCACGCCAAAACAGTGTATTAGCCAAGGCAGTGTAGGCGTGGATACAACCCTGGTCATCATTTAGCATCATGGATACGTCTAAGCAGCGGTTGGCTAACTCTTCTGCTGCAACCATGTTTAGCGTGGATATTTCTATGGTCCATAAACCAAACAGCGCCATTGCCAAACGTTTGTCTGCTTCTTTCTGTTTGCATAGCTCTTCTATACGCAAATAAGAGCTTTTTAGAAGAGGTGAAACCCAACCATATTTTACTTTGTAGATACTGGATAATGCCAGTTGGATATCGATTTCTATATCGCTGATATCTTTCTCAGAACAGGATCTGGCCAATTGAAGAGCTTTATTTAGTATGCGTTCAGACTCATGATAAAGGCCTTTTTGTAACAGATTGGTGGCAGCCTGGGAATGATACTTGGCGCCTTTTAATAGATGCCCTGCTTGTTCAAAGTGGTGAGCCAGGCTATAGACATCGAGCTGAGGCATCTTATCCAGTCTTTTTTCCAAATAATCGGCAACAGCTTGGTGATATTTACGTTTAACTTCGTTAGAGAGTCGCTCCCTTACAATATGTTGAACAAGCTTATGGCATAGGCTGATACTTAAGTGAATATCAATTTTTACCAGTTGGGCTGAGACCAGGCCTTCTGGCGAGTAGCTTTTCTGCTTTAAGAGGTCCTTTACAACACTTAAAGGGAGTGGGGCTTCACAAATACAGAGTAGCTCAAGAACACGGCGATCTTTCTCATTCAGCTGTAATAACTTTTGTTCAACCAATAGCTGTAGGGAAGAGGGTATTTCTTCACTATTCTCAGGCTGAGAAGTCAACAGTTGAATCAAATATAATGGGATACCACCAGACCATTGAATGCAGCGTCGTATATAATCTTTTGGAAGATGATTGAACTCATTACACAAGCGCTCGACTTCTGCCTCTGATAGAGGGCCTAATGGCACTGTTGAGAAATGACAGTAGTCGTTAATAAAGGGTTCTAATGTTATCTGATTCTGATATTCAGTCCGGCTGGTAATAATACAGCTTATTGGCAGATGTTTACAGAATGTCAGCAATTTGCCTAATAGCTGACAACCTTTGTAATTCGCTAAATGCAGATTATCTACAGTGATCAATAGGCTATGCACCTGCCAGCTCAGGAATATAGTAAACATCTTTGCCATTGCGGCCAGCACTTCATCTTCGTTGACTGGTTGGGCATTTTGCCAATGCTCTTTGCTATTAATAACCTGAGTACTGAGGTCCAGCAGCTGGACAAAAAACACTTGTTGGTTGGCGGGTACTTCCTGATTAAACAGCAGACCGAGTATTTTTTTCTCAGGCCAGCGCTTTTTTGCCTGCGCAAAAAGGTTTTGGCATAAGCCTGCTGTTAATTGGTGTAAGGGATCATTCCATCCGGCCTCCAGATCAATATCCGCAACAAGAATTTCCTGGAGATACGCTTGTTCATGAATAGCATTGATAAGCCTGCTTTTGCCAATACCTGCCTGACCATGTATATGAGTAATCGCAGGGCAATTACGACGCTTAACGCCATCCAGTAGGCCGCTGAGCTGGAGCAGTTCTGTACTTCTTCCAATAAGAGGCAGAGTTTGTTGTAAGTGCTTTTCACTATGCAATAACCAGAGGTGGTGTTCCGATTCATGGCTGGTGCGATAATTAAAATGTGTATCACTGATTTTATAGAGATCAGTAGATACAATAATAGAGTCACAGGGAATGTAAGTTGAGTGTTGGGCAAACCATTGTAAAACAGGTGGATCAATGATGGCTTCTTCCAAGCCTTGCTGTACGGGGCCTAGTTGCAATGCTGCATAAAAATGAACAGGGAGTTCCCGGTCAAGTAAGAACTGCTGGATTTCCAGGGCTACCAGCTGGGCATGTAAGTGCCCTTTATTATTGATAGTTTGATGGCCAAATGTGGCTAAAATAGTGTTGCCAAGAGCTTCCCGCCATAAGCTACCACTACGTTGTAATAGCTTTATAACATCTTGTGTCAGTTCTTCCGTAATATCCCAAGAATCAAAACGTAGCCATAGAATAGGTAATATAGAGTGAGCAGCTAAAGAAGTGCCATACAAATTTAATGCGTCATCTTGTGACTGATTTTTTTCGTCGTCTTCTACCAGAGTAACTTCACTGATATCAATATCAAAAAAGGCGGCCAGATTTCTTGCTGTACGAAGGCTAACTCTTTTTCCTGCTTCTGCCCGTTTTACTGTGGCAATAGATACAGTCAGGCGGCGTAACTCGCAGGCGTATACTAAACCTTCTTGACTAAGCCCTTGAATTTGCCGTAATTGCTTGAGTTTTTCACCGTCAAGCAGCAGTTTAGAGTCCATATCTACTCCATAAATGCACTTTAAACCTGGGGGGTTTACTATCCAAAAACAAAGGATTTTAGGCGCTCCGCTACTAGGCTATATTAACCAGGCCCTGGCACTGACTTATAGCACTTTTCGCGCGGAAAACTTCTAATCATACAATCAAATAAGAAGGAACCTTGCTTTTGAAATGTGTTAACGATAGCAAAATCCTTAATTCTCAAGGCAGAAATTAACACATCCAGTGCTGAAGGTCACTGTTGCATAATAAAATTGTGGCAGGAGTGATTTTCCGCCTTTAGTTTAGAGGGGAAGAGATGTAGTTTTCAGACTGAAGAATCTTATTGATCTAGGAAAAACAGGGGCGGAATATTCAGCGATTAACAGGGGAAGTAGACCTCTATTTCCTATAACGTGACATCTTCTGTCGCTCGTGAGAGGATTGGTTACAGGTATGGCTGGTTAAAAGCTGAACAGTTGTCTAAACATAGGCTCATTTGAGCAGCTGTGGAAACTAATTGGGTTACCATCCAGAAAAACAGTGCCCGTATGGTTTTTATTATCAGGTATACAGAGGCTGACAATTTGAATATCAATTGAAGCATGTTCAGGAGCGCTTTCAGGAAGAGATAAAGTCATCTCATTGATCTGCATTTTAGTCGGATTAATGATATATGCGCAGCCAACACTAAATGTCTTGGTTTCCGCAAGATTGACACTTTGAGTTTCATGCGATGATAAATCATAACCATTTAATACGACGTGAGTGGAACAGCCCGTATTATTGTGGCCGACGATAGCAATAGGGTGCGGTGGCAGATTGTTAAAAGTGACAGACTGTCTTCTGTGTAATGTGTGTCTGGCACCAGAGTTGATAAGTATTTCACCCTCGCAAACAAAACTTGAGCAGGTGGTTTCAAAGTTTGTTACTTGAATGGTCATCTGTGCTTCCTCCATTGTGCCCTGTTATTAATGCCGCTCTTTTTAGGTGGGCCGAACGACCAGGGATGCTTTCTTATTTTGATGAGGCTAAGTATCCAGGCTAATTAATAAAATAAGGTGGCCGAAACCAGAAGACTTACTCTCTTTTACGCCAGAGAACGCATCCTATATTGCCCGGCTGCACGCTAAAAATCTGCCATATTTGGCTACTTACAATCTCATAAAAGCCACCTTATCGGTTTTGATCCGTTTATGCAGTATCAGTTACGGATCATTTGCGGATTTCAATATCAAAAGTGCTCTTCAAGGGCCTAGTGTAGCTGCAGAGGGCTTGGCGACTGATACTGACTTCACTATTTGAATCACTTTATCTTCAACTATTTATTTTAAAAAAATCAAAAAGACCCTTAACTGATTCTTCTTTTAATTCAATTTTTTTTGTATGGCTAACGGATTTCTAGCCTCCTTTTATCTGATCTATACAAAAAATAAAACTGATTCCGGCTGATCTGGTAAGCGCGTTTTTATAGTGTTTTATTTTATCTGCTTTATGGGGGGATATGTAAGAGAGTTTGTTTTTTATTGATTTATTTGTATTTAATTTTTTTGGAGGCATTTATGACTATTATTTTTTTAAGCGCAAGTTACTGTCAACATATCGATTTTAAATCTCTAAGAGAAAAGTATGCTCTAAGAGCAGTATTGCTAACAGATAAGGATATTGATCTTTCGAAAGATTTTCTCAGTGAATTCGATCGGGTTGAACGCTTATCTTCTTCAAATCATGATGTCAGGCCCATTTTGAATTTCTCTGAAGCTTTAGCTATCTGCAGTGAGGAGTCGATTGCATCACGTGGTAATATTACTATTGTATGCCAGGAAGAATCTAATCTGTTACTGGCTGCTAAGCTGCGTGAAGTACTGGATCTGCAGAAGGGTGACCGCCCTAACATTGTAAATCGTTTCAGAAATAAACTCTTAATGAAGCAAGCTCTAAAACCTTCAGGAATAAAAATGCCTGAGTATCAGAGCATAGACAAAAAACGCTTGTCGCGCTGTCGCGTTACCTACTTTAATGAGCTGGTGCATAATCTGGGTTCTCCCTTTATTGTGAAGCCGGTGGACTCTGCAGGTAGTTTTGGTGTTGAAATCATCCGCGAGGTCAGTGACTTCTATCAATGGGCTCAGGAGGTTCAGGATAGTGTCTTTGAATATGAAGCGGATGAATTTATTCCATACCCTATGGGGCAGGTTGATTCGATAGTCGTAGATGGTGAGATCGTTTTTGAAGGTGTCTTAGAGCTGAATTGCACAAACTTCCAGTTTGTCAAGGGGACTCCTTTGGCCGCCCGTTATGTTGAAGATCCCAAGTTGAAAGCCAGAATGACAGAGATGAACCGTAAGGTGATTAAGACCCTGGGATTAAAAAATGGTTGTAGCCATCATGAGATGTTTATCAATCCGGAAACTCAGGAGGTGACTTTTCTGGAGATCGCCTGCCGGGTTCCAGGGGGTATGATTATTCCCATTCATATGTCGAATACTGGTGTGAACTTCATGCAAGTACATGTGGAGTCTTTGATTAATAAAAACTTTAAATTTAAGCAAGGAGAAAATAAAGGCACCAATGTCTATGCCATGTTACCCGTTGAGTCAGGAACTATATCAAGTCTGATAGAGCCTAATCTGGAAAGCCGATATAGTATCGATTGGAAAGTGAAGGTAGGTGATAAGGTAAGTGCCAATAGTGTTGTTGATACCGCTGGTATTCTGCATTTCTATAATGAAGATATAGCTGCCCTACATAGGGATTACGATAGGTTGAGTCACTATAAGGCGGTGGTGTGTGAGTAATAAGATATGATCTGTCAGTATATTTAGTATTGTATAAGTGAATAAAGAATTGAGTCTGGAGATAGAGTGAGGAGGTCGGATGCCGGTACCTCATCTAAGCTTCATTCAGGTTGGATATGGACGTAGGCACAAGAGGTGCCGGCAACCTGGAATAAAGAAATAACATATTTATCGCGATTTTATCTGTCCTTAGGCCTAAAGACACTCAGCAATTGAGTGGGTTACATCTCGTTACTTTTGAGCACAATGTCCTACATATGATGAGTATCTGATTTACATCCTGCCTTTATGCTCTGTAGTATCTGGTACCACTACCAGTTGGTTTTATTCGACTAACGTTTTACTACCTGTCAAAGCTTATGTGATTGTTATTCTTTAATCAGTGTGAATTGCAGGCTTGGGTTATCTAAGTAGGTGGTCGAAAATGTATTCAAACTCCCAAGCAAAAGCTTTATGGCGAGAGACTTCCTCATTTTCAGGTGGCGGACTTAAAGCTTCATCAAAGAACGATTGTTGTTTGGGAATATTTGCGGGGCTTTACCCCTGAGATCCGGCTAAGGAAAATAACAATGTATACAGACTTCTCAATGCTGATTAACGGTCAAAAGGTTCAAGGTACTCAGGAAGAGTTCAATGTATTAAATCCGGCCAATGAGGGAGTAGTGGCAACTTGTCGCAATGCTTCGGTCAGCCAGTTGAATGAAGCGGTCGGTGCAGCCCGGAAAGCATTTAAAACCTGGCAGTACAGTACAGATGACGAGCGTAAGAAACTGCTGATTCAGATTGCCGATAAGATTGAAGAGAATGCAGCCGAGCTGGCTGAAATCGTTGTAAAAGAGCAGGGCAAGCCTATGTTTCTGGCTCAGGCTGAGGTGGGTGGTGCGGTTGCCTGGACCCGATACACCGCCAGTCTGGATATTCCTGTAGACGTGATCGAAGACAGCGAAAACAAGCGTATTGAAGTACAGCATAAGCCTCTGGGGGTTGTGGGTTCTATCACCCCTTGGAACTGGCCGCTGATGATCGCTATCTGGCATATTGCCCCGGCATTAAGAGCCGGCAATACGGTTGTCTGTAAACCGTCCGGTTTGACACCACTAAACACTCTGCGCCTGATTGAACTGATGAATGAAGTGCTGCCTGCGGGCGTGGTTAACGCAGTCACCGGTGATGGTGAGATTGGTAATGCCATGAGTGAACATCAGGGCATTAACAAAATTATCTTTACCGGTTCAACGCCGACCGGGCAGAAAATTATGCAAAATGCGTCATCAAACCTGAAACGTCTGACCCTGGAACTGGGTGGTAATGACGCCGGTATTATTCTCCCGGATGCGGATGTTGATGCGATTGCTGAAGGTATCTTTCAAACGGCATTCCTGAATATGGGGCAAACCTGTGCGGCGCTGAAACGTCTGTATGTGCATGATAGTCTCTACGATCAGATGTGTGAGAAGTTGGTAGCTATCGCTGAGGCACAGAACGTTGGAAATGGCTTGGAAGAGGGTGTGACCTTCGGCCCTATCCAGAATCGTATGCAGTTCGATCTGGTGAATGCTTTGGTTGAGGATGCCAAAGAACAGGGTGCTGATATTCTGTGTGGTGGCGCTCCTTTGGAGGGTAAAGGTTATTTCTATCCACCCACTATTGTGGCTAATATCACTGATGGTACTCGTTTGGTGGATGAAGAGCAATTTGGTCCGGTTTTGCCAGTGATCCGCTATACCGATATTGATGATGTCATAGCCCGTGCCAATAATTGCTCCGTCGGGCTGGGTGGCTCTGTGTGGTCTTCGGATATCGAAAAAGCGCAGCAGATTGCTCAACGTCTGGAGTGCGGTACTGCCTGGATTAATGGTCATGCGGAAGTACTCCCTCATGCCCCATTTGGTGGTTGTAAAATGTCTGGTTTTGGTGTCGAGTTTGGACAGGCGGGCTTGATGGAGTATACCGTACCGCAAACCATCAATATCAATAAGTAGGTTTTTGAGTCTATTTGCCTTTAGAGTTGAAGTTATGTCGCTCTGCTTAACCACCTCATATGAGGTGGTTTTTTTATTGCTGGAGAGAATAAATTTTGGGAAATGGCCTCTTATAGCGGCCTAATGTGCTCAAACATTGCGGCCTGGCCATGAAACTGGCCCAGTTCATCAATAATATTCCACACGATGGCCTGCTCAATTATAAAGCGTTGGCCGGTTGACGAAATCCGTATACCGGAATAATCATCAATATAGCCCTGGTCCGTTACTTTCTTCAGCAACGCCGCTCGTTCCTCTCGGTTAATAGGTTCCGCAGAATGTCGTGAGGGCAATTGAATAAAACCCAGCCAGCTGAACTCAAACAGCTCAAGAGCCCTTTGATTGCCAAAATTAAAGATGGGATCAGCTTCCAGTCCATGGGAAAGCAGTGCAAACGGTGCATTATATAACTTCTGTATCAGTTCCGGATCACTTTCCGAAAGATCATGATCATTGAGCAAGGGGCGCCCCAGCAGTTTCTGGAAGCTATAACAAAGTAGCTGACCGTGTCTCTGATAAAAAGGGGTTGTTAATGCTTCTGGTATCAGACTCATTTTTGGTCTCCGATTCCTTATGGCAGAGGTTAAGCCCAATTCGTTTGCCATGCAGGCGGTAAAAAGGTTTATGGTTTAAAAATACCCAGAGTAGCTATTGCTGTCTAATTCTACGGTGCATAAGCTCTTAAGAACATATCGATACAGTTTTGAATGTAGGCATTAATTTCTGCTTCACTTTGACGTGCTTCTATATTGTATTCTGCTTCCATGCGGGCTTCACCCTGTAACATTTTCAGTAGCTGTACTGATGCCATGCGAGGCTCTTCAACCTTCAGTTTTCCGCTTTCATCTAAACTTCGCAAAATTTTGGCCACTTGTTCAATCACTTGCATAGGCCCTGTGGCATAAAATAACCGGGCAACTGTTGGATTGGTATAAGCTTCACTGACGCTGGCTCTATGCACCTGCATCGCGTCTTCTGACAAAATCATCTGAGAAAAACTGCGTGAGATCAGAGTAATCACTTCACGGGCCGAAATATCTTCACGCAGTTGGATCTCACTAAACTTTAAACTGACGCATTTCTGCTCAATAGCGGCTGTGAAAAGCTCATCTTTATTACCAAAGTGACTATATACAGTTTGCTTAGAGACACCTGCCTCCTTAGCAATCATATCCATAGAGATCGCCGTGAAGCCTTGTGCGCAAAACAGATCTTTTGCGGCACTTAGAATCTGTAGACGTTTTTCTTCGCTTTTGGATCTGGTTTTACTCATCACAACCTCAATTTTGATTAAATCAAACTGGACAGTCTAGTTTTATAATTCTAGACTAGACCGGCTAGTCCACTTTAACACTGTTTCTCAGGAACCATACCATGAAGACCCTAAATGTTAACAGCCTGTGGCCAAGGTCCCACACTGCATTGGCGTTCTCCGTTGTTTTACTATTGCAGCTCGGTTTGACCGCCTGTACTCCAGGTAATGCCGATGAGAGTAGTGAAACTGAAGGTATGACAGGGCAGATTCAGTATCATGACCAAAGCTATTATCACCTGGCAAAAAGTGAGCCGGTCATTTTACAGCAAGGTTATCATGTTGAACGCCGCTTCTCTGGTAGCGTCCAGGTGAAACAGAATGCGGCCATTGGCTTTGAACAGTCCGGTAAAGTTGCAAGCCTTTATTTTGATGAGGGTGATCAGGTGCAGCAGGGTGATTTGCTGGCCGCTCAGGATACGGAGCTGTTGCAAATGGAGCGGGAAGAGTTGAAGGCTCAGTTTAGTGAAATAGAAGCGGAGCTAAACCTCACCCGTAACAACCTTAAGCGTTTGACCCAATTAAAGCAGAGTGGCTTTACTTCCACCCAGAGTATTGATGAGCTGGAGGCCCGCCAGAAAGTGCTGTTAGCCAGTCGCTTAAGAGTTAAGGCTGCACTGGATGCTAACCAGATCCGTATTGAGAAAGCGAATTTATATGCGCCATTTTCTGCCCGTATCAGCCAGCGCCTCCAGGATTCCGGGTCGGTAGTCAATGCCGGAGTACCGGTGTTTCAGTTACTGCAGTCTGGCAATAGTGAAGTCAAAATTGGTGTGCCGGTACGTTTATTGGATACCATTCTCCAGCAGCAGGCGGGAGGCCCGAAGCTTGGAAAGGAAACAGGCAAAAAAGATGGATTAGTGCTTGAAATTGATGGTCTGACATATCCGACAACTCTTTTAGCTGCCGGTGCAGAGGTCCACCCTGTTACCCGCACTGTCGCGTTACGTTTTTCTTTACCTGAAAGTACCCGTCTGGTTAATGGTCAGATGGCGTATCTAACCGTTGCTGAACATCATCAGGCACAGGGTTTTTGGTTACCTCTTACTGCCCTGACTGATGGGGTTCGGGGGATGTGGAACCCCTATACTCTGCAACCGGAAACCGAATCAAGTGTTGATGGGCTGAAACTTTATACCCTGCAAAGTCGTAATATCACTGTACTACATGCCACACAGGAGATGGCCTATGTTTCTGGTGCTTTGGCTGATGGGGAACGTGTATTAACGGCGGGTTTACAGCGTTTAGTGCCTGGGCAGAAGGTGCGTTTACAGGCGCAGGCCCTTACCAGTGACAAAACAGACCCTACTAAACCTTTGAAGATGATCTCTGCTGAACAACATATGGCTGAGGTGAAATCATGATGCGCAGTTTTGTTGCTAATGGTCGTATGTTGGCGTTGGTTATTGTGGTGTTACTGGTTTCGGGCTTAGGGGCATTAACCACCTTACCCAGAGCAGAAGACCCTCGCATTACTAACCGGGTCGCCAGTGTCGTGACTTATTTTCCCGGTGCCAGTGCTGAGCGGGTTGAAGCTTTAGTCAGTGAAAAAATTGAGAATAAACTGCGTAAACTGGCAGAGATTAAGCTGCTGACCTCAAGCTCTCGTCCTAGTATTTCGGTAGTTCGTCTGGAATTAAAGGACTCCATTACTGAGGTTACTCCAGTCTGGTCCCGGGTAAGAGATCTCATTAATGATGTCGCCCCCGAGTTACCTGCGGGCACCTCGTCACCTTCGCTGGATGATGATCACGGTTATGCTTTTACCACTTTAATCGCACTTAAGTGGCAGGGACCGGGGGCGCTGGATGCCGCAGTGCTGGGGCGTTATGGTGCGGATCTGCAAAATCAGCTGCGCATTGTGTCAGGAACCGATTTTGTCGAGCTATTTGGTGAGCCGGAAGAGGAGATTCTCGTCCAGCTGGACCCGGATCTGGCAGGGCGATTACAGCTATCTCCGGCGATGATTGCTCGTAGTATTGGTCAGGCTGATGCCAAAGTCAGTGCTGGTCAGTTGGTGAATGAACAGAATCAGCTGCAAGTCGAGCTGACCGGAGCGCTGGATTCCGTAGATCGCATACGTCGTATACCGCTGCTAAGCGATAGCAATGGCTTCTTATTGCGTATTGAGGATCTGGCTGAAGTGCGTCAGGAGCTGAAATGGCCCGCCTCGGAGATGGCTATCGTTGATGGCCAAAGTGCCGTTGTTGTCGCAGCCCGCATGCTGCCTGAGCGCCGAATCGATCATTGGACGGCAGATGTTAAACAAGCTCTGGCGCAGTTTGAAAGCCGCCTACCCACCAATATCAGTGCCGAAATCCTATTTGATCAGGAGTCTTACACCTCGACTCGTTTAGGCGAATTGATGGA
The DNA here is from genome assembly GCF_000422425.1 of Oceanospirillum beijerinckii DSM 7166. Taxonomy (GTDB): domain Bacteria; phylum Pseudomonadota; class Gammaproteobacteria; order Pseudomonadales; family Halomonadaceae; genus Oceanospirillum; species Oceanospirillum beijerinckii. The sequence continues at coordinate 54,459 of NZ_AULT01000032.1, forward strand.
TAACGTTCTGGTGGGTTTTGGTCTGATCGCTTGTGTACTCTTTTTTACCCTGGGTTGGCGTTCAGCGCTGGTTGTGGCGGTATCACTGCCTTTAACCGTACTATTTACCCTAAGTTGTATGAAATATTATGGCTTACCTATTCACCAGATGTCGGTGACGGGTTTAGTGGTCGCATTGGGCATTATGGTGGATAACGCCATTGTGATGGCAGACTCGATTCAGCAGCGACGTCAACTGGGTGAGAAAGCCTTAGATGCGGTGATGAATTCTTTACATCACTTGTGGCTACCGCTCTTAGGTTCAACCTTAACGACTATTCTGGCCTTTATGCCAATAGTGCTGATGCCGGGACCTGCGGGTGAGTTTGTGGGTGGTATTGCGTTAAGTGTTATCTTTTCTCTGATGGGCTCTTATATTATCTCTCATACCTTGGTTGCGGCCGTATCCGGGCGTTTTTTACGCAATACAGCTGATCAGGGGCATTGGTATCAGCAAGGGGTGAAGCTGAACTGGTTGAGTCGATTATTTAAACGCTCACTGCATCTGACTTTAAGATACCCCAAGATCGCGATTCTGATCGTCTTTTTGCTGCCATTATCTGGTTTTATGGCCGCAAAACAGCTGACAGAGCAGTTTTTTCCACCGTCCGACCGGGATATGTTTCAGATTGAGCTTTATATGCCTGCACAAACCAGCATCAGTCAAACTTATCGTATGACTCAGCGTCTGGATCAGATACTGGCAGATGAAACGGGGATTAAGCAGGTACGTTGGTTTGTAGGTAGTAATGCGCCTTCCTTCTACTACAATCTTGTACCGAATCAGCGTGGTGCACAGAATTATGCTCAAGCGATGGTGACAGCTGCCGATTTCCAGGCTGCTAATCGTATGATTCCTGAATTGCAACAGCAGTTGGATGATGCCTTCCCTGAGGCGCAGATTTTGGTAAGAACGTTAGAGCAGGGGCCACCGTTTAATGCACCTGTTGAGTTACGCCTGTACGGTCCAAATCTGGACACCTTGAAAACACTAGGTGATCAGGCCAGACAGGTTCTGGTTGGTACACCGGATGTGATTCATACCCGAGCAACCTTACAGCCGGGCACACCCAAGGTGTGGTTGGATATCAATGAAGATATGGGGCGTATCAGTGGTTTAAGCCTGACCGGGATCGCTACTCAGTTACAACACAGCTTGCAGGGGGTTACTCAAGGTTCTGTTTTACAGACGACAGAATCGATTCCAGTGCGAGTTCGCGTGGGCAATGAGCAGCGCCAGGATCTCTCTGATCTGACAAACCTGAGCCTGACAGTTCCCGGTGTAGAGGGTAATATCCCGCTCTCAGCACTGGCTAATGCTGAGTTGAGACCCAGCCGGGGAGCGATTCCTCGCCGTAATGGCGAGAGGGTAAACGTTATTGAAGGCTATCTGCGCTCCGGTGTGCTACCTGCTACAGCACTTGCTCAGTATCAACACCGACTGGAGCAGGCCGGTTTTACTATTCCTGCGGGTTATCGTATGGAGATTGGCGGAGAATCAGCTAAACGCAATGATGCCGTCGGTAACCTGATGGCCAGCATTGGTGTGATAGCAACATTACTGGTTACAGTGGTGGTGCTGTCGTTTAACTCCTTCCGCATGAGTATTCTGATCTTTCTGGCAGCATTTCAGTCCGTGGGTTTGGGTTTATTAAGCGTTTACACCTTTAGCTACCCATTTGGTTTCACTGTGATTATTGGCTTGTTAGGCTTAATGGGCTTGGCCATTAATGCCGCAATTGTAATTTTGGCAGAGTTAAAAGCCGACGCAAAAGCGATTGAGGGAGATCGGGAAGCGATTGTTCATGCTGTAATGAGCTGTGGTCGTCATATCAGTTCGACGACTATTACTACCGTGGGCGGCTTCCTACCTTTGATTTTGGCAGGCGGTGGGTTCTGGCCACCCTTTGCTGTGGCGATTGCGGGAGGCACTGTTTTGACTACAGTCCTATCGTTTTATTTTGTCCCGGCAGCATTTCGTTTGATGAGCCGTCGAAGAGCTTTTGAGTTAACCATGGCGACGGCTTAGCAGATTGAAACGATAATGGTCTATGTCAAAAGGCTTTATATAAAGCGCCGATACTTTCCTGATCGCTCCTGGAGGCCAGATTGCTCCTGAAGGTGTGATTGTTCTGGAGAGTATCGGCCATGCTTAGCGTGGTATTCAGCCTGGCTAAAGCAACTGCTTGCGGTTCATAACTTACTCGCGGTTCATGACTTCCAGTAGCTCAATCTCAAAGATCAGGTTGGAATTTGGGGGAATCATCTCTCCAACCTGGCGTTCGCCGTACCCCAGTTCGGAAGGAACAAGCAGTTTGCGTTTGCCGCCGACTTTCATACCCAGCAGGCCTTTCACCCAACCTTGAATCACTTTGCGTTGGCTTAATACTGTTTGAAAGGGCTTATCTTTTTTGTAAGAAGAGTCAAATTCAGTACCATCTTCCAGAAAGCCACGGTAATGCGCTGTGATTAATGCACCGCCTTTTTTTACTTCCGTGCCTTCACCCACCACAATATCTTCAATAACTACTTCAGCGTCTGACATATCCGTATTACTCTTTGATAACTTTAAGGATCTGTGTAGAAAAGGTCGCAGCTTACGGTAGTTAAGCCGTAAAGAAAAGGTTGCCATTGATCTTCGTTAACGGGGAAAGCCGAGTCTTCAAATTTTGTGGTGTAATTATCTGTAATAGTAAGTCGTTCAGTTTTTGCTGATGATTTGGGTAATTATTTGTACTCCTTATCTGCATTGTGCTGGAAATAGGGTTATTTGCTATAAAGGAATTGACTGCATGACTTTAACATCAGCTTCTTCAACCTCTCTACATGATTTTTTCACTGAAAACCTTGAGATTTTATCGGATGTAATCCGCCATGGTTACCAAAAGGGCGCAGTCAGTATTCCATCGCTGGACCCTTACACTGCTGATACTGAAATCAGTGAGCAGGTATCACTGAAAAAAGTGAATATGTCAGTCAAGATTGGTCAGCCCACGCTATTCGGACTGGCGACCCTAAAACCAGAATCCAGTGTTCATCTGGATCTGGCTAAGCGCAGCGTTGTTATTGACTTACACTTTTCTAAAATTCAGTTAGCCAGCGAAGACTTTCATCTGAAAGGCGACTACAAGTTACTGCTGCTAAGACATAATTTAAACTCGGATGGCTCATTTAAGATGACCGCCAAGGATGTGCAGCTTAAGGTTGCTCTGAGTCTGATGGTATCGGAGAAGAGTCTAGGCGTTACGCTGGTTTCATCAGAATGTGATATTGGTAACCTGGATTTTAAGTTAGAAGACAGTTATGCACTGAGTAAATTGTTGCCGCTGTTCAAGTCCCGCTTTGAGGCACTGATTTCGGCTGCAATTGGTTCCAAACTGGCTGATTTCACTAATATTCGTTTGCAGCAGGCTTGTGAGGAACATGCCGCTGTTTTAGCTAAGTTAGAAGGTTTGTACAAACTGAAAAAACAGCAGGGCCGTACGGAACAACCTCCCCGCTTGTTACAGGGACTGGATGGCATTGGTCAGTTGCCTTTTCCAATGTTTTGGCAGGTACCAGCGATTGATACTCAGACAGCTCCTAAGATTGATCTAAATGATCTACTGGAAGAAGCACAAACAGGCGATTTGATTCTGTTTGCCGGTTCTTATCCATCTTCTTTACGCATTCGCCGCCTAACGCAGAGCCGCTATTCCCATGTGGTAGTGGTGATTAAAGAGCCCGACATTTGTGATGGTAAAGCGTGCATCTGGCAAGCCACTTCCAGTACTCATCAGGGTGTGTTACGGGGTATGGAAGAAAAATCGGGCATACAGCTTAACTTTTTAGCAGATATGCTGAGAGATTATCGTGATGAGGATGCAAACTCTGTTATTAGTTATCGTAAAGCGGTTCAAACTGGCACTTCATCAGCGTTAGCACGTGATAATTGGTCGGTTGTAAAAGCCTTTATTGAGCAGATGGATGGCAAACCCTACACCGATGATATGGATGGTTTGTATATCATGGGGCTGATGGAAGTGGATAATCCAAAAAAAGATGATTACTTTTGTGCAGGACTGGTGGCTGAAACATTAATGAAAATGCAGCTGCTGGATACTCCATTTATGCAATATCAATATGCACCGAGGGATTTCTCGGAACTTCAAACCGCATTACCACTTTTACATGGTGTGAAATATAGCGCAGAAACTGTCATAGAAAACATATCTGACTAAGCGTTGAAGCACAAAGTTCTGAACAACAACCGTTAGCTACCAATACAAATGTTTTCTGATGTTCAGGGCAGAGAGAATTAAAACCCTTTATTTCGTGATATAGCAAAAGCTTTATGAAAAGTTCAGTGCTTTCCAGTTTTGTCTGGAAAGTGCTCTGTATTTTTTATTTATCTATAGCGCAGCAGGGTTTACTTACAGTTAAAAGGAATTGTTGTGGATTTTGATACTCAGCATATATTTGTTTTAGTGGCAGGCACCGTAGACCCTATTTGTCTGACTCCTAGCAGTATTAAACGCGCATCAAGCTACACCAGTAGTAATAATTATTGGGCCGAAAACACAAAGTTTATAGAAAAGCTAAGAGGTTTATGTGAAACACATGAGAATCTTGCTCTGTTTGATGCCCATGGTTGGAGTGGCGACAATACTAAAGCAAATAGGGAGATAGCAGGGGCTTATCTTGCAAATCGTCTTTGTGGTAGCAATGGTGAAGTCGCTTATTATTCAGGCTATCGCAACAGAAAAGTGGCCTTTCACCTTATCGGCCATTCTCATGGTGGTAACGTGCTCAATGAGTTCACAAAGCGCGCGGCAGTTGCTCCAGAGTGGCCGGAGCAGTGGCAGATAAAAAGCATCACTTACTTGTCTACCCCATTCTTTAACCAGCTGCACCAGCTGGATGAAAGTCGTTTTGCATCGGACTGCCGTATCATCAATGTGACAAATGACTTTGATTTAACCCAGCGAGTGATTGCCGATTTCTCCATGTATGATCTGGTCTCTGCCTATAATCTAGTGAAAGATGATGTGCCAACACTGGCCCGGGTAGTCAAGGAATCCAGTGCAGAAGGTATCAAGGCAAAGCTCCTTGGTATTAAGGCTAAATTGCCTAAAACCAGTGCCTTCAAAATATTCATAAACTACAATGGCTATAAGTTTACAGCCGCGGAAGGCCAAGAGATTTATCAGGATGCCATTGCCACCCTATTAGACTGCAAAGCAATCTTGCTAGAACTGAAAGGTTCAGTGGAGAAGCTCAGTCAAACACTTTATTACGCATCAGATGATGTGGTTAAACGATATAGTGGAGATATTACCAGGCACTTTATCAATGCGGAGCTCAAGTCTGAGCTGGATCGCCTGATTGATGCGCTCGTTCAGGATATTTCCAATATTATGGAAGCTATTGATAAGCGTAACAGAAAAGGTGACTACTGTGTTCTGCCTCTGATAGGTGATATTGCAGAAGAGCTGAATCATATTATCGATTTTCTATCCATTGATGTAGGCAAGGCATCTGGACCTTTTGTGGACCTTCTATATGCACTGGTTTCCAATCAGATTGAGTATTTTGATAATACTTCGACAACACCTGAGAAACAGCTGTCAGATAGCTTTAAGTCTCGTTTGTCTAACGTCAATGTAACAGCGTTGGATAGCAAATATTCCGATATTCATTTGGATAGCTTTGTTGCTTTTATACAGCACCTGCAACAGGCTGAGCAGGATTATGAGCAGTTGCCTGATCAGAAAAACCTATTAAAGTTATGCATTAATTTATTGGCTCCGCAAACAGAGTTGTCTGGCTTTACAGCAGGCCTGGAGACCGCTTCTAAGGCTTTGGATGGCATGATAGGTTCCGGCATGCGCCGTTTCCTTGCGCGATCTTTTACTTTATGGGGCAATATCAAACCTATCAGAAAAATGGCTTACCGCGTGCTTGATCTGACCAAAAGTTATGATCGCATGTTTAAGGAATACAATAGGGAAACCCTAATCTTAAAGGAAAAAGCCGAATCAGGATCGCTGGCGCATTTTTCCGTGGTATCCCACTCGGTGAGTCGACAGGAGCTGTATCCTGAAGTGGTTCAGCTGCTTGAGCCTCAGTTTAAAGGCTGTGAGCCTGAAAGGCAGACAGTATCTTGATAATGCTATCTTGATACAAGCGTGGGATCCTTTGTATCGGCAGGTAGAGCTTAGAAAAGATTTTAATGTGGAGGCTACATTCCATAAACAAACCAAAAACATCATCTCCAGCAAGATTTTGCCACAATATTTCTGCACTTGAGGGTAAGTGCTCCACCTAGACTCTTTACCGACTCAGTCAGATGCTTATTAGGCGACAGGGTGAAGTGCCTACGTGGATTACCTTTAGGCCAGTAATCAAGGTGCTGGCAAAAACATGCATAATATCAAGGAAATAGGATCATGATGTTTACCAAAGTTAATAATGTTCAGCCCCTGCCTGCTGAACGAGAAATTGAGCCTGCTACTCTGGATATTCAGCCGACAGTAGAACCTGCAATTGGACCTGCTATTCCGAGTGCCGAGCCTGTTTCTGAAGAGCCCGCTGCTGCTGGTATTATGGCCGGGGGATGTGTGATTTTCCCGGAAGATGATGAGATTCAGGCCCTTTACCAACAGCTGGATGAGATCTTTGGTACACCTGATTTTGATCTGAATGAAGCAGAGCAGAAACAGGTTGATGCGTTATACGATAAGGTGAACACTTTTTTTGCACCTAATGAAAATGGTGAGTGGGTTGAACTGACAGAAGCTCAGGAAAAAGAAGTCGCTGCTTTGTATGACCAGATTGACGATATCTACGGCATTGTTAATTACGATGACTTGAGTTCGGAACAGCAGAAGCAAGTCGATAATATCTACGCTGAGCTGGATAAGCTGTGGGCGGATCAAATTGATATTTTACCAGTCGAGCCGATTGATGAAGAAGTTCAGTCTCTATATGACCGTCTGGATGATATCTTTGGTAGCTATAAACAGGAACTGACCAAAGAAGAGCAAGTGCAGGTTGATGAGTTGAACACTCAGATTGAAGCGATGCTGTTACCGGACGAAAATGGTAATTGGCCTGAGCTGACTGAAGCGCAGCAGGAAGAACTGAATGGCCTGTACAAGCAGATTGATAAGGTATACGGCGTCGTATCCTATGATGACCTGTCCGAAGAGTTGCAAGAGGAAGTAGATGGCATTTACGCACAGCTGGATGCTATTTTCCTGAAAGATGATGGCATGATTTCCATCATGCCTATTCCAGAATTTGATGAAAAAACTCAGGCCCTGTTTGATGAGTTGGATGAGATCTTTGGCACTCCTGACTTTGATTTGACAGATGTTGAGCAGGCCCAGGTTAATGCCCTGAATCAGCAGATTGATGATCTACTAGGTCCTGATGAGAATGGCGATTGGCCTGAGTTGACAGAGCAACAGGAGGCCGAGCTCGATGGCTTGTTTAAGCAGGTTGATAAAATCTATGGCGTTGTTTCTTATGAAGACCTGACAGCAGAGCAGCAACAACGTGTTGATGAAATCAATGGGGAGCTGAACCCAGAGCCACTGATTGCCATTGAACCCGTAGACAGCTCATTGATTGATTTAACCTTAATTGATGCTCTCCCTGTCGATTTGGCTGCCGTTTCACCCATTAATGATCAGGCTGTTGAGGGTGGTAACTGGACTGACTTTGGTATGTGCGGCTTTGTCGACAATGTTGGTGGCCAGGAGGTTACAGGTAATCAAGTGCTGGAATTAACCGGTTTGGCCGATTTTAGCTTTGAGTTTGATTTCGCCGGTTTCTGATTTTTCAGATCATCTTATTGGTCAGGCCTTGCAATAAGCAACCTGCCAAACGGATAGAATATAGCTGGAATCACTCTTTGACGGATAGCTGAATGTATTGGTTCAGGTCAAGGAGTGATTCCCTGCCCTCCCTTGTAGTTTACTTCAGCATGTTTATTGCCTGAATCCAGTTTTATTTGGCAAATGAGCAAACCAACATAAATATTTTCATACTCAGGGGCCCGAGAGGGTAAGGAAATAAATGTTGAAAGCCTTTTGCTCTGGTGCTTAGAGCCTGAAGTAGCGGTGTTTTTCAACCTTGTTGTCGCCTCAGACAGTAATTTACTTAGACCTTTGCTGCATACAGCATAACTTTTTAATTTTAGTGAGATTTTTCTTAACTCTGAAGCGAGAAACTTGCTACAGTAGCAGCTAAGTCGCTGAATGGTTCAAGTGACGTATTTTCCCAGATAAATCTCTTTGCTACATGTCCATCAGTAATGAGTCAAGATGGAGAATGAGGCTAAAGAAGTTTTGTTTGGGGTCAATTCTTTGGATCCTAAAACAAGAAAGAGGACCTATTGATGCGTTTATCGGAAGAGCAACATCAGGAAGTCAATATATTGATCCAGTTTAACCTCTCAAGTATGCAGCAGGGGGTTAAAGTGCACTCAGATGCTGATCCTGAAATGATTGAGGCTGCAAAACGCCTTTATGCTAAAGGATTGATTACTCAGGAAGATGGTGGTTACCTAACCTCGCTGGGTCATACCGCTGCAGAACACGCCCAGGCACTGAAAACGATTTTATCTAATTAATTTTCCGCACGCTAATCTCCATATCCTGGACTTAAGTAATTGCTTAAGTCCAGACGGCAAACATATTTCACTTAACATGTTTTATCTTTTTAAAATCAATAATGAACGGTAAAACTGGACTCGCTGGTCTAAGTTAATCAAATAAATTAATTTGATGAATAATTTAGCTTCCTCGGATAAAGCTCTGTCTCTATCATCCCGTTTGAGAATATTTAATTTAGCCTATCAGGACTAAATAGGCATTGAGTAAAGAACACTGTGTGTTCAGTAACGCCAATGTCTTTTGAGCTTTCTCCTTCTTTCACAGTGAAGTCATCATACTTTATCTATAGTAAAGATCATGATGTCTGATTTATTGACACTTTTTGAACTAAATAAGACGCTTAAGGAATCCAAGATGCCCTGTCGACCTCGTCTATTGGCTTTAACCTGTGTGCTAGTAGCAAGCCTGTTTTTATCAGGCTGTAAACCGGAGCAGGAAACTGTGGAACGAGAACCTGTTATCAGGCCAGTCAAACTCAGTACCATTGGTAGCCTAAGTGTTGCTATGCGTTATTTCCCGGCGGAGTTTGTCGCCAGTGAGGAAACCGATCTGACTTTCCGGGTGGCGGGGCAGTTAGAGGCTTTACCTGTAGTTTCAGGGCAGGAGGTGCAGAAAGGTCAGCTATTAGCTGCGCTGGATGATAAAGATTTTAAACTGAATATCAGTCAACGTCAGACCGCTTATGATCTTGCTAAGTTACAGCAACGGCGTATTAGCGCCATGGTGCAGCAGAAGGCGGCAACACAGTCTCAATTGGATGAGATCAATAATACTGTGAAGCAAGCCGCGACTGCTTTGCAACAGGCTAAAAACCAGCTCTCTTACAGTAAAATTTATGCGCCATTCAGTGGTGTGATTGCTAAGGTTTACGCGGACAACTTTGAGTTTGTCAATGCTGCGGCTCCTATTGTGAAGCTCGAAGATGCGGATTCTATTGATATCCAGTTTCAGGTGCCGGAAGACTTTATTGTTCGTATCCAGAAAAGTGATCGAACCTACCAGCCTAATATCACAGTAGACAGTATGCCGGGCAAGGTATTTACAGCAGTTTATAAAGATCACTCCACGAATCCAGATCCGAAAACTAAGAGTTATACGGTGACTTTGACAATGCCTCGACCTGATCCGGATACTGCTAACTTGCTGTTGCTACCGGGGATGACGGCTGAAGTCCAGGTGAATGCCAACGTGCTGCTGGGTGAGCCTCAATACTGGCTGGTGCCGGTTGAAGCTGTGTTCACGCCAGAGGATCAAACACTGGAAGAAAAGAAAAGAGCGGTCTGGGTTTATGACCCGGATACTCACCTGTTAAGTCAGCGTGAAGTCACTGTCGGCGAACTCCAGTCCAACCAGATTCAGGTAATCGATGGGCTTAAAGAGGGAGAACAGATTGTCATAGCCGGTGTACATGCTATTCGTGAAGGCATGGAAGTGCGTCCGTGGGTAAAAGAGCGAGGCCTGTAAGTGAGTATCGCTAAGTATTTTATCGAAAAAAAAGTCTCCAGCTGGATGATCACCCTGATACTTCTGGTCGGTGGTGCAATCTCCTTTACTAAACTGGGGCAGCTGGAAGATCCCGAATTTACTATCAAAGATGCTTTGATCATCACCTATTATCCCGGTGCGACGCCTGAACAGGTGGAAGAGGAAGTCACCTATCCTATTGAGCAGGCGATTCAGAATCTGCCCTATGTGGATAAACTGGTTTCAACGACCAAAGCGGGTTATTCCAAAGTTCAGCTGACGGTTAAAGATACCTACCGGGGTAAGGATCTGAATCAGATCTGGGATGAATTACGTAAGAAAATGCGTGATTTAAAGCCTCAGCTGCCTCAAGGCTCCACATCTCCTGCGGTAGTGGATGACTTTGGTGATGTTTACGGTGTACTGCTGGCAGTAACGGGGCAGGGGTATCACTACAGTGATCTGAAGTCCTACGTGGATTTTCTGCGCCGTGAACTGGTGCTGGTGCCGGGTGTGAGTAAGGTCGCCATTGCGGGTGAACAGCAGGAGCAGGTCTTTATTGAGATCTCCCGGGCTAAGTTAACCGCGCTGGGTATTACTACGGGTCAGCTGGATCAGCTACTGAGCAATCAGAATGCGGTATCTAATGCGGGTCGCATTAAAGTGGGTTCCGAATATATCCGTATTCATCCAACCGGCGAGTTCCAGGATATCAGTGAGCTGGAAAACCTGCTGCTGACCAGCCCTGTTTCCGGAAAGAGTATCTATCTGCGTGATGTGGCGGAAGTACGTCGTGGTTATCAAGATCCAACTGAACAACGAGTGGATTTTAATGATGAAACTGCACTGTTGCTAGGTGTCTCTTTCTCTACGGGAGTTAACGTAGTTAAGGTTGGCCAGGAGCTGGAGCAGCGCATTGCTGATCTGGAATACCAACAGCCGGTAGGTATCGAGCTTAATCCTATTTATTTCCAATCTCACGAAGTGGATAAATCGGTTCAGTCTTTCTTGTTGAACCTGGCCGAAGCAGTTGGCATCGTTATTGTCGTACTGCTGCTGTTTATGGGCTTGCGTTCTGGTGTTCTGATTGGCCTGATTCTGCTGTTAACCATTCTGGGTACTTTTATTGTCATGCAGTACCTGGGGATTAACCTGCAACGTATCTCTCTGGGTGGTTTGATTATCGCTCTGGGTATGTTGGTGGATAATGCCATCGTGGTGACAGAAGGGGTCTTGATCGGTCTGAAGCGTGGTTACAGTAAGCTGGAAGCTGCCGAGAGTGTAGTGAAGCAAACCAAATGGCCTTTATTGGGTGCAACCATTATTGCGATTATGGCCTTTGCTCCGATTGGCCTGTCACCGGACTCCGTGGGTGAGTTTGTCGGTTCCCTGTTCCAGGTATTGCTGATCTCCCTGCTGTTAAGCTGGTTTACCGCAATCTCTTTGACCCCTTTCTTCTGCGACCTGTTCTTCAAGCAAGAAATTAAAGCAGAACATGAGATTGAAGATCCTTACAAAGGCGTGCTGTTTACGGTCTATAAAGCGCTGCTGTCGGCGGCACTGCGTTTCCGTTGGATTACAGTTCTGCTACTGATCGGCTCTCTATATGGCGCGGGTTACTACTTTCAATTTGTGAAGCAGGCGTTTTTCCCTCCATCCACGACACCGCTCTTTTTTGTCAATATGGAACTGCCGGAAGGGAGTCATATTGATGATACTTATAAGCGTGTAGAAGATGTGCAAGCCTTTATCCTGAAAGATGAACGCGTGAAATATGCTGCGTCGACCACAGGACAGGGGATGCCGCGCTTTATGCTGACTTATAACTCCAAACAACCTTCGAGCAGTTATAGTCAGATTGTAGTGCGTGCCAATGATGGTAATGACATTCCTGAGCTGATTGAAAAGGTGCACGGTTATTTATCCGCAAACCATAGTGATCTGGAGTTTAAACTGGAGCGCCTGATGTTAGGCCCTGCAGCAGGTTCTAAGATTGAAGCACGTTTTATTGGTCCTGATCCTGAGGTTCTGCGTCAGTTATCCGCGAAAACAAAACAGATCTACGCGGCTGATGGTGGTGTTGAAGGCATCAAAGATAATTGGCGTCAGCGTGTGAAAGTCCTGCGTCCTCAGTTTGACGAATCTCATGCCCGTCGTTTAGGTATCAGTAAAAAAGATATCGACCGTGTATTGCTGATGAACTTCAGTGGTGCTCAGGTGGGTGTCTATCGTGAAGGCAGTAAGCTGATTCCAATTATCATGCAGCCGCCGGAACAGGAGCGCTTGTCTATCGAGCAAGTGCGTGATCTGCAGGTCTACAGTCAGGCAACCCAAAGCTATGTACCGCTAAGTGGGCTTGTGACCGGTTTTGAGCTGGTGTGGGAAGACTCTATTATTGAACGTCGTAACCGCAAGCGTTCCATTACTGTGATGGGTGATCCGCTGATCCTGGAAAATGAAACTACCGATGCGGTATTTAAACGTATCCGTCCTCAGGTCGAAGGGATTGAACTCCCCCGTGGCTATGAGCTGGAGTGGGGTGGTGAGTTTGAAAGTGCCCGTGATGCACAGCAAAATATTTTCAGCTCCCTGCCAATGGGCTACCTGTTTATGTTTATTATCACGGTACTGCTGTTTAACTCCTTTAAAGCTTCACTGGTGATCTGGCTATGTGTGCCGTTGGCGTTGATCGGAGTTTCATCCGGTCTGTTGTTAATGGATGCCGCCTTTGGTTTTATGGCGCTGCTGGGCTTCCTGAGTCTATCAGGGATGATTGTGAAAAACGGTATCGTGCTTCTGGATCAGATCAACTACGAATTGTCTCTGGGCCGGGAACCTTACGATGCGGTGTTCCACTCAGCGGTGAGTCGTGTCCGCCCGGTATGTATGGCCGCTATCACTACGATTCTGGGCATGGTGCCACTGCTGTTTGATGCCTTCTTTGAAGGTATGGCGGTTGTGATCTCGTTTGGATTGGGCTTTGCGACTATTCTTACACTGATTGCTGTCCCTGTTTTTTATGTGATCTTTTTCCGTATTCCATACAAGAAAAAACCGGATATGGATGTGGTGTAGGTGACGTAGAGCTAAAAGATAAAGTGGATAGTTAACAGATAAAGAGGCTGTAGCGAAAGTTATGGCCTCTTTTCGCCTATTGGAAAATAGAACGATCCACTTGATCAATAAACATCATTGCCTGGAGGGAGCGGTTCTCTGGAGGGGCATGAGGGATGAAGATAAAAAAAGACCCGGTTGATCGCGAGGAATCAACCGGGTACAAATAGTCCAGTCAGCAGGGTGTCGATAGTGACTGGCCGAGCAAAAGGCACAACCCCAAGGGGCGTGAACATAGAGGTCAATGGGAAGAGAAGATATTGTCCGCTGTATCTCCTCAAGCCATGTGTGCAGTTTAGAGTGATCCAGTGTTATGAAAAACCTCGCCAAATCGCAGTAAAGTTTTACGGTGAACAAACATTACAAATAGTGGGTTTTCCTGCTATGGCTGATTTTAAAGCAAGAAAATACTGCTCACAGATTTAAAGAGGAATGAATACCCTGTAAGAGGTATGCGCTTGGATAGTTTCAGGCGCCAAGTTACGAAAAAATCACACTTTGATCATCAAGCACTCAAACAAAAAACCTCTATAAAAACTATATCCTCCAGCTATTGATCAAGGTGGCCCGAAATATTTTTCTTTAAGTGGGTGTATTCATAAAATAGCTGTGAATAATGAAAGGCCCTCTGCTAGACTCATCCAGATAGTGAGGCCCATAACCTATTATTATTAAAAAACTATTCTTGAGTGACAGGCATCTATGAGCACAAAAAATTACTCTCTGGGTCAGGTGGGTGATTACGAGATTAAGCAGCTGAAAGTCTTTAAGACAGTCGTGGATTGCGGTGGCTTTTCAGCGGCAGAAACGGCACTGAATATTGGCCGTTCCACCATTAGTCTGCATATTTCCAATCTGGAATCCCGGTTGAATCTGGTGCTATGCAAGCGCGGCCGTGCGGGTTTCTCCCTGACAGAAGAGGGTGCCATCATCTATGAGATGACAGTACAGCTGTTAGAGTCTCTGGATGCGTTCCGTGTGACGGTAAATAATCTAAACAGCAGCCTGACCGGCGAACTGAAAATTGTGCTATCCGACGCTATAAGCCTGGATGATCGTTGCGCTTTCCCTGATTTAGTCAATGCCTTTTACCAGCAGGCACCGGGTGTACAGATCTCGTCTGATGTCGCCTCCATGGCTGAGATTGAGCGTATGGTGCTGAACGATATGGTGGATGTGGGCTTTATTCCCTGTCACCGTAAACTGGAAGGCTTGGATTACTTTGATATCTATACTGATATTTGTCGTCTTTATATCAGTACCAGGCATCCTGCGGCACTTCTGCCAGAGAAAGAGATTACTGATGAGGTGATTTGTGAGATTCCGCTGGTACATGCCGGTCTGAAGCCTCATGAAGCCGTAGAAGAGCAGATGTCTGGCCTGAAACTGGCCGGTAAGGCTTATTTTTATGAAGGGCGTCTGGCGATGATTTTATCCGGTCTTTATATGGGCTTTTTGCCGGAAGCGTACGCGAAGCAGTATGTGGAGTCGGGGCAGATTCGTTCAGTTGTTCCCGAGCTGCGTAACTATCTATTGCCAATGGCGGCGGTAAGCAAAAAAACGGCACAGCCAAACAAAGCCCGTGAACTGTTTTTGCAAGTGCTGAGAGGGCATTTCACTGCGGATTAAAGCAGGCTTTATCCTTGAAAAGATGATGCTCTGAGTGTCAGTCATTGATATTGATGTTCAGAGCCATAAAAAAACGGACAGCCTGGGCTGTCCGTTTTGCTATAGCAGCATGTGCTATAGAGAGGGGAGAGGTAATCGAGCAGTGATGCCCAATTACTTCGCCTGATCAGCGATCATCTTAGTCAGAATATCCAGACCTTCGTTCAGCACTTCATCGCTCATGGTCAGAGCTGGCAGGAAGCGGATAACGTTAGCGCGGATACCACAAGACAGCAGAATCAGACCGTTTTTAGGTGCTTCAGCAACCAGGGCTTTGGTCAGTTCAGGGTTTGGTTGATCGATGTCACCATTCTGGATCAGTTCCATCGCAATCATAGAGCCTAGGTTACGTACGTTACCAATAATCTGAGGGTACTCTTCTTTCAGAGCGCTCAGACGCTGGTTCATCTGGTTACCGATAGAGGTTGCACGCTCCATCAGTTTCTCTTCTTCGATCACTTCCAGAACTGCCAGAGCAGCAGCACAAGCGATTGGAGAACCCGCGTAAGTACCACCCAGGCCACCAGCAGGTGCTGAATCCATAACCTCAGCTTTACCAACAACAGCAGACAGTGGGAAACCACCGGCAATACCTTTAGCCATGGTCATCAGATCAGGTTCAACGCCAGCGTGCTCGATAGCGAACATTTTACCTGTACGACCGAAGCCATTCTGGATTTCGTCAGCAATCAGCATGATACCGTGCTCGTCACAGATCTGACGCAGTGCCTGCAGGAACTCAGCAGGAGCCTGGTAGAAACCACCTTCACCCTGTACCGGCTCGATGATGATCGCAGCAACCTGAGTTGGCTCAATGTCGCAAGTAAACAGCATTTTCAGCGCTTTCAGAGAGTCTTCGATGCTTACACCGTGAACTTCATTTGGGTATGGCGCGTGGTAAACACTGGCTGGGAATGGACCGAAAGCGGCTTTGTAAGGCACAACTTTACCAGTCAGAGCCATAGTCATGTTAGTACGACCGTGGAAGCCACCATTGAATGCGATGACGCCTGGACGACCTGTGTGAGCACGTGCGATTTTCACGCAGTTCTCAACCGCTTCAGCACCAGTAGTGACATACATGGCTTTCTTAGGCGTGTTGCCCGGAGCAATTTCTACCAGCTTCTCAGCCAGAGCCACTGCAGGCTCGTATGGCGTTACAGTGATACAGGTGTGAGTCAGCTTTTCGGTCTGAGCTTTAACTGCTTCGATCACTTTAGGATGGCAGTGGCCAGTGTTCAGTACTGCGATACCCGCAGCGAAATCGATGTAACGGTTACCTTCAACGTCCCACATTTCAGCATTCAGGCCGCGCTCGATAAATACTGGTGCCAGGTTACCCTGACCTGTAGCGAAAACTTTGTTTTTACGTTCTTGAAGGGAAGCATTCGTTGTCATTATGACGACTCCTAATACAGTAAATAAAGAGAGCAGTGAGCTTTAAAAATAAAAAGTGTTAAATAACGTCACTGCTATCCGGGTTATGCCAACAGGGTGAATTTCAAGCGGAATTAGCGAATGCCGCCCATCAGCATGTATTTGATTTCCAGGTAGTCTTCCAGGCCATACTTAGAGCCTTCACGACCAGTACCGGATTCCTTCACACCACCAAACGGTGCAACTTCGGTAGACAGGATGCCATCATTGATTGCAACCATACCGTACTCTAGGCCTTCAGACACGCGCCAGATACGGGACATTGTCTCTGAGTAGAAGTAAGCCGCCAGACCGAACGGTGTATTGTTCGCAATCTCAATCGCTTCTTCTTCAGTCTCGAAACGGATAATCGGTGCCACAGGACCAAAGATCTCTTGAGTGAATACCGGCATATCCTGGGTCACGTTAGACAGGATGGTTGGCGTGTAGAACAGTTCACCTTCAGAGTTGCGCTCACCACCGGTGACCACTTTTGCACCCTGAGCGATAGATTCCTGAACCAGGCGATCAACTTTATCGACAGCAGCTTTATTGATCAGAGGGCCGATCTCGACGCCTTCAGCGGCACCGTTACCAATCTTCATCTCTTGTACACGAGCGGCCAGCTTTTCGGCGAACTCATCGTGTACACCAGCTTGAACCAGAATACGGTTAGCGCAAACACAGGTTTGACCCGCATTACGGTATTTAGATGCGAGAGCACCTTCTACAGCCGCATCGATATCCGCATCATCAAATACGATAAACGGTGCGTTACCGCCCAGCTCCATAGAGGTCTTCTTAACGGTCTGTGCGCACTGCTCCATCAGCAGCTTGCCCACAGGGGTAGAACCGGTAAAGCTCAGCTTGCGTACGATAGGGCTGGACGTCAGCTCGCCACCGATCGCTTTAGCGTTAACACCCGCAACCACGTTGATCACACCCGCTGGGATACCAGCACGATCCGCCAGCTCAGCCAGCGCCAGAGCACAGAAAGGCGTCTCTTCAGATGGCTTGATTACGATAGTACAACCCGCTGCCAGCGCTGGAGCTGCTTTACGAGTGATCATCGCGATAGGGAAGTTCCAAGGCGTGATCGCTGCAACAACACCGATTGGCTGTTTCACAGTCAGAATGCGCTTGTCATTGGCGTGGGTTGGGATCACATCACCGTAAGCACGACGACCCTCTTCCGCAAACCACTCAATGAAAGAGGCACCGTACATCACTTCGCCCATGGACTCTTTCATAGGCTTGCCCTGTTCGGACGTCATCAGCAGAGCCAGATCTTCCTGAGCGGCTACCATCAGATCGAACCACTTCTTCAGGATCACGGCACGCTCTTTGGCGGTTTTCGCTTTCCATGATGTCATTGCTACGTCGGCTGCTTCGATCGCCTTGCGGGTCTCGTCACCAGCCAGATCTGCAACGTTAGCGATCAGTTCACCCGTCGCCGGATTGGTTACTGGGAAGGTATTACCACTGTCTGCATCGACCCACTCACCGTTAATGTAAGACTGGGTTTTCAGTAGCTGGGGATCTTTTAATTCTAATAACATCTCTTGCTCCACCAATTAGTACAGAAGCACTTTGTTCAGGGGATAGCGGGGTACACTATCAAACTTGATGCAGATCCTAGGTCATGGCTTGATCTGGAACAATCTGAAGCTATCAACGCATGGTTTGATAACCACTGAACTATTATCCGGTGAAGCGAAATTTTTCGGCAATATCTCCAAGGAGGGTGTTGATTGGAACAGGTTTATACGCTGGGAGGGAAAAGGGCTTGGATCTTCTTTCAGATAACGGCTCATCGGAGCTAAAGCTGCTAATTGAGTTTATCTGAATAAATGCGGTGAAACCTTACGTTACGAAAAAAATGATCGTAAAACGACTCGCAGCAGTCATTAGCTGGAGCGAGCCGTGTCTGTTTAGGGTCAAGATATAACCCTGATAATAGACTGTTTTTGTAGAACCCAGAGTTAGCATAGGGCTGCAATGCTGTTCTTGCCTGTTGTAAGCCGCAATGGATTAGAACGCATTGTTTTCCTGGTATTCTTCAATCACTTCTTTTGCTGCCCGGAATGCTTCTTGTGCGGCAGGAGCGCCGCAGTAAACAATGGAGTGCAATAACACCTCCTGAATCTCTTCCACTGTACAGCCATTATTCAAGGCTCCACGCACATGACCTTTTAGCTCTGTTGGGGCTTTTAAAGCCGCTAGCATGGCGATAGTAACCAGAGAGCGGGTAGAACGCGGCAGATTGTCCCGTTGCCAGGTGGAACCCCAGGCATGTTCGTTGATCCAGTCTTGCATCGGCGCGGTCAGATCCGTGGTGCCATCCATCGCCTTTTGGACAAAGGCTTCGCCCATCACTTCAGTGCGTACTTTTAGGCCGTTTTCCCAATCATTTTGACTCATGTTAGATCCTGGTTTTGTTTTTGTGTTTAAGTCGTGAAATAAGAGTATCCAAGGCAGGGATATCATGCTGGTTGACGATAGTAGCGACGGTGACGGAGAAAGTACAACCTGGGCTGATCAATCACCTCTCATGCATATGTCTGCTATAAGGTAGAGCTTTGCGGCTGCTCTGGCTATATCGTGCTGTCATCCCTTTCTTTTCCGAAGCTAGCGTTACTGTCTGAATTAACAGGAATTATTTGATGGAACTGAAAAGATGTCGGGGCTAATCTTATAGGGTATTCCCCTCAGTAAGATGCGAGTTACTTTGCTGGCATGTTACTGAGAATCCCCCGACACCATCTATATTGATTTGAAAAAAATGATGAATAAATCTTTGCTGTCATTCCTTCTGATCACAATGCTGTTTATAGCCGGTCCAGCCTTATCGACGCAGGGTGATAAGGCTCTGTTCAACAGGGTGTTGCAGCAATCTAAGCAAGGTGATGCGACAGCCCAGTTTAACCTTGGCGTTATGTATTTCAATGGTCAGGGTGTGGAACAGAACTTACAGCAAGCGCATCAATGGTGGCTGAAATCTGCAGAGCAGGGCGTTGTGAAGGCTCAATATAATGTGGGAGTTCTGTACTTTAACGGGCAGGGAGGCGCTAAAAGTTATGAGCAGGCAATGGAGTGGTTAAGCCTCGCGGCTGAGAGTGGCTATGCGGAAGCACAAAGTCGCTTAGGAATGATGTTCAGCATGGGATTGGGTAGTGCGCAGAGCTATCCTAAGGCCATTGAGTGGTTAGAGAAAGCGGCGGAGCAGGGGCATAGTCGTTCCCAGCTGATCTTAGGCGGCTTATATTTTAAAGGTGATGATGGGCAGGGCTTTAACCAGAATCTGGCAAAGGCTCATCATTGGTGGCATCAAGCTGCTGAGCAGGGGATTGCTGACGCACAATATAATGTTGGCCTGATGTATATCCGGGGGCTGTCGGTGACTCAGAACTATCAGGTCGGGGCGGATTGGTATAGAAAAGCCGCCTCTCAGCAGCATATTCTGGCCCAGTATGATTTGGGGCGACTTTATGAACAGGGCTATGGTGGTGATCAGGATTATATTCAAGCCGCAGAATATTACCGCAAGGCTGCGGATCAACAGCATATCGACGCGCAATACAGGCTAGGCCGCTTATATGAACAGGGATATGGCGTGGATCAAGACCTTGCTGCTGCGCTAGTGTGGTATCAGAAGGCTGCGGATAAGGCTCATATAGAGGCTCAATATCGCTTAGCTTTCAGCTACGACAGAGGGCTGGGAGTTGAGCAGAATTATGTTCAAGCGGCTGAGTGGTATAAGCAAGTGGCCGCTGAAGGCGTGTTAGAGGCGCAATATCGCTTGGCCGTGATGTATGAAAAGGGTGAGGGGGTCGATGTTGACTTCATTCAGGCCGCACACTGGTATACACAGGCCGCAGCTCAAGGCCATCTGGAAGCGCAATATACGTTGGGTAATTGGTATTTCCAAGGTGATAAGTTGGCCCCGGATCTTGGGCAGGCTCATCACTGGTGGAGCAAAGCGGCGGAGCACGGCATTGCTGAAGCGCAATTTAACCTCAGTCGACTGTATGCCGAAGGATTGTATGTTAATCAGGATTATGGACAAGCTGCTTACTGGCTGCAGCAAGCGGCGCAGCAGAATTATATAGAAGCACAGTACAGTCTGGCGCGTTTATATGAGCAGGGACTCGGGGTTGAGCGGGACTTTTTGCATGCTGCGAACTGGTATCAAAAAGCAGGTGAGCAGGGGCATATAGGTGCACAAAATGAGTTAGGTCAGCTATATCTGAAAGCCCAGGGGCTGGCAAAAGACCATAAGCAAGCGGCGCAATGGTTACAGAAAGCCGCAGAGCAGGGTTATGCTCAGGCCCAGTTTAATCTGGGCGTGATGTATCAGAAAGGTCATGGTGTCAAACAAGACCTGGAGCAGGCCTTGTTCTGGTTTCAAAAATCTGCAGATCAGGGTTTTGTCGAAGCTCAGTTTGGCCTGGGTAGCCTGTATCAGAAAGATGATGGTGAGCTAAGGGACTTGCGTAAAGCATTTTTCTGGTATGAAAAAGCGGCTAATCAAGGCAATGCCAATGCCCAGCACAATTTAGGACGGATCTACTCCTTAGGTGAAGGTGTAGCACAGAATTATCAGCAAGCTTTTGTCTTCTTCCAGCAAGCGGCACAGCAGGGCCTGGCCGAATCGCAATACCTTTTAGGGATTTTTTTTGAAGAAGGTCGAGGCACAGATAAAAATCAGCAACAAGCTATCGAATGGTATAAAAAAGCGGCTGATCAAGGTCATCAAAGGGCCAGGTCTCTATATGAGTTGCTGACCTCTGGTCAGTAAGAGCGAAAATGATGAGCTCCCGTTGTGACGTTGACTTCAATCAGAATGCTAAACTCTTCTCGACTTAAGGCTTTAAAGTGTCTCATCTCTCAGGGAGCATCATCTCTGAAACAATAGATGCCACGATAAAATATTTTACATCGGGCATAACTTTTATTTTTGTTGTATATTACTGACTGGTCAGTTATTTTAAGGTCAGGTTGAGAATGAATCGAGCACGCACCTCTCATGCAAAGGAGCAGCGTCGTCAGGCGCTGTTAGATGCAGCATTGGATGAGTTTTTTGAGAAGGGTTATACCGCTGCACGAATGGACGATATCGCGAGTCGTGCCGGGGTCTCTAAAGGGACGGTCTACCTCTATTTCAAATCCAAAGAACAGGTCTTTCATGGTCTGATCAATAGTATTGCCAGTCCAAAAATTCAGGAGCTGGAGGTGGTGCTTCATAGTGCGGGTTCGGCAAAGGAGGCATTGCAAATGTTATTTCGTATTATGCCGATGATTGTTGCGCATTCGCCGATGCCTAAGCTGGCTAAGGTATTGATCGGTGATTGCAATGCGTTTCCAGAAGTGGTTTGTCATTACCGTCAGCAGGTGATTGATCGTGGCATTGGGGCTATCACTCAGCTGCTTGAGGCCGGTAAGCGCAGTGGTGAGTTGCAGGTAGCTGATGCAGATTTGACTGCCCGACTGGTAATCGCACCTATGATCTATGCTGCGATATGGCGTGTGGTCTTTGAGATTGGCGTTGAGCAGCCGCTGAATGTTGAGGCGCTGTTTGAGTTACATGACAGCATGATAATTAAAGCACTGTCAGCTGATTAAAAGGTGTAATGATGAAAACAGCTTATCTTGCAACAGTCAGAACAGGCGGTAAGACAGGCGCAAGCGAAAAATTATGATCTCCAGCAGGGAGCAAGGCCAGAGGAGATTGAGGTTCTTAAAGCTCAGTTGGCCGAAGCTCAAGCTAATGAACTGTTAGCCAAGTTGGAGAAAGACCGTATCCAGAAATTGGTCAAATCCGGCAGTGCTTCAGCCAGTACACTGGATCAGCTGATGGCTTCGTGGCGGGCTGCTCAAGCTCGGGTTGCAACGATTCAATCCAATATTCAGGTCGCGGAGTTAGCCGCCCGCGAGCACACTCTGGAAGTGGCAGTTGCGCAGCAGAAGGCGGCGGAAGCGGCTCGGGATGAAGTAAACTGGCAATTGCAGCAGCGGACGGTACACACTCGTCGTGAAGGCCGTGTTGAAGATGTCTTTCACCAATTGGGTGAATACGTTAATGCAGGCACACCAGTAGTGATGCTGTTGCCCGACGATGCGTTAAAAGTGCGTTTCTATCTGCCACAGCACAAGTTGTCTCAGCTTCAACCCGGCAGTCAGGTAAAGGTTTACCGGGATGGGCAGAGTCAGGCTGTTAGTGCTCAGGTGAGCTTTATCTCTGATGTGGCCGAGTTCACTCCCCCCGTCATCTTTAGCGCGGAGTCCCGTGACAAGTTGGTGTACCGGGTGGAAGCGCAGTTTCAGTTATCTTCCTGATTAACTTTTCTGACAATATGCTCATTTAAACAACTAGACAGTGCGTAGTTCTGATTTCAATGAACTGCGCATATCCAGTCTAAACTTTCGTTGTTGGAAAGCGTTTTTCTGGTTTTAGTCGATTGTTTTCTATCATCAATATTCATCCTGTGAGCTTGAAGCCTCCATAACGCTCTATCTCTATTCGCTCGCTCAGGAATTTCACCGCGTTTAGCTTTTCAATGGAAACCAAGAGAAATTCCGGCAGCGAAGATCGCATCGCTTGGGCTACAACTGCCTCAGAAGGTGGTAGAGCATTATTCATTGTTCTCAGCCAGCTTCGGAAGT